>NZ_CP076412.1:1200000-1804572 GCF_021173085.1 Ralstonia wenshanensis
TCGGCCAAGTTGATGGGGGCCGGGCGCATCTTTGCGGTGGACCATGTGGCCGACAGGCTCGACATGGCCCGCGCGCAAGGCGCCGAGGTGATCGACTTCGAGCGTGAAGACCCCGTGCAGACGTTGCGCCGGCTCACGGGCGGCATTGGTGTGGATTGCGCCGTCGATGCCGTGGGTGTGGATGCCCAGCATGCCGACCACGGCCCCGCCCGCCCTGACGACAAGACCACCGAGGCCTTTGCCGCCGAGCGCAAGGCCACCACCCCGCAAGCGCGCGGCACGGGCGCCGTCTCCGACGCGAACGAGAACGCGCCGTGGCAAGCCGGCGACGCCCCATCGCAAGCGCTGCGCTGGGCGGTCGAAGGGTTGGCCAAGGCAGGCACGCTGTCGATCATCGGCGTGTACCCGCCCAACGACACGACGTTTCCCATCGGCATGGCGATGAACAAGAACCTGACCATCCGCATGGGCAACTGCAACCACCGGCGCTATCTGCCCAAGCTCGTGGAATTGGTCCGCACGGGCGCCATTGATCCGGCGACGGTGTTGTCGGTGCGCGAGCCGATGGCGGCGGCACTCGACGCCTACCGCGCCTTCGACACGCGCGAGCCGGGCTGGATGAAGGTGAAGCTCGACCCGCAAGCCACCGATGGCGCCCGCACGCCCCGCGCCTCACGGGCATGAGTCGGGAGCTGCATGATCGCGTCGCCAGCCTGGGGCCGGTGCTGGTGATTTCGCCGCACTTTGACGACGCGATCTTCTCGTGCGGCGCCTTGCTGGCTGTGCATCACGGCAGCCGTACCGTCACGGTGTTCGGCGGCGCGCCGCCAACGCCCGTGTCGACGGCGTGGGATCGCGACGCCGGCTTTGCCGATTCCAATGAAGCGGTAGCCGCGCGCCGGCAGGAAGACGCGCAGGCGCATGCGCAGGTGAGCGCCACGGTGCACCACCTCGGCTTTTGCGACAGCCAGTACGGGCAGACGCCCACCGTGACGGAGCTGGAGCGGGCGCTCTACCGCCTGGTGGAAAAGCGCACGGCAGATGCGGTGTTTGTGCCGCTGGGGCTGTTCCACAGCGATCACGTACTCGTGCACGAAGCGGCCCTGATGCTGATGCGTAAGGTGCCGCAACGCCTCTGGATCGGCTATGAGGATGCGCTGTACCGGCGCGGGCGCGGCGCCGTGCAGGACCGTATCGTTGCGCTGGCTGCGCAGGACATCGTTGCCACGCCGGTGTCGCCTGTCACGGCCGCCGATGGCCGCCGGAAGCGTCGCGCCGTGGCCTGTTACGCCAGCCAGCTGCGCGTCTTCGGCCCCGGCGGTGTGGAAGACCTGCACCAGCCCGAACGCTTCTGGCTGCTGGAACCCAAGCAAGGAGAATCCGATCATGCAACCGCTGGATGACGCCCGCCGGGCGCAGGCACCGTGCTCCATCGTCGTGCTGACGTACAACCGCGCGGCCACCGTGCTCGAGACGCTTGGCAAGCTGGTGGCGCTGGAGGAACCGTGGCCCATCGTGGTGGTGGACAACGGCTCGACCGACGGCACCGCCGACCAGATCGCCGCGCGCTTTCCCGACGTTGCCATCGTGCGTGCGCCGCGCAACTACGGCGCGGCCGGCCGCAACTTTGGCGTGGCCACCGTCGACACGCCGTACGTTGCCTTCTGCGATGACGACACCGCGTGGCTCCCGGGCTCCGTGGCACGCGCGGTCGATGTGCTGCAGCGGTACCCATCGGTGGGCGTGGTGGCGGCGCACGTGGTGGTTGGCCCCACGCGCCGCGACGACACCGCGTGCGAACCCATGGCCACCAGCACACTGCCCGCCGACGGTCTGCCGGGCCCCGCGCTGCTCGGCTTCATGGCCGGGGCGTGCGTGGCGCGCACGCGCGCATTTACCGAGGCGGGTGGCTACCGGCGCGACCTCTTTATCGGCGGCGAAGAAAGCGTGCTGGCGCTCGACCTGGTCGACGCAGGCTGGCGTATCGTCTACTGCCGGGAGGTGGTCACGCACCACAACCCCTCGCCGGTGCGAGACGTGATGCAGCGACGGGCGCTGCTCACGCGCAACGAGTTGCTGAGCGCCTGGCTTCGGTTGCCGCTGGACCTCGCGTGGCGGGTCACCGGCCGGGCGATACGTGCGATGGCCGAACAAGGCGTGCTTGCGGAGGCATTGCCCGCCGCGTTGGTCCGCCTGCCGCGCACCTTGTTGCGCCGGCATACCGTGCAGCCCACCACCGTGGCGCTGTGGCGGCAGATGGACGCAGACCGCCAGCGACGCCGCGCCATCCCCACGCTGTCGGTCGGCTAACGCGGGCTGGCGGCGCGAACATCAGGCAAGCACCGGCATCGGCGCGAGGAAGAACTGCTGCCGGAAATACTCCACCGTGCGCGCCAGCCCTACTTCAAGCGCAGTGCGGGGTTCCCACCCGAGCACATCGCGGGCCAGCGTGATGTCGGGGCAACGCTGCGTCGGGTCGTCCTGCGGCAGCGGGTGGAATACGAGTTCCGATGTCGAGCGTGTGCAAGCCACAATCTGCCGCGCAATATCGAGCATGCTCAATTCCACCGGGTTTCCTACGTTGACCGGTCCTGCAAATTCCGCCGGCGTGTTCATCAGCCGCACCATTGCGTCAATCAAATCGTCCACATAGCAGAAGGCCCGTGTCTGGCGGCCATCGCCATAGAGCGTAATGGGCTCGCCGGCCAGCGCCTGCATGATGAAGTTGGAGACCACGCGCCCATCGTTCGGGTGCATGCGCGGGCCATACGTGTTGAAGATGCGCGCCACCTTGACGTCGAGGCCATGCTGGCGGCGGTAGTCCATGAAGAGTGTCTCGGCGCAACGCTTGCCCTCGTCGTAGCACGAGCGCACGCCGATGGGGTTGACGTTGCCCCAGTACTTTTCGGTTTGCGGATGTTCATGCGGGTCGCCGTACACCTCGCTGGTGGATGCCTGCAGAATGCGCGCACCTACCCGCTTCGCCAGCCCCAGCATGTTGATCGCACCATGCACGCTCGTCTTGGTGGTCTGCACCGGATCGTGCTGGTAATGGATGGGTGAGGCGGGGCAGGCCAGGTTGTAGATGTCGTCCACTTCCACATACAGCGGGAAGGTCACGTCATGGCGCAGCACTTCGAAGCGCGGGTGCCCCAGCAGGTGAGCGATATTGCGCTTGGTGCCGGTGTAGAAGTTGTCGACGCACAGCACATCGTGCCCGTCGCGCAGCAGGCGGTCGCACAGGTGCGAGCCGAGAAAGCCCGCGCCGCCCGTGACCAGCACGCGGCGTTGGTCGCGCCAGTAGTGGTGCGGTTCGGGGTGGCCGGGGTGATGTGCATCTCCGTGGTGTCTCATGCCGCCTCCCTTCTGTTTTCCATGACGGTGGCAAATGCGTTCAGCCAATCGGCGACAAAGCGGTCTATGCCGAAACGTGTGCGCGCCGTCTCGCGTGCGGCGTCGCCCCAGCGGCGGGCAAGTGCCGGGTCGCGCAACAGCGTCTGCATGACGCCGGCCAGCGCATCGGGGCTGGTATCGACGTAGCCGTTGTCGCCGTTGCGGATGACGGTGCTCATCTCCGTGGTGGCCAGCCCGACGATTGGCATGCCGATCGTCATGGCTTCCACCACGGCCAGTCCCAGGCTGGTGTAGCGGATCGGGTTGAAGAAGAAGCGGTAGCGCGCGCAGAAGGCGGGCAGGGCGAGATTGCCCACTTCACCGATGCCCCCTGCCTCTTCCGCGCCCATGCCGACCAGATCGAGCCGCACGCGCTGGCGCAGTGAGTGGAACACGTCTGCACCCAGCCGGCGCCCGCGCTTGTGCAGATGATTGACGACGACGATGCCGCGCTCCAGTTCGCCGCTGTAGCGCGCCGGCACGGGCAGGTGCACACCGTGTTCGATCACGCGCGTTGGCGTGATGCCGCTGTCCCACATCAGCGCGTTGAATGGCGTCACGTGCACCAGCAGCACATTGGGGTCTTGCACCCAGTGCCGGGTGTTGGTCGGGTGTTCCTGGGGCGGATCGTGTTCGAGATAGATCGTCGGCAACGCGCGCTGCGCGGCACTCAGCACCGACAGCCGATCGCTTTCCCATTGCGCGCGGGATTGGTACAGCACCGCATCGAAGTGCTGCCCCGCAACGGCGTCGAACGGCACCTCGTGCACGTTGTCACCCCAGGGCAGCGCGCCCACCTTGCCCGCATAACCCGGCGGCACCCGCCCTGAGGCGTCGGGCGGGCGCGTCACGAGATAGAAGTCGTGCGGCACCTGCGACAGGTAGTACAGGTAGTTGCCGTGCACGTGCCACGTCAGGATACGCAGGCGTTGTCGCGTCGGGTGGTTCATGAGGTCGAATTCTCGGTCGTGTGCGATGCGGTGGGAGTGTCGGCTGGCTGCGGCGCGTGCGACGCGCGCAGGTGCACATCGGGGTCGAACAGCGCGGCATACGCCGCATCCAGCACCTGGTGCACCGTCACATCGCGCGCGCATTCATGGTCCGTGGGGCAGGTCCAGTGCATGCAGGGGCGGCAGGGCGGGTGTGCCGCCAGCACGCGGTGCAGCGTGCGGTCCGCCGGCGCCCAGCGCTCCACGTCGCTGCCGCAGGCAATGACAAGGCTGGGCGCACGCACGGCTGCCGCCACGTGCGAGACGCCGGTGTCGTTGCAGATCAGCAGGCGCGCCAGACGCAACAGCGCCGCGAGCCCACCGAGCGAGGTCTGCCCCACCACCGACGCCGAACGCTGGCGCATGTGGCCGCGAACCTCTTCAACAAGCGCCGCTTCCGATGGCGCACCCGTGAACGCCACATGGAAACCGCTGACGATGAGCGTGTCGGCTACCGCCGCAAAGCGCTCCGGCCACCAGCGCCGCGTGGGCATGCGGGCGCCGGGGTGCAAGCAGACAAGGCGATCGCGGTCCAGGGCTTGATGGCGCAGCAGTGCCAGCGCTTCGGCATAGTCGTCGCGCCCAAGCGGAAAATCCGGTGTGGCCGGCACCGCTGGTGCCCCCAGGTGATTGAGCAACGCCAGCAGGCGTTGCGCCTCGGGCAACTGCGTCGGCCAAGGGAGCAACCCTGCGTTGGCGTGCCGTGCGATCACGCCACTGGGCTGAAACCCGAACACATGGTGCGCGCCAAACTGGCGGACCACTTCGGTGGATTGCGGCCCGCTGCCGTGCAACTGGACGGCGACATCCAGGCAGCGGGCCCGCATCCCGGCATAGAACGCGTGTGTGGCATCCGCATCGGCGGGCCCGGCTTCCGGAAAGCCCTCGCCGCCCGGAAAGGCGACAAAGTCGTCGAGCAGATCGGCATAGCGCTGTTGAAACTGGCACGCCCACGGCAGACCGACCAGCGTGATATGCGCCTGTGGCGCAGCGGCCCGCAACGCATGCAGCGCTGGCACGGCGCACAGCATGTCGCCCAGTTGCAAGGCGCGGAAGACGGCAATGCGGCGTGCGCCGCGCAGGAGTTCAGCAGCGGGCGTCATAGGAACCAGACCCGGAAATGCCATGCACCGCGAATGCGCCAGTACAGCGCCAGCGGCGGAATGGCGATGGATGTCCAAAACATTTCAAGCACATGCCGCGCGGTGTGTGCGGTACCGCGCAGCCGCATGGCGGTGAAGCGCAGCGTGAGCGCCAGCCAGACCATGGCGGCTGCAGCAGCCACCCAAGGCAGATGCGCAGCCAGCGCAGCGAGCGCAATCACCGCGGCGGCGCCCATGGCGTAGTAATGCCATGGCGGCACCGGACGGATGCGTGAGCGGTAGCGCTGCGGATGCTTCTTGTAGAGCAGCGCGTCGTAAAACACCTTGCGCTGCTGCGACACGCTTACGCCCCACGGCGCAGGCCGCACCGGGTGGTGCATCAATGCACGCGGTGCGTGCACGATGCGCCCGCCCGCATCCAGGATGCGGAACTGCAGATCCGAGTCTTCACGCCACGCCAGCCGAAAGCGTTCATCAAAGCCGCCGATGCGTTCGAGCATCGTGCGCCGCACGAAGCAGTTGGCGGTGACGAATTCGGCGCGGGTGAGGCCGCTGGCGTCGCGTTCGTAATCGGTGGGGCGTGTGGGCAACGGCATGCGCACAGCGCCGGTCGCGGCGTCAGGCGGTGCGCTTCCGTCGGCACCGCCAGCGTCTTCGGGCGTGGTCATGATGCGCCAGCCTTCGGCCAGCCATGTGGGCGCGGGAATGGTGTCGTCGTCGGTAAAGGCGATGATGTCGCCCGTGGCGGCGCGCCAGCCGCGGTTGCGTGCGGCGGCGGGGCCCTGCGTTTCGCGCACGGGCACGTACCGCACACGCCAGCCGGGGGCCGCTGCGGCAAAGCCGTCCACGACGGCGCGGGTGGCGTCGTCGGGGCCATCGTCAGCCACCACCAACTCCAGCCGGCGCGCGTCGAACGTCTGGGCCAGCAGGCCGTCCAGGCAGCGTTGCAGCATCTGCGGCCGCCGCCATGTGGCAATGACGATCGACATAGCTGGCGCTGCCTGCGCCGGCGTCACTGACGACACGTCAAACGGCATCGGCTGGTTCATGCGACCCCCGCCAGGCCGGGAACGCGCCGCAGGCCGTCGACATTGCGCACGGCGCCGTCTTCCTGTGCTTGCGTTTGGTCCGGGCGGACGGCCGTCTTGCGCAGCAGGAACGGCCCGATGACCAGCGCATCGAGCGGCGACGTCCAGAACGATTCCACCGCATCGCGTGGGCTGCAGACCATCGGCTCGCCGCGCGTATTGAACGATGTGTTCACCAGGATCGGCACGCCGGTGCGACGCTCGAACGCAGCCAGCAGGTCGTAGTACAGCGGAAGCTGCCTGCGGTTGACGGTCTGCACGCGCGCGGTGCCGTCAACATGGCGCACGGCCGGGATCTGCGTGGCGCGGTCTTCCCGCACGTCAAAGATGAACAGCATGAACGGCGCGGATTGCGCTCCGACAAACCAGTCGGCGGCGCGCTCTTCCATCACCACCGGGGCGACGGGGCGGAAGTCCTCGCGGTCCTTGATCTCGTTGAGCCGCGCCTGCATGTCGGCGGGGATGGGCGAGGCAAGGATCGAACGCGCACCCAGGGCGCGCGGGCCGAACTCCATGCGCCCCTGGAACCAGCCGATCACCTGCCCTTGCGCCAGCAGCTCGGCGGTCTGCTCGGCAATGTTGTCCAGGCGCTCGAACGGCAGTTTGGACCATGTGAGGAATTGCTCGATCTCTTCATCGGCATACGACGGGCCGAGATAGGCGTGGTCCATCTTCCACAGGCGCTGCTTGTTGCCGCGTGTCTGATAGTCCGTCCATAGCGCTGCGCCAAGCGACGTGCCGGCATCGCCTGCCGCCGGTTGTACCCAGACGTTTTCGAACGGGCCGCGGTCGCGTATGCGCGCATTCATCACGCAGTTGAGCGCCACGCCGCCGGCCATGGCCAGGTTGCGCGCGCCCGTGGCCTGATGCAGCCACTGGCTCATCGTCAGCACGGTCTCTTCCAGCACCTGCTGGAGCGAACGGGCGATGTCAAAGTGGCGCGGTTCCATTGGGCCGCCACGTTGGCGCGGCGGGCCGAAGCGCTCTTCCAGGCGCAGCGGTGCCACGGTGTAGCGGCCGTCCGTCTCGACCCGCACCATCTCGTGAAATGCGTCGACATAGCGCGGCTCCCCGTACGAGGCCAGCGCCATCACCTTGTACTCGTCGGACGAGCGTAGAAAGCCCAGGTAGTCCGTCACCTCTTCATAGAGCAGACCGAGGGAGTGCGGCAGATCCACTTGCTGCAGGCGTGTGTATTCGCCGTTGTGGAAGAGGCCGTAGGAAGTGGTTGCGCGCTCGCCGCGTCCATCCATGGTGAGCACGGCACAGTCGTCGAACGGGGCTGCCAGGAATGCACTGGCCTCGTGCGCCAGGTGGTGCTCGACAAACGACCAGCGGAACGGCCCCGTGTGCGTCACGTTGGCGAAGCGCGCCTGCAGGTGATGCGGTGCACCGTCGGCAAGCTGGCGCGGGGCGTTCAGCACGTACGAGAGAAACAGCGGGTCCCACGGCGCGGCGCCGGGGGGCAGATCCATCTGGGCCGAGGGCTGCAGCGGCAGCGCGATATGGGTCTGCGCCTGCAGGTCGGTCAGCAGGGCCGGGTCCAGCGAATAGGCGACCTGATCCACGCGCGCGAGGTCGATACCGGCTTCGGCCAGGCAGTAATCGATGGCGTGATACGGCAGCTGCCAGGTGGAAAAGGGCACCGGCCGCTTGGCGTGCTTGACGTGCGTGAAGCGTTCGTCTTCAGCGGCGGCAATCACCACACCGTCACGCACCAGCGTGGCGGAAGAATCGTGATACGCCGCGTTGATGCCGAGGGTGTAGCGCGGTTTGGCTTCCATGCGGGGGCTCCGTCAATCGGTTCAGTCAGGTGAAGTCATGCGCAACGCTCAGGCGACCGGCGTTGGCGCATTCGATTCAGGCAACGCAGACATGGCGGGGGCAGGCCATAACGCCCGCGCCACGCGCGACGACTGCCATAGCGGGTGCGCGGCGGCCACCACTTCCTCTTCCGTCACGCCGGTCAGGCAAGCCTGATGGCCGAGCGGGCACACGCTGCGGTAGCAATAGCGGCAAGGCACCTGGTGCGAGAGCACCGCGTGCGGTACAGCCCATGGCGTGTGCTGCGGATTGGTCAGGGCGTAGAGATCAACCACCGGTGTCTGCGTGGCGGCGGCCAAGTGCACGGGGCCGCTGTTGTTGGACACCAGCAGCGCCGCACCTTCGATGAGCGCCGCCAGCTCGCCCAGCGTGAGCGCGCCGGCCAGGTTCAGCACCCGCTGTCCGGCAATCAGCCCCGGCAGGCACACCTGCCGCACCAGTTCCGCCTCGGTGGGCGCACCGGTCACCAGCACCGGGCAGCCATAGCGGTTTGCCAGCGTGCAGGCGATATGCGCAAAGCGATCGGGCGGATAGCGCCGTGAGGCCGCGGTCGCGCCCGGGTGCAGGACGATCCACGGCGTATCCGTGGGCACGCCCCGCTCGGCCAGCTTGGCGCGCACGGCGTCGCGGTCCGCCGCGCGTACGTTGAAGCGCAGCCGATGCGGCAGATGCGCAGCCACGTCGGTCACGTGCTGCACGAGGTCCAGTTGGCGGCGCACCTCGTGGCGCACGTCGCCAGGGGCGGTGGCGGCAATGCGTGCATCGGGGTCGGCAATCCAGTCGGTCAGCAACGCGTACGGGTTCTCGCGGCAATGGGCGAGGCGCAGCGGAATGCCCGCCAGAAAGCACAGCATGGCGGCCGGCAACGGATTCTGCGTGTGCACGGTAAAGATGACCGCAGCGTCGAACGCGCCGTCGCGCAGGGTGTCGACCAGCGCGCGCGTCCGCTCGGCGTCGGCCGCGTTGGCGTGCTTGGCCCACGGCACATCGCAGACGATCACATCGTCGATGTCGGACAGGTGCGGTGCGGCTGTGGCGCCCGAGCGCGACGTCAGCAACGTGAGATGACGGCTCGCGTGGCGCGTTTGCTGGTCGGCCTTGAGCGCGTGGAAGGCGGGCGTGGTCATCACCACGTCGCCCAGGTTGTCGGGCCGCACACACAGGATGCGGCTCGCGTTGGCCCACACGGCGCGGCGCCCGGGAATGCCGGCTGGGATCATGCGACCGCCCTCAGGTGTTGCGCGTGGGCCGCGTGCCAGCCCTGCTGTGCAATCACGATGGCAGCCGCCTCGTCAAAGCGCCCGACGATGTAGTCCGGTACGCGCAGCGGCCCCGGCTGCCACAGCGTCTCGTTGCCATTGGCGATCAGGATGGTCTGGCACCCCGCGCGCCGGCCGGCCTCCACGTCGTTGAGGATGTCGCCGATCATCCACGAGCCTTGCAGCGTGAGGCCGTGTGCGGCCGCTGCCTGGCGCAACAGGCCATCGGCCGGCTTGCGGCAGGCGCAGTGGATGCCACCATCGGCTGCCGGCGCGTGCGGGCAGAAGTAGAAGCCGCTGAGCGTGGCACCGTGCAGCGCGAACAGCTCGCCCAGCCGCATGGCTACGGCGTCGAGCGCCTCCTTGGAAAAGTAGCCCAGCGCCACGCCGGGCTGGTTGCTGACCACGATGAGCGGCAGGCCGGTGGCGGCCAGCATGCGCAGGCCTTCTCCCGCCCCGGGTGCCAATGCGATGCGCGCGGGGTCGACGTTGTAGGGCACGTCTTCGAGCAGCGTGCCGTCCTTGTCGAGAAAGACGGCGGGGCTTGGTCTCAGCCGCAACGGCGCGCGCATCAGGGCCATGACGTCTCCCGCATCGGCAGCACCATTACTTCCGGGATCACGGTCTCGGGCGGCTGCAGCAGCACGAAGCGCACGGCGGCGGCCACGTTGGCCGGGTCCTGCAGATTGTTCACATCAATATCGGGAAAGCGGTCGAGCAGGAACGGCGTGCGCATGCCGCCGGCAATCACGGCAGAGACCTTGATGCCGTGCGGGCGCAGCTCGGCATGCAGCGCATGCGACAACCCCAGCAGCCCCCACTTGGTGGCGTGGTAGACCGACGCATTCGGCCACGCACGGCGCGATGCGGTCGAGGCAATGTTGACGATGGCGCCGCTCGCGCGTTTGCGCATCAGCACGCTGGCGTGCTTGGCCAGCAGGAACGGGCCGCGCAGGTTGGTGCGCACCACGCGGTCCCAGTCTTCGACGTTCAGTTCATCAATGGGCAGCGTGATATCGATGGCCGCATTGTTGATGACGGCATCCAAGCGGCCAAAGCGATCGACCACTTCATCGAGCGCGCCGCGTACGGCCGCTTCGTCGCCCACGTCCAGCGCAATGGCATGCGACTGGCTGCCCTCGGCGATCAGCTCGGCGGCGGTGCGGTCCGCGGTGCCGGCATCGTGATCGGTGGCCACCACCGTGGCGCCTTCGGCAGAGAGCACGCGGCTGATGGCGGCGCCCAGCCCGCGCCCCGCGCCGGTCACGATGATGACCTGGTCGCGCAGTGTGGGTGTGGTGTTGGGATTGGAATTCAAATCAGTCTGGGTCATGGCGGCGTGAAGATGGAACGGTGGGAAAGAAGATCAGGTCAGGCTGCGAGCCCCGCCAGCGCGGCAGCGTTGGCACTGGGCGCGGCGTCGGTCATGCGGCCCACGGAGCGCGCGTGGGTGTCGATGGCTTTGAGGTAGGCGCGTTCAAGCTGTCCGGCCACACCCAGCCACGTGTAGAGCATGCGGGCGCGCACCAGTCCGGCCTGCCCTAGCTCGCGGCACAGGTCGGGTTGCTGTATCAGCTGCAGCAGGCGTGCGGCCAAGGCTTGCGGGTCCTTGGGCGGCACAAGGAAGCCGGTGCGCTCATGCCGAACGGTCGATCGGATGCCGCCCACGTCGGCACCAATGACGGCACGCCCGCATGCCATGGCCTCCACCGGCGTGATGCCGAACGGCTCGTACCACGGCGTGCTCACAAACACATCGCAGGCGCTATACCAGGCGCGCAGATCGGCGCGGCCGCGCTTGCCGACAAAGGTGGTCTGCGCGCTCACGCCGGCGCGCTCGGCAATGGCTTGCAGGCGGCCGAGTTCAGGCGTGGCGGCCACGTCCGGCGCGACGGTGTTGCCGCCCACCACATACAGGCGCACGCGCTTACGGGCATCGGGCGGCAGCTTGCCGATGGCCTCGATGACGTTGTCCACGCCCTTGCGCGCCACCATGCGGCCGAGTTGCAGCACGACAAACGCGTCGGCCGGCACGCCCAGCCGGCGTCGCGCTTGCGCGCGGTCAATCGGAGCAAACTCGCTCGCGTCGAAGCCGCACGGCACCACGTCGATCTGCTCGGCGCGCGCGCGGTAGAGCGTTTCCAGATCAGCCTGATCTTGCGGGCATTCGGCAATGACACGATCGGCGCGCTGCACCAGCGTTTCTTCAATCGCGAAGCGCGCATCAGGAAAGCCATCGGCGCTGCCCTGGTGCAACCGGCGCACGCGGCCGAGCGCGTGGAAGGTCATGACCAACGGCAGGTGCAACCGCGCGGACGCTGCCAGCGATGCGAGGCCCGACATGAAGAAGTTGGCGTGGATGACGTCGTAACCCTCACCGCTGGCCTGGGCGCGCGCGCAGTGGTTCAGCAGGTGGCGGCCAAAGGCGTGCATGTGCGGCAGCAGCGCTTCCTTGGGCAGCACGGCAGCCGGCCCGGCCGGTACGTGGACGACACGGCATCCGCTATCAAACGGCACCACCTCTGGGTCCCACGGGCGCTCGCGGCGCGTGAAGACATCGACACGGTGGCCCAGCCGTGCAAGCTGGCGCGCGACATGGCGCACGTAGACGTTTTGTCCGCCGCAGTCGACACCGCCCAGGTCGGCGAGTGGCGATGCGTGTTCACTGACCATGGCGATGCGCATGTCGTTTCTCCTCTTATCGTCGCGGCCTTTGGTGGTGAGGTGTTTGGAAGCCACGTGCGAAGACCTACAGCAGTCGGCGTGCCATGGCGCGCGACCCGATGCGGCGGGGGTATTCCGGCAGTGCGCGTGGAGCGCCTGCGGAGAAGCGTCTCTCGCTTGTCCGGACAAGCGTTTGCGGGAGGTTGGCGAGGACATGGCGCGCGACCCGTGCGCGCCGTCGGCCGCCATGGCGACACTCGGCTGGCACGAGCTGCCGCCGAAGTGACCGCGCAATTCTTACGTGGAGGGCAAGGAGAAACGGCGCGGCGACGGCATCACGCCCGTCGTGCCGCGCGCGGAAGGTAGGGCCTCAGGCGAGCCGCAGCGTACCGCTCGTGGCGGCCGCGGCCTGTTTGGCGATGGCGCGCAGGCACGCGGCCACCACATGTGCAAAGGCTTCGTCATAGAACGGCAGTGCGCCGCTCACGCCGATCACGATGCCGTCGAGCACGGCGCTGCCCCACAGGTTGGTGTCGCCCGCACGCAGCACGTGCGGGCGCAGTGCCTGCAGTGCATGTGTGCTCATGCCGTGCTGCCACGCCAGCCGCGCCTTGGCGCGCGCGTAAGCGGCGTAGTCCGCATCCCATTGCGTGCGATCGCCCACCGAGTATTCGTAGAGCACCGCCTCGTCGAAGGCGCATTCGCCGGGTGAGCGTGCCGGGTCCATCACCACGATGTGCAGAAAGCCGCTGTCGCCCACCTCCTGCGGACGCGTCATCGCTTGCGTGATGAGCGGCAGCGCCATCTCCACCGCACGGCGCGCGGCGTCTGCGCTGGCAAAGTGCGATGTGCTCTGTTGCGGTGGTTTCTGCGTCGCCTGCGTTGGCTCTGTTTGGGCGGAAGGATCGAAATCGGCCAGCATGCTTATGGAGACTCCTGGGCTGATTGGAAGGAAACGGATGCGTGCGATTCACGGGCGGGCGCATGCCGTGCGCGAATGACGCTCAGGATGGCGGTGACCAGTTCGCCGTGTTCGGTCGGCTTGGCCAGGTGCAGCTGGAAGCCGGCCAGCAGCGCGCGCGTGCGGTCTTCGGCTCTGTCATAGCCGGATAGCGCGACGGCGGGCAGGCGGGCATCGAGCGGCATGTCGCGTTCGCTCTCCAGCATGCGCACGTTGCGCAGCAGCGCGTAGCCGTCTTCGTCTTCACCCAGGGCAATGTCGGAGACGAGCACATCGGGCCATGAGTTGCCCGGCGCCGCGCGCAACGCGGCCAGCGCGGGCTTGGCGGCGCCATAGGCGGTGACGGTCGCGCCGTAGTCTTCGAGCAGCAACTGGAGGATCTCGCGGGCGTCTTCCTGGTCATCGACGATGAGCACGTGCACGCCGGACAGCGCATCCGGGGGCGGAAGCGCGGTGCGCTCGGCCGGTGGCGCCTGCTGCGGGGTGGCTGGCATGGCCTCGCCCGGCGCGGCCGCGAGCGGCGCCACGGCCCGAATCGGGAAGTCCATCACATACGTGGTGCCGTCGCCATGGGGCAGCGGCACGACGGCAAAGCGCCCGCCGTGCTGTTCCACAACCGAGCGGATCCACAATGGGTCGAGCGTGGCTGCAGGCGTGGGGGCCGTGTCTTGCGCGGTCGCAGCCAGCACCGGATCGAACGCGCGGGGCTCCTGCCGCAGCGGCGCGAGCGGTTCCACCGGGTCCAGGACGTCGAACGGCGCGGGCGCTGGCGGAGTCGCCGTGGGCCCAAAGGCCGAGAGGGCGGCGTCGGGCTCCATCTCGGCAGGCGTGTGCGAGGCGGTGGGAATGGCGGCAGCCGCCACCGCCGGTATGGCAATCGTGTCGGTCACGCGCAACTGCGCCATGCCTTCCACGCGCTCCAGCACGATCTCGATGCGGCTGCCCGGGTGGCTGGCGAGCACGGCGTGGCTCAGTACATCGCCGACGATGCCTTGCAGGCGGCTCGGGTCACCCGTGATGCTTGGCGTTTCTGATCGGATGACGGAATACACCGTGATACGGCGTGCATCGATTGCCTCGCGCAAGCCGTCGAGCACGCTCACCACCAGTGCCACGAGGTTGATCGGCTGCTGTGCAAGCCGGTGCTGGGCCTGTTCCAGGTCGGACTGCTGACGCTGCAGCGTCCAAAGCTGGGCGTAGACGCCGTTGGACGCCAGCAGATCGACATGGCGGCCGCGCTCGACAATGCGGCCCTTTTCCAGCACGACGATTTCGTGGGCGTCCACCACCGTGGAAAGCCGGTGTGCAATCACCAGCGTCGTGCGATGTGCCGAGAGCCGGTCCAGCTCGCGCTGGATGGCGCGTTCGGAGCGCGTATCCAGCGCGGAGGTCGCCTCGTCGAAGATCAGGATCGACGGGTTCTTCAGCAGCGCCCGCGCAATGGCAATGCGCTGCTTTTCACCGCCCGAGAGTTTCAGCCCGCGCTCGCCGACCATGGTCTGGTAGCCCTCGGGCAGCGCGGCGATGAAGTCGTGCACATAGGCCGCGCGGGCGGCCTCGATCACCTCGGCCATCGTTGCGCCTTCGCGCCCGTAGGCGATGTTGTAGGCAATGGTGTCGTTGAAGAGGATGGTGTCTTGCGGGACGATGCCGATCGCGCGCCGCACGCTGTCTTGCGTGACCACGCGCAGGTCTTGCCCGTCGATGGACACGCGCCCCGCCCAGGGGTCGTAAAAGCGCAGCAGCAGCCGCGCCAGCGTCGACTTGCCCGAGCCGCTGCCCCCCACCACGGCCACCGTGTGCCCGGCCGGAATGTGCAGCGACAAGTCGTGCAGGATGGGCCGCGTGTTCTCGTAGCCGAAATCCACGTGGTCGAACTGCACCTCGCCCTGCGTCACGCGCAGCGGTGCGCCGTTGGGCAGGTCCACCACATCGGCCCGCTGTTCAAGCAACTGGAACAGGCGCTCGGCATTGATGGCGGCGTCTTTCGCCTCGCGGAACATGAAGCCCAGCGCGTTGAGCGGCAGGCACACCTGGATGATGTACGCGTTGATCAGCACAAGGTCGCCGACCGACAGCACGCCGCGCGTCACGTCCTGCCCGGCGAGCAACATCACAGTGGTTACACCCCCGGCAATGACACCGCTTTGCGACACATGGAGCAATGACAACGCTCGCTGGTTGGCGACTGCCGTCTCGATGCGTTGGCGCAGGATGTCGCGGTAGCGGTGCGCCTCGAAGCGCTCGCTGGTGTAGACCTTCACGGCTTCGTGGTTGAGCATGCTGTCGAGCAGCCGGCTACCGGCCATCGAGTCGAACTCGTTCATCTGCCGCTGCAGGCGCACGCGGCGTCGCGTGAGCAGCACGGTGGCGGTGCAGTAGGCGGCAAACGTGGCCAGGATGGTGACGAGATACCACCCGCTGTAGCGGCTCATCATGATGATGAGCACGGAGCCGATCTCCACCATGGTCGGCAGGATCGTGAACAGCGCGACACCCAGCAGGAACTCGATGCCGGTGGTGCCGCGCTCCACATCGCGGATCAGCCCGCCGGTCTGCCGGCTTGCATGAAAGCGCGGCCCGAGCTGGTGCAAATGCTCGAACGCTTGCGCCATGAACCCCGCCACCGTCGGCTGCGACACGCGCGAGAACACCATGTCACGCAGCTCGCCGAACAGCGTGCCGCCAAAGCGCAGCACGGCATAGGCCAGCAGTAGGAAGGCGGGAAAGACACGCGCCCGCGTGGCATCGCCAAAGCCATCGACAATCCACTTGAGCACGATCGGCACGCCCACCGCGCACAGCTTGGCCAGCACCAGCAGCCCCACGGCCACCAGCACGCGCTTGCGGTAGCGCCAGATGGCGCGCCACAACGCGCCCACGATCCGCTGCTGCAGGCTCGATGCCTCAGCAGGATGGGGAGGAGGGGAGGATGCAGGAGATGGGCTCGTCACCAGGCGTGGAATCCGGTCGGTCTTGCAACGCGAGGGTGCGACGCAAGCCATGTTCCACGCCCGCTCCGGTTGGACCGCCCAGGTGGCCCCGGAATCGCGCGATAATGCAGGACTTTCCTGCTGTTTCCTGCCTTTCTGCTGCCCCCGCCATGACCGGACTGACCACCGCCCTCCTGCACGCCGACCGCGAAGCCGGCGTCGAGCACTACGCCATCCACAAGCCGCTGCACACGTCCACCACGTACGGTTATACCGATACGCGCGAGCTGATCGACGTGTTCCAGGGCAAGCCCGGCTACACCTACGCGCGCCAGGGCAACCCGACCACGGCCGCACTCGAAGCCAAGATCACGATGATGGAAGCCGGCGTGGCCACCGCATGCTTTGCGACCGGCATGGCGGCCATCATGGCGGTGTTTTCGACCATGCTGCGCGCCGGCGACCACGTGGTCTCCAGCGCGTTCCTGTTCGGCAACACCAACAGCGTGTTCGAAACGCTGCGCAACCTGGGCGTGGAAGTGACGTTTGTCGATGCCACGTCGGCCCAGGCCGTGGCCGATGCGGTGCAGCCGAACACACGCCTCGTCTTTGTGGAAACCATTGCCAACCCGCGCACCCAGGTGGCGGATCTGAAGGGCATTGGTGACATCTGCAAGGCACGCGGGCTGATCTACGTGGTCGACAGCACGATGACGTCACCATGGCTGTTCCGCGCGCGTGATGCGCAGGCGAGCCTCGTGGTGCATTCGCTGTCCAAGTACATCGGCGGGCACGGTAACGCGCTGGGCGGCGCGGTGGTGGATACGGGCCTGTTCGACTGGACGGCGTATCCGAACATCTACCCGGCCTACCGCAAGGCCAAGCCGGAAATGCAGGGCATCCAGCAGATCCGCAAGAAGGGCCTGCGCGATCAGGGTGCGACGTTGATTGCCGATGCCGCGCACCGTATTGCCGTGGGCGCCGAAACGATGGCGCTGCGCGTGGACCGCACCTGCAGCAACGCGCTGGCGCTGGCCCGCACGCTGGCCGCGCACCCGAAGGTGGCACGCGTGTATTACCCCGGCCTGCCGGAACACCCCGAACACGCCCGCGCCACCGAGCTGTTCCGTCACTACGGCGGCCTGCTGAGCTTCGAACTGGTGGACGGCGCTGACTACGTCGACATGCTCGACCACCTGCGCTACGCCGTGCGCGCCACGCACCTGGGCGACACGCGCACGCTGGTGATTCCGGTCGCCCCCACCATCTACTGGGAAATGGGCGCCGAGCGCCGCGCGTCGATGGGGATTGCCGATTCGCTCGTGCGCGTGTCGGTTGGCATTGAGGATGAGGCCGATCTGGTGGCCGATTTCACGCAGGCGCTGGACGCAATCAATCTCGGCTAAACCTCATCGCCCCCTGGCAACGCGGCGGCCCTGGGCCGGGCTGCCCGCGTGCCGGCGAGTGTTGGAGCACCGCGCTCCACGGTCGAACACTCGAATTCCACCCTCGGAGGGTGGTGCTCCAGGCGCTCACACTGGCGCGCCACCGTGCGAGCGTCGAACGTGACGCTTTGAAGCTCGAACGCCACCGTCACGGGGTCGTGTCCCAATGTCAAACACACGACCGCCAGGGGCGGAGGCTGGCGTTTCAGCCTAGAAGGCTCGAAAGCCACTGTCCGAGCCTCACGCTCCGCCCAAAAACATTCGATCCATCCGCACTCTGAGGCCCGCACTCCGCCGTCGCAGGGCCAAGTGCGACGTGTTGAGGCTGGCGTTCCACTGTCTGAGGGTCGAACGCGACAGTCTGAGGTCGAAATTTCCGACCTCAGACTGCGGAGCGCGACTGTTTGAGGTCCACGGTTCGCTCTCCGTGGGCCGGATGCGGGCCTCGCCGGGCCGTGCTCGGCTCAGCGCGGGGCTCAGTGGAAAAACAACATGCGCATCCCGAACGTGTGATGCGCCTCCGCCGCCATCAACACCATCAGCACCAGCAGCGCGAGCGGCGGCATCAGGATCGCGTACACCAGGGCCAGCCGCTCCCACATCATGTGCATGAACACGGAGACGATCAGCCCAGCCTTGGCGATCATCAGCACGACGATCAGCACCCAGCGCGTGAGGCCTTCCACGCGAAAGTAATCGACCAAGTACGACAGCGTGCTGAGCACGAACAGCAGGCCCCAGATTTTCAGGTAGACGCTGATGCTGTGCTGCTGGCCGTGGGTGTCGGGCACCGCTGGCGTGGGAGACGGGTCGGTGTGGTTCATGGCTGCCTCACCACAGGTAGAACAACGCAAAGATGAACACCCAGACGAGATCGACGAAGTGCCAGTAGAGGCCCGCGATCTCCACGATCTGGAAGTTGCCGTGTTCGGTAAAGCCCGGCTGCCGGATCTTGCGTGCGACCAGCAACAGGTAGATCACGCCGCAGGTCACGTGAAAGCCGTGGAAGCCGGTGATCATGAAAAAGCACGCGCCAAACTGCGCCGCACCCAGCGGATTGCCCCAGGGCCGCACGCCTTCGAGCACGATCAGCTTGGTCCACTCGAATGCCTGCAGGCTGACGAAGCAGACGCCGAGCAATGCCGTGGCCAGCATGAGCGCGGCGGCGCGCCTGGCGTTGCGCCGGTAGCCGAAGTTGACGGCCATGGCCATGGTGCCGCTGCTGCTGATGAGCACAAAGGTCATGATGGCGATCAGCAGCAGCGGCACCTCCACGCCGCCGATCTTCATGCCGAACACTTCGGCCGTGTTGGGCCACGGCACCGTGGTCGACATGCGCACTGTCATGTAGCCGATCAGGAAACTGCTGAAGACGAAGGTGTCCGACAGCAGGAAGATCCACATCATGGCCTTGCCCCACGGCACCTTGAAGGCTTCGCGGTCGCCAGACCAGTCGTTGACGACGCCGGGCCAACCTTCGGGCAAGGCGTTGGCCGGGTCGGTGGGAAGCGTGGGGTTGCTCATGGCGTGGCTCCGTACAGCGGTCCGCAGATGGCACTGACGAATGCGGGCGTGATCCACCACATTGCGGCCAGCAGCACGAGCCACACGGCCAGCAGAAAGTGCCAGTACGTCGCGCAGAGGGCAACGGCACGTTGCGTGCGATCGGCGTTGCTGTGCAGGCGCGCGACCGTCACCGCCCAGACGACGAGCCCACCGATGACATGCGCGGCGTGCAGGCCGGTGAACACATATAAAAAGCTGTTGGATGGGTTGACCGACACGCCTTGCCCCGTGGCCGACAGTTGTTGCCATGCTGCCCATTGCCCGAACACGAACAGTGCGGCAAGCGCGCCACCCGCGAGCAGCCAGATCGTGCGGCGCGCGTCGGTTCGCCGTGCCAGTTCCATGGCCACGCTGGCCAGCGCCAGCGCGCCGGTGTTCCACCACAGCAGGACCGGGTGCGGAACCGGCATCCAATCCGGCTCGCGCATGCGCATGGCATAAGCCAGGATCAGCAGCGAGAACAGCGCCGTCACCACGGCCATGAACACACGCAAGCCAATGCGCCCGGCGTGCGGCAATACAGGCGCGGTATCGGGAACAAAGTGGCGGGGAAGGGTCGTCATGTGCGCACCCCGCTGGTGTGGAGGATGTCGGTGCCCGGCGCTGCTTCCGTTCCCATGTCGGGTGCGCCGGTGGGTGGTTCGTTCTGCGGTACGAAGTCATCTGCACGGCCGGGCGGGCTGTACTCGTATGCCCACCGATAGACCACCGGCAGCGTCGGCCCCCAGTTGCCATGCACGGGTGGCGTCTGCGGCGTCTGCCATTCGAGCGTGGTGGCGCGCCACGGGTTGGCCTCGGCCTTTTTGCCGCGCACGAGGCTCCACGCCAGGTTGAAGAGGAACAGCAACTGCGCCACGCCCACGATGATGGCGATGACGGTGATGAACGTATTCAGCGTCTGCGCGGAGGGCGGGATGAAGCTGTAGCCCTCATACGCGTAGTACCGGCGCGGCATGCCGAGCAAGCCCAGGTAGTGCATCGGGAAGTAGATCAGGTACGTGCCGATGAAGGTGATCCAGAAATGCGCGCGGCCCAGCGTGTCGTTCAGCATGCGGCCCGTCACCTTCGGGTACCAGTGATAGAGCCCGCCGAACACCACCAGGATCGGCGACACGCCCATCACCATGTGGAAGTGCGCAACCACGAAGTACGTGTTGGACAGCGGAATGTCCACGCTGACGTTGCCGAGGAACAGCCCCGTCAAGCCGCCGATCAGGAACGTGCTGATAAAGCCGATGGCAAACAGCATCGGCACGGTCAGGTGGATGTTGCCGCGCCACAGCGTGAGCACCCAGTTGTAGACCTTCAGCGCCGTCGGGATGGCGATGATGAGCGTGGTGGTGGCAAAGAAGAACCCGAAGTACGGGTTCATGCCCGAGACGAACATGTGGTGTGCCCAGACGACGAACGACAACACACCGATGATGACGATGGCCCACACCATCATCCGGTAGCCGAAGATGTTCTTGCGCGCGTGCGTGCTGATGAGGTCCGACACGATGCCGAAGGCGGGCAGCGCCACGATGTACACCTCGGGGTGCCCGAAGAACCAGAACAGGTGCTGGAACAGCAACGGGCTGCCCCCGCTGTGCTTGAGCTGCTGCCCCATCGACACCACAGCCGGTACGAAGAAGCTGGTGCCCAGCGTCTTGTCGAGCAGCATCATGATGGCCGACACGAACAGCGCCGGAAACGCCAGCAGCGCCAGCACGGTCGCCGTAAAGATGCCCCAAACGGTGAGCGGCATGCGCATGAGCGTCATGCCGCGCGTGCGCGCCTGCAGCGTGGTGGTCACGTAGTTCAGACCGCCCATCGTTGCCGCCACGATGAAGATCGCCAGCGACACCAGCATCAGCACGATGCCCCATTCGGTGCCGGGCGTGCCGGGCAGGATCGCCTGCGGCGGATACAGCGTCCAGCCTGCGCCGGTGGGCCCGCCTGGTACGAAGAAGCTCGCAACCAGCACCAGCACCGCCAGCAGATACACCCAGTAGCTGAGCATGTTCAGGAACGGAAACACCATGTCGCGCGCGCCCAGCATCAGCGGGATCAGGTAGTTGCCGAAGCCGCCCAGGAACAGCGCCGTGAGCAGGTAGACCACCATGATCATTCCGTGCATGGTGACGAACTGGTAGTAGTGGTTGGCGTCGATAAAGGCGAACTTGCCCGGAAACCCCAGCTGCAGCCGCATCAGGTTCGACAGCACGAGCCCCACCAGCCCGATGGCGATGGCCGTGAGCGAATACTGCACGGCGATGACCTTGTGGTCCTGGCTCCAGACGTAGCGTGTCCAGAAGCTTTGCGGTGCGTGATCCTGGCCGTGGTCGGCGTGTGCGTAGGACATGGCTTCTCCTCGCTACGGTTTTGCAGCGGTCGCCGCAGCGTCGGCACCTTGCGCCTTGATGTACGCCACCAGCGCTGCGAGCTCCTGCTCGCTCAGGTCGAAGGTCGGCATGATGGGCGCGAAGCCTTTGACCACACGCGCTTTCGGATCGCGGATGAAGGCGCGCAGATAGGCTTCATCGGCCACCGCGGTCGAGCCGTCGGCCATGGTCTGCGTGGAGCCGTACAAACCCTTCCATGTCGGGCCGACGCCTGGGCTGCCATTGACCGAGTGGCAGGCGACGCAGCCCTTGGCCTGCGCGAGCGTGTGGCCTTGTTCGGCCAATGCCTGCGCGCTGCCGCCGGCAGCGGCGGAGGCGGCCTGCACCTTGGCCTTCTGGCTCTGCTCGAAGGTGGTCTGCTGTGCGAGCCAGCGTGCAAACGATGCCTCGTCTTCCACGACCACCACACCGCGCATGTTGGAGTGCCCGATACCGCAGAGCTGCGCGCACAGAATGTCGTAACGCCCCGCCTTGGTGGGCGTGAACCAGAACGTGGTGATCATGCCCGGCACCATGTTCATGCGCGCGCGGAACGGCGGCACATAAAAGTCGTGCAGCACATCGCGCGAGCGCGCCAGCACCTGGATCGGGCGGTTGATCGGCAGATGCAGCTCGGGCGTTTCGATCAGGTAGTTGTCGCGCCCGTTCGGGTCGGCCGGGTTCATGCCGAACGGGTTGTCGTTGCTGATGTAGCGCACGTCGGTCGTGCCGAGCTTGCCGCCGGGGCCGGCAAAGCGGAAGCGCCATTGCCATTGCTGGCCGAGCACTTCCATCTGCAGGGCGTTCGATGGCGGGCGCACGTAATCGGCATAGACGAACAGGCCGGGCGCCAGTAGCGCCGCCACACCCACCGTGGTGACGCCGATCAGCCACCATTCCAGTCGCGTGTTGTGCGGCTCGTAGGCGGCGCGCTGGTTGGGTTGGCCATCGCGATGGCGATAGCGCAGGAGCGCTGCAACGACGAAGAGGTTGATGGCGACAAACAACACGCCGGTAATGACGATGGTGATCGTCAGCGTGTCGTCCATGCGCACCCAGTTGGAGGCGATCGGGGTGATCCACCACGGACTGGCAAAGTGAAACCCCACCGCCAGCACGACGATCAGCACGAGCGCAATCGCAAGGGCCATGGGCACCTCCCGGCGAGGGATTCCCTCAACACGCTAAAGACAGGCTAGGTCGCGCACCCGGATCGTGCAAGGCAACGTAAGGACGAGGCGCACCGCGCGTGCGGATCGCGCCAATGCGGCATCTGCGTGCTGCGCCGCAATGCAAAGCGGCCGCCTCCGGCATGGGTTGCCAGAGGCGGCCGCCTCCTGATGGCGCCGCTCAGCTTGCGGCGCCGCAGGAAAAGGTCGAGGGATCAGTGCATCGGTTCGCCCGCGCGCCGCTCCAGCATGCCGTAGGTAATGGCCGCCGCCACCCCGAACAGCAGGTTGGCCAGTAGCGGCCCCGAGCCGCGCTCCGATACAAACCAAGGAAACACGGCCGTCATGCCGTAGAAATTCACCACGTACGCCACGATCCCGAAGACCACGCCAACGGCTGCGAGCATGCCGGGGCTCGAGTCGAAGTGGAACGGGGCGATGATGGCCCCAAGGATCATCCCCATGATCGCGCCCAGCACGAAGTGCAGCACGAGCGCCGTCGCCACGATGCTGTAGCTGAACAGGGACATCTCTTCCAGCGCGCCCCGGCCCATGACCATGGCGGCGATCTTGTGGGTCGGGCGCCATGGGCTTTCATTGAGCACCATGGTTGACCAGAAGAACTCCAGCACGATGACCAGTGCGCCGCCCACGAGGCCTGCCACGCTGGCGGCGAGCCAGTCCGGCATGCGGCGCTCCCAATGATGCGATTGCATGTGCAGTTCCATACAAACCTCCTGCTGATGTATCCACGCAAGCACTTAGGAATCGGAAGCGCCACTTAGGGTGCTGCAAAGCGCTGTCTGCCAAGTGCCCTGTGCAAAATCAGTCTGGCAGATACGGGTGCCAACGCAAGGTACAAAATCCGTGCGCATCGCACAGCACTACGGCGTTCTGCTCGAACGTGAGCATCAGGGTGTCGGCGATGGCCTCGTCTTCAATGAACAGCAGCAGGCTCGGCTCGGGCGGCCACGGGTTTGCCGGGGAATCTTCCGGTGGCCCGCCTTCGCCATCGAGCCACGGCATGCCGCGCGCGATGGCCCAGGCGAGCAGTTCTGCCTGGCGCGCAGCGTTTTCATCGGCAGACACCGGGTGGGAGAACGGCTGATGCGCCGTCACGAAGACGGCCCACGGTGCATTGGCTTGCGCAAGCAGAGCCGCCACGCATGGGTTGACGGCATCGACGCGCAGCAGCACGTCGCCTTCCGGCGTGCTGACGCGATACCGCGCGTTGCGGTAAGCAGCAATCAACTCGGGCGTAGGGGCGGGCGGATGACGGTGCATTGTTGCGTCGCATGGTCGCGGCCATCTGATCTGGCGCAACGCAAAAGGGCCGTGAATGTCACAGAATAGTGCGTAGGCGGCCATGTTGCTGCTCCGGCACAGTATTCCGACAACCACTCCCCCTGCGAGGCTTGAACCATGTACAAGAAGATCCTGGTCGCCATTGATGGCAGCGAAACCAGCAAGCTGGCCCTGGCCGAGGCCGTGCGCCTGGCCAAGGCATTCCAGAGCACTGTCCGCGCGGTCTATATCGTCGACAGCCCTGCCATGCTGTTCGACGTCGGCTATTACGACCCGACCGAGCTGCGCAAGTCGTTTATCCAGGCCGGCACCGCGTTGCTGGCCGACACCGCCGCAACGCTGACCTCTGCCGGTTTGCAGCAGGAAACGGTGCTGGTGGAAACGCAGAACGTGGGGGAAGATGTGGCCGCCGCTCTGCAAGGCGAAGCGGTGCGCAGTGGCGCCGATGTGGTGGTGATCGGCACGCACGGCCGCCGTGGGCTGGCGCATGCGATGCTGGGCAGCGTGGCCGAGAAGTTCATCCGCCAGGCGACCACGCCGGTGTTGTTGGTGCGCGGTCCGGCCAAGGGCTGAGTTTCGCTTGCTGTTGCGCAGGCAGGGTCGCTTGCCTGCGCGTGGCGGATATGATGCTGGGATCCGATTTGCCCCAACCCACAGCGTATCCGTCGCCGTCCCATCATGAACATCCATTCCGACGCTCCACAGCGTCGCGCCATCCGCACCCTGACCGCGCTTGAAGGCCGCGTGCTCGGCGTTCTGGTCGAAAAGCAACACACGGTGCCCGACACCTACCCGCTGACGCTCAACGCGCTGGCGGCCGGCTGCAACCAGAAAACCGCACGTGCGCCGGTCATGTCCGTGACTGAAGCCGAGATCCTCACGGCCATCGACGGGCTGAAATCGATGAGTCTGGTCATGGAAGGCAGCAGCAGCCGCGTGCCGCGCTTCGAGCACAACATGAACCGCGTGCTGGCTGTGCCGAGCCAATCGGTCGCGTTGCTCACGGTGCTGCTGCTGCGCGGCCCGCAGACCGCAGCCGAGCTGCGGCTGAACGCAGCGCGGTTCCACGCCTTTGCCGACATCTCATCCGTTGAAGCGTTTTTGGACGAACTGGCCGAGCACGATCCGCCCTATGTCGTGAAGCTGCAGCGTATGCCGGGGGAGCGCGAAAGCCGCTGGATGCACCTGCTGTGCGGTGAAGTTGCGCAGGCCGATATGCGCCAGGCCGGCGCCGTGGACGAGTCCATCGCGCCGTCGGAGTTCGAAGCGCTGAAAGCAGAGCAGAAGCAGCTGGCCGACAAGGTGGCCAGGCTGCAGGCGCTTGTCGAGCAGATGGCCGGTGAGCTCGGCATCTCGATCGACAAGTCGATGCTGTAAACGCAATCGGCCCCGGCGTTGCACCGGGGCCGATTGATCGTCTTCGGTTTACGCGCCGGCCGATACGAACAACGTGCAGGCGCCTTCTTCCGCGGCCGACACATTGCGGCGGAAGCCCGAGAACAAATCCCGCCCAACGCCCGCGTGGTAGTGCGAGAGATCCGGCGTGCTGACCTGGCGGGCTTTCCACTCCGCCTCCGGCACGCGCACTTGCAGCGTGCCCGCTTCCGCATCCAGCACGACGATGTCGCCATCGCGCACACGCGCCAGCGGCCCACCGTTGAGCGCTTCCGGCGTGATGTGGATGGCGGCCGGCACCTTGCCCGATGCGCCCGACATGCGGCCGTCCGTCACCAGCGCGACCTTGAAACCGCGCTCCTGCAGCACCGACAGCGTTGGCGTGAGCTTGTGCAGCTCGGGCATGCCGTTGGCGGCCGGGCCCTGATACGGCAGCACAGCCACGAAATCGCGCTCCAGTTCACCGGCCTTGAAGGCGTTGATCAGATCGTCCTGCGCGAGGAACACGCGTGCCGGCGCTTCCACAAAGCGATGTTCCGGCTTGACCGCCGACACCTTGATGACCGAGCGCCCGATGTTGCCGTCGAGCACGCGCAGGCCGCCGTCGGGCGAGAACGGCTCGGCCACGCCGCGCACGATGTTGGTATCGAGCGAGGCGGCGGCGCCATCGCGCCACACCAGCTTGTCACCGTCCAGGAAAGGTTCTTGCGCATGGCGGCGCAGGCCCTTGCCCATGATGGTCGTCACGTCGTCGTGGAGCAGGCCGGCATCGATCAACTCGCGAATCACGATGGACAAGCCGCCCGCCGCCTGGAATTCGTTCACATCGGCCTTGCCGTTCGGGTAGACACGCGCCAGCAGCGGAATCACGCCCGACAGATCGTTGAAGTCGTCCCACGTGAGCAGGATGCCGGCTGCGCGCGCCATCGCCACCAGGTGCAGCGTGTGGTTGGTCGAACCGCCCGTGGCCAGCAGGCCGACGATGCCGTTGACGAAGGCGCGCTCATCCAGCACGTCGGCGATGGGGGTGTATTGGTCGCCGCTGAAGACGAGCTTGAGCGCCTGGCGCGCCGATTCACGCGTGAGCGCCTCGCGCAGCGGCGTGTTCGGGTTGATGAAGGCGGTGCCCGGCAGGTGCAGGCCCATCACCTCCATCAGCATCTGGTTGGAGTTGGCGGTGCCGTAGAACGTGCAGGTGCCGGCACCGTGGTACGACTTGGATTCGGCTTCCAGCAGGTCGGCGCGCGATAGCTTGCCCTCGGCGTAGAGCTGGCGCGTGCGGGCTTTTTCATCGTTGCTGATGCCGGTGGTCATCGGGCCGGCCGGCACGAACACGGCGGGCAGGTGGCCGAACGACAGCGCGCCGATCACCAGTCCCGGCACGATCTTGTCGCACACGCCCAGGTACAGCGCCGCGTCGAACATCTGGTGCGACAGCGCGACTGCTGTCGACAAGGCAATCGTGTCGCGCGAGAACAGCGACAGCTCCATCCCGTCCTGCCCCTGCGTCACGCCATCGCACATGGCCGGCACGCCGCCGGCAAACTGTGCGGTGCCGCCAGCCTCCAGCGCGGCCTGCTTGAGCCACGCCGGAAACGCCTCCAGCGGCTGGTGCGCAGAGAGCATGTCGTTGTACGCCGAGACAATGCCGAGGTTCGGCCGCTCCAGCGCTTTCAGGCGGATCTTCGCTTCACCCGGCATGGCCGCAAAACCGTGGGCGAGGTTCGTACACGAGAGCAGCGTACGCTCGACCCTGCGGCCGGCATTCTTGCGGGTGACGTCCAGATAGGCCTGGCGGGGGCCGCGGCTGCGGTCGATGATGCGCTGGGTGACGGCGGCCAAAGTGCGGTGCAGGGCCATGCGGGTTCTCCTGGGGGGTAGGTCCGGGCAGGACGGAATGCTGTAATTTTCCTACAAATGCGCCGAATGTGGTGCAGGGTTTTCCACAGGTACCGCATCCGATGCAGCGCCCTTAACACGGGCGAGCACGCGAATTGCGTGCCAGAAGGCGCGCCAGAGCAGGTGCCCCGCGGCAAAAGTTTCGCCGGAAACGCTTGCCGGGGCAGTTTCATGAATGCCTTGCCCGCGATGTAGTAATACTACAAAATGAGCTAAAAACACGTGTTGTCTTGCTAGTCAGCTAGGCTAGCCTAATCGATGGCTCACACACAGGAGATGACGATGTCGGTGCCCGCATTCGACATGGTGTTGTTCGGCGGTACGGGCGATCTTGCCCGCCGCAAGCTGATTCCGGCCTTGTTCGATGCGCATCAGGGCGGCGAACTGCACCCGCGCGGGCGGATCTTCGCCATCGGCACGCAGCCGCTGGAGACCGCCGGCTACCTTGCCCTGCTGGAGCGTGAAACGCGCCCGACCATGCGCCTGTACTCCGGGGCGCCCGTCTCCGACGACGCCTGGGCTTCGTTTGCCGAGCGCATCGTTTATCAGCAGGTCGACGCCCGCAAGCCCGAGCAGTTCGACGGGCTGGCCGCCGCGCTGGGCGAGGACCGCGCTCCGGTAACCGTGTGCTACTTGGCCACCGCCCCTGGCTTCTTCATCGACATCTGCGCCCAGCTCGCCCGTGTCGGGCTGAATACGCCCAATGTGCGGCTGGTGCTGGAAAAGCCGCTGGGCACCGATCTCGCGTCGAACGAACGCATCAACTCCGCCGTGGCGCAATTCTTTGCCGAAGACCAGATCTACCGGATCGACCACTACCTCGGGAAAGAGTCCGTCCAGAACCTGATGGCGATCCGCTTTGGCAACGCGCTGTTCGAGCCGCTGTGGCGCCGCGAATGGATCAAGGACGTGCAGATCACCATTGCCGAGCAGCTTGGCGTGGAAAAGCGCGGCGATTTCTACGATGGCGTCGGCGCGCTGCGCGACATGGTGCAGAACCACCTGCTGCAACTCCTGTGTATCGTCGCCATGGAGCCGCCGTCGAGCCTGTCGCAAGACGCCATCCGCGACGAAAAGCTGAAGATCCTCAAGGCCCTCAAGCCGATTCCGCTGCAGGAGGTGCCGGAAAAGACCGTGCGCGGCCAGTATCAGGAAGGCGCCATCGCCGGGCAGCCGGTGCAGGGCTATCTGCACGAGCAGGGCATTCCGCCTGACAGCCGTACCGAAACGTTCGTCTCGATCAAGGCCGAGATTGCCAACTGGCGCTGGGCTGGCGTGCCGTTCTACCTGCGCACGGGCAAGCGCATGCCGCAGCGCCTCGCGGAGATCGTGGTGCGTTTTCACGATGTGCCGCACGCGCTGTTTCCTAAGCCGCTGATCCAGTTTCCGGAAAACCGTCTGGTCATCCGCCTGCAGCCGGAAGAAAGCATCCGCCTGCAGTTCCTGACCAAGACGCCGGGCGCGGCGCTGGGCTTGCAGCCGTCCACGCTGGATCTGGACTTTACCGACCACGGCGGCGTGCGCCATGCCGGCGCGTATGAGCGTCTGCTGATGGACGCTGTCAACGGCAAGCTCGGCCTGTTCGTGCGCCGCGATGAGCAGGCCGAAGCGTGGCGCTGGGTCGAGCCGATCATTGAAGCGTGGAACGAAGCGCGCATTGCGCCCAAGGGTTACACCGCTGGCAGTTGGGGGCCGGCGGCATCGAGCGCGCTGCTCTCGCGCGACAACGCCGCCTGGCACGAGGAGATGTAATGGCGATGCGCTGGCACGCAGTTCCGGACGCCGCTGCGCAGGTGCAAGCGCTGGCAGCGGCCGTTGCCAACACGCTCACGCATGTGATCGAGGAACAGGGCAGTGCGTGCCTGGCTGTCTCTGGCGGGCGTTCGCCCATCGCGCTGTTTGCCGCGCTGCGCGTGTTGCCGCTGCGCTGGGCTGATGTGTCGATCACGCTGGTCGACGAGCGTGCCGTGCCGCCCGGGCATGCCGACAGCAACGCGCGCCTTGTCCGCGAGCACCTGTTGCAGGATGCGGCGGCGGCGGCGCGCTTTTTTCCACTGGTGTTGCCACCGCACGTGCACGGTGAATCGGTTGACGTGGATGCATGCGTGGCGACTGCCAATGATCCGTTTCAGCAACCCGACGTAGTGATTCTCGGTATGGGGGACGATGGGCATACCGCATCGTTGTTTCCCGACGCGCCTGAATTGAACGAGGGCATCGATCGCACGCAGGCTCCGGCCTATCTGCCGGTGCGCCCGGGCACAGCGCCGCATCGGCGTATCAGCCTGAACCTGTCTGCGCTGTGTGCGGCGCGGCGGTTGTTCCTTTCGATCTCCGGGCCGGTCAAGCGCGGTGTGTTCGACGATGCCGCGCGAGGCGTGGCCCAGCGCGCGCTGCCGGTGAGCTACGTCATTCATCAGCGGGAGGTGCCGCTCGATGTCTATTGGACTACATGAGGTGAACGCGGGCACGGGGGCCGACCAATTGGCCGACATGCTGGCCTACCCGCGGCTGGTGGCCGACGTGGGCGGCACCAACGTGCGCTTTGCGGTGGAGATGGCGCCCATGCGCCTGGCCCACATCGGTGTGCTGGCCGGCGATGACTATCCGTCGCTGGAAGCAGCCATGCGCGCGTACCTGGCATCGCTGCCGCCGGAAATCGCAACCGCTGGCGTGCGCCATGCGGCCATCGGCATCGCCAATCCGGTGCTGGGCGACCAGATCCGCATGACCAACCGCGACTGGGCGTTCTCGATCGAGGCGATGCGCCAGTCGCTGGGCTTCGACACCTTCGTCGTGCTCAACGACTTTGCCGCGCTGGCGCACGCGTTGCCGTATCTGCCCGCAGAGGAGCTGGAACAGGTGGGCGGCGGCGCGAGCCTGGCCGATGCACCGCGGGCGCTACTCGGCGCCGGCACGGGCCTGGGTGTCGCGTCGCTGCTGCCGACGGCGGAGGGCCGCTACATTGCCGTGGCCGGCGAGGGCGGCCATGTCGCCTTTCCGCCGATGAACGACGAGGAAGCCGTCATTTGGCGCTTCGCACGCGAGCGCTTCGGCCATGTGTCGGCCGAGCGGCTGATTTCGGGCATGGGCCTGGAGCTGATCTACGAGGCGCTGGGTGCGTGCTTCGATCTCTGGCAGCAAGGCCCAACGTTGCGCCGCGCGGCCGACATCACCGCCATCGCGCTGGGCGAGATGGAAGATGCCGCTGGCGACCACGCGCGCTGCCGTTATGCCGTCGATACGTTCTGTGCGTTTCTCGGCACCATCGCGGCCAACCTGGCGGTCACGCTGGGTGCGCGCGGGGGCGTGTACATCGGCGGCGGTATCGTCCCGCGTCTGGGGCCGGCGTTTGCCAACTCACCGTTCCGGCGCCGCTTTGAAGACAAGGGCCGCTTCTCGGCCTATGTGGCGTCGATGCCGGTGTACGTGATTCATTCCCCGTACCCGGGGCTGATCGGTCTCTGTGCTGCCATGGACCACGCGGTGGCCCAGGGACACTGACGCCGCTTTCGCATTGGCGTTACTCAGGTTGATCGGCGTGCTGGAGTGCGCTGCCCTTGCGCAGCGCCACTTCCAGCACCAGCGCATCGAGCAGCGCCAGGTGTAACAGGCGCGCGACCATCGAACGGTCGGCCACGGCATCGTCCACGTCGGCGGGCAGCACCACATCGGCGAGTGCCGCGAGCAGGCTGCCGGGCGCAGTCACGGCAATCACGCGCACGCCCAGTTCACGCACGCGCTCCACCGCCGTCTGCAGTTCGGGCAACGCGCCCGATTTGGAAATGGCGATCACCACGTCGCCCGCCTGCAGCACGTTCAACGACATCGACACGAGATACGGATCGCTATACGCATTCGCGGGAATGCCGTAGCGGAAGAACTTCGTCTGCGCATCGAGCGCCACCACGCCTGAACTGCCGAAGCCGTACAGGTCGATGCGGTGGGCGCTGTCGACCAGCGCCACCGCCGCATCGAGCGTGCGCGGGTCGAAGCGGTCCTGCAGCGTGGTGAGCGAATCGATGGCGTTTTGCAGGACGCGCGTGCCGGAGGGCGACGCGATGCGCGCCGGTGCAGCATCGCGGGCGACGTTGCCTTGCGCGAGCCGCAGCTTGAAATCCGACAGGCCATGGCAGCCCATCGAGCGGCAGAAGCGGATAACCGTGGGCTGACTGACACCGGCCTCGCGCGCGATGGCGGCCACCGGCAGGCTCAGCACCGTACCGGGCTGGCGCAGCACCCAGTCGGCCACCTGGCGTTCGGCCGGAGAGAGCGACGGGCGCGCCGCGCGGATGCGCTCGCGCAGGTCGGTCGGTGCTTCAGGTGTGGCGGAGGAAGTGGCTTGCTGGGCGCTCATCTGCGCGCGGGTTCGAATGGTGGACCGCATCACGATAAAGGCAAGCGCAGCCGTGCGCAACCGCCCGGCGAGGGGTTGCTAGATGCAGCGCGCTCCGAGTGCAACTGCCTGTTTTTGCACTGTTGCGAGGGCAGCGGGTTGGATACGGTGAACGACGCCCACGTCGTCACAAGCGGCGTGGTCCTGCAACGTCGTACTCCTCAAAAGGACATCCGATGCTCCGTACTGCTCTCCCCATGCAGCGTTTCTCCAACCTGTGCCGCCATCTGGCGTATGCATGGCCGCTGGTGTTTGCGGCCGGGCCGCTGCATGCTGCCACCGATTGGGTCGACACCCACACCAAGGCGTTCGTGACCGGCCCGCAGCTCATGGCGCGCGGTGCCGCCAACGAGGTCGCACCGGGCCAGGCGACCGACGTGCTGATCAGTCTCAAGCTGCGCAACGAGGCCACGCTGAAGACGCTTGCCCACGACGTCAACGACCCGCGCAGCCCGCGCTACCGCAAGTACCTGACGAGCGAGCAGTTCCTGGCCGACCACGCGCCCACGCAGGCGCAGGTGGATGCCGTGGTGCGCTATCTGCGGCAGAACGGTTTTATCGATATTGACGTTGCGCCCAACCGGTTGCTGGTGTCGGCGCGCGGTACGGCCGGCACGGTCAAGGCGGCATTCAACACGCCGCTGGTGCATTACCAGCTGGCCGGCCGCAGCGGGTTTGCGAACAGCGGCAAGGCGCAGGTGCCGCGCGCCCTGGGCGGTATCGTCGGCTCGGTGCTGGGCCTGCAGAACGTCGCGCGTGCGCGTCCGTTGCTGCGCGTGGGCGATGTGGCCGAAGCGCGCACGCTGGCGGCGGGCACGGCGACGGGCCACTACCCGAAGGAATTCCCGGCGCTGTATGGCGCGACCGGCGTGCCGACGGCGGCGGGCACCACCGTTGGTGTCATCACCATCGGCGGTGTATCGCAAACGCTGCGTGACCTGCGCACGTTCACGAGCAACAACGGCTACGCCACGGTGTCCACCACCACGATCAAGACGAACGGCACCAGCGGCAACTACACCGATGACCAGGACGGCCAGGGTGAGTGGAACCTCGACAGCCAGTCCATCGTGGGTGCGGCCGGCGGCGCGGTTGGCAAGCTCGCCTTCTACATGGCCGACCTGAATGCGCCGGGCAACACGGGCCTGACCAAGGCTTTCAACAAGGCGGTGACCGACAACACCGCCAAGATCATCAACGTGTCGCTCGGCTGGTGCGAGAACGACGCCAGCGCCGATGGCACGCTCGACGCCGAAGAGGCCATCTTCACCACGGCCGCCGCGCAGGGGCAGACGTTCTCCGTGTCTTCGGGCGACGAGGGCGTCTATGAGTGCAACAACCGCGGCTATCCGGATGGCGGCAACTACAGCGTATCGTGGCCGGCATCGTCACCGCACGTGCTGGCCATTGGCGGCACCACGCTCTACACGAGCGGATCGAGCTTCGCCAGCGAGACCGTGTGGAACGAAGGCCTGGATGGCAACGGCAAGCTGTGGGCCACGGGCGGCGGCATCAGCCAGATCCTGCCGGCACCGAGCTGGCAGGGCGGCAATGCGCGACTGTTGCCCGACGTGTCGTTCGATGCGGCGCAGAGCACCGGCGCCTACATCTACAACTACGGGCGACTGCAGCAGATTGGCGGTACGAGTCTCGCATCGCCAATCTTCGTCGGCTTCTGGGCACGGTTACTGGCGGCCAACGGCAACCTGGGCTTCCCGGCGGCGCGCCTGTACAGCGCCATTCCGGCCAACGCGTCGCTGCTGCGCTATGACGTGGTCTCGGGCAACAACGGCTACCAGGGCTACGGTTACAACGCCGCGCAAGGCTGGGACTACCCGACGGGTTGGGGCAGCCTGAACATCGGCGCGTTGAATCAACTGATCAAATCGGGCGGGTTCTGACGCGGGGGTGAGTTTGCGGGCGGTTTTGCACAAAGCGCGAGCCGCCCGCCCAGCCGTACTGCTACAGATGCTTGCGGACATCGGACTGGCTCATGTTGGCGAACTGCCGGAAGGCATCGGTGGGCACTTTCGTGACTTCGCGGATCAGGTTCAGTACGTCAGTGCTGACGTTCCATGACGTTTTGCCCATCGTGTACGGCGTTTTCTTCGTATCGGCGGTGCGCGGCAAAACCCCCATCCACCCGAGCACCGAGGAGCATTTGACGCAACACGGCTTGTCAGTGCAGTCGAGCGTGAGGTTGCGCGAATAGGTCAGGAAGGTATTCAGGTCCTTGTTGCAGACGTCGGCCCACAACTGGTGCAGGGCGTCCATTTCTGCGTGCCCATGGCCGTTGCCAGTCTTGCCCTCGATAGAGCCGCCGCTGTAATGCAACGTGACTGTGCACTCCTCTGAGCCATCACCCGGGTCATTTGTTTTGACTGCCTGGAAGTTGCCGAAGCCTTCTTGCAGGAAGGTGATTGCGATTTCCCCATTGCCTTTCTTCAGAGTTTGGTCCGAGAGTCTGCGTGGCATCTTCGTTCTCCATTGACGTTAAGGCGCATGACGCTGCAGTACGCCTACGACGTCATCGTGGCACTCGCCTCTGGACGCAAACAGGTGCCAAGCGTCACGACATTGGCACGGGCCGGCTTCCATGGGGCGGGTGCACCGACAGCGCTATGATGCGTTCGGCGGTGAGGGCGGGTGGCATGGATGCATGCCAGAGCGTAGGCTTCAGCGTAGGTTTCTCGAATACCCCAGGTAGACAGTGATGCGTGTGCTTCTCGTAGAAGACGACGACATGATCGGCGACAGCGTGCGCAAGGGTTTGCGCCACGACGGTTTCGCCATCGATTGGGTGCGCGACGGCGAGGCTGCCGTGCACGCCGTGACCGCCCCCGGCGCTGCCGGTGCAGAATCCGGCACCACCATGTTCGATCTCATGCTGCTCGACCTCGGCCTGCCCAAGCGCGACGGGCTCGACGTGGTGCGCGAGGTGCGCCAGCGCGGTATCGCCATCCCCATCCTGATCCTCACCGCGCGCGACGCCGTGGCCGACCGCGTGGCCGGTCTTAATGCCGGCGCAGACGACTACCTGGTCAAGCCGTTCGACCTGCAGGAACTGGCCGCCCGCATGCACGCGCTGCTGCGCAGACAAGGCGGCCGTGCCGATCCGCTCATGCGCCACGGCGAGGTGCTGCTCAACCCTGTCACCCGCGAGGTGCTGCGCGCGGGGGTGCCGGTCAAGCTGTCGGGCCGCGAGTTTGCGGTGCTGCATGCGCTGCTGGCGCGGCCGGGCAAGGTGTGGTCGATCGCACAACTGCAGGACAACCTCTACGGCTGGGATGAAGAGGTCGGCAGCAACACGGTCGAGGTCTACATCCATGCGCTGCGCAAGAAGCTCGGCAGCCATTTCATCCAGAACATCCGCGGCGTGGGGTATGTGATTCCACGTGAGGCGGCAACGTCGCCTGTGGAACCTGCCGGCGACGACGCGCACCAATAACCCATGCAATCGATTCGTAAAACCCTGCTGTGGTGGCTGGCCGGCGGCCTGCTGGCGGGCATTGTTATCGCCACCGGCCTGATCTACGCGCAGGCGCGCCAGGAGGCCAACGCGCTGTTCGACTACCAGATGCAGCAGGTGGCCGCCGCCTTGCCGAGCCAGTGGATCGACCCGCCGCCGCCGGCGCTGGCCGGCATTGCGCGTGACGACGATGTCGTGATCCGCATCTGGGACGGCACCGGGCGCAGCCTGTACCTCTCGCACGCGCGTCCCGATCTGCCGGACCAGGCGGAGCTGGGTTTCTCAGACGCGAATACGCCGGAAGGCCCATGGCGCATCTACAGCGTTGCGTTCGGGCCCGCCGTGGTGCAGATCGCCCAGCCATACAGCGCGCGGCACGAGGTGGCGGCGCGCATGGCGCTGCGCACGGTGGCTCCCCTCTTGATCCTGTTGCCGCTGCTGGGCTGGATCGTGTGGCTTGCGGTCGGGCGTGGGCTGGCGCCGCTGGGCTCGGTGGCCAAGCAGGTGCAGGCGCGTGATGCGGCAGCGCTGTCGCCGTTGCCCACGCAGGGCCTGCCTGACGAGATCCGCCCGCTGACGAACGCATTGAACGATCTGCTTGCGCGACTCGGCACCGCGCTCGCGCACCAGCGCGCGTTCGTTGCCGACGCCGCCCACGCGCTGCGTACACCGTTGGCCGCCCTCAAGCTGCAGTTGCAGGTGGCCGACCGCGCCGAGAACGAAGACGAACGCCGCGCCGCACATGCTGATCTGCATCGGGGTGTGGAACGCATGATCCGTCTCGTCGGCCAGTTGCTCACGCTCGCGCGGCAGGAGCCTGGCGCCGCCGATACGCAACGCGCATCCGTTGCGCTAGACGCCGTGGCGGCCGACGTGGTTGCCGAGTTGTCGCCGGCGGCAGTGCACAAGGGCATTGATTTGGGGATTGCGGTGGAGTCGCAGCCGGCTTCGGTCATGGGCAATACCGATGCGCTGCGTGTGCTGCTTGTGAACCTTGTCGACAACGCGTTGAAATACTGTCCGGCCGGGGCGCGCGTCGATGTGTCGACGGCACATACGCCAGACGGTGGCGCGCAGCTCGTGGTGGAGGACAACGGCCCCGGCATCCCTGCGGAAGAACGCGAACGCGTGCTCGATCGCTTCTATCGGCCTGCGCAGGCGCCCACGGGCGGCAGCGGCCTGGGGCTCGCCATCGTCCGCGAAATTGCGCAGGCGCACGACGCCGCCCTTGCGCTGGAAGCGCGCGAGGGTGGCGGCTTGCGCGTGGTGCTGCGCTTTCCATTCAGGGCCAGCGCGTAGAAACATTTTGTTTCGTGTGACGTGCGCGTGCGCCTTGCACCTTTAAGTCTCGTTTAAGTCTGCCCGCCTACGATGCCTTCAACCGATGGGCACGACAGGCGACTCCGCAGGCCGTGACCCTCGTGCTCAGCAAGAGAGGACACGACAATGACGCGTCAAACCCTGGCACGCAGTGCGGCTGGCCTGGCCGCTGTGGTCGCCGTTGCAGGCGGCTATGCCTATCTGCAAAAAGACATGATTTCGCGTGCGGTGGCCGCACCCGTGGCCACCGCAGCAGCAACCACCGCGTCCGCTCCTGGCTCGGCTGCGGTGGCTGTTGCGGCGCCCATGGATTTCTCCGGCATCGTCGATCGCTACGGCCCGGCGGTGGTCAACATCAGCACCACCGCGCATGCGCAGCGCACCAGCATGCAGGGTCTGCCGCCTGGCATGAGCCCGGATGATCCGTTCTCCGAATTCTTCAAGCACTTCATGCCGCAGATGCCGCAACAACGCGGCGACCAGATCGTGCGCGGTCTGGGCTCAGGCTTCATCGTCTCGGCCGATGGGCTGATCCTGACCAACGCCCACGTGGTGGATGGCGCGCAAGAGGTCAACGTCAAGCTGACCGACCGCCGCGAGTTCAAGGCCAAGGTGCTGGGCGTCGACAAGCAATCCGACGTGGCAGTGCTGCGCATCTCGGCCAAGAACCTGCCGGTGGTGCAAATTGGGAGCCCAGCCAATACCAAGGTGGGTGAGCCCGTGCTGGCCATCGGTTCGCCGTACGGTTTCGAGAATACCGTCACGGCGGGCATCGTGAGCGCCAAGTCGCGCTCGCTGCCGGACGATACCTATGTGCCGTTCATCCAGACTGATGTGGCCGTGAACCCCGGCAACTCGGGTGGCCCGCTGTTCAACCAGCGCGGCGAGGTGATCGGCATCAACTCGCAGATCTACAGCCAGACCGGCGGCTACCAGGGCTTGTCGTTTGCCGTGCCGATCGATGTGGCGATGAAGGTGGAGCAGCAGCTCGTGTCGACCGGCAAGGTCACGCGTGGCCGCCTGGGCGTTGCGGTGCAGGAGGTTGACCAGTCGCTTGCCGACTCCTTCAAGCTGCCCAAGCCCGAAGGCGCATTGGTCAACTCGGTCGAAGACGGCGGCCCCGCAGCCAAGGCAGGCCTGCAACCAGGCGACGTGATCCTGCAGATTGGCGATGCACGTATCGACCGGTCGGGTGATCTGCCCGAACAGGTGGCCGACATCAAGCCTGGGACCACCGTCCCGCTGCAGATCATCCGCCAGGGCAAGCAGACCACGCTGACTGTGACCGTCGGTGCCGCCAAGGACGCCAAGGTGGCGTCGAGTGAAAAGGCTGCGCCCGACCAAGGCCGTCTGGGCTTGGCGGTGCGTCCGCTGCAACCGGAAGAGAAGCGCCAGAACGGCCTGCCTGGCGGCCTCGTGGTGATGGACGTAACCGGCCCGGCGGCCAAGGTCGGCATCCAGCCCGGAGACGTGATCCTGTCGCTCAACGGCACACCGGTGTCATCGGTGCAGGAGCTGCGCACGCTGGTGGATCGCGCCGGCAAGCATGTCGCGCTGTTGGTGCAGCGTGACGATACGAAGATCTTCGTGCCGGTGGATCTCGGTTGACGTAGACCTCGGCACTGCATCTCCTCGAATAGCCGGTCCCAAGGGGCCGGCTTTTTTTGTCTTGCCGGCCCTACGCCTTTGCCGGGAAAACCCTGCCTTGACTTCTAATATATCAATTAATAGATTTTGATATATCAGAAATTGGCTCCCTGCGGACGTGCCTGCTCGCAACGATGCAGTCCTCCGGTAGATGCCAATACAAAAAGCAGAGAGGAGACGCATGCAATACCCCCGCCACCGGCGGTGGGCGCTAACGCGCGCCCATACGCTTTTCGCGCCTTCACGACGCACATTGCAGCGCAACACCGGCGCGTGCTGATCCGCCCATTCGGCGTTCGTATTCCCACGCGCGCCCGCCTCCGCCAAACGCGTGCGGTTCCGTCTGCGAGCGGCTTGCACGCGCGCTGAATTCACACCCATACGAAGCAAACGAGGAGAACAACACGATGACCTATTCAATAGCGGTGCGGCCAGCGCGTGCCTGCATCGGCCTGATCTGCCTATCTGTCAGCCTTGCTTTGACCGGCTGCGGGGGTGGTGATGGCAGCAGTAGCGACATCGCCAGCAGCGGCGGTGGTGTCGCCACCAGCCCTGGAACCGGCCCTGGAGTCGGCACCGGTACATCTACGACAACTTCCCCTGCGCTCTGGCCGGCCACGGCGCTTTCGGATCCGGCCGTGCAGGGCAAGGAGCCGTCGCTACCGACTACGGTGTGCGCGACCTTGAGCGCCACCTTGACCAAGAACAACAAAGGGCTGCTCGACGCGTCGGTGGATGCGCCGCCGGCCAACTCTGAGCCCGACACCGCCAACATTCAGGCGGCCATCAACGGTTGTCCTGCCGGACAAGCGGTGAAGCTGGTCAAGGGAAGCCAAGGCCAAAATGCTTTTCTCAGTGGCCCGATCGTCTTGCCGGGGTCAGTCACGCTGTGGGTCGATGCGGGGGTGACACTGTTCGCCTCACGTAAGCCGTCTGACTACCAGATCAGCGGTAAGAACAATTGCGGCGAAACCGCCAGCAGCGATAACGGCTGCAACGCGCTCATCACCACGACGCCCAATGGCAACGGTGTGGTCGGCGACGGCGTGATCGACGGCCGCGGCGGCGAGGTGCTCACCTCCGGCCTGTATGCCAACAAGCTCACGTGGTGGGATGTCGGCGCGCTGACCAAAACCATGAGCAACGCCAGCCAGAACAACCCGCGCCTGATCCAGGTGAATGGCGGCAGCAACTTCAGCCTCTATCGGATTACGTTGCAGAACGCGCCGAAGTTCCACGTTGTCACGAGCGGCGTCAGTGGCGTGACCGCCTGGGGCACCAAGATCCTGACGCCCTCGCTCGAATACTCCGTGGCAGGCTACCAATGCGCAGCCAACACGATGCCGGTCGTCTCAGGTTCGCCCAATACCACCACGCCCAGCACCTGCTTTACGCCTGCCACCGTCAAAAACACAGACGGCATCGACCCAGGCCAATCGCAGAACGTGCTCATCGCGTTCAACCACATCAGCAATGGCGACGACGGTATCGCCATCAAGTCGCACGCCAGTACCACGGGCCCCGTTTCCAACGTGCAGATCCTGCACAACCGCTTCTATTTCACGCATGGCATGTCGCTCGGCAGCGAAACCGACAGCGGCATGAATGGCATCACGATCCGCGACCTGACCATCGACGGTTTCGACATGAGCGCCACCAGCGGCTTTCGCATCAAGACCGACGATAGCCGTGGCGGTGAAGTCAAGAAAGTGACGGTTGACGGTGTGTGCGCACGGCGTCTGCAACAGCCGATCGTGATGGACCCGTACTACGGCGACGCTTCCGGCTCGGCCAAGGCGCTCTACCCGAACCTTCATGACATCACGGTGCGCAATTTCCGCTACCTGGATGTGGCCGGCTCCGTCTATGACGGCGCCAACGCAGCCTTACTGCTGCGCGGCTACCAGTCGCAGGGCCAGTTCAACTATCTCTACAACGTCGTCTTCGACAACGTGGTCTTTGATTCTCTGCCGGGTTGGGCAACGACCAAGCTGACGAATCCCGTGCCGTCCTATGCGGAGTTGACGATGGGTTCGGGGCCGGTGTCGTTTGCCAGCCTGCTGCTCGCGGGGCAGGACATCAACCACGTCCACATCTTCGACAACCGGGCGGCAACCCCGGCGCCCTATGACTGCTCGGCCGCGTTTGTGGACTTCCCCGCAGTGAATGCACCGATGTCGATTCATTGAGCGCAACTGGGTTCCGCTCATCCAAAAAGAAGAAGAGGAAACAACAATGACAAGAACGTTCCAGCGCGCAATTGTGGTTGCAGCCCTGCCGGCACTGCTGTTGGCGGGCTGCGGCGGAGATGGTGGCGCCGACACTGCCAGCGCCACCACCGGAGGAAGCGGTGGCGCGGCGACAACGGCCAGCCTCGCTTCTGTGAATGTGTCCGAGACCTCCAGCCAGACGAGCGCCGCCGTTGGGGACAGGGTGATCTGGACGATCACCGCCGTGAACAACGGAAGCGGCGCCACCGGGGATACCGTTTCGCTGGTGGTCAGCGTGCCAGGCAACGTCGGTGGTATCGCGGTGAACGCGCAGGGTGCAACATGCGGGCCGGCAGTCAGCACGCTCACGTGCACGATCCCGCCCGGGCTCGCAGCCGGAGCCGCCGCGACCGTCACCCTGACGGCCACGGCCACAACCGCCGGTAGCCTCACCAGTTCTGTCTCGACATCCGGCGAAGGGGTGTCGGGCTGTGCGGCCCAGGGCAGTTGCAGTACGTCAGTGACGGTTGCGCCGGCTGCCGGCGGAGCGGGGTCTTCTGGTGGTTCGTCGTCAGGCTCGACGAACGCGGTCGGGTTGGTTCCCGCCAACGGAGAAACCGCCGCCTATGTCGACACGCGGCTGCAACTCAGCTTTGATGGCACCCCCATCTTGGGTGCGACCGGCTTGATCAAGGTTTTTAACGCCACGACGGGTGCGCAGGTCGACCAGATCGATATCAGCGGTGCACCGGTCACCGCCGGCGGCGAAACGCAGACCTATATGCCGGCCGCCAACACCGAGATCGACACGCTGGGCAACAACACCGGGCTGACCCAGTGGCGGTATGTGTACTACACGCCGGTCACGATTTCCGGTAACACGGCCACCATCCGCCTGCACGACAACATGCTCAGCAACGGCACCAAGTACTACGTCACCATCGACAACGGTGTACTGGCCGGCAAGATGAACGGTATCCCCTTTGCGGGCATCACCTCGCCTACCGCGTGGACCTTCACGACCAAGGCGGCCCCGGCATCCCAGACGGCCGTGACCGTCGCCAGCACCGGCACGGCGGACTTCCGCACCGTACAGGGTGCGCTCGACTGGATCATGCGCAACAGCAGCGCGAACGCGTCGGCCAGCAAGACGATCACGATCCAGGATGGCAGCTACAACGAGCAGCTGTTCCTGCGCAACGTGAATAACCTGACGATCTCGGGCCAGAGCCAGGCGGGCACCATCGTCTATCAGGACAATTCAGAGTCTTACAACCCAGGCACCGGCGGCAGCAAGGCGGCACCGGCCACAACGCTGACGACGGAAGGCAGCGGCACCCGGCGCGCCCTGGGAGGCGGAAGATCCGTCCTTCTGGTGGAAGGTTCCGACCTGCTCAAGCTCACCAACTTCACGTTGCAGAACTCGCACGTCAGACAGTCGAACTTCAACAACCAGGCCGAAGCGCTTTACTACAACACCTCCACCCTGACCGCCAGCCGCATGGTGGCAAGTTTCATGAACTTCCTCAGCGCGCAGGATACGATCCAGACCAAGGGCTGGGTCTGGTACTACAAGTCCTACATTGCCGGAAACGTTGATTTCATCTGGGGCTCGCCCTATGCAGCACTGTTCGAGCAGAGCGAGCTGCATACGACGTTTGACCCGATCGCCGGGTCGGGCGGCAGCTACAGCGCCAACGCCATCATTCAGGCACGTGCGGCCACGGGTTACCCGGGATTCGTGGTGCTCAACAGCGCCTTGACCGCGGATGCTACGGTGCCTGCCGCGACCACCTATCTCGCCCGATCCCTGACCGGTGCCACCCAGGCCACGAACAGCTACTGCACCCAGCAGTACACCGGCACCGGCAGTTTGGGCAATGCTCAACTGTATTGCGACACAGCTGCGTACATCAGCACGAAGATGGGCACACACATTGCAAGCGGCGGCTGGCAAGATCCGAACACCAACGGCGCCATGGCACCCTACCCCGGAACACCAACCGCCACCGCGGGATGGCGTGAATGGCTGAGCATGGACGCGGCCGGCAATGCGTTGAGCATGTCGGGTCGGGATACCCAATACGCCACCAGCGCCATTGATTTGAGTGGGCTCAACACCACCGCCAAGGTGTTCGCCAGCTTCAAGGATGGCAACGGCGCGAGCTGGACCCCTACACCCTGATTTCTCAGATAAGCGTGACGGATGCTGCGGCGCGTGCCCTTTCAGGACCGCGCCGTTTTTTTCAGGGGATCAGCGGGTGGTGCAGAGCCTTGCCGTTGCACGGTCTAGAGCGATCCTATGCAGGGTGTCGAGCGATTTCTCCTGCGACACTCTGCCGATCTCCTTCGCTACCTGTACGGGGCAATCCGCCTGCCGGCGTGCCGGCGCAGCATCGTGCAACGTTTGCAGAATGGATTTCTGCAGCCCATCGAGCTTGGGGCGAATCACATCCGGCAGGCTCTGCCGCTGCGCGGTGGGCGCGGCACCGGCCCGGCGCCAGTCGTTCAGCAGGGCGTACTGCACTTCCTTGTTCGCCTCGATCTGGTCTGTGAAAACATCGCTCACGTCCGCGGCCGCCAGGCCGTAGGCGGGCGCCTGCGCCGAGGCATTGGCGATGACCTTGGCTTCGCGCGCCGGGTCGTAGACCGACTGGCCACTGTCCCATTTGCTCAGCGCAACCTGATCGGCGGTGACCAGGCGATCCGCCAGATGGCGGAGCAGCGGTGCGAAGGCGCCTTCCTGGGCGTGAGCCTGGGTGGCGAAGCTCGCCGCCAACAGCAGGGTGCAGGCAATTCGGGGTGTCATCAACGTGTTAAAGGCGTTCTTCATGCTAAGTACCGGTCGATAGCTGCGTGTCATGAGACTGGGAGCGGCAATCATACCGAAGCGCTGACCGGCCGGCGTGCGCAACGTTGTTCCGATGCCCGCCGTTAGGCCGTTTGCACGTGCTGTCTGCCACAAACCCAGGTATCATGCGGGCTACGCGCCGTGTTTGTCCGCAAAGCCTGCGGCGGCGCGGCTAGCTGAGCATACGACGATGGATTTCTACCCCGATCTGGAAGGTTTGCCGCTGTTCGCCAAACCCGCTTTCGGCTGGGAGGAACCGGCGTCGGCATCGCCAGCCGACACTTCCCCCACCAAACCCCGCCGCTTGCGCCGATGGCGCGGCCCAATCACCCATTGGGAACGCGGCTACCGCTCCCACTACTACCGCGACAAGCGCGGCAAGAAGCTCGGTGAAATCCACCTGAGCCCGCGCGGTCAGGCACCGCTGCTCTACCGCTGGCTCGCCGGTACGCTCTCGGGCATCGAGGGGTCGCTCACGCACGCACGCATGCGGGTCGAAGAGGCGATCGGGTTTGGGATGCGGCAGATGGCGTTGTTCTGAACGCCCTCGTCCGGCGTGTCGATGGGCACGGCCGATGCGTCAACTTTGGGTTCACCACGACGAGGAGAACCCCCATGCCAACCATCGTCCGCATCTTCACAGACCATGCCGCTGCTGAGGCGGCCCGCGAAGCCGTATTGAATACCGGCCTCACCCTGGAGCGCGTCTCGCTGTCGCATCAGGGTGACGAGGCAGGTGCCTTGTGCGGCAACTTCCTTTGCGGCGACTACGAGCCCGGCGGCGAGAACGCCGAGACCTACGAGCGCAAATTCCAGAACGTCGTGATCGGCGGGCGCTTTCTGCTGACCATCGATGCGGATCCCACCCAGGTTGATGCCGCGGAAGCCGCGTTACAGCCCGCTGGCGGACATGCCGTGGACGATCTTGGGCCGAAGCGTTGATCGTCCTGTGCGGTGTTTCCGGAAAGCACGTCTTGCAGCCCTGACCCGTCGGGCGCGCAAGGGAACGGCAATCCGAACGACGTAGCATTTCGCTCCTGAATTTCAACGGGAGCCCGCCATGTCGAAGACGCAGTATTACGCTGCTGCCACCCTGGACGGCTTCATCGCCACGACGGATCACTCGCTCGATTGGCTGATGCAGTTCGGCTCGCTGGAAGGCACGAGCTACGACAGCTTCATTCGCGACGTGGGCGCGCTGGCGATGGGTGCGTCCACGTACGAATGGCTGCTTCGCGAACTGGCCAAGCCCGGCCCCGAGGGGCAAGCCCAGCCATGGCCTTACGTGCAGCCTGCGTGGGTCTTCACATCGCGCACGCTGCCGGCGGTGCAAGGCGCAGACGTCCGCTTCGTGCATGGTGAAGTGGCGCCTGTGCACCGCGACATGCTCGCCGCAGCCGGCGGGCGCAATTTGTGGATCGTTGGCGGCGGTGAACTCGCCGGCAAATTTCTCGATGCGGGGCTGCTGGACGAACTGATCGTGCAGGTGATGCCTGTCACGCTGGGCACCGGGCTGCCGCTGTTGCCACGCCGCATCGTACAGCCCGCGCTCAAGCTCACTTCCGCCGTGCCCTACAAGAACACCTTCGTCGAGATGCGCTACGAGGTCGTGCACGCGTAGCGCTCTCTGGCAACGCGTGCTCGAATGAGCGATCGAGGCATCGCCGCCCATCAGCAAATTGCTTGCCCGCAGAGCCTGATACGGCGCCATTCCTGCCGCTTGGGCACGCCGCCGTTTTGCGCAAAACCTGTCGATTTGACAACGCTGTCGGCGTCTCCTTTTCTGGACTGGCTTTCCGTCCACCAGGCAGGAGATGACGATGCATCGACAGGCTCACTTTTTGATCCGGCGCCGTGTGGCGAACGTTGCCGCATGGCTGGCGTTTGGTTTGGCGGCCTCGTCCGCGTTGGCCGATGTGGGCGTGGGTGCCGCACTGCCGCCGTCGCCCGACAAGCTCTATGGCGACTTGTTCGTGGCGGTGCAGACGGCGCAGGTGTATCCGGATCAGAAGACGTTCGTCGATGCGGTGCCCAAGGCCGCGCCGGCCGTCATCCTCCAGGCGTATCAGGCACAGAAGGGCGTGCCGGGCTTCTCGCTCAAGGCGTTCGTCGACCAGTACTTCACGCCGCCGGTGGATACGCCGGTGACGCCGCCGGCGGGGCAATCCTTGCGCGCGCACATCGACTGGCTGTGGCCGGCCCTCACACGCACAACGACCAGCGCGCCTGACAACAGCTCGCTCATTCCCCTGCCCAAGCCTTACGTGGTGCCGGGGGGCCGCTTTCGCGAGGGCTATTACTGGGATACCTACTTCACCATGCTTGGCCTGCAGGAGGCCGGCCGCGAAGACCTGGTCGACAACATGCTCGACAACTTCGCCTATGCCATCGACCAGTTCGGCCACATCCCGAACGGTAATCGCACCTACTACCTGAGCCGCTCCCAGCCGCCGTTCTTTGCGTTGATGGTGGAGCTGGCCGCGCAGCAGGAAGGCGACGCGGCGCTCAAGCGCTACCTCCCGCAACTTCGCAAGGAATATGCGTACTGGATGCGCGGCGCTGCCACTACGCCCGCCGGGCAGGCGAGCAGCAACGTCGTCGTCATGCGCGACGGCACTGTGCTCAATCGCTACTGGGACGACCAGGACACCCCGCGCCCCGAGTCGTATCTGCAAGACGTGACCACCGCGCAGCAAACACCCGCACGCCCCGCCAACGAAGTCTGGCGCGACCTGCGCGCAGCGGCTGAAAGCGGATGGGATTTCAGTTCGCGCTGGTTTGGCGACAACGCCACGCTGGGCTCCATCCGTACGACGTCGATCGTGCCGGTGGATCTGAACAGCCTGATGTTCCAGCTTGAGAAGACGATTGCGCGCGGCTGTACAGCGGCGCGCGATTTTGCGTGCACGGTGGAATACTCCGTGCGCGCCGGAAAACGTGCCGTCGCCATCGAGCGCTACCTGTGGCACCCGGCCGGCTACTACGCAGACTACGACTGGCAGCTCGGCCGCATTCGCGACAACAAGTCCGCCGCGATGACCTATCCGCTGTTTGTGGGCGCTGCACGCCCAGACCGCGCGTGGAAGACATTGCAATGGACGCAGCAGGCGCTGCTGCAGGTGGGCGGGTTGTCGACCACGACCTTCAAGACCGGCCAGCAGTGGGATGCGCCCAACGGCTGGGCGCCGCTGCAATGGATCGCACTGCGCGGGGCGCAGCGGTACGGTTGGCAGCCGCTTGCGCAGGCGATCGGTGAGCGCTTTCTCGGCAGCGTGGAGCAGCTCTACGCCAGCCAGCAGAAGCTCGTCGAGAAATACATCGTCGATGGAACGGGCACGGGCGGCGGCGGGGGTGAGTATCCGTTGCAGGACGGCTTCGGCTGGACCAACGGTGTCACGCTCAAGCTGCTGGATGCGTATGGCCGCGGGCAGTAAGCTGGCGGTTTCATCCGCCACCACCGGCCCCTCGCATGCCCATCGAACTTGACCGCGACGTCCGCGCAGAGGCCGTTCGATCCATCCAGCGCTACTTCAACGAGCACATGGAAGAGCGCATCGGCAACATCCAGGCCGGTGCGCTGCTGATTCTTTCTGGAAGAGATCGGCCCGGTGGTCTACAACCTTGCCGTGCAGGAGGCGCAGGAACGCCTGCACACGCGTGTGGCCGAGCTGGATTACGAGTGCCACCAGGAGCCGTTCGGGTACTGGCAGAAATTCGACAAGCGCCGATAGTTCCCGGCTACCATGCCCGGATTCCATCGGGCTGCTTCGTTTCCATGTCTTCCTTGCGCGCATTCTTCAGCACGGCCTTCCGCTGGCAGCGCGGCCGCCAGGGCACCGGCTACGACAAGATGCTGCTGGCCACCGCGCCGTGGCCCATCCCGTTTGACGGCTACCTGATCCGCTATCCGGACGGTTCGGAAATTCCGCCGCATACCGACCCCGTCACCAACGGCCGGCACTATCGGCTGAACATCGTGCTGAAGTCGCCGCGGGCCGGCGGCGAGTTCGTTTGCGCCAGCCCGATCTTCCAGACGCGGCGTATCAAGCTGTTCCGCCCCGATGCGTGTGAGCACAGCGTGACGCGCGTGGTGGGCGGCAGCCGATATGTGCTGTCCGTGGGCTGGGTGTTAGGGCGCCGGCGCTGAGCGGCGGAAACTGAATCGTGATGAACGCATTTGCCGCCAACCCCTGGTTCCGGAGCCTTCCTCCGCACGTTGCCGACGCGCTACTCGAAGCCACGGTGCCCCTGCACATCGCCGCCGGTGCATTTCTCTTTCGCCAGGGCGATCCGATGGACGCCGGTTCGCACGCGTTCTTTGGCGTGGCCAGCGGCGCGCTCAAGCTCTCCATCTTCAATGCTGACGGAGATGAGGCGATCCTCACGTTGGTGGAGCCAGGCAACTGGTTTGGCGGGGTGTCGACGCTCGATCAGCAACCACGCGGCCACTGCGCAATCGCGCTGGAAGATTCGGCCGTGCTGGCCGTGAGCGTGGCACGCTTTGAAGCTTTGATGCGCGATGCCGCATTTGCCGGAGCGATTGCGCGGCTGGTGGCGACGCGCTTGCGGCTGGCGTATGGCTCGCTGGCGAGTGCGGCGCTGCACGGTACGCGGGCGCGCGTGGCGCGGCGTATCGCTTCACTCGCGCACGGCGATGTGTCGCAATCGGCAGAGGGGCGCGCAAGCATCTCCACCTCACAAGACGCGTTGGCGATGATGCTGGGCATCAGCCGGCAGACGCTCAGCAAAGAGCTGCAGGCGCTGGTCAAGCTCGGTGCGATCCGCCTGCGCTATGGGCACATCGAGATTCAGGACATGGCGCTGTTGCTTGGCGCCAGCGAAGCCGGCGCCGACTAACCCGCCGCCCCTAGCTCGACGCCCCCAAGGCCGCCAGCAGATCGTTGCCCGACCAGCTCGGGCGCGTGGCGGCCGATTCGGCAGCATGCACCATCGCACACAGTTGCGCATTCACCGGCGCGCGTTGCCCGAGGCGCTTCGCCAAGCGCACAACTTCGCCGTTGATCCAGTCGACTTCGGTCTTGCGCCCGGCGGCCAGATCGTCGGACATGGACGAACGCGCGAGCGGATCGATGGCGAGCATCTTGCCGGCCAGCCGCGCAAACACCGCGTCAGGTGTGGCGAGCAGGCGTGGAATCCACGTCGGCGGTATCGGCGTCAGTTTGGCGGGGTGGATGCCCGCGCGGGACAGCAGCCGGAGCGCTTCCATCTGCGCCCGCGCGAGGCAGCGCCGGTACGCACGCTGCGACAGCTCTTCCTTCAGCGGCCGGTTGGCCAGTGCGTTGATGGCGTTGTTCAGGTTGAGCAGCAGCTTGGCCCACTGCACAGCCGTCATGTCGGTGCGTTCCGTGAGCGGCAGACCCGCACGGAGGAAGTCGCCGAGAAACGGCTGCAGCAAGGGCGACGCTGTCACTTCCAGCTCGCCGCCCGTGCCTTGATGGAAAGCGCCCGGGCCAGGCTGCATCACATTGAAGGGCACCATGCCTGCTAGCACAGTGTGCTGCGGCAGGGTGGCTCGCAGCACGTCGGCATTGCCAAGCCCGTTTTGGAAGCTGACGACGATGGCGCCCGCGCGTAGCACGGGCTTCAGTTCATCGGCGACGGATTGCGTGGCGGCAGATTTGACCGTGACGAGCACGAGATCGGCATCGGCGGGAGCGCCGGGATCCGTCACGTAGCGCACGTCAGCCGGCAGTACTTGCCAGCGGCCGTTGCGATAGTCCGTCAAGGTGAGACCGTGCGCGCGCAGCTCGTTGCCGATGCGCGCGCGGCCGACCAGCGAAACATCGGCGCCGGCCGCCAGCAGACGGCCACCCAGATAGCAGCCGATCGAGCCGGCCCCCACGATGCAGATCTTCGCCATGCGTCTCCTTGTTGTTGCGCTGGCACCTCAAGCCAGGCGCGGCACCTCGTACACCAGGGCCGGCTGCAGTGTATCGATGGCTTCCACCGGCTCGGGCGGGCGCCACATGAACAGCGAGAAGGTCATCTTCTCGGGCGTCACGTCGATGATGGTAAAGCCGTTTTTCTCGGTTGGGCGCAGCGCCTCCTGCATGGCGACGGACAGCGCTGGCGTGGTCTCGATGCTGCGGAATGCCGACGGGAAGGCGAGGTCGCCGGTGCCCAGCGTGCCCGTCATGACGGTGTGCACCGGATGCGCGAACGCCAGATCGCCCGAGCGCGACATCGACCCGGCTGCCGATGCATGGAAGTCGCCCTGCACGATCACGGCCGCGCGCTGCTTCTGCTCGGCCAGCGCCGCCACCAGGCGCTGGTGCTGCGTGTGCCAGCCGGCCTGCCAACCGGGCTTGGGCTGGTTGGCCACGAGGCGGCCGGTCTTTCTGTCGAGCAGGTCCGGATACCAGTCGCCCAGCTTGCCCGAGGAATACGCAAATGGCAGCGAAGGCACGTGGAAAAAATGCGCGGTGTCTTCGGCGCGCGTACGTGCCACGAGCCAGTCTTCCACCCACTGCGGTACCACGCGTGCGTGGATGCCCTTGTTGTCGAGAAAGCGCCGGCAGTCGTACAGCACGGCTTCGAGCAGCGCACCGTAGCGCAGCGTGCCGAAGGCGCTGTTGGTGTCGGCGGGCATGCCGGCCTTGTCACCGCCGGGCAGCCACACGGGGCGGTTCGCGTCGGGCAGAAATTCGGGGTAGTAGCGATGTTGCGTCAACTCTGCACCCACGAGGCCGTACGGCTCGGGCGGCAGTGTGGCCACCTTGTCGTCAAACTCGTCGTTCTCGAAGGTATCGTGGTCGTCGGTCAGGAAATACGCGGGCGTGGAGCGCAGCGTGGTGCCGTACAGCCCGCTGATCTGGTAGTCGCACACGCGCGTGAAGATGGCTTCGTTCTTTGGGTGCGACATCGGCACCGATGTGTCGAGCGCGCCGCCAAACTTCGCCCACATCAGTTCGCGCACCTGGCGGGCGAACGGCTTGTTCTGCGAGGTCTGCAGATCCCAGTAGATGTGGTCGCCGTTGGCGATGACGGTGTCGGGCGCGAACGACATGCCGCGCGCGAGCAGGCGGCGGCGCGCTGTCATGTCGAGCCACGCGGTCTTGCCGGCCACCGGCGGGCCATCGTAGCCGCCTGCGCAGGTGTAGGCCAGGATGCGCAGACGTGCGGGGGTGGCATCGGGCGCGGGAAATGTGCGCAGCGGCCACGCGTCGGCCAGCGGCTTGCCGGCCGCATCGACAATGCGCAGCGTGTATTGCGTGGCGGGCTGCAGGCCACGCGCATCGAAGCGCCAGAAGCGGCCGGCGGTATCGGTTTGCTCGCCGGCGACGCGCTTGCCGTTGACCATTAGCCACGGCGCACGTGCAAGTGGCGCCTGGAACGAAGCCTTGATGAGAAAGCGGTCGTGGCTGGCCGCGGGAATCAGATGCGCGAGCTGGCCGGCATGCCAGTTGGCGTCGGCGGCACGTGCGGCGGCTTGTGCGCCTTCCGGCAGGCTCAGGCCCAGCGCGCCGAGGCCCGCGGCGGCGGTGCCTAGCGTCAGGAAATCGCGCCGGCTCATACCGTGCGCAGGCGTCTTCGGGGGTGTGCGGGAGGGCATCATGATCCTCTGGCGTGGTGCGGAGACGCCATCGTGCCGAGTCGTACCCCTGCTGAATGTTCAGCTTTTGACAATCTAAGGGTAGGTCCCAATGCGGGCCGCTCGTCGACTCCATGACCAATGACAAACGCCCCGATGGCCGAAGCCAGCGGGGCGTTTGTCATGTCAGACGATGCTGATGCGGGGGCTGCGGCTTAGTAGCCCCACACCTGCATCTCATCCAGCGAGTAACCCCACTGCGTGGCGCGCTGCGTGCCGTACATGCGCACATAGCGGCCGCTGCCCTTGAGGTTGGCCAGCGAAGTGTGGCCCCACGAAGCGCCGCTCGACGTCGAGTAGATGTTCGTCCACGTCACGCCGTCGTTGGAGGTCTGGATGTAGTACACCTTGGCGCCAGCGTCCCAGTAGAGGTCGACGCCGGTGATGGTGCGGGTCGAGCCCAGATCGACCATCAGCCATTGCGCGCCGGCCACGCCTTCCACCGAATCCCAGCGTGTGTTGGTGGTGTTGCCGTCGAACGCGTAGGCCGGGCCGAAGCTGGCGCTGTAGCTGGTGGACGCGCTGGCCGGCTTGCCCTGCGAGAGCAGGGTGACAGCCTGTGCAGCGGCCGTCGGCGTGCCCGGATAGTAGTTCGAACCGAGCTTGGCTTTGGTCGTGTCCGAGTTCACCCCGAACTGCGACAGGCTCCAGCGCTGGCCGTTGCTCGCGTCGCCCAGGTAGAGCTGGTAGCCGCCCGCACTCGTCGACGAGAAGAACACGTAGTTCGTGCCGTTCACGGGCGACGGATCAGAGTTGTTGCTGTTGCAGTCGTTGAGCGTGAGCTGGTTGGGTGTGTCGCTCGGGTTGACCTTGGTGTAGATCTGGTCGGCCTGGCTCGTGGCGTCATGCCAGCGGGCATAGAAGACGGTGCCGTCGGCGCGCACGATCGGGTAGTACGTCGCCAGGCCGGCGGGCGTGTCGAACGCCACCTTGGTGGTGCTGCCCACGGTCTGCTTGTAAAGGCCCATGCCCGAGCCCGTGCCCGTGGTGTAGTAGACGGCCGTGCCGTCCGGCGTCGCAAACGGCATCGAGTTTTCCAGCGTCGGTGCCGTGCGCGTCAAATTCACCGTCGAGGTGAAGACGGGGCCCGAGCTGGTGTACGACAGCGCAGCCTGCATGACATCGCCGTTCTGTTTGAAGAACAGCGATTTTCCGTCGGTGCTGAACTTCGGATCTTCATTGCGCGTCTGGCCGGTGCTGTTGGTCAGGTTGATCGGCATGTTGGTCGAACCGACTTGCCAGAAGAACACGTTCCACGCGTTGTTGGTGATGCCCATGAAGGCGATCCACTTGCCGTCGGGGCTGAACACCGCATTCATCGGGTCCTGGATGCCCCAGGCCGCCTTCGACACCTGCTGCAGCGTGCGTGCCGAAAAATCGTAGATGAAGATCTGGCTGGTGCCGTCGCCGTAGCTGACGTAGCTGTGATACGCGAGCTTGCCGGTCAGGCTGGCGGGGAAGCTCGTGTTGGATTGCGTGGGCGGATTGGCAACGCAGTTGGCCTGGGCGCCAGCAGAGAACAGACCGAGGGCTGCGGTGGCGACAAGGCCAAGAGAAATCAGAGTGGAGCGCATGAAACGGGACTTCCTATGCAAATGGGTCAGTGGGGCGGAGGTAACCGCCGCATTAAGTCCGCGTCACTTTCCTGAATTTGGGCAAAGCTTCGCCAATTCCGGGAAATCCGGATTTGAAAAAGCGCCACAAACCGGGGGAGTGACGAAGATAAAGACGCGCCAGAAAACCCTGTTGCTTCGTACCGTCGTGTTTCTTGTCGGGGCCTCGACTACATCGAGAGGGCGAGTCGCGGACCAGACTGTAAGGGTTTCACTGACACTGTGAAACCCCAATAAGAACGCCGTTCTTGCCCTAATTCGCTGCCGTGGTAGCGAATCGCCACACGCACGTGTAAATCTGACACGTCAAATTTTCCGGACGTCGGTCAAACTGCACGTGCGAAGGCGTTATTGTTATTTTTACTGCGGCGTTTTGCCGCGCCTCCGCGGTGCAAACCTTGCTGGGTGTCGCGTTTGCGCACCATCCGGAAGTGGCGTCGGCGCCCGCTTTGCGGCGTTTTCAATACGGCAAGCGTGTCATGCGCTGCGAGGCGCACCTATGCCGCCCCCAACCGGCATTGGCGGAAGCCGACGGTACGAATTCGGCCTACCCCGGCGTTGTAAAAAAAGCTGGCCCCTGTAGCCAGCTTGCAATGTCGAGGGCGGGTATGCCGTATATAAAAAGCAGATTTAAATAATGAATGTTGTTTTGCGCAAAAGTGTTTGGCAATCAATTAATTTATTTCTGTATTGCGCTATTCCTGTATTCGAGAAAATCTACTAATTGCATTGGCTATGCGTGATCTGCAATTCGTTTCGGATTAGGTATAGTTTCAGCACGCCAATGATTGCCCTTGGTAAAACGCAAGACTGACCACGCTCTCCGCCCGTTTGAAATAACGAAAGCCGATAAGCGGGAATGGGCGCGGGCATGGCGATTTAGGGGGGGCTTTGGAGGCCGAGGGAATGGGCGTTTACAACCAAGTGCCGCATGGCTGCGCAATATCCTGGCGGGCGGCATTGCTGCGCGAGTTGACTGCCCCGCGCGATGCCGATGCAGTTATCCGCTGCCTGCAAAAGGCGGTGGTTCTGCTCGGCTTCGACTATTGCGCCTACGCCCTGCTTGCAGCGATTCCGATCACGCGCTTCAACACCATCTGCTGGAGCACCTATCCGGAGCCCTGGTGCGAGCATTACCGGTTGCGCGGCTATTTGGCCGTCGACCCGGTCTTGCAGTTCGGGCAGCGCTGCATCAAGCCAACGCTGTGGTCCAGCATCGCCACCGCAGACGCGCCGTTCTGGATCGACGCGCGCCGCCATGGGTTGAACCACGGTTGGTCGCACACCATACGAGATCACACCGGCATCTTCGGTACCTTCAGCCTGGTGCGCCGCGCCACGCCCATCACCGAAGATGAGCTGGCCGCGAGCGAGCCCGAAATGATCTGGCTGAGCCAGCGCGCGCACGCCAGCCTCAGCACGCTGATGGCCGAAAAAGTCTTGCCCGATGCCGCCACGCGTTTGAAAGAGGTGGAGCGCCAGACGCTGCACTGGACGGCCGAAGGCAAGACGGCGGCCGAAGTCGCGGCCATCCTGGAGATGACCGAGCGCAACGTGAACTTCCACATCCGCAACGCCATCATCAAGCTCAACGCCGCCAACAAGACGCATGCCGTGGTGAAGGCCGCGCTGATGGGGCTGATTCCGGCGATGGCCTAGCGTGGGCTCAGCGGTGTCATGCGATGGCCCGCACGGCAGGGGCAGGACGCATGGCTTCCAGATGGAAGCCGTTTTCGCTTTGCTTGGCACGCCGCTTGGCCAGGGCTGCGGCGGTGCCGATGTCATCGCTGTTGTGCGCCGCTCCGGGATATACGTGCAGCGCGCCCACCGCGATGGTCACGAAGCGGAAGAACGTGGGCAGGCCCTTGCGGTCTTCTGCATGGATGCCGCCCGCCGCGCGGTCCGCCGGCGTGTACATGGCGAGCGCGTTGGCGTTGAACGCTGCCATGGCTTGCGTGATGCGCGCCTGCCAGTCGGCGCTCTGAAACAGGATCAGGAAATCGTCGCCGCCCACGTGGCCAAGAAAATCCCGTGTGGGCTCGCATGCGTTGGCCAATACGGCAGCGGCCATCTTGAGCATCTCATCGCCCTGCCAATAGCCGTACTGGTCGTTGAAGGGCTTGAAGTGGTTCAGGTCCACATAACAGGCGTAGAACTCCGCGCGCGCTTCCAGCAAACGTTCAATGTGCAGGTTCAACGGAATGTTGCCCGGCAGGAACGTGAGCGGGTTGGCGTAGCGCGCGGCTTCGATGCGGATTTCCGTCACGGTGCGCACAAGCTCTTCACCGGTGCCCAGGCCCAGGTAGCGGCCATGTTCGGTGATGATGAAACCGTCGGTCAGGTAGCGCTGGTCTTCGCTCATCAGCAGCGCCGACATGTCTTCCAGCGAAGCGGATTTTTCCACCAGCACCGGCTGCCGGTTGGCAAACGCCAGCGCTGGCTTTTTGCCGTACAGCTCGCGGTGATACGGCATCGCATAGCGGTCGATAAAGGCTCGGCGAGCGATGAGCGCGAGCGGGCGCTCGTCTTCATCGAGCAGCGCCATGGCGTGCAGATCAGGGTGGCGGTTGAACAGATGCAGCACGTCGTCATTGCTGCTGCGCAAGGGCAGCGTGGGCGCGACGCGAAGCAGCTTGCTGGCCGTGATGGCGCGCCAGCCCACGCGCACGGCCTGCGGAAACACCGCAATCTGCGAAGACTGCAGCACGCGCGCGGCGTGGCTCGACATGTCGCTCGCCGGCTTGTCCTGTGGACGCGCCAGGAAGAACCCCTGCCCGAAGCGGATGCCCAGGTCGCGCACCACGCCCAGTTCGTCTTCAGTCTCCAGCCCTTCGGCAATGATGCTGGTGGCGCCGCCCTTGAGCGTCTGTTGCAGTGTGCGCGCCATGTCCAGCTTGGCCGGGTGCTTGGCAATGTCACGCAGGAAATACTTGTCGAGCTTGATGAAGTCGGGCGTGAGTTCGATCAGCAGGTTCAGGTTGGCATTGCCCGTGCCGAAATCGTCAAGCGCGCATTGCAGGCCAAAGTCGCGTGCGACCGACAGTGCCTCGGCAAAGCTGGCCAGGTCGTCGATGGGCGTCTGCTCGGTCAGTTCGATGACAATGCGCGAGGGGTGCAGGTCGTGGTCGGCAATGGCATGCAGCAGGCGGGCATGGTCTTCCAGTAACTGGCGTACGCCCAGCGCGCTGAAGTTCAGGAACAGCTTGCCCGGCAGCCGCATCGTCGAGAAATTGGCGATGGCCAGACGCGCGGCAGTGGTCTCCAGGGCAATCGTGCCCGCGGTGTCCGACGCTGCGCCAAACAGCGCTGCGGGTGACTCCATGGCCGAACCCACCGGTCCGCGCAGCAGCGCTTCGTAGCCGAGCACCTCGGTGGTGGATAGGCGGAAGATCGGTTGGAACACCGTGCGCAGCATCTCGGGCGCAATGCCCGCGGGCAAGGGAAGCGGTGAGAAAGTCATGACGTTGGCGGCAGACGCAAGATCGGACATTCCGCTAAACGACCCGCTGAACACAGAGTTGAATGAACTTTTTGTGACGCACGCAGCGGCGCGGGTTCGCGGCGCATGGTCCCCACCACAGAGGGGACTGGTCCAGAATGCTGGACGCGCCTGCGTCTTCCCGGGGGCGCCGTTCATTGCGATCCGATCACGCCGTGCTTGACCCTCACATTGTGTGAGGTCCTAGCCTGTGTCCAAGCCAGAAGACAGGAGCCACCATGTTGTTGAAAGTGGGCGATCTCGCCAAACGCTGCGGCCTCTCGGTGCGCATGCTGCACCACTACGACACCATCGGCCTGCTCACGCCTTCGGCCCGCTCCGACAGCGGCTACCGGCTGTACGACAAGGCCGACGTCGCGCGCCTGCACCAGATCCAGGCGTTGCGGCGCTTCGGCATGTCGCTGGCCGATGTCGGAGCTTTCCTGGCCAATCCGGATATTCCCCTCACCACGATCGTGGAACGGCAGATTGCGATGCTCGATCAGCAGATCACGCAAGCCAGCGTACTGCGCGATCGGTTGTCGCGGCTGCACGGCCAGCTCGTGCGCCAAGAGGAGCCCGAATTGACCGAGTGGCTCACAACCTTGGAATGGATGACCATGTACGACAAATATCTTTCGCAGGAAGAACGTGCCCGTGCCGAACGCATGGATGCCGATACGGCCCGTCATGAGCGGTGGGCGGCGCTGGTGTCGATCGTGCAGGATGCAATGACGCGCCAGGTGCCTTCACGCAGCAGCGAGGCGCAGGCGCTCGCCAAGCAGTGGATGGCGTTGCTCGCGCAGGATGCGGCGCTCGACCCGATCCTCGCGGCCAAGCTGCACAAAATGCACATCAACGAGCCGGCGTTGCAGGAGCGCACCGGCATCAGCCTGGAAATGCTCGACTTCATCATGGAGGCGGCCAACGAAACCAAGCTGGCGATCTATGCGAAGTATCTGTCGGCGCAAGAGCTGCAGTTCATGCGCGAGAACTTTGGCAAGCGCGCCAACGAGTGGCCGACCTTGATTGCAGAGGTGCGCCAGCATCTGGCCAAGGGCACGCCGGCGCATGCGCCTGCCATGCAGCAGCTCGCGCGCCATTGGATCGAATTGTTCCGCGCGTATGCGGGGGACGATCCGCAAACGCAAGCCAAGGTGCGACTGGCAATGGAGCGCGAGCCCGAGCTATCCGCGAGCCCGTGGATGGGCCCGGACCTGATCGCCTATGTGCGCGAGGCGATGGAAGGGCTGATGAAGGCGGCGTAGCAGCGGCGCAGACGGCGGGTACCGATCGCGTTCGATGATGACCGAAGGGCCCGTTGGTCGTTTGCACAAAATCAGGCGGCCTCGTCCGTGGAAAGCGCGACGGCGTCGAGGTCGCGCATCGCATCTTCCGGCAACGTTATCGTCGCCGCGCCCAGGTTCTCACGCAGATGGGCGACCGACGAGGTGCCCGGGATCACCAGGATGTTCGGCGACCGGTGCAGCAGCCAGGCGAGTGCCGTCTGCATCGGTGTTGCACCGAGCCGCGCTGCCACAGCGTTGAGCGTGGATGATTGCAGCGGGCTGAACCCGCCCAGCGGAAAGAACGGGACATACGCGATGCCGTCGGCGGCCAGCGTGTCGATCAGCCCGTCGTCGCTTCGGTGGGCGAGGTTGTAGTGGTTCTGCACGCAGACGATCTCGCAGATCCGGCGCCCTTGTGCGATCTGGTTGGCCGTGACGTTGCTCAGCCCGATATGCCGCACGAGTCCCTGCCGTTGCAGCTCGGCCAAGGCCGAGAGGGGCGCCTCGATCGATCCTTCGGCCGGGCCGTGCGTGTCGAACATGATCCGCAAGTTCACCACGTCCAGAATATCCACGCCCAGGTTACGCAGGTTGTCGTGCACGGCTTCGGTCAGCGCCTGCGCTGAAAATGCCGGCAGCCATGCGCCTTGGGCGTCGCGCCTGGCACCGATCTTGGTGACGATGAGCAGATCGTCGCGATACGGATGCAAGGCTTCGCGGATCAACTGGTTCGTGATGTGGGGGCCGTAGAAGTCGCTCGTGTCGATATGGTTGACGCCCGAGGCAACGGCTTCGCGCAATACGGCAAGCGCGGCGTCGCGGTTCTTGGGCGGCCCAAAAACGCCTGGGCCAGCGAGCTGCATGGCGCCATAGCCGAGACGGTGCACCTGGTGGCCGCCGATGGAAAACGTGCCGGATTGAAGGATGGGAGACATGGTCACACTCCTGTGTGAAAGACGAGGTGACGGCAGGTTAGGCGCAAGCTCGCTGCTCGATAAGTGGGCATAATCCGCACGGGTTGTGCGAGAGGGCGAACAATGCAAGTCGATCTGGGTGACCTGAATGCCTTCGTGGCGGTGGCGCAGGCCAAGGGCTTTCGCGAAGGTGCAAGGCTGATGGGCGCGAGCGCATCCGGGCTGAGCGAGGCCGTGCGGCGGCTGGAATCGCAGCTTGGTGTGCGCCTGCTGAACCGCACGACGCGCAGTGTTTCACCCACCGAAGCGGGGCAGCGCCTGCTGACCCGCCTGCGGCCCGCCTTGAGCGAGGTGGAAGCCGCGCTGGACGTGGTCAACAATTTCCGCGAAAGACCTGCCGGCACGCTGAAGCTCAATGTGCCGATGAGCGCCGCGCGGCTTGTGCTGCCTGCCGTCATCCCCGGATTCCTCGAAGCCTATCCTGAGATCCGGCTTGAGGTCGTGGCCGAAGAAAGCTTTGTCGACATTCTGGCCGCCGGCTGCGACGCAGGCATCCGTTATGACGAGCGGCTCGAACAGGACATGATCGCCGTTCCGATCGGGCCGCGAACGCAGCGGTTCGCGACGGCAGCCGCACCCGGCTATCTCGATCGACGCGGTCGCCCCACGCATCCGCGCGACCTGCTCGGCCACGCCTGCATGCGCGGCCGGTTTGCGAGCGGCGCCATGCCGCCGTGGGAATTCGAGCGTGATGGTGAAGTGGTCAACGTGGACCCATCTGGCCCGCTGCTCGTCCGTATTGGTGGCGCGACCGATCTTGTCGTGGATGCCGCCGTCGCCGGCGTCGGCATCGTCCACCTCTACGAAGACTGGCTGCGCCCGCATCTTGTGAGCGGGGCGCTCGAGCCCGTGCTCGAGGATTGGTGGCGGCCGTTCCCTGGGCCGTATCTCTACTACCCGGGACGGCGGCTCGTTCCGGCTCCGCTCCGGGCGTTCATCGATTTCATCAAGGCAGGGTCAGGCCAAGACGCCGTCTGAACCTTAGCAGCAGAGGCTCTCGCAACGGCATCACTGCTGCAACGAAAAAAAAAAACGCCCGCCGGCAGAACCGGTCGGGCGTTTTTTCTTACGAGCAAAGCGGTGTCAGGCGCGTTGCGGCACGGCGCGCGGCGCACGCTTGGTGTCGTGCGCTTGCACGTCGTCATGTACGTGTTCGACTTCATCCAGATAGCGCGTGTGCCAGCCGCTGGCCACGCCCCAGTGGTAGAAGAACAGCGAGAGCACCGCCACGATGCCCATGTCCCAGCCGTAGGGGATGTAGCCGTGGCCGCCGAACTCCGTGCTGCCGCAGTAGGACAGCGCGGCGATGGTCGGCAGGTAGGCGATCATCCACCACGCGCCCTTGAGTTCCGTCTTGAAGTCGGGCCAGCCGGCCTTGGCCTGGTAGTAGAAGTACACGGGCAGCGCCACCAGCATCAGCACGATGATCTCGCCCGTCAGCGGCCACTTGGCCCAGTACAGGATGAGCGATGCGCACACAAACGCGAACGGCGCGATGAGCGAGAGCCCCGGCAGACGCAGCGGGCGATGCAACTGCGGCGACGTGCGGCGAAGCGACATGACGCTGATCGGGCCGGTCAGGTACGAAATGACCGTCGCCACCGAGATGACAGCCGCCAGCGCGCCCCAGCCACGGAAGAAGAACAGGAAGATGAACGACACTGCCAGGTTGAACCACATGGCCGGACGCGACACGCCAAACAGCGGGTGCACGCGGCCGAAGATGGCCGGCATGGTGTTGTTGCGCTCCATCGCGTAGATCATGCGCGTGGTGGTGGCCATGTACGTGCTGCCGGTGCCCGACGGGCTGACGAACGCATCGATGTACAGCACGATGGCCAGCCAGTTCAGGTTCAGCGCAATCGCCAGTTGGGCGAACGGCGAGTGGTAATCAATGCCGTGCCAGCCATTAACGAGCGACTCAGGCGGCACCGCACCGAGGAAGGCCACCTGCAGCGCCACGTAGATCACCGCCGCCAGCAGGATCGAACCGATCACCGCGATGGGCACGTTGCGGCCCGGGTTGCGCGCCTCGCCCGCAAGGTTGATCGGGCTCTGGAAACCGTTGAACGCAAACACGATGCCGCTGGTGGCAATGGCGGTCAGCACCGCAGACCAGCCGTAGGGGGCGAACCCTTGTCCTGCCACATTCGCGGCCGTGCTACCGCCAAAGTTGCCCGGGTGGAAACCGGCTGCAACCAGCGCCACCGCTGTCGCGGCCGGAATGATGAACTTGAAGATCGTGATGGCGTTGTTCGCCTTGGCAAACACCTTCACGCCCCAGTAGTTCAGCAGGAAGTACACGACGACGAGCACGGCCGACAGCACCAGCCCAGGCGGCGTCAGCTCACCGTGCTGGAACAGCGACTGCGCCCAGGGCCACGGCCAACTGCTCATGTACTGGATCGATGCCTCAGCCTCGATGGGGATGACGGTGACGATGGCGATCCAGTTGGCCCAGGCCGCCACGAAGCCCACCAGTGAGCCATGCGAGTAGCGCGCATAGCGCACCATGCCGCCCGATTCCGGGAACATCGCGCCCAGTTCGGAATACGTCAGGGCAATGGCCAGGATGACGACGGCGCCGATGATCCAGGTGAAGATGGCAGCGGGGCCCGCCACCTTTGCAGCGTGGCCGGCGCCGAACAGCCAGCCGGAGCCGATGATCGAGCCTAGCCCGGTCAGCATCAATGCCCAGGCGCCCAGATTGCGTTGTACGTTTTTTTCCAAGAGGAGTCTCCGCCCCGGCGAGTCGGAAGTTCGACAGGGCATCGCGGTTGCTTACCAGTCCGCTTAGTTCTACCGAGGCGACGCTGTTTGGGCGTCGCCCGCCGTCCCGTGTGGTGGGTGTCACCAGCCTGGGACATGCGTGTGCCGGATGATGCGTAGCATCAACCGCACCCGTCCGGCCGCGATGAAAGGCAAAACACGGTGTCTGCCTTCCGGGGGGATTCGCGTATAGTCATCGACGACGTTGTGCGGGGTGCCGCACTTGCCGCCCGATTTCCGGAGCCCGCAATGGGGCGCAATGATAGCGAAATCGTGAACGGTTGCACCGCCTTTTTCATCGTTCCTCGCAGTTTTTTCTCCCCATGGAGTCCTCTTTCGCCACTTCGGTTGCACCTGCGTCACCTGCGCAGTGGCACCGGCGCGTGCTGACGCTGGCGTTTCCCATCGTGCTGGCCAACCTGACGCAGCCGATCCTCTCGGCGGTGGATACCGCCGTGGCCGGTCATCTGCCGGGGCCGGAATACATTGGCGGCGTGGCGCTGGGCGGGGTCTTCTTCAATTTTGTGTTCTGGGGCTTTGGCTTTCTGCGCATGGGCACCACGGGGCTGGTGTCGCAGGCACACGGCGCGGGCGACACGCAGGCGTTGCGGGCGAGCGTGGTGCGCGCGCTGCTGCTGGCCTTTGCCATTGGAGCGGCATTGCTGGTGCTGCAGGTGCCGGCGATCCGCATCACGCTGGCGCTGCTCGGTGCGAGCGAATCCGTCACCCGCATGGCCGAGGTGTATTGCCACGCGCGCATCTGGTCGGCGCCGTTTGCGCTGGCCAACTACGTGGTGCTCGGCACGCTGCTCGGGCGTCAGCAGGTGCGGCGGGCGCTGCTGCTGCAGGTGTTGATCAACACCGTCAACATGGCGGCAGTGCTGGCCCTGGTGCTGGGGGCCGGCATGGGCGTGGGCGGTATTGGCGCGGCAACGGCGCTGGCCGACATTGCGGGGTTTGGGCTCGGCATGCTGCTGCTCTGGCTGCAACGGCCCACTGGTCTGCCGGCGCTCACGCTCGCTGAATTGCTGGCCCGCGACGCCTGGCGTCGCCTGATGGGCCTGAACACCGACATCTTCCTGCGCACGCTTTGCCTCCTGGCCGCCTTCGGCTGGTTTGCCCACGCGGGCGCCAAGCAGGGCGATGTGGTGCTGGCCGCCAACGCGCTGCTGCTCAATTTCCTGACCTTCATGGCCTACGGGTTGGACGGCTTCGCACACGCGGCCGAAGCGCTGGTGGGCGCCGCCATGGGTGCGCGGGACCGCGCTGCGCTGCGCATGGCGATTCGCGTGTCGACGTTCTGGTCGGTGCTTGGCGCTGGGCTTTTTGCCGCCGTGTATGCGCTGGCCGGCGCCGGCATCATCGGCGTGCTGACCGATCAGCCTGCCGTGCGCGAAGCCGCGCGCCACTATCTGGTGTGGGCGGCGTTGCTGCCGATCGTGTCGGTATGGGGCTTCCAGTTTGACGGCGTGTTCATCGGCGCGACGCGCACCCGTGAACTGCTGGTGACGATGGCCGCGGCGGCTGCCGCGTTCTGGGGCCTGTCGGTCACGCTGCAGCCGCTGTGGGGCAACCACGGGCTGTGGTTGTCGATGCTGGGGTTCATGGCCTTGCGCGGGCTGATGCTTGGGGTGCTGCTGCCGCGCGTGTGGCGCGCGCCCGAACTGCAGGCGGCCTAGGCGGCGCCAATCTGCAGCGCCTACTGCTGCGCGTATTCCACCACCAGCAACGCCGTCGCCACCGTCTTGCCGGCGTTCGAGATGGCGTGCTGCACATCCCCCGGATAGCGCGCCGATTCCCCGTGCCGCACCTTCTTCTCACTCGGGCCGGATTGCACCGTCACCGTGCCGCTGAGCACCGAGATGTGCTCCTTCGAGCCCAGCTCGTGCGGCTCTGACGCCAGCACGCCGCCGGGCTGGATTGCCAGTTCATACCATTCAAAGCGCGCGGCAAGGTCCACCGGGCCAAGAATCTTCAATTCGCACTTGCCATCCGGGCTTTTGATGACTGGGATGGAGTGAGCGGGAATGACCGTCACGGAGGGCGCCGCATCGGCCGCGCCTTCAGGCGAGAGGAAATCCGCCAGCCCGACGCCGAGCGCGGTGGCCAGGCGCCACAGCACGGCGACGGTCGGGTTGGCCAGGTTGCGCTCGACCTGCGAGAGCATGGATTTGGACACGCCCGCGCGCCGCGACAGTTCATCGAGCGACAGCTTGCGCGCCTGGCGCAGCGCTTGCAGCTTGGCGCCAACGGCGGGCGGCCCGTCGGCGAGGACATCGGTGGCGGGGGCTTGTGCCATCGGTTGGTATCTTGTAAATTGAACAAATTATTCGATATATCGAACATGTTCGATTTATCGATCAACGCAGTCTACAGGAGCAGCACCATGGGGACAACGCAAGCCAACGCCTCCACCGACGCTTTCTACGCGCACATCCGCCGCGAACTGGAGGCGATCGAGGAAGCCGGTCTCTACAAGACCGAGCGCATCATCACCTCGCCGCAGGGCGCCGTGATCCGCACGGCTGACGGCAAGGAGGTCATCAACCTCTGCGCCAACAACTACCTCGGCTTGTCGTCGCACCCGGAGGTGCTGAAGGCGGCGCACGAGGCGCTCGACACGCATGGCTTTGGCCTGAGCTCGGTGCGCTTCATCTGCGGCACGCAAGACCTGCACAAGACGCTGGAAGCGCGGCTGGCGAAGTTTCTCGGCACGGAAGACACCATCCTCTACGGCTCGGCATTCGATGCCAACGGTGGCTTGTTCGAAACGCTGCTTGGGGCCGAAGACGCCGTCATCAGCGACGAGTTGAACCATGCGTCCATCATTGATGGCATCCGCCTGTGCAAGGCGCAACGCTATCGCTACAAGCACAACGACCTGGAGGATCTGCGCGCGCAACTGAAGGCAGCCGATGCGGCGGGCGCGCGCTTCAAGCTTGTGTTTACTGACGGCGTGTTCTCGATGGACGGCACCATCGCGCGGCTGGATGAGATCCGCGCCATCTGCGATGAGTTCGGCGCGCTGCTCGGCATTGACGAATGCCATGCCACGGGCTTCCTTGGCAAGCGCGGCCGCGGCTCGCACGAGCACCGCGGCGTGTTCGGCAGGATCGACATCATTACCGGCACGCTGGGCAAGGGCCTGGGCGGCGCGTCGGGCGGTTTCACGAGCGCGCGCAAGGAAGTGGTGGCGCTGCTGCGCCAGCGCTCGCGGCCGTATCTGTTTTCGAACACGGTGGCGCCGTCCATTGTCGGGGCCACCATCAAGGTGCTCGATCTGCTGGAAGCCGACACCGCGCTGCGTGACAAGCTGGAAGACAGCGCGCTGTATTTCCGCCGCAAGATCGTCGAGCTGGGTTTCGATATCAAGCCGGGCGACCACCCGATCGTGCCGATCATGGTGTATGACGCGCAGAAGGCGCAGGCGCTGTCCAAACGCCTGCTGGAGCTTGGCGTGTATGTGGTTGGCTTCTTCTACCCGGTGGTGCCCAAGGGGCAGGCGCGCATCCGCGTGCAGATCAGCGCGGTGCACGAGCGCGCGCAACTCGACGCGGCGCTCAAGGCGTTTGAAACCGCCGGCAAGGAACTGGGGATCATCTGATGAGCACCGGTACGAGCGCGAATTTTGGAACGGCGCCGCGCATCCTCATCATCGGCGCCAATGGGCAATTGGGGACGGAGCTGGCCGCCGCGCTGGCCGAGCGCTATGGCACTGGCAACGTCGTGACGAGCGACATGGTGCCCCGTGGCCGCCACCCGCAGATCCGTCACGAAACGCTGGATGTGACCGATCGCGGCCAGTTGCGCGAGATCATCGAGCGCCACGGCATCACGCAGATCTATCACCTGGCTGCAGCGCTGTCGGCCGCGGCAGAGCAGTCGCCCACGTGGGGCTGGGCGCTCAATATGAATGGCCTGCTGAATGTGCTGGAGGCGGCGCGCAATCATCAGCTTGAGCGCATCTTCTGGCCCAGTTCGATTGCCGCGTTCGGGCCCACCACGCCTGCGGACAACACGCCGCAGAGCACGATCATGGAGCCCAAGACCGTCTATGGCATTTCCAAGCTGGCGGGCGAAGGCTGGTGCCGCTGGTATTTCGAGCACCACGGCGTCGATGTGCGCAGCCTGCGTTATCCGGGGCTGATCTCGTACAAGACCGCACCGGGCGGCGGCACGACGGACTACGCGATCGACATCTTCCATTCGGCCGTGAAGGGCGAGCGCTATACGTGCTTCCTGGAGCACGATGAGGCGCTTCCCATGATGTATATGCCGGACGCCGTGCGCGCCACCATCGAGTTGATGGAGGCCCCGGCCGAGCGCATCAGCCAGCGCGGCAGCTACAACCTCGCAGGCGTGAGCTTTACGCCCGAGCAGCTGGCGGCCGAGATCCGCCGGCATCGTCCATCGTTCGAGGTGGCGTATGCGCCGGATTTCCGCCAGGCCATCGCGGCCAGTTGGCCGAATTCCATCGACGATTCGGTTGCCCGGCGCGACTGGGGCTGGAAGCCCGAATACGGTGTGGCGGAGATGACGACCGACATGCTGCAGAACCTCGCCCACCTGGCTGCGCATCCAGCCTAGGCAGCTTCAGTTAGGGGAATTGCGGGCATTGCAGGGCGCTGTTTTGTGTTTCGCTTCGATCGGTTGTGTTCAACAATGCAGCATGGCCATCACTTCTCGTCCCTGCCGCATGCCTTGTTCGACACCCGACCCCGCGCCGCGCCATCGCGACGATCCGCAGCCCGCCAAGCGCACCTGGTGGGTGCCGGTGTTGCGCATGTCGGTGGCCGCGGGCGCGGTGGCGGCCATTCCACACACGTCGATCCAACTGCCCTTTTCCGACGGTGCCTGGATGCTGCATACGGCTGCGGGCATCATCTTCATGGTGGGCGCCATCGACAGCCTCTTCCTCTTTGCCATGCGCCATAAGCCCTGAAGGGGGCGCATCGGTCATCTATCCACCGCCGGCATGCCTGTGATGTGGCGTCTGCCGCGCTCGCTCGGTAAGTTTTAAAACAGGTTGTAAAAACGTTCAGTGGACAACCGGCGGCATGATCGGGCCGGTCGTCACACGTCGCGAATTCGTAACTGAATCGTTACAGAAATGAAGTGAATTTGCGGCATCGCACCAACCGATGCCGCGGCCCGCCAGTCCTTTGCCACAGCGGGTTTCGCCCGCCTTCTGCACGTCATCATTTGTGCCGCAAGTGTAAGCAGATGTTGCGCTGCACGGAGGTGGCCCGATGCTTGCTCTATGTCGTGCGGTCACTCTGCATGTGCAAGGCAATTCCGCCACCTGCAGAACAGGTTTTTCCCATAAGCGGATCCGGAACCGGATTGGTCCCCACGGCCCCACGGTCCCCACGGCATTCGCACTTCGCTTCTCCAGAGCCGGCGCATCGCTGGCGGCAGGGCGCTTTCTCTCGGACGGTCCCGGGGTTTCGACGGTCATATGCGTGCTCGCCCGCAGCGGCTGGCTTGTGCGCGCCTGACCGGAATCGCTTCACAAGAAAACGAGGAAACCATGAAAGCAGTCCTGCTGGAGAATCATCCCTTGCTACGGGCCGGACTTGCGCAGTTGCTGGCGCATCCCACCCTCGGCCTGGAGGTCGTCGCCCCGGCATTGCCTGCGGGCATCCCTGGCGAACTGCACGCGTTCGATGAGCGAGCCGATCTGCTCGTCATCGGGCTGGACGAGGCCGAGGGCCCGTTCAACGCTGGTCAATTCGCTGCCCAATTGCGCGAAGCGATGGACGCCAGCGAGGCCAGCCGCGTGGTGCTGCTGGCCGCCAGCCTGTCTGCTGAAGAAGCGCACGCTGCCATGACGTGCGGTGTCGATGCCTACTGCGCCAAATCGCAATCGCCGGAAGTCTTGCTGGCCACGCTGCGGCTTGTGCTGGCCGGCGGCCAGTCGTATCCGGCCCTGATACCGCGTGCAGCCGATGCAGCCATGCCGATGCTCTCGCTGGATGCGTCCGAAGCGGCGCAGCGGCTGAATGTGTCGCTACGGCAGTACGAAGTGCTGGTGCTGCTCTCGCGCGGGCACTCCGTCAAGGGTGTCGGCCGCCTGCTGGGCATTTCGGAAGCCACCGTCAAGACGCATGCGTGCACGCTGTATCGACGCCTGAACGTGCGCAACAAGAGCGAAGCGGTGTATGCCGCCATGCGCTTGGGTATTCCGCTGGAACTGCAGAGCGGGGCTGCCGCCACGACCAACGTTGCATCCGCACAGACATCGGTCCAGGTGTCTGGAGATGCGCAAGACGCAGACGTGTTCGTGCAAACCGCTGCACGCACATCGACTCCGCTCCAGGCCGGCGTACCGGCCCGAGATGCGGTGATGGCGTCTTCCTCCCCCCAGCCGGGGGCGTCCGAACGGACCACCACGTCGGTGACCGCATCGGGCGCTGAACTGGGCGCCGAATCGCGCTGGGCTGCCATGACGCGAGCCTTTGGCGGCGTGACGCCTGCCAAGCCGATGCGCGCCCCGGTGCGCGCCGCCAACGGTACGGCCCGCCTCGGCTGACTCAGCCCCGGCAGCCCTTCATGCAATGCGGATGGCGTGCGCCCGCACGCGCCGCCCACTGGACATGACAACAATGACAACCCACGAGCCACTCTCCTGGAGCCTGCCGGCCGAGCGCACCAGCGCGGCCGCGGCATGGCATCCCCGCCGCTGCGCTATTGCTGCTGCCACCGTTGTGGTGGTCGGCACGGTGCCGATGATCGCGCACGCCGCGACCGACGATGCTTCCAACGCGGCCACGCGCCGCTTGATCGATTCGCAACTGACCGACGCCGCCGCCAAGGGCCCAGCCACGTTTGCATCCACGACCGTCATCGCCGGAGGTGACGACGTGCCGGCGTCTCCGGCCAACACGCTGCTCGTTGCGCAACAGGCGGTGCCGCCGGCAGACTCGTCCGTCAAGACATCGCCCGCGGCAACCGCACCGGCCGCCGCCTCGCCAATGCCTGCTGTTGAGGCAGCGCCGCCCGCACCTCGGCCCGCATCGCCGTCACCCACGGTGATCCTGCCGCCGGGCACGCCTGCACCGGATACGTCTGCACAGGCGCCGGCCATGCCTTCAGGCCCGAGCGCTCAAGGGCCCGGCGCGCTCGAACCGCTGCAGGTGTCGCCGGAAGCGGCCAATGCGGCGGCCACCCATGCCGCTGGCAATGCGCCCGACAACGCGCCCGTAGGCGCGATGCCGACCGATCGTCAGGCGTTCCACGATGAGGTCATGCGGGAGTCGCGCGAGGGCGCGGCCACGCTTGCGCAAGAAAACCTGCGCCAGCATCCGGACTGGTTCAAGGAAAGCGAATCGTGGCACGTCGACCATGCCGCCGCCGCGCAGCGCATCCGCTGGGGGCGTCAGCAGTTGAAGGTCATCAACGGGCCGGAGCGCTTCGTCATCATCGATCAGGCGGTGGCCGAAATTGAGGCGCTGCTCAAGAAGGTGCCCGACACGCCGGAAAACGCAGAGTTCCGCCAGCAGATCGTGGCCGATGAAGTGGTGGCACTGGCTTCGCGCGGGCGCATGAAAGACGCCGTCAAGCGCTACGAAGCCATGTCGCAGACGGGCAAGGTTCCGGCCTACACACGCGTGGCCGCGGGCGATGCCTATGCGTATCTCGATACGCCGGACAAGGCCGCCGATGCCTACGCCCGCGCGCTCAAGGATGCGAGCCCTGGCGAGATCGAAACGGGCGACGTTCAGGAAGGCCTGTTCTACGCCATGCTCGACACCGGCCGCTTTGAAGAGGCCCGCGCGCTGCTCGACAAGATGAAGGCCGACAACCCGGAATACGTGCGCCTGGCGCCGGAAGCCGGTACGCCCAATCCCGACTACTCGCGCATCAAGCGTCTGGAAGCGCAGTACCTGATCCTGACGGGCCGCACGCACCAGGGCATTGCCGAGCTGGACAAGTGGCGGCACGAAGCGCCGTTCGCCGCCTCGCTCGTCAGCGCACGTGCCGACGGCGCGATGGTGCAGACCGAGCCGTATCGCTCGCGTGACATGTACAAGACGGCGCTTGCAGAGCACCCGGATGACCTGAGCGTGGTGGCCGGCTATGGCCGCGCGTCGCTGGCGGTGGACGATCTGAAGACCGCCAAGAACGTCGCCAACGGGCTGGACGAACGCTTTCCGGAGAATGGCTCGGTGCGTGCGCTGCGCAAGGATCTGGACGTCTACCAGAGCCCGCAGCTCATCATCCAGTCGACGGCGGACAAGGGCAATTCGGCGTTCGCCAACAACGAGTACGGTATCGACACCAAGGCATACAGCGGGCCGTTTGCAGACCACTATCGGCTGCTCTTCCACAACTTTGCGGGCCGTGCGCAGTTTGACGGCGCATCGGAGAGCCGCGTGCGCAACGGCGCGGGCCTGCAGTGGTTCGACACCGGCGTCGAGGTGAACGGCGAGGTGCACCAGTCTGTCGGCGCGGCTGGCAAGACCGGCGGCACCCTGGATGCCACGTGGATACCCAGTGACCACTGGAAGGTGTCGGGCATGGTCACCAACGATGACCTGGAAGTGCCCTACAAGGCGTACCAGGTGGGCGTGACCGGCAAGAGCGTCAGCGGCAACGTTCGCTACACCTGGGACGAAACGCGCTACGCATCGCTCACGTACGGCGTGTCGCGCTACACCGACGACAACCTGCGCCAGCGCGTGGCAGCCAACTTCTACCAGCAGGTGTTCACCTCGCCGCGGCACACCATCGGCGTGTTGTTCGGGGCCGACACCAGCCGCAACACGATGACGGGCCTGAACTACTTCAGCCCGTCGCGCGACTACAGCGGCCAGGCCACGGCCATCTGGTCGTGGACGCCCTGGCGCTACGCCGACAAGTCGTTCACGCAGCGCGTGTACCTGACCGGTGGCATGTACAACCAGCAGTCGTTCGGCAGCAGCCCGATGGTCGAAGCGCGGCTGGAGCACGTGTGGCAAATCAATCGCAAGACGCAGGTGTCCTACGGCATCGGCTTTGGTCGCCATCGCTACGACGGCCAGCCCGAGAACCGCAAGTTCCTGTACCTGAACCTCAACATTCCGCTGTGATGCCCATGCAAGCTCTCCGACAACCGTCATTGCGACGATTCTTCGCCTGGATGGCACCGAGACTGGCGCTGGCCCTGACGTTGGCTTTCCTTGCCGCCGTTCGACCGGCCGCCGCCGTTCAGGTGGACTTCCTGCCCAAGCCCGATCCGGATGACGGCAAGACGTTCCGCGTGCTGTGCTTTCACGACATCCGCGACAACCTGCGTGCCAGTTTCGAGAAGCTGCCCGATGGGTTTGCCGTCGATACCAAGATGCTGACGAACATGTTCAGCTGGATCCAGGCCAACGGCTACCACCCGGTCACGCTCGCGCAGATCGACGCTGCGCGCCACGGCGGCAAGCCGCTGCCCAAGCGCCCGATCCTGCTGACGTTCGATGACGGCTATGAAAGCCACTACACGAAGGTCTTCCCGCTGCTCAAGCAGTTCCGCTTCCCCGCCGTGTTCGGGCTGGTGACGGAGTGGACCAACGCACCTGCGGGCGCGAAGATCAAGCTGTCGGACAAGCAGATCGTGCCACGTGACTTTTTCATGAACTGGAACCAGATCCGCGAGATGCAGGCCTCGGGGCTGGCCGAGTTCGCCACCCACACGGCGGACATGCACCACGGTGCGCTGGGCAACCCGCAGGGCAACGAGATGCCGGCGGCTACCACGCACGAATATCTGCGCAATCTGGGCCGTTATGAAACCGACGACGAGTACCGCAAGCGCGTGCATGACGACCTGCAGCGCAGCATCGACCTGATCCAGAAGAACGTGGGCACCAAGGTGCAGACGGTGGTGTGGCCGTATGGCGCCCACAACCAGATGCTCGACCAGGAAGCCGCCAACGTGGGCCTGAAGTACATGCTGACGCTGGAGCCGGGTCCGAACACGCCGGACGTGCCGCTCACCGCCATCCGCCGCAGCCTGATGGGCTACGACACCGACACCGGTGATCTGGAGCGCTCGCTGCGCGAGCCTGTGACGCACCACGGCGAGATCAACCCCGTGCAGCGCGTGGTTCAGGTCGACATGGATTACATCTACGACCCGGACCCGAAGCAGCAGGAAGCCAACCTCGGCAAGCTGATCGACCGCATCAAGGACCTCGCGCCGCGTGTGGTGTATCTGCAGGCATTCGCCGACCCGAAGGGCAACGGCGCAGTGGACGCCGTGTACTTCCCGAACCGGCACATGCCGATGCGTGCAGACCTGTTCTCGCGCGTGTCGTGGCAGTTGAAGACGCGTGCAAAGGTAGAGGTATACGCGTGGCTGCCGATGCTGTCGTACAAACTGCCGGCCAACAATCCGGCGGCCACGCACCTGGTGCAGTCGCTGCCGGGCGCGCCGCAAAAGCCGGGCACCGTCAAGCCGCCGCGCCTGTCGCCGTTCGATCCGCAGGCGCGCCAGATGATTCGGGACATCTATGAGGACCTGGCCAAGAACTCGATCATCGACGGCGTGCTGTTCCACGACGACGGCGTGCTCGACGACTACGAAGATGCCAGCCCCGCCGCGCTCAAGGCCTACGAGGCCATGGGCCTGCCCGGCGATATCAACAAGATCCGCCAGTCGCCCGAGCTGATGCAGAAGTGGTCGCGCGCCAAGACCGCTGCGTTGATCTCGTTCTCGAAAGAGCTGATCGCGGTGGCGCAGGGCTATCAGAACGGCCGCGACATGCTGACCGCGCGCAATATCTTTTCGGGGCCGGTGCTCGATCCGAAGGCTGAAACTTGGACGGCGCAGAACTATGACGACTTCCTGGAGGCGTACGACTACGTTGCGCTCGAAGCCATGCCGTACATGGAAGAAGCCAAGGACCCGAAGGATTGGATGAAGAAGCTGACCGCCGCCGTGGCCAAGCACAAGGATGGCCTGAAGAAGACCATCTTCGAACTGCAGGCGGTGGACTGGCGCAATCAGGACAAACCGATCCCCACGACCGAGTTGCGTGACCAGATGCGCGCACTGCGCTCGGCAGGGGCTCTCAACTATGGCTACTACCCGGACGACTTCATTGCCGGCCGGCCCGATACCGAGATGCTGCGCGATGTGATGTCGCTCAAGACGTATATCGAGACGCGCAAGCCGCCCGGCGGCAATAAGGCCAGCGTTGAGAAGCTCGAGAGCAGCGCCGCACCGCAGAGCCCGTCGCCCAATGGCAACGCCGCGGGTGCAGACAAGAAGCCCGCGACCACCGAAGCGGCAGCGCCGTCCCACGCGAACAAGGCGGGAGGCTGAGATGGTGGACGCACTCACCGCCAAGCGCTGGATCTCCGGCTTTGTCTTCTACTACCCGTTCTTCATGTCGTATTTCTGGATGATCGGCGGGCTGCTGCACTACTTCCTGCTCGAACGCGGCACGCAGAACGTGCGGCATCCGCTGGCACTCCTTGGGGTGAAGAGCTACCCCAAGGTGTCGATCATCGTGCCTTGCTACAACGAAGAGGCCAATGTGCGCGAGGTGATCAGCCACCTCGCACGCATGCGGTATCCGAACTACGACATCATCGCCGTGAACGACGGCAGCTCCGACCGCACCGGTGAACGACTCAACGAACTGGCTGCGGAATATCCGCAGCTGGTGGTGATCCACCAGTCGTCGAACCAGGGCAAGGCAATTGGCCTCACCACCGCCGCGCAGGTGACAGACGCCGAATACCTGATGTGCATCGATGGCGATTCGATCCTGGACGTGGATGCCATTGCCTGGATGATTCGCCACCTGATGGAGAACCCGACCATTGGCGCGGTGACGGGCAACCCGCGCATCCGCACGCGTTCCACCCTGCTGGGGCGCATGCAGGTGGGCGAGTTCTCGTCGATCGTGGGGCTCATCAAGCGCACGCAGCAGGTCTATGGCCGGCTGCTGACGGTGTCGGGCGTGGTCGTGATGTTCCGCAAGCACGCCATCGAGGATGTCGGCTACTGGAGCAATGACATGCTCACCGAGGACATCGACATCAGCTGGAAGCTGCAGGTGGGCGGCTGGATGATCCGCTACGAGCCGCGCGCGCTGTCGTGGATCCTGATGCCCGAGACCTTCCGCGGCCTGTACAAGCAGCGCCTGCGATGGGCCAAGGGCGGCATCCAGGCGCTCATCAAGTACGCGCCGGCCATGGCGAGCCTGCGGCAATCGATGATGTGGCCGATCTTCTTCGAGTACGCACTGTCGGTGGTGTGGGCGTACAACATGCTGATCGTCATCACGTGGTCGATGGTCGGCTTCTTCGTCGAGTTGCCTCCCGAATGGCGCATGGAAGCACTCCCGCGCTGGCACGGCACGCTGCTCTTCATCACCTGCGTGCTGCAGTTGCTGATCGGCTGCTTTATCGATCGCCGCTACGACGACAACATCCTGCGCTACTTCATCGACACCGTCTGGTATCCGGTTGCGTTCTGGATCCTGAACCTTGTCACCACGGTGGTCGGCTTTCCGGCCGTCGCCTTCCAGCGTACCCGTGCCCGTGCCCGCTGGACGAGCCCCGACCGGGGCATCCAACAACAACAGGGGAATTCGCCATGACCATGCTCGTCATTGATGTTTCGCGAAACTCGATCCGACAGTCGTTCTCGGACAAGGGTGTCGTCGGGACCTTGCACCATGTGCTGTGGTTCCGCATCTTCCGTCCGGTGCTCGTGATCTCGATCTGGGGCCTGCTGGGCCTGTACGTGGGCTACTCCATCAGCAGCGTGGGCCCCAGCGGCCTGCCATTCGAGCAACTGCGCATGTATGGCAACATCATCGCCGGCATGGGCGGGGTGCTCGTGGTGTGGATGGTTCTGTCGCGGCTGGACCGTGCCATTCGCCGCAGGCTCGTGCGTGCGCCGGCAATGCCGGCTCCATCCGCCGGGGCCGCCGCTCGCGCGTCGCGCGGGGCGTTGCATGCGCAGCAGCCCGCGTGGCAGCGTCCGCGCAACACGCGCCTGCTGGTGGTCGATCACGACGACGACGGCGATATCACCCATGTGCGCTCATGGCAAGAGTGGGCGGGCCGCCCTGCACCTGCCGGCACCGCCACGCCGCCCACACCCTTCACCCGCAGCCCGGAATACGACCCGGAAGAGCCGGTACTGGGCGCCCGCCCCGTCAGCGAGGCGATCGTGCTGGAGAACCTCGACCGAGAAGAGCCTTCGCTGGCGCGCGTTGATGCACCTGCACAACAACCGCGCGACGTGGTGAAGGCCGTGGATGCGGTGACAGCCGAGGCCTCGGGCTTCCATCGCTTCGGCTACCGCGGGCGTCTGGGCCGCAACGATTGGGTCGAGCCGCAAGCGCCCGAATCGGCTGCGTCCCCTGTGCAGACGTACGCGATGCGGCCCGGCATGGCCCGCCATTACGGCAGCGTGACCGCAGTGGTGCACGGCCGTGCTGCAGTGCACGCAGCGGACCGAGCCACAGAACGCCATCGCGCGCTGCATGCATTTGGTGCGCATGCACAACTGGACGATCCTTACGCGCGACTCCAACGCGTCGAACGCATTGACCCGCTGCACGGCTTTGGCCGACGCGCCAACATCGTCGTCGACGACGTGTAAGGTCAACGCTCCAGCGCAGCGTGCAGCGCCCCGGTGATGCGAGTCACCGGGGCGCATTCTTTTGTGCAATTGACTTAGCGCAAACGGAGGAGGGCGGCGTTCCCTGCACTGCGCAATCGTTACCGCCCGTGCGCTGTACTGCACGGCAAACGGTTGGTGCCCCATCATCGACCATTGGGTGACATGCCTCCAGTGGGCAACGCACCGATTTGCACTCTTGAATGCGGCTGCGCGCGTGCCTATGCTGGCTTCTCCTGCAAGCCCAGCTGCTCTCTCCCGGTGTTCTTGGCGGCTCTTGCAGTGCTCATGGTGTCAGTGAAAACCAAGCCCACCCCAGTCACGCGTCGCATGCCGTGACCAATAGACAAGCTGGAGACAACTGTGCTGAGTCCCCATGAATTTGCCGTTTTGCTTCTCGTCAACGACGGCGCTGAATCCGACGACCTGGATCGCGCCGATGTCGAAGCGCTCATCGAGCGACAGCTCGTTACGCTGGAGCGCCGTGGCCCCGATCACTGCTATGCCCGGGTAACCCTCCAGGGCTACGTCCTGCTCAAGGCTTCCGGACACGTTCGCACCAACGGCCGCCGTTCGATGGCCGTGTCCCACTGAGCGCACCTTTCTTCATTGCATGCAGTCAGTCGTTGCGTGGGCCTGAGCCCAAGGGCGAGTGACGTGCCTGCGATGTCCCCGCCCGGGGGCCAGCGCAGAAGGCGGGGCGCATCAGCCTCCACCAATCCCTTGAATGATCTTGCCGCTGCCCTCGCACATGGGGCAGGGGCTGCCATCGTCGCGCTGACCGGTGCCGTTGCACACAGGGCAGACTGCCTCGCCGCTACTGGGTGCCCCGGGCGCCGCTTCGTCGCCGGGTGCGACGGGCGCTGGAGGCGTGCCAGGGATGGAGTTTTCGTTGTTCATGAGGTGCTCCTGAATGCGCGCGAGTCGGTATGTGTTGCTTCAAGGGTGCGTGGCCGGAATGTTCGGCGGGGTCGCGGGCGGACGCTCGCGGCCGTGCGGGCTGCCCCCGGTTGATCTGTCCTTGACCACGTTGCCGTTTTTGTCCTGATGCGAGCTGGAACCCGTTCGCGGAACGTACTCGCCGGAAGGATTGGCCCTGTCGGTGCGAGTGCGGTTGCGCGTGGCGTCACGCCCGGTGGGGCGATCGGTGCGGCTTGTGGTGCCCGTTGCGGTCGTGCTGTTTGCATTGGCTGCGGGTGCGTTGTCGCTGCTGCCGGACTGTGCACCTGTTGCTTGCGCGAACGCGTTGCCGCTGCCCAGGGCAACGAACAGTGCTGCCGCTGCGCAGAACGTGCGTGCGGCATATTGCGTGCAAATCATCATCTGCTCCGGTGAAGTGTCCGTGTCGGTTCCACCGACGCAAATCGCGCGCCCGCGCAGCTACTTGCCGGCAGCAAGCCGCCGCGCATGTTTGAGTGCGGTCACGATGTCGAGATAGGCGCTCTCACGCGCCGCCTGCTCTGGCGCGCGCAGCGCATATGACGGGTGCCATGTCGCCAACACCGTACGGCCTTCATGGCGCAGCGGCTGATTGAAATGCTCTTGCAGGCGCGCATGCGCATCGTCGAGCAACGCCTTCAACGCAGTCGCACCCAACGCCACCACCACCGCCGGCGCTTCCTGCTGCAGCTCGCGCTCCAGCCAGTACATGCAGGCTTGCACCTCGCGCTGGCCAGGCGTCTTGTGCAGACGCCGCTTGCCGCGCAGTTCCCATTTGAAGTGCTTGACCGCGTTGGTAATGAACACCTCGTCCCGCGGGATGCCGGCGTCTTCCAGCGCGCGGTCGAGCAGTTTCCCGGCAGGGCCCACAAACGGCTTGCCGGCCAGGTCTTCGCCGTCACCGGGCTGCTCGCCAACGAGCATGATGCGGGCGCGCCGCTTGCCCTCCCCCGGTACGGCCTGCGTGGCATGCCGCCATAGATCGCAACGGCGGCACGCGTCGAGCGAGTCCGGCTGTTGGTCGGGGTCGGTCTCGCTGCTGGCGGGCGGGGAGGCGGGAGGGGGCTTCTTCATGGGTAGGCAAATGAGAACAGCAACGACAAAGCAACCCGAATGCCACTGCGCCCATGTGGAACGCACGTTGCTTGGCCTCCCGCATGGACGAGGAGACCACTTTGGAAGCTGCATCGAATGTTCCGTTGGACCGGCGCCGCCGGCTCGGCAACTGGCTGCCGGAAGGCGAGGCACAACTTGCAGCGTTTCGCACCGAGTTGGTTGCGCAAGCGCTGTCTCGTCCGTCAAAGACTCCCTCAGTGGCTGCCGTGCGTGCGCTCGCCAATCTCATTGATGGCGAGCCCGCACTGCGCATGCACCTCGCGCGCGCCATCGACGAAGCGAAGGAGCGCGGATACGAACTCGGCTACCAGGACAGCGCAGAATTGCTGCTCGCCATCGACCATGTCGTCACGTGCGCGCCGCGTTTTAGCGAGAAGGCGCTGGTGGTCTGTCCGCTCAATGCATTGCTCGATTGGCCGATGTGCATGCCATCGGGCTACGCGCTGTTTCGTGACCGCCGCTTCAACGATGCGCTCGAGGCCGTGCTCAATGGCTGGAGCGCATTTCTCAGCGGCCCGCATTCGCGTGCCTATCTGAACTCGCGCGAGCCCGACGGCTGGTTCACCCCCGAGGCGACACGGCGTATCGGCATGGAGCAGTTCTTGTGCGATCCGTCGCAACCGTACTGGGGCTTTACCTCCTGGAATGACTTCTTTACGCGCCGCTTTCGTGCCGGCATGCGACCCGTCGCGGGCGAGGACGACAACAAGCTGATCGTCAGCGCTTGCGAGGCCGCCCCCTACAACATCAGCCACGATGCGCGCGATGAAGACGCGTTCTGGATCAAGGCGCAGCCCTATTCATTGCGCGACATCTTCGGACCGGGCAAGGCACACCTCGCCGAGCTGTTTTCGGGCGGCAGTGTCTACCAGGCCTTCCTGAGTGCCTACAACTACCACCGCTGGCATGCGCCCGTCGCCGGCACCATCGTCGATACCTTTCACGTAGATGGCACGTACTACTCGTGCGTGGAATCGGAAGGCGCTGACCCGGAAGGGCTGAACGATTCGCAAGGCTACAGCGCAGCCATGGCCGCACGCGCGGTCATCACCATTGCTTGCGACGATCCTGCCGTGGGCACCGTGGGTTGCGTGTTCATCGGCATGGCGGAGGTGTCTTCGTGCATGGTCGACGTGACACCGGGCCAGCACGTTTGCAAGGGCGAGGAGCTTGGCTACTTCCAGTACGGAGGCTCGACGTACTGCATGTTCTTTCAGCCAGGCGTGGTGGATGCCTTCGTCGTGCAGCCGCCGTTCTCGCACGATACGCTGCCAGTGCGCGTCAACGCCGCACTGGCGCGCGCCAGAGAGCGGCGTTGATCAAGCGTCGACCTCGGCCAGCGCGTTGAGGCCCACCGACAGCATCGCCAGATCGGCCGAGCCGGCAGCGACCTGATCGGCAATCACGCGGTTGTAGCGCGCCAGCGCTTCCTGTCGCGTACCGCGCCATGTGTCGATGAGGGCTTCCGCGCTCGCGCCAGGGGCGGCATTTTGCAACACCGACTGCGTGAGCCGACGCCGCAATTGCCCCAGTTCTTCGAGCAGCGTCGCGCGCGCCAGCATCTGCCAATGCGTTTGTGTGGGCAGGCCGAGAATGCCGCCTTGCAGCCACCCGTAACCCAGTGGCTGGTCGAGGGCAAAGTACACGCGTGCGGCGAGCCGCGCATCGCAGCCGCTGGCCGTAGCGACCTCCGCAATGTCGAGCAACGACACACGCGCCGGCACGCCAGTTGCCACGCGCGCCAGTCCTTCCGGCACACCGGCTTCGGTAAAGACCTGCCGCTGCTGAGCGGCGGCTTGCGCAGATTCCTCCGGTTGCAGCGCGTCAATCTCGGGTGCGAGCGCATCCACCGCAGACCGGAAGTGCTCGACCGCTGCCGGCACGTCCCCCACGCGCCGCCGCAGGAACCACAGCGTCGCGCGCTCGTGCAACTGCGCGAGCGCTGCGAACAGGGCGGTTTGCGTTTCGTGCGGCACCTGCGCATCCAGGGCATCGACCTGTTGCCAGAGCGCGTCGAGCCGGTAGACCGCGCGCGCGACGAGGCTCGCCCACACCACGGCAATCGGTTCTGCGCCGGTTTCTTCGGCCATCCGGTGCACGAAGGTCACGCCGGCCCGGTTGACGAGCGCGTTGGCGTGCATCGTCGCCAGGATCTCGCGACGCAGCGTGTGCCGCGGGATCGAGGTCGCGCAACGCGTGTGCAGCGGTTGCGGGAAATACGCCGGCAGACCGTCGGCCACGAAAGGCTGGTCGGGCAGATCGCTACCGAGCAGCACGTCGTACAGCCACATCTTGCTGTAGGCCATCAGCACGGCGCGTTCGGGCGTGGTCAGGCCGCCGCCACTTGCCCGGCGGGCGTCGATATCTTCATCGGCGGGCAGGAATTCGATCGCGCGGTTCAGGCGCCCGCCACGTTCCAGATAACGCATCAGCCGCGCCTCTGGGTCGAGCCACAACGCCGTGCGCGTGCGCGCCAGTGACAGCGCCTGCGTCTGGAAGTAGTTGTCGCGCAGCACCAGTTCGCCCACCTCGTCAGTCATCTCGGCCAGCAGCGTGTTGCGCTGCTTGAGCGTCATCTCGCCGTCGGCCACGACCAGCCCCAGCAGGATCTTGATGTTGACCTCGTGGTCGGAGCAATCCACGCCGGCGGAGTTGTCGATGGCATCGGTGTTGATGCGTCCGCCATGCTGCGCGTATTCGATGCGGCCGAGCTGCGTGCAGCCCAGGTTGCCACCCTCGGCCACGACCTTGCAGCGCAGCTCTGCGCCGTTCACGCGCAGGCCATCGTTGGCGCGGTCACCCACCTGGGCATGCGTTTCGGTACTGGCCTTGATGTAGGTGCCGATGCCGCCGTTGTAGAGCAGATCGGCGGGCGCCTTGAGGATGGCGTGCAGCAGGTCGTTTGGCGCCATCTCGGTGGCCGTCACATCAAGCATGGCGCGCACCTCTGGCGTGAGCGGGATCGACTTGACCGTGCGCGGGAAGATGCCGCCGCCAGGGCTGATCAGCGCCCGGTCGTAATCGGCCCAGCTTGAACGCGGCAGGTTGAACAGGCGCTCGCGCTCTGCAAAGCTCGTGGCCGCATCGGGCGACGGGTCAAGAAAGATGTGCCGATGGTCGAACGCCGCCAGCAGGCGGATATGGCGCGAGAGCAGCATGCCGTTGCCGAACACATCGCCTGACATGTCGCCCACGCCCACAACGGTGAAATCCTGCGTTTGCGTATCGACGCCCATCTCGCTGAAGTGCCGCTTGACCGATTCCCATGCGCCGCGCGCGGTGATGGCCATCTTCTTGTGGTCGTAGCCCACCGAGCCGCCGGAGGCGAATGCATCGCCGAGCCAGAAGCCGTATTCGGCCGAGATGGCGTTGGCGTAGTCAGAGAATGTGGCCGTGCCCTTGTCTGCGGCAACGACCAGGTAGGGGTCGTCTTCGTCATAGCGCACGACATCGGGGGGCGGCACGACGCGGCCGTCGACGTAGTTGTCGGTCAGGTCGAGCAGCCCGCGCAGGAAGGTCTGGTAGCACGCCACGCCTTCGGCCAGGTACGCATCGCGGTCGCTGGCCGGTGGCGGCTGCTTGACGACAAAGCCGCCCTTGGAGCCCACGGGCACGATGACCGTGTTCTTGACCATCTGCGCCTTGACCAGGCCCAGCACCTCGGTACGGAAATCCTCGCGCCGGTCAGACCAGCGTAAGCCCCCCCGCGCGACCTTGCCGCCGCGCAGGTGTACGCCCTCCACGCGCGGCGAATACACCCAGATCTCGAACATCGGCTTGGGTTCGGGCAGGCCGGGCACGCGCGCCGGGTCGAACTTGAACGACAGATAGGGCTTGGGCTGCTCCTGCCCGGCATCCGGCAGGCTCTGGAAATAGTTCGTGCGTAGTGTGGCTTCCACCACACCCAGGAACTGCCGCAGGATGCGGTCTTCATCCAGGTTGGGCACGTCTTCGAGTGCCTCGTCGATCTGCTTGCGCAGCGTTTCGCTTGCGCGCGAACGCTCGGCCTCGGCAAGGGCGGGGTCGAATCGCACCAGGAACAGCCGCACCAGCGCCCGCGCAATCGACGGATTGCCGTTCAGCGCGCTCTCCATATACGTGTTGCTGAAGGTCGAACCGATCTGGCGGATGTAGCGCGCATACGCACGCAGGATGCGCACTTCGCGCCAGGTCAGGCCAGCCTGCAGCACGAGGCGGTTGAGATCGTCGTTCTCCAGCTCGCCGCTCCAGATGCGCGCGAAAGCGTCTTCAAAGCGCGCACGGGCTTCGTCCAGATCGACCTCGCTGCCGTCGATGGTCTCCATGCCGAAGTCGTGCATCCAGATGGGGGTGGCATCTGCGGGTTCGATGCAGTAGGGGCGCTCTTCGTTGACGCGCACGCCCAGGTGCTCGAGCATCGGCAGGCTGTGCGACAGCGATGTCGGCTGCCCCGCGCGGTAGATCTTGAAACGCAGCGCCCCGGGCGGCGCTTCGAGCGGCCGGTAGAGCTGCATGGTCAGCACGTTGTCCGCGGCGTTTGCGGCGAGCAGCGGCTCCATCAGTTCGATGTCGCGCACGGCAAGGCGCGCAGCGTAGTCCTCGCGAAAACCCGCTGGAAAGGCGCCCGCATAGCGGCGCAGCAGACGGTTGCCGCGCTCTTCGCCGCCGCGTTCGAGCAGCGCGTCGGCCAGGTCGTCCTGCCAGCGCCGCGCCGCCTGCACGATGCGGTCTTCGAGTTCGGCAACGTCCACGTCGGGCACGTTGCCCGGCTGCGTGCGCACGGTGATATGGATGCGCGCGAGCATTGATTCCGACAACTGCGGCGTGAACTCCACGGCGGTGCCGTGATACGCGGCCTGCAGCAGGCTCTGGATGCGCACGCGCAGGTCGGTGTTGAATTTTTCGCGCGGCACGAACACGAGGCACGACACGAAACGGTCAAACGGATCACGGCGCACGAACAGGCGCGTGCGCTGGCGCTCCTGCAACCGCAGGATGCCGAGTGCGATGTCGTGCAGCGCTTCGGCATCCATCTGGAACAGCTCATCGCGCGGGTATTGCTCCAGGATCGTGACCAGCGTCTTGGCCAGATGCCCGTCGGGAAGGAAGCCTGTGCGCCGGATCACGTCAGCCACCTTGCGGCGCACCAGCGGAATGTCTTCGGCCGGCACCATGTAGACGTTCGACGTGTACATCCCCAGAAAGCGCCGCTGCCCACAGACGCGGCCCTCGGCGTCAAACAGCTTGATGCCGACGTAGTCGAGATATCCGGGTCGGTGCACGGTGGCGCGCGAATTGGCCTTGGTGAGGAAGATGGGTTCGGGGGCGTCGATGAACTTGGCCGCGCCCGGTGCCAGGCGCGTCGTGTCCGGCGTGGAGGTGTCGCGCAGCGCTTCACGCAGCACGCCCAGGCCGGTGCCGGGTATGCCGCGCAGGTAATGGCCGTCGTCTTGCGTGATCAGTTCGTAATCACGATAGCCAAGGAAGGTGAAATGCCGCTCGAGCATCCAGCTGAGGAAGGCCTGTGTTTCGGTGATCTCGGCGCGTTCCACGTCACCGGTGGAGGGCTGTGCGGCGCGTACGGCCAGTGCGTCGATGGCGGCGTGGGCTGCGGCCTGCATCGGCTTCCAGTCTTCCACCGTGGCGCGCACGTCGCCCAACACTCGCATCAGGCCGTCGTGCAATGCCTGTAGGCGTTCGGGCTCGGAGAACCGATCGACTTCGATGTGGATGGTTGATTCGAAGCGCGCAACGCCGTGTGTTTCCCTGTCCGCATCGGCGGGTGTGTCGGGCATGTCGCCCGCAAGGGCCGCCGGGCGCTGGACGCCGCCGCCCGCCGAAACCGCTACGCGCATGCCGGCTGCGTCGCGCTGTAGGCGGTAGACGGGGTGGAAGGCGGAATGCAGCGCCAGCCCTTGCCGGTTGATCTCCATGGTCACGGAGTCGAACAGGAACGGCATGTCGTCGTTGACGATTTCAACGACCGTGTGGCCGCAGTACCAGCCGTGCTGTTCGAGGCTTGGGTTGTAGACGCGTACGCGCGGTTGCCCCGACACGAATTTCTGGCCCAGTTGCCAGTGCGCCATGGCCGCGCCGTAGAGGTCGGCAACGCTGCGCGAGATCACGTCTTCGGGGTCTGCCAGACCGTAGTAATGCCGCAGGAACGGCTCGAACAGGTCGGCAATATCGGGCGCACGTTCGCGCGCCAGGGCCACTGCATCCGCCATGTGCTGGCGGACCTTGTCTTCGTGCTGGGCAGACATGAGGCGGCTCCCGAAGAAGGGCTGCCTCATGCTACGCCGCGTGCCCATGGCTGGCAATCAGCGTGCGCCGTGCACAGTTTTCCTGATGCCGGTGTGTGTGCAGTGCAGCGAGAGAACAGGTGGTTCACTCGCTACTTGCGGCGCGCATCAGCGAGGCGTCATCAGGCCTTGACGACGTTGATGCGCAGTGCCGGCTCACCTGCCGCGATGGCCAACAGGCGGTCTACATTCGGATGGGCGCCGGGGCGGTTGCGTGCGTCGATGGTGTGCTCGGCAAACACGGCCAGGCCGTGCTCGGCGGCCGTGGCGTCGAGCTGGCCGAACGTCTGCTGCAGGTAGTGATACACCGCCACCGAACCTTGCTTGCCGGGCTTGTTTTCGATGTCGGCCACCACGGCGCCCTGGCCATCGACCAGATCGATGCGCTCGATGCCGTCAATGGCAGGCAGTTGGGCGAGGTTGTTCTTGAATACGCTGGTCGGTTGAATCACTGCGGTTGCTCCGTTGGTTGATCAGGCGGGCCGTATGTTAACGGCTCCGGCCCTGCCCGCGCGAGCTTGTGCGTTCTTCAGCGTTTGGCGCCAGCCTTGTTCACGGCAATGGCCGCCTGGATAAGCGCCTTCAGCGCTTTCTCGTTCACCTTGTCGCCCTCGCGGAAATCGATGGCGCGGCGCGTGTTGCCGTCCAGGCTCGAATTGAAGAGACCGGCGGGGTCGGGCACAGAGGCGCCCTTGGCAAACGTCATCTTCACGGTCTGCTTGTAGGCCTCGCCGGTGCAGATCAGGCCATGGTGCGACCACACGGGCACGCTCCATTTCCATTCCTCCACTACGTCGGGGTCGGCCGCCCGGACGATGGCGCGCAGGCGGGCGAGCATGTCGCCGCGCCAGTCGTCCAGCTCAGCAATGCGTGCGTCGATCAGCTCGGACGCGGGTGCGGCGGTGTCCTGCGAGCTCTTCTTCATGTGTCTGCCTCCGTGGTGGGTCCAAGCAGAACATTCTGGCAGGAACATGGGCCGGTAGCCACTTGGCAACGGTGGGCGAGATACGCCATCAGGTTGCGCCGGGAAAATGAGAAACGCCTTTTTTCTGCTATTGGAATCAAGGCGAAAAATAATGCCAGAAATAAAAGAGAAGACAAGACGGCGCTGAGTTAACGGCGAAAAGAAAAATAACTTTAGCGCTTTCGTGCAATTCCCCTACTTGAGTGGGGGAGCCAAACGATTTCGCCGGAAACCCAAGTGCCGCGCGGGTATGCGGTGCAATGCCTGCGCACGAAAATTCAATACCGCAATGCCCGGATGGTTGATGCGACGGTCATCGATTGGTCATCTTTCGGCTTCAATAATTGCGCCTCCGGTGTTCAGGAAAACATATTGAAGCACCCCTTCTTTCAGGGGGTGCCTGAATCGAGAGAATTTCAAATGACCATTCGTCATCGCATTACATTGCTCGTGGTGCTGATGTTTGCCGCATTGGCGGCCATCGGCGGATACGCCGTCTACCAGACCCGCGGCAGCGCTGCGGAGGTCCGCCAGGTGACGGAGGGCGTGGTGCCGAGTGCGTTGGCGTCGGCTGACCTCGTGTCGCTCGTGAAGGACGTGCAACTGGCGACGATGGTGCTGGTGTATGCGCCTGACGGCAACATCGTTGCACAGGCCCGAGACGACCTGAAGGCCAAGGAAGCGGCGCTGCGCACTGCATTGGATGTACAGGCCAAGCGCGCCAACAGCCAAGCACAGAAAGGCCTGGTCGCGCAGGCCAAGGAGACCATCGACAGCTACGTCGAGGCCATCCAGCAGACCACCGACATGAAGCTGGCGGGCAAGGATGAACTGGCGCAGGCCTTCCTGTTTGCCAACGTCGCCAGCTACCGCGACGTGCTGGAAAAGATTGTCGAGACGCTGCGCATCGAGAAGAACCGCGAGAAGGACGAAGCCATTGCCGGCCTGAACGGCAAGCTTGCGAGCACAGCCACCACCATTGGCTTGGTGAGCGGCGTGGCCATCGTGCTGCTCACGGCCATCGGCATGCTGTTGTATCGCCAGATCACGCGCCCGCTCACGCGTATGCAGGTCGAGATGAGCGAGATCGCCACCAGCCAGGACTTTACGCGCCGTGTGCCGGTGGGCCGCATGGACGAGATTGGCCACTCGGTCGTCGCGTTCAACCGGATGATCGAGAAGATCCAGGAGAACGCCGCGCTGCTCAAACAGAAGACGGCCGACATCCAGGCGATGCTGCAGAACATGCAGCAGGGCATCCTGACCGTGGTCGAGGGCGGCGTGGTGCACGAAGAATATTCGGTCTACCTCGAATCGATCTTTGAGACGCAGGAGATTGCACGCCGCAAGTTCATGGAGCTGATCTTTGCCGATACCAGCCTGGGCGCCGATGCGCTGTCGCAGGTGGATGCGGCGGTCGATGCATGCCTGGGGCAGGACATCATCAACTTCGCGTTCAACCAGCATCTGCTTGCGAGCGAGGTGGAGAAGCGCATGCCGGATGGGCGCGTGAAGACGCTCGACCTGTCGTGGTCGGCCATTACCGACGAGAGCGACACGATCCTGCGCCTGATGCTGTGCGTGCGCGATGTGACCGAACTGCGCAAGCTGGCGGCCGAGGCCAGCGAGCAGCGCCGCAACCTGGAGATGATCGGCGAGATCCTGGCGGTGAGCCAGGAGAAGTTCCAGCACTTCATCGACAGCTCCACGACCTTTGTGCACGAGAACGAGCGGATCATCCGCCAGTATTCGCAGGCGGACAGCGCGGCCATTGCGGCGCTGTTCCGCAACATGCACACCATCAAGGGCAATGCGCGCACGTACAACCTGCAGCATTTGACCAACGTGGTGCACGAGACCGAGCAGACCTACCACGCGCTGCGCGAGCCCGACAGCGAGCACACGTGGGACCAGGACTGGCTGATGGAAGAGCTGACGCGCGTGCGCGAGGCCATCGAGAACTACGCCCGCATCAACGAGGTGAAGCTTGGCCGCAAGGGCCACAAAGGTGACGGGGTATCGGGTAATACCATGCAGGCCGCCCCTGAAGTGATGGCAGGCATTCAGGAAAGCCTGCGCCTGCTAGAGAGGGTCAACCCAGGCAGCCTGCACGAACTGGTTGCGATGCGCGATTCCATTTATGAGCAGTTGCGCCTGCTAGGCAGCGAGACGGTGGACGCGCTGTTGTCCGGCGCATTGCAATCGCTGCCGTCGCTGGCGCAGGAACTGGGCAAGGAGCCCGTTGCCGTGCGCATCGACGACAACGGCTACCGCGTGCGCACGGAGGCCCGAGGCATCCTGCAGAACGTGTTCATGCACCTGCTGCGCAATTCAATCGACCACGGCATTGAACCCGCTGCTGAGCGCATTGCTCACGGCAAGCCTGCAGCCGGCACGATCGACATCGAAGTGGGCGTTGATCAGGGCATGCTGCAGATCACGCTGTGCGACGACGGCCGAGGCCTGGCGCTCGACCGCATCCGCAGCATCGCGGCGGAGCGCGGCTGGATCGGCGCCGACCAACCCGCCAGTGACGAAGACATCGCGCAGTGCATTTTCCGCCCCGGCTTCTCGACTGCCGACAAGGTAACGGCAGTGTCCGGACGCGGCGTCGGCATGGATGCCGTGCAGGAGTTCCTCAAGCGTGAGCATGGCCGCATCGAACTGCGCTTTACCGACGACAATAAGGGTGCTGCGTTTCGCCAGTTCCAGACGGTGGTGTGCCTGCCCGAACGTCTTGCGGTCGACAGCGTGAACGCCGCGCTCGGCGCGCAACGTGCAGTGCGTATGGACTTGGATAAGGAAGCATCGTGATGGGGACGATTGTTCTGGCCGTCATCACGGGCGGCTTGGTGGCCGGTGTGCTGGTGTGGCTGATCCGGCAACGGAAGGTGAATGCGATGGCGAGCACCTTGGGCGATGCCGATGGCCGCATCGCCGATCTGTCGGCTGATCTGGCGAAGCACGCTGCGCTGGTGGATACGGGCATGCGCGAAGTGGCCGCAATGGAAACCACTGTCGCCCAGATGCGCGATGCCGCTGCCGACCAACTGGAAGTGATCGAGCAACTGCGGACCGAGTTGCAGTCGGCCACGGCAGCCAAGGAACAGTGGGCGAGCCGCGCCAGACAGATTGCCGAAGAAGCCGCACGCCTGCGCGGCCTGGCGCTGACGTTCGAGCGGTGGCACGAGCAGATGATCTCGCTCATGGAGCAGAACCACGACATGCATGCGAAGAACCAGGAGCTGCAGTCCATCGTGCGGCATGTGGTGATCGTCTCGCTCAATGCGTCCATCGAGGCGGCGCGCGCGGGCACCGCGGGCCGGGGTTTTGCCGTGGTGGCCAGCGAGGTGCGCGCGCTGGCAGCACGTTCCGAAGAACTGTCGAAAAGCTATCGCAACAGCCTGCACCTGAACGACCTGACCACCACCGCCACGTTCCAGGACATCCAGGCGGGCGGCAAGATGATCACCGCGTCGCTGTCGAGCGTCGAGGCGCTGGCGAGCCAGTTTCAACACCAGCTTCACTAGGCAGGCCTGACGTGATCCGCAGCAACGCACAAGAGAGTTTCGATCGCATCTTCCGCAAGGCCGCCCGTACGCGGCTTGCGCGGCAGCCGGAAGACACCTGCCATATCAGCACCGAGGCCGAAGGCGACACCATCAGGGGTGAGGAGGCTTTGATCCTCACCATCTCGTCCATCGCCTTCCGCCTGCTGCTGGTGCTGCGCTTTGATGACTCCGACGCCACGCGCGCCTACTTCACTGGTGAAGGTACGGGGCGATCGTTTGAAGAAGCGCGTCTGGAAATCGGCAACCTGTGCTGCGGCGCGCTCAACCAGGAGCTGCTGCAGGTGTTTCCCGACCTTGGCATGTCCACGCCCTATGTGGTGAGCGCGCGCTGCCTGCCGTATCTGGACGTGCTCAAGCCGGGCTACGTGGCCGCCTACACGGTCACCATCAACGATACCGTGCGCGTGAACGCCACCGTGTGCGTGTGTGCCCACGCCCCGCTGGATTTCGTGGCCGATGTGAGCGACGAAGTGGAATCCGGCGGCGAGTTGGAATTGTTTTGATTGGAAAGATTGAGAACGAGGAAAGCGCTATGAGCAAGATTCTGGTTGTCGACGATTCGAGCACCGTCCGCGATGAGGTGGCCGGTTTCCTGAAGAAGCATGGTCTGGCGGTGGATACCGCCGTGGACGGCAAGGACGGCCTGGCGAAGATCAAGGCCAACCCCGGCGTCAGACTCGTCATCAGCGATGTGAACATGCCCAACATGGACGGCCTGACCATGGTCGAAAAGGTGCGCGGCGAGCTGGGCAACAAGGCGGTCAACGTCATCATGCTCACCACCGAAAGCAGCCCTGCCATGAAAGACCGCGGCAAGGCCGCCGGGGTCAAGGGCTGGATCGTCAAACCGTTCAAGGGCGACGCAGTGCTTGAATCCTTCAAGAAGCTGGCAGGCTGAAAGACGAAGCAGCGCAGCCGGGTGCGCCATGATCAACCCGGCGCTGCAGGGCATGGCGCCCGCGCGATTTTGGAGCCAAACTTGCTCGCTTGAAGGCTGGTTTGACCGAGGGAGCCATCATGCAAGAGCTCGCCTTTCGCACGCTGCTGTACCGCTACTTCTTCTTCGGCTGGCTGTTCAAGGATGCCAGCCGCGGCAACCTGTTCGAACGGTCTGCCGCGTGGCGTTTCAACCAGGCGCATGCGCACTGGTTGCTCGCTTATATGCGCCGCTGGCTCTGGTGCGGGTTGCTTTGCTACGCACTGGGCGGCGTGTTGGAACTGGGGCTCAACACGCCGGGCCTGTCGGTACTGTTCTACGTGCCCAGCGCGTTGAGCGTACCCGTCAACGTGGTCATCGGTGTGTTGTGGATTGGCCTGAAGGCACTGCCCGGGCCGCTGCGCGAGCGGTAGGCGGGCGCGCGGCTAGACCGTCGCCACCAGCAGCTCTTCGGCATTGCGGGGCGGACGCAGCCCATCGGTGCGGCCAGCGAAATAGCGCTCCGTCAACATGTCTGCCGAGATGTGCCGGGCATCGCGAAAGCCGTTTTCGCGGGCGAGTGCAAGCATGTCGGGCGGCGTGAAGAAGCTGATGAACGGGGTGCCGCTCGCGCGTGCACCTTTCTCCGCCATCTCAAGGCCGGGCCGGACGTCCGGGTCCGCCATCTCCAGCGGCAGCAGGAACGTCATCGCCAGCATCGAGCCCGGTGCAAGTGACGCCACCTGCCGTAGCGTGGCCGCATTCGCTTCTTTCGACAGATACATGCTCACGCCCGTGGACACCACGATGGCCGGTTGGCTCACATCAAACCCGGCCGCGACCAGCGCATCCTGCCAGGATTCGCGCGCCTCGAAATCCACCGGCACGAAGCGCAACCAATGCGGAATGCCGAAGCCCACCGCTTCCAGACGCTGGCGCTTCCAGGCTTGCGGGCTGGGCTGATCGACTTCAAACACCGTCATGCGCGATGCCACATCAGGCCGGCGTTGCGCAAAGCTGTCGAGCCCCGCCCCGAGAATCACATACTGGCTCAAGCCACGGCCCGCTTGTTCGATGACGAGGTCTTCGATAAAGCGTGCGCGGGCCACAATGGACGCACGAAACGGACGCGTGAACTGCGGGTCCATGTCGCCGCGTTGTTGCCAGTCGGGTTGGGGGTCGAGCAGCTTGAGGCCCACTTCGTCTTCCAGCACGTGCGGCGGTGCATCGCTGTGCACATGCAAGGCGCGCCACAACGCGACGCGCGCCGCGGTGCTGTCGGGGGATGCTGTCTGTGGTTCGTTCATTGCACACACGCCTCCATCGGTAGACCAGCCAGTCAATTGGGATGCTGATACTCGGGAAACACGGCAACGGCCTGCACGGGCTGCTTCGTCATGCAGACCTCGAACAAGCGGCTGGAGAGCCACTCGGCAAGCCAGGCCTGCACAGCGGGCAGCGGCTGGCCGGCAAACCAGTCCGGCTCCACCGCTGCAAACTGCCGCACGAACGGGAAGATCGCCAAGTCCGTCGCGCACGGCGTCGAGCCGCCAAGATAGCGTTGATCCAGCAAGCGTGATTCCAGCGGTATCAGCAGGGTTTCTGTTGCCCGGGCACGGGCTGTCTCACGCGGCGTGGTCTCTTGCGGATAGCGGTCGGGGTATTTGTAGCGATCGAGCTGGCGTTTGAACTCGCCATCGTTGGCGCGCAGCAGAGCGAGGTTGTCGTCGGATTGCGCGCGGCGCCACCAGCCATCGGGGTCGCGTGCTTCAAATGCCCAGCGCATGATGTCGAGGCTCTCTTCGAGCACGCCGCCGTCTGTCAGATGCAAGACAGGAACGGTGCCCTTTGGTGACAGCGCCAGCAGTTCGGCAGGCTTGTTGCGCATGACGATCTCAAACGTCTGGAAGCGTCGATGGGCTTGCAGCATCGCCAGGCGCGCGCGCATGGCGTAGGGGCAGCGGCGATAGCTGTAGAGCAGGGGCAGGGCTGGAGTGTCGGACATCGGTACGAATGCGGGGCTACGGATTTCAGGCGCGTCAGGGTAGCGGATTCACGGACGCGGCGGGCTGGACCACCAGGCGTGTGTGCCCGGATCGGCCCGAGCGCCGCACCGATTGCGGCGGCTGCCCGAACACGCGGATGAACGCGCGCCGCATGCGCTCCGGATCAGCAAAGCCCACGGCGCGCGCGACTTGTTCCAGCGATTCATCACCGGCTTCCACGCGCGGCCGGGCGATTTCGGCACGGAGTTTTTCGATGGCCTTGGCGGGCGTCTGGCCCGTCTCGGCCACAAAGGCGCGGTCGAACTGGCGGCGGCTCAGGTGCGCGACTTCGGCCAGGCGGTCGACGTCCAGCGCTTCGTGCAGGTGCTCGCGCGCATAGCCCAGCGCACGCGCGATGCGGCTCGATGCCGGGTCCAGCTCCAGCAAGGTCGAGAACTGCGATTGCCCGCCGGGCCGCCGGTGATAGACCACCAGTTCGCGAGCCACGGCGCGCGACACGTCGACGCCCAGGTCTTCCTCGATGAGCGCCAGCGCCAGATCGATGCCTGACGAGATGCCAGCCGACGTCCACACCGGCCCGTCGTGGATGAAGATGTGGTCGCTCTGCACCTGCACGCGCGGATACCGCCGCTGCAGCAGCGCCGCCATGCGCCAATGCGTGGTGGCGCGGCGGCCATCAAGCAGGCCTGCCGCCGCCAGCGCAAACGCGCCGGAACACACGCTCGTCATGCGTCGCGAGTGCTGCGCCGCTTCCCGCACGAAGGCGATCAGCCGGGGCGAGAACGCATCCTCACGCGGGCCATTGCCGCCCGAGATGATCAACGTATCGAAGGCCGGATCGTCCAGGCCCTGCGTCTGCATGACGAGGCCCGGCGCGCTCTGGACCAGCGTGCCGCCTTCGGACAGCACGTCGATCCGGTACGCCGGCTGGGGTGCCAGGCGGTTCGCCACGTCAAAGGCCGTCAGCGGGCCGGTGAAATCGAGCAGGCTGCAGCCCGGAAACACCAAAAAGCCGATTCTGCGCATGATGTCTTGAAATGAGGGATTAACGTCATTTAGGCCTGATGTTGCTCCGCCAGACTGCTGCTGTCAAACGCATTTCTGGAGAGACGATCATGACAACCGCGATGGGCCTGCCGGCCACTTCGATGCCCCTGTCGCGCCATCACCGCTGGAAGGTGCTGGGCGTGGGTGTGGCGGCCAATGCGAGTTTTTCGGCGGCGTTCTCGGGCATCCCGACGACGGCCGTGTTCATCCGCTCGGCGTATCACCTTGGCAATGCGGAGCTGGGCGTGACGCTGGGCGCGCTGGGGCTGGGCATCGCCATCAGCGAATTGCCGTGGGGCTTGCTGACAGACCGCTGGGGCGATCGCACGGTGCTGCTGACGGGGCTTGGGCTGACCGCGCTGGCCCTGTTCGTGATGGCATGTTGCGTGGTGCCGCTGCATGGCAATGTGCCGCCGCTCGCGTGGCTGGTCGGCGGCATGTTGAGCGTCGGCCTGCTGGGCGGTAGCGTGAACGGTTCGAGCGGCCGCGCGGTCATGGGCTGGTTTCGCGAAGGCGAGCGCGGATTGGCCATGAGCATCCGCCAGACCGCCGTACCGCTGGGCGGCGGCGTTGGTGCGCTCGTGCTGCCGAGCCTGGCCGCGCACGCCGGGTTTGCCGCCGTGTATGGGGTGCTGGCGGCAGCGTGTGCGTTGACTGCGGCGCTCACGTGGCTGTGGGTGCATGACGCGCCGGCCACGGTGAATGGGGCAGCACAAACTGTAGCGCCTGGCGGCACGGGGCCGCTGCGCGATCCGATGCTGTTGCGCATGGCCCTGGCCATTGGGCTGCTGTGCGTGCCGCAAGGCGCGGTGGTGGCCTTCGCCACGGTGTTCCTGCGCGACTTTGCACACGCCAATGTGCTCACGCTCAGCCTGACCATGGCAGCGGTGCAGGGCGGGGCGGCCGTCATGCGCGTGTGGAGCGGCCGCTGGACCGACCGTCACGGCAATCGCCGCGCTTATCTGCTCGCGTGTGCACGGTTGAGCGTTGCGCTGTTCGTGGTGCTGGCCGGCGTGGCATGGATGACGTCGGCGCTGTCGATCGATCTGTCGATCATGCGCGTGGCGCTGGTGGCGGCCGTGGTGGCCGGCGGCATCTGCGTATCGGCGTGGCATGGCGTGGGCTACACCGAGCTGGCGACGCTGGCCGGTGCGCAGCGTGCCGGCACGGCGCTGGGTTTGGGCAACACGGGCGCGTTTGCGGCGCTGGGGCTGACATCGCTGTGTTTGCCGCAGGTGCTGGCCTGGTCGTCATGGCCGGTGGTGTGGCTCGTGGCGGCAGGCAGCGCGCTGATTGCGTGGCGTGTGCTGCCGGCGGCCCGTCCGTAGCCGCACGCAACGCCAATCCCCTTGTTTCTTCCTATAGTGAGCCGCAGGCGCCGCCCGGTGCGGCTCCGTAAAACGAAGCAGCGCAACGAAACGAGGGGGCCACCATGGCAGGCTTGGGCGCAATCGAGCACGTGGTCGTGCTGATGTTGGAGAACCGGTCGTTCGACAACCTGTTCGGCACGCTGTATTCAAAGAGCGCGGAGTTCGACGGCCTGTCGGGCGAAGAAACCAACCCCGACGGCGGCGGCCAGCCCATCCGCGTGTGGACGACGCCCGCGCCGGCCAATGTGATGACGCTGCCCAATCCCGACCCGGGCGAACTCTTTACCGACATCAACCAACAGCTCTTCGGCCAGCAGATGCCGCTGGGGCAGACGCCCACCATGCAGGGCTTCACCACCAACTACGCCAAGAACGGTGGCGACCCGCGCGACATCATGCATTTCTTCACGCCGGACCAAGTGCCCGCGCTCAGCACGCTGGCGCGCAATTACGCCGTGTGCGATGCGTGGTTTGCCTCGGCGCCGTGCCAGACGTGGCCCAACCGGTTTTTCGTGCACACCGGCACCGCGCACGGTTATCCGAACAACTCGCCGGTGCACTTTCCGTACTTGATGCCGACGCTGTTCAATGTGCTCGACGGCGTGGCGCCCAACGACTGGGCCGTCTATTACCACGACTTCGCGCAGTCGCTCACGCTCACGCGGCTGTGGCTGCATCTGGACCACTTCCACCTGTTCGACGATTTTCTCGACGATGCGTCCAGCGGCAAGCTGCCCTCGTACAGCTTTATCGAGCCGCGCTACTTTGCGGACCTCGACTGGCCCAACGACATGCACCCGCCGCATGACGTCGGCTACGGCGATGCGCTCGTCGCGCAGGTGTACAACGCGCTGCGCAGTTCGCCGCAGTGGCACCAGACGATGCTCATCATCACCTTCGACGAGCACGGCGGCTGTTTCGACCACGTGCCGCCGCCTGCCGTGGTGCCGCCGAGCCCGCCGCAGCCCGGGCAGCTCTTCGCATTCGACCGGTTGGGTGTGCGCGTGCCGGCGGTGGTGGTGTCGCCATGGATTCCCAAGGGCACGATCTTCCGCTCGACCGTGGCGCAGCCGTACGATCACACCGCCATCATCAAGACGCTGCGCATGCGCTACAACATCCGGACGCCGCTCACTGCGCGCGATGCCAGCGCACCCGACCTGGGGCAGGTCTTGGAATTGAGTGCGCCAGATGACAACCGCGACCCAGTCGCCGCCCGCGCCATGGCGGCGAACCCAGCCGGTCTGCAGGCCGCCCGCAACGCGCCGCTCAATGACTTCCAGTGGGCCATGCACGAATCGGCGGCGATGCTCGCGCCGCTGGGCACCGGCATCAGCATTGATGACCATGTGCGCAACCTGTCGACCGATCAACAGCCGCCTGTGCCCGCCGCGCAGAATGCCCAGCAGGCCGCGCAGCACATCAAGGATGTGCTTGCGTCGATGGATTTGCCGTACGCGGGGCCATGATCATGAACGCACCGCTTGAACAATCGCCCGTTGTCATCCGCGCCTTCAGACCCGGTGACGAGCCCCTGCTGCATGCGGTCTTCCATTCCGCCGTGCACGGTCTGGCCACCGGGCAATACACGCCGCAGCAGTGCGAAGCGTGGGCCCCGACCCACTACGACGTCGCACAATGGAATGAGCGCATCCGCCGCATCCAGCCCTTCGTGGCGGAACGCAACGGGCAGCCCGTGGCCTATGCTGATTTGCAGACCAACGGCTATATCGATCACTTCTTCGTATCGGCCGTGCACGCGCGAAGAGGTGTCGGGCAACAGCTCATGAGTCACATCCTTGAGTTGGCAGCGCAGCGCGGCGTGCCGAGCGTGCAGGCGCATGTGAGTTTGAGCGCAGAACCCTTCTTTGCTCGCAACGGGTTTGGAGTGCTTGCACGCCAACGCGTCACGGTGCGCGGTGTCCTGCTCGATAACGCGCTCATGGCGCGAACTCAGGCCGCGTGTTTCACACGTTGAACGCATGGACGCGCAGCGTGTGAAGCGCGTTTAACTAAGTGTGGTTACGCGCCGTATATTCAGTACAAACCATTAGATCTTGATTAAAGATTACGGACTATCTGTCGTTACTTTGGCTAACGTCGGCGCCCCCACGGGCAGTCGCGACGTTTCGTCCTTAGCAATCCACGGCAGATATGAAGACGCTCTCCATCAAGGCTCGGCTGGCGCTGGTCCTGTTTGTTCTGGCTGTATTCCTTGCGGGCGTCGGCGCGCTGGGGCTGTACGGCAACATGCGCTCCAACAAGGCGCTGAAGGAAACCTATTCGAATCAGCTCGCCTCCACGCGCGCACTGGGTCAGGCCATTTCGAGGCTGGTGCAGGTCCGTACGGCGCTGGATCGTGCCGTCTATGAAACGGACGACGCCAAGATCGCAGACTTGGTGAAGGCCGCCCGCGAGCAGGTCAAGGCCAGCGACGATGGCTGGAATGCCTACAACGCGCTGCCGTTCGCCACGCCTGAAGAAGAGCAGACCGCTGGCGAGGCCAAGCGCCTGCGCGATGCGTTCTTCAACGAGGGTTTGAAGCCGGCTCTGGCAGCGTTTGACCGTCACGACTACGCAGCCGCGCGTCCGTTGGTGCTCGACAAGCTGTACGAACTGTTCGTGCCTTACGCCATCAAGGCCGATCGCCTGAACGCCATTCAAGCAGAGATTGCCGCGTCGGCTTACAGCAAGGCGCAGTCGTTCTTCGACGGTCTGGTTTGGGCGTTCATCATCGTGATTGCCGTGGGTATTGCGCTGGCGGCCGCCTGCTACCTGGTGCTGTCGCGCGCGATCTCTCGCCCGCTCGCAGAGATGCTCGTGCACTTCCATGAAATTTCGGGCGGTAACCTGACCACCGACGTGCGCATCCACTCGCGTGACGAGATGGGCCTGCTGATGGAAGGCCTGCAGCAGATGCAAGCCAAGCTGAAGGAGACCGTGGTGACGGTGCGTCGCGGCAGCGAGTCGATTGCGTCCGCCACGCAGCAGATCGCCGCAGGCAACACCAATCTTTCGCAACGCACCGAAGAGCAGGCCAGCTCGCTGGAGGAAACCGCATCCAGCATGGAAGAGTTGACGAGCATCGTGAAGCAGAACGCCGACAACGCTCGTCAGGCAAGCACGCTGGCTGTGACCGCCTCCGACATTGCCGTGCAGGGCGGTGCCGTGGTGCAAGACGTGGTGACCACGATGGGTGAGATCAGCGAATCGTCGCGCAAGATCACCGACATCATCGCTGTCATCGAAGGCATTGCGTTCCAGACCAACATCCTGGCGCTCAACGCCGCGGTGGAAGCCGCGCGTGCCGGGGAACAGGGTCGCGGCTTTGCCGTGGTGGCCGGTGAAGTGCGCACGCTGGCACAGCGCAGCGCGGGCGCCGCTAAGGAGATCAAATCGTTGATCGAAGACTCCGCCGCGCGTGTGGAATCCGGCTCGACGCTGGTGGCGCGCGCCGGCAAGACGATGGAAGAGATCGTTGTGGCCGTGAAGCGCGTGACGGACATCATGGGCGAGATCAGCGCGGGCTCGGCTGAGCAAAGTACCGGCATCGAGCAGATCAATGAAGCCGTCACGCAGATGGACGACGTGACGCAGCAGAACGCCGCGCTGGTGGAAGAAGCGGCTGCCGCTGCGCAGGCGCTGGAGGAACAAGCGGACGAACTGCGCCGCGCTGTGGCGGTGTTCCGCGTGGCGATGTAAAGCACGTTTCCTGATGGGTTGCCGTGGCAGCTAAATGGCTGCCGCGGCGCTACACTGCGGGGTCGGCCTTCGGGTCGGCCCCGCTTTGCTTTATGCGGTGCATCCAGAAGCCGCTCATGGTCCTGCCACGCCCCCCGAGCCAATCGCCACGAGCCATGAGCCGGTTCACATAACGATTATCCGGAGGTGTCATGCGTTTCCAGTGTCGTCGTGTTCCCGTTCGCGTCTTGGTGTCTGCAGCTGTGTTGGCATGCAGCGCCGGCGCATTCGCCCAGACCATCCCCGCCAGCAAGCCCGCGCCCACCACGCTCACGCCCGAGCAGCAGCGCTACCACGACATCTATAAGGAGCTGGTCGAGATCAACACGACGCATTCGGCGGGTGATACGACCAAGGCCGCGCATGCAATGGAAAAGCGCCTGCGCGACGCGGGCTTTGCCGCAGCCGACATGCAGGTGCTGGAGCCCTTCCCGAAAAAAGGCAACCTGGTGCTGCGCTTCAAGGGCACCGGCGCCAAGAAGCCGATGCTGCTGCTTGCCCACATTGACGTGGTGGAAGCCAAGCGTGAAGACTGGAAGACCGATCCGTTCAAGCTGCAGGAGACCGACGGCTACTTCACCGCACGCGGCGCAATCGACGATAAGGCGATGGCGTCGGCCTTCGTGTCGGTGCTGGGGCAGCTCAAGCAGGAAGGATTCAAGCCCTCGCGCGACATCATCCTGGCGTTGACCACCGACGAGGAACGCGGCGATGTGCCGACCAATGGCGCGTACTGGATCGTCAACAACAAGCCGGAGCTGGTGAAGGCCGAGTTCGGTATCAATGAAGGCGGCGGCGGGGAGCTGCGCAACGGCAAGCCGGTGCTCCACCGCATTCAGGTGGCCGAGAAGATGTACACGACGTACGAGCTGGAAGTGCGCGACGTGGGCGGCCACAGTTCGGTGCCGACGAAGACGAACCCGATCTATGCGTTGTCAGCCGCGCTGGACCGGCTGGGCGCGTATCAGTTTCCCGTCAAGCTGGCCGACGTGACGCAAACTTACTTCGCGCGCAGCGCACCGCTGGCCACGGGGCAACTGGCCGACGACATGCGTTCGGTCGGCACCGGCAAGCCGGACGAGGCGGCGATCGATCGGCTCTCGGCCATTCCGTTCTACAACGCGCAGTTGCGCACGACGTGCGTGGCCACCATGGTCAATGCCGGCCATGCCGAAAATGCGCTGCCGCAATCGGCCAAGGCCACCGTCAATTGCCGCATCCTGCCGCACGATGATCCGGCCGATATCGATCGTCAGCTGAAGCAGGTGATCGGCAACGAGAAGATCAGCGTGCGCTACGTCAACAAGCCGCTGGCGAGCCCCGCGTCGCCGCTCAATGGCGACCTGGTGAAGACGGTGGAGGCGCTGACGCAGCAGAAGTGGAATGTGCCAGTGATTCCGGCGATGAGCACCGGGGCGACCGACAGCCGGTTCATGCGCAATGCCGGTATTCCGATGTATGGCGTGTCGGGGTTGTTTGCCGAGCCGGCAGACCTGCGCACGCATGGTCTGGATGAGCGTATCGAGATTGCGCGGTTGTATGACGGGCGGGAGTTTCTTTATCGGCTTGTGAAGCAGTTGGCTGAGTAAATGGCTGGGCGCTGCGCTCGTGTTCTTTTTTTGCGGGCGCAGCTTGTTGGTGTGGGTTTATTGTTGGGTTTCGGCTCCTCGCGGGGCCGACTTACTTTCTTTGTCTTGCCAAAGAAAGGTAAGCAAAGAAAGGCGCGCCCGAGATGGCGACTTCCCCTTGGATTTTCGTCACGGGGAGGGAGGGGAGGCAAACTCGCTGCGCTCAGACAGCCTCCCCTCTTTTTCCTCCCCGCGACAAAAATCCAAGGCGCCATCTAGGGCAGGGTACGGCCACACCGTCTGTATATCTGGGGTGGCGTCTTGGCCCGGCGTCCGTAGGAGAAGCGGGTTGTTAGATGAAGCCGCCGTCGGTCATCAGCGTGCGGCCCGTAATCCAGCGGGCGTCGTCGGAGGCCAGGAAGGCGATGGCGTCGGCGATGTCGTCCGGCTCTGCCAGCCGGCCCATCGGTGTCGATTCGCGCATGCGCGCCTTGACTTCATCGGGAATCGGCGCGGTCATGTCGGTGCGCGTGAGCGCGGGTGCCACGGCGTTGACCGTGATGTTGCGCGCGCCCAGTTCCACCGCAAACGCGTGGGTGAGGGCGCTGACAGCGGCCTTGCTTGCTGCATACACCGCCAGCCCTGCGCGGGGCCGGTACGCGAGGCTGGAAGACACGTTCACGATATGCCCGCCGCGTGCCGGCACATGCGGCAGCACCGCTTGCGTCACGAGAATCGTGGAGAAGGCATTGGTGCGGAACTGCGCGTCGAACGATGCGAGATCGATGCGGCCCACCGGTTGGTTTTCCAGGATGCCGGCGTTGTTGACGAGGATGTCGATGGCGCCGAAGGCCTCTCGCACGGTGCTCACCATCGCGTCAACGGACACGGCATTGCTCACATCGGCTTGCACGGCAATGGCTTGCGCGCCGGTGCTGCGGATGGTGTTGACCACCGCGTCGGCTTCTGCGGCATTGCTGCGATAGACCACGGCCACGCGCGCGCCGTCGGCGGCCAGCCGATGCGCCACGGCGGCGCCGATGCCGCGCGAGCCGCCGGTGACGATGGCGGTGCGGCCTGCGAGGCGTTGCGTGATCGTGGATGGGGTGGCTTGCGTTGTGGACATGCTGTTCTCCTGATTGGGTGGATGTTTCGGGAGAACAGGTTACGAACCAGCAGACGTGCGCGCAGCCCGTTTGGCCGCGACGCGGCGTTCCAGCATTGGAACGACGGAAGGCCGATCAGCCCTGCTGGCGTTTGCGGTACTCCGCCACCTTATGCCGGTTGCCGCAGAGGGCCATGCTGCACCAGCGACGCTTGTGCGACTTGGTGCGGTCGTAAAACCACAGCGTGCATTCGGGGTGTTCGCACACGCGCACGAGCTGGAAATCGCCTTCGGCGAGCAGGTGTGCGGCGGCCTCAGCCAGCGGCGCCAGACATTGCTCGACCGAATCGGTGGGGCGCAGGCGTTCGACGCGCGGGGTGCCGTTTTCCCAGACCAATACGGGATGGCTGGGCGCTTGCCGCAGGAACACATTGAGCGCATCGGCGCTGGCAGCACGGCCCGACTTGCGCGCCTCCACCAATGTGCGAATCACTTCGCGCAGGTGCCGCGCCACCGCCAGCAGCACGCCGGGCGGATAACGACCTGCCACGGGCTCCGCAAGCCAGCCGGCGCGCACCAGCCAATCGGAGACATCGGCGTCGTTCTGCCAGAAATCGTGCGGCTCGCCGTTGACGTTGGCGACGGTGTTGAGCATGTCCAGCACCGGATCGTCGGCGATCAGCAGGGGGGCATCGGTGGCAGCTGCAGGTGCGGGCATGGCGGTGTTCAAAAAGGCGGTGGATTAAATTGTAACCAATTTAAATTGTTATTCCAGTTACTTGTTGCGCATGCGTTTCAATGGATCAATCCGGTGAAAAGTCCGCCGCATTACCATGTGTCATCCAAGTAACTTGCCGGAGACGATCATGAGCGCATGGCCCGATTCACGCGTGCTGGAGTTGTTCAATATTGAGGTGCCCATCGTGCTGGGGCCGATGGCGGGGGTGGCCGGCGTGGAGCTGGCGATTGCCGTGGCGCGGGGCGGGGGCCTCGGTTCGCTGCCGTGCGCGATGCTGAATGTCGAGCAGATCCGCCAGCAGGTCGAGCAGTTTCGGGCGGCCGTGCGCGGCCCCATCAACTTGAATTTCTTCTGCCACACGCCGCCGCGCCCGGACCCCGAGCGCGATGCCAAATGGCGTGCCCATCTGGCGCCGTACTACGCCGAGTTCGGTATCGATTTGAACGCGCAAGCGCCGGCCGTCAACCGCGCTCCGTTCGACGAAGCGACCTGCGCGCTGGTGGAGGAACTGAAGCCGGAGGTGGTGAGCTTCCACTTCGGATTGCCCGCGCCGGAATTGCAGGCCCGCGTGAAGGCAGCGGGGGCGAAAGTCATCTCCGCCGCCACCACGGTGGAAGAGGCGCGGTGGCTGGAAGCACGCGGGGTCGACGCCATCATCGCCATGGGCAACGAGGCAGGCGGCCATCGCGGCATGTTCCTCGCCAAGACGATCGAATCGCAGGTGGGCACCTTCGCGCTGGTGCCGCAGGTGGCCGATGCGGTGAAGGTGCCGATCATTGCGGCGGGCGGCATTGGCGATGCACGCGGGGTGGTGGCGGCGTTGGCGTTGGGGGCATCGGCGGTGCAGATCGGCACGGCCTACATGTTGTCGCCGGAGGCCAAGACCTCGGCCATTCATCGCGCAGCGCTCAAGCAGGCAACCGATGCCGACACCGCGCTCACCAACCTGTTCACCGGCCGACCGGCGCGCGGCATCGTCAACCGGCTGATGCGCGAGATCGGCCCCATGAGCCCGTTTGCGCCGGCCTTTCCGACAGCCGGCGGCGCGTTGGCGCCGCTGCGCGCCAAGACGGAGCCGACTGGCTCGGGTGATTTCATCAACCTGTGGTCAGGCCAAGCCGGCCGGCTGGCCACGGAAGCGTCGGCCGAAGCCATCACGCGGCGCATTGCCGCCCAGGCGCTCGAGCAGCTCACCTGAGCTTTCCTGCTGCATCGTTTCCCGCGCGGGCACGCCAGACGGCGTGCCCGTTTTGTTTCGCATCACAAATCGGCATGCGAGCAATGGGAAAATTTTATGTAACTTGAAAAACAGTGTTTACGGGGTTACTATGGTTTCGCTGCTTTCTCGAAACCCATCCGGAGTCTTGCCATGAACGCCCCTGTCCGCGCCGCTGATCTGGTTGTCGATGCGTATGCCCCCACCGCTGTACGTCATCGCACGGTGGATGTCGAAGGTGCGCGCGTGTTCTATCGGGAGGCCGGCTCGGCCGATGCGCCGACCGTGCTGTTGCTGCACGGCTTTCCCAGCGCATCGCATATGTTCCGCAACCTGATTCCGCAGTTGGCTGCGCGCTATCACGTGGTGGCACCGGACTTTCCCGGCTTTGGCCTGACGCAGGTGCCGAGCGGCTTCCGCTACACGTTCGACAACCTCGCGCATGTGGTCGACGGCTTCACGCAGGCGATCGGCCTGTCGCGGTATGCGATCTACGTGTTCGACTACGGCGCGCCGGTTGGCTGGCGCCTGGCGATGGCCCATCCGGAGCGCATCAGCGCCATCGTCACGCAGAACGGCAACGGCTATGAGGAAGGCCTGGGCGAAGGTCCGTGGGCGCCAATCAAGGCGTATTGGAACAACCCGGACGAAGCGCATCGCCGCGAGCTGCATGCAATCGTGTCGGATGAGATGACGCAGTGGCAATACCTGAACGGCGTGCCCGACCCGACGCGCGTGGCGCCGGATGGCTACCTGCTGGATCAGTATTTCCTGAGCCGTCCGGGCCAGCTCGACATTCAGATGGATCTGTTCCTGGATTACGCGAGCAACGTGGCACTGTATCCGGCACTGCACGCGTACTTTCGTGCGCACCGCCCGCCGCTGATGGCGGTGTGGGGTCGCAATGACACCATCTTCATTCCGCCCGGCGCGGAGGCTTTCAAGCGCGACCTGCCGGATGCGGAGATCCACTTTGTCGACAGCGGCCACTTTGCGCTGGAGACGCACCATGCGGAAATTGGTGCGCGCATGCTCGACTTTCTTGGCCGCGTGGTGAAGTAGCGCGCGGCGTCAGGGCATCGGCTGCATGGTGGCTTCGGCGACAAAGCGCTCCCGCAGGAACGCCACCAGCGCCTTCACCGAAGGCGGCACGCCTGCGCGCGACGGATAGAGTGCGTGCAGGTCTGCCGGCTCGGGGGTCCAGCCTGGCAGCACCGTACGCAGGCGGCCGCTGACAAGCGCCGCATGACAGCAGTGCAGCGGCAGGATAGCTAGCCCGAGCCCTGCGATGGCCGCTTCGCGCAGGGCGATGATGTTGTCGCTGGCAAAGCGCGGGCGAATCGGCAGCGAGATCCGGTGCCTACGCGCATCCTGCAGCACCCAATCGCGGCTGCGGGTGAGCGAGCCTTGCCCCAGGCAAGGGAAATCTTCCAGCGCGGCGGGGGTGTCCGGCTCGCCCACACGGGCAATCAATGCGGGGCTGGCCACCAGAACGCGCGGCGAGACCGCCAGATGCCGCGCCACCACATCGCGCGAGGGCAGTGGCCCCGTGGCCGCGCGGATCGCCACGTCAATGCGCTGCTCGATCAGGTCGACGTACGTATTGGACAAATCCAGCTCGATGCGCAGCTTCGGATGCGCATCGGCAAACTCGGCCAGCCAGCCGGCGACCAGCGTTTCCGCCAGCAACGGCGATGTGCCGACGCGCAGCACGCCGGCCGGTTCGCTGCGTGCTGCGCCGGCCAGCGCTTCAATGGCGGCAGATGCGTCGGCCATGTCGCGGGCATGCCGGTAGACCGCTTCACCCACGGGCGTGACCGATACGCGATGGCTCGATCGCTGCAGCAGCCGCGTGCCGAGCTGAACCTCCAGTTCGGCAATGCGCCGGCTCAAACGCGACTTGGGAATGCCCGTGGCGCGCTCGGCGGCGGAAAAGCCACCGGCTTCCACCACGCGTGTGAAGAGGTACAGGTCGTCGAAGCGCTTCATATTCGGTCGGGGTTGCGGTCGAACCGCATTGAAGCATAGGCGCGGGCCGGACATTGTCGCGGGCAATGGATCAGCGCTGTACAGTGTCGCAGGGCCGGTTTGCGCGCGTCGGAATACCGTGCAGACCGGATCGGAGTCTGGCACGCCTGCGCCGCTCGCGCGGGCATCAATGCAAGGAGAAGGCATGGACAGGCAAGGCACGCAAACGCAGGGGATGTCCCGTGATCGGCTGGAACGGGTCGAGCGCTTCATCGATGACGCCTACATTGCGACCGGCAAGCTACCCGGCGCGCTCGTCCAGGTGTGGCGGCGCGGCGAACTGGCCTTGAACTCCATGCTGGGCCTGGCCGACCGCGAGCGCCAGGTGCCGCTGGCTGAAGATTCGATCTTCCGCATCTACTCGATGACCAAGCCCATCACGTCGGTGGCGTTCATGATGCTGGTGGAGGAATGCAAGGTTGCGCTGGACGATCCGGTCAGCAAGTTCATCCCCGCGTGGGCGAACCTGGGCGTGCACGCCGGCGGCTTCATGGAGGGCTTCCAGTCGCGCCCGGTCAAGCGCCCCATGCGCATGGTCGACCTGCTGCGCCACACCTCCGGGCTGATCTATGGCTTCCACCAGAACACGAATGTCGACGCAGCGTACCGCCGGCTCAAGCTGGGCGACATTGCCACCGACGGCACGCTCGACGAGATGATCGAAAGGCTGGCCGGCGTGCCGCTGGAGTTCTCGCCGGGCGACGCGTGGAACTACTCCGTTTCCACCGATGTGCTGGGCTACCTGGTCGGCAAGATCAGCGGCATGCCGTTCGAGACGTTCCTGAAGGAACGGATTTTCGATCCGTTGGGCATGGTCGATACGGCCTTTCATGTGCCGGAAGAGAAGGCGTCTCGCTTCTGTGCGTGCTATGCCGTGGGCGCGATGGGCTCTAAGGTGGTGTCCGACCGTGGGCCGGTCTTGCAGGACGATCCGCGCGCGAGCCCCTATCTGAAGCCGCCCAGCTTCATTTCCGGCGGCGGTGGTTTGGTTTCCACCGCGGCGGATTACCTGCGCTTCTCACGCATGCTGCTGCAGGGCGGCGAGCTGGACGGCGTGCGCCTGCTGGGGCCCAAAACGCTGGCGCTGATGACGGCCAACCATCTGCCGGGCGGGCGCGACATGTCGAGCCTGTCGTCGCCTTCGATGTTCAGCGAGGCCGCCTATGACGGCGTCGGATTCGGGTTGGGTTTCGCGACCACGATCTCGCAGGCTGCCACGTTGATTCCCGGCAGCACGGGCGACTTCTTCTGGGGCGGCGCGGCCGGCACGTTCTTCTGGGTGGATCCGCAGGAAGATCTGATCGGCCTGTTCCTGACGCAGGTGCTGCCGTCGTCTGCCTACCCCGTGCGCCGGCAATTGCGCACCCTGGTCTACAGCGCGATCACGGAAGTGGGTGGCGCGGTGCGTTGAACATCAGGGCGGCGGAGCATCGCGCGCCGCCGCCCGAACATCACATCGATCAGGCGCGGATCAAACGTCGAACCGGACGCCCTGCGCCAGCGGCAGCGCGCCGCTGTAGTTGACGGTGTTGGTGGCGCGGCGCATGTAGCCCTTCCACGCGTCCGAACCGGATTCCCGCCCGCCGCCGGTTTCCTTCTCGCCGCCGAATGCGCCGCCGATCTCGGCGCCCGACGTGCCGATGTTGACGTTGGCGATGCCGCAGTCGCTGCCTGCCGACGACATGAAGCGTTCGGCATCGCTCAGGTTGGCCGTGAAGATCGCAGACGACAGGCCCTGCGGCACGCCGTTCTGGATCGCGATGGCCTGCTCGGTGTCGCCGTCATACGTCACGACATAGAGGATGGGCGCGAAGGTCTCGCTTTCCATTACCTTCGTCGGCTTCGGCATCTTGACCAGCGCAGGGCGCACGTACCAGGCATCGGCGCCCAGATCTTCACGCACGCGCTCGCCACCCAGCACTTCGCCGCCTTCAGCGCGCGCCTGCGCGAGTGCCTGCTGCATGCCGTCGAAGGCAGTCTGGTCGATCAACGGGCCGACCAGCGTGCCGTCGGCCAGCGGGTCGCCAATCGCAATGCTCTGATAGATCTTTTCCAGACGAGCCAGCAGCGTGTCGGCCACCGAGCGGTGCACGATCAGGCGGCGCAACGACGTGCAGCGTTGGCCCGCTGTGCCGACGGCCGCAAACGTGATGGCGCGCGCCGCCAATTCCAGGTCCGCCGAGGGCGTGACGATCATTGCGTTGTTGCCGCCCAGCTCCAGGATCGAGCGGCCGAAGCGCTCCGCCACCTTCACGCCCACCTGACGGCCCATGCGCGTCGAGCCCGTGGCGCTGACCACCGGCACAAGGTGGCTGGCCACCAGCGCCTCGCCCACGTCGCGCCCGCCGATCAGCAACTGGCTCAGACCAGCAGGAATCGCCCCCGGCTTTTCGGCATTGAACGCGTCGACCACCTGTTGCATCAGATGCTGACAAGCGATGGCGGTGAGCGGCGTTTTCTCCGACGGCTTCCACACGATGGCGTTGCCGCACACGAGGGCGAGCGCGGCGTTCCACGACCACACCGCCACCGGAAAGTTGAACGCCGAAATAATGCCCACCACGCCCATCGGATGCCACGTTTCCATCATCCGGTGCCCAGGGCGCTCGCTGGCGATGGTCAGGCCATGCAGTTGCCGCGACAGGCCGACGGCAAAGTCGCAGATGTCGATCATCTCCTGTACTTCGCCCAGGCCTTCGGAGGTGATCTTGCCGGCCTCCAACGACACCAGTTCGCCAAGCGCCGCTTTGTGCGTGCGCAGAACCTCGCCCAGGCGGCGCACGAGTTCGCCGCGCACGGGCGCCGGCACGATGCGCCATGCCAGATACGCCTGATGCGCGCTCTGGATAGCAGCCTCGGCCTCGCCGGCGGTGTGCGATTTCACGGTCGCCAGTACCGCTCCGTCGCGCGGGGCGCGGCTTGTCCAGTCCGTGCCTTCATAGACCTTCAGGTCCAGGCCGAGGGCCTTCAGTACGGCCTGCAATCGTGTTCGTGAATCTGACATGGCGTGAATCCTTGCTCTTCTCTCGTGTTCAATCGAAAAACTGTTGCGGTGCGGTGATGTGTAACGCTCAACGCTCGACGACGCGGTTCCAGCGCTTGCTCCACTCGGGGCGCTCGGCGTTGATCACATCCCAGTCCAGCGCAACGGCCGTCTTCAGGATGGTGTTCATCTTGTTCTGCTCTTCGGCCGCCTTGCCCTTGAGCGGGGCCTTGGGGTTGACTGGATTGTAGGAGCCGTTTTCCATGGCGAGCGCTTGGGCCTCGGGGCTGATCAGGTAATCCACGAGCTTCTGCGCCAGGTCGGCATCTGGGTTGTTGGCCAGCACGCATTGCGCCGTCAGCAGAACGACGGCGCCTTCCTTGGGCGCGACGAATTCCATCGGGATGCCCTTGGACTTCATCAGCTCCACCTGCGTGAGCGTGTACGGGAACAGCGCTGCATCGCCGGCCTGCATCATCTCCACCACCTTCGAAGAGTTCGGGATGTACTCGACCACGTTCGGGCCGATGGTGGTCGGCCATGCCTTGAAGGCCGGTTCGACGTTCTTTTCCGTGCCGCCCTTGAGGCGGTTGAACATCAGGAAGGCATCGAGCCCGAACGACGAAGCCGGCATGGATTGCACGACCACCTTGCCCTTGTATTTCGGGTCAGCCAGATCGCCCCACGAGGTGGGCGGCGTCCAGCCCTTGTCGGCAAAGATCTTGGTGCTGTAGGCCAGGCCCGTCAGGCCCATCGACAAGCCCACCGCGTAGTCACCCTTGAGGTGCGCAATGGCCGGCACGGTCGACAGGTTGGCCGAAGGCTTGAGCTTTTCGCACAGCCCCATGCCGATGGCGCGGAACATGACGCCGTCGTCCAGCGTCATCACATGCATCTGTGCGCGGCCCTTGGTCGCCTGCGCCTTGGCGAGGATGTCGGTCGAGGTGCCGGGCACGACAACGACCTTGACGTTGTTGGCCTTCTCGAACGGCGGGAATACGAACTGGGTGTAGGTGCGTTCCATGTTGCCGCCGTTCATGCCGATGTACAGCGTCTTGGTGTCGGCGTGGGCGGTGCCCGCGGCGAGCAGCGCCATACCGGCAGCCGCAGCAATGACGGACGTGAACGATGTTTTCGCGTGTTTCACAAGCATGGTGGTCTCCTGGGGCATCAAGTGCATCAAGCTGCGGGTGGCAGAAAGCGTTGGATGGAAAAGGGTTCGATCGGTGTGGTGGTGCGGCCTTCGGCAATCAGTTCGGCCATGACATCGCCCACACCGGGGCCGAGCTGGAAGCCGGCGCCGGCAAAGCCGAACGCGTGGAACAGGCCGGGGCGGCGGGCACTGGGGCCAATCACGGGTTGGTCGTCCGGCAGGTTGCCTTCCGTGCCGCTCCAGGTGCGGATGATGTGCGCGCCCGTGAGTTGCGGCAGCAGGGCCGCCAATTGCGGCAGCTGGCGCAGGATCGCCACGTGCGACGAGCGTGCGCGCTGGTCATCCAGCACGTAGCCGCGCCCGCCGCCGAAGACCACATTGCCGCGCCGCACCTGGCGGCAATAGATGCCGCCGCCTTCCACGCCCAGACTCCAGGGCAGGAAGAACGGCAGCGGCTCGGTCACGCCCATGGTGGGCGGGATGGTGAACATGGGCACGGGCTCGCCCCATTGCGCGGCAAACTGGGCGGCCCACGCTCCGGCACAGTTGACCAGCGCGGAGGCTTTGACCTCCAGATCGCGGTCATGCTGGCGTGCATGGACGACGAAGCGCGCACCATCGTGCTCGACCGATTGCACCGGCGCGTGCTCGCGCACATCGGCACCGGCAGCCTGCGCGGCGCGTGCAAATGCGGGCGACAGCAGGCGCGGATTGGCCTGTCCGTCTTCCGGGCACAGCGAGCCGCCGACGATCTGATCGCCGCCCATCGGAAAATACTTCTGCAGCGCGGTCCGGCCTTCAATGAGCTGCAAGCCGAGGCCAAACCCCTCGCTGCGCGCCGCATAACCGGCCAGCGATTCCATGTCGGCCACGCTGCGCGCGATCTTGAAGTGCCCGCTGCGCTCGTACTCGGCCTCGGTGCCGATCAGCTCGGTCAGGCGCCCCCAGATCTGGTGCGAACGCTGCGCTAGCGGCAATTGCTCAATGGACCGCCCCTGGCGGCGCACACCGCCAAAGTTGACGCCGCTGGAGCGCGATCCGCACAGGTCGCGCTCGAGCAAGGTGACGGCCAGCCCACGCCGCCGCAGGAACAGCGCCGTGGCGCTGCCCATGATGCCGCCGCCGATGATGGCCACGTCGCATGCAAGCTGCTCACGCATGGTGGCCCTCCGGTTCGATCACCTCGGTCACATCCAGCGGCAGCGGCTTGATCGGTGCCTGACCGCGCAATCGGCCCACCTGTTCCAGCGGCACGGACTGCGCGTGTGCCAGAATTTCCGCCGCCGCCGCGCCGCACATCCGGCCCTGGCAGCGGCCCATGCCGACCCGGCACAGCGCCTTCAGCCGGTTCAGCTCGTGCACGCCGCATTCGGCTGCCGTCTGGCGCAGGGTGCCCGCGGTGACGTTTTCGCAGCGGCATACCACCAGGTCGTCGCTGGCGTGCGCGGCCCAGTCATCGGGAAACGGGAAGGCGACTTCCAGCGCGTGGCGGAACCGCTCGATCTTCTGCAGGCGCTGGCGTAGCGCAGCCAAGCGATCGGTATCGACCGAGATTTGCCGATCCTGCAACAAGGCGAGCGCGGCCAATTCGCCGGAGTACTCGGCTGCATCGGCGCCCATGATGCCCGCGCCATCGCCTGCCAGATAGACGCCAGCGACCGAGCTGCGGCGCATGGCGTCGATGCGCGGCACGTGGCAGCGGTGCAGTGCAGAAAACTCGAACGCGCAGCCCAGCAGATCGGCGAGCTGTGTTTCGGGCCGCAGTGCGTAACCCATGCCCACCGCGGAGCATGCGGTGCGCTGCTCGCGGCCGGTGCTGTCTTGCCACACGAGTTGTTCCACCGCCGCATCGCCTTCGGCGCGCAGCAATCGCACGCCGTGGTGCATCGGAATGCCATGCAGCTTGAGCCAGCCGACCAGTGCCATCCCCTTGGCCATGACGGCGGGCTGCCCCAGCATGGCCGGTGCCGCCTTGTAGCGCGCGGAGGCAGGCGCGCTGTCGAGCACCGCCACAACGTTCGCGCCGGCCTTGGCGTACTGGCAGGCCACCAGATATAGCAGCGGGCCGGTGCCGGCAAACACGACGGCATCGCCAATCGCGCAGCCCTGGTACTTGAGCGCGACTTGCGCGCCGCCCAGCGTATAGACGCCAGGCAGCGTCCAACCCGGGATGGGCAGCACGCGGTCGGTGGCGCCGGTGGCGACGATGACGTCGCGCCAGGGCAGGCTGCTGACCGCGCGCGTCGGCACATGCAGCAGGTCGAGCAGATCGGGCTGGGCATTCCACACCAGGGTCTGCGGGTGGTAATCGATCTGCGGCTGGAGCTGGTCAAAGGCGGCGTGTACGGCCTGCGCTCGCGCGGCTTCGGTGCCATACAAATCGGCGGCGCTGCGGGCGAAGCCATCCGGCTGGCGGCGATAGATCTGGCCGCCGGCGCGCGGGGCTTCATCCAGCACGATGGGCTTGAGGCCGTGTGCCAGCAGCGTCTGCGCCGCGCGCACGCCTGCCGGTCCGGCACCGATGATGACGGGCTGCAGATCCTGTTGCGATTGCCGCTGCAGTGTGGGGGCGGGTTGCGTCATCACGCGGCGCCCTCACTGCCGGCCGGTTGCGTGCAGATGTGCATGCCCGGTTCGATCATGGTCTGGCAGGCACGCAGCGATCTGCCGTCGGCCAGGCGCACCCAGCAGTCCTGGCATGCGCCCATCAGGCAGAAGCCGGCGCGCGGCTGCTTACTGAATTCATTGATGCGCAACTGGCGCGTTTGCGTGAGCACGGCCGTCAGAACGGTATCGCCGGCCAGCGCTTCGGCGGGGTGGCCGTCCAGCACAAAGGCCACCGTGGGGCGATTGCGCTCTTTGAGGCGCTGGAGCTGCGCGCGGGCAGAGCGGTTTGCAGGAGCATTCATCGTGATCTCTGTCTCAATGCTTGCCGATCAGAATTCGGTCCAGGCCATAGACCTTGTCCAGCAGCAGCATCAGCGCGAGCGTGAGGAAGACGATCAGCGCCGAGACGGCGGCCATCATCGGGTCGAGCGATTCCGTGGCGTACATGTACATGCGCACCGGCAGCGTGACGGTGGCGGGCGACACCACGAAGATCGACATCGTCAGCTCATCAAAGCTGTTGATGAAGGCCAGCAGCCAGCCGCCCGTGATGCCCGGCAGGATCATCGGCAGCGTCATGCGGCGGAACACCGTAAAGCTGCTTGCGCCCAGCGAATAAGCAGCATGCTCGACCGAGTGGTCAAAGCCCACCAGCGCCGCCATCACCAGCCGCATCGTGTACGGCGTGACGATCAGCGCGTGCGCGAAGATCAACCAGCCGAAGCTGCCTTGGCCACCCACCAGCGAGAACATGCGCAGCAACGCCACGCCCAGCACAAGGTGCGGAATGATCAGCGGCGACAGAAACACGCCTTGCAGATACTGCAGCCCCGGCGCACGGAAGCGCACGATGGCCATGGCAGCCGGCACCGCCAGCGCGGTCGACAGCGTGGCTGCAGCCAGGCCCAGCCAGAGGCTGTTCCAGAACGACTGCACGAAGTCGGGGTGATGCAGCACCTGGTCGAACCAGCGCAGCGAGAAATGACTGGTCGGCAGCGTGAGCGTTTCTTCGGGCGTGAAGGCGACGATGCACACGATCACCAGCGGTGCCAACATGAAGGTGATGACGAGCGCGTTGAAGATGAGCGCGAGCGGTCCGTTCTTTTGCATGTGCGCTCCTTCAGCCCAACGTCTTCTTGTAGCGGCCTTCGATCATGCGGTTCCAGCCCAGCATGATGACGAGGTTGGCCGCCAGCAGAATCAGCGCGATGGCTGCGCCCAGCGGCCAGTTCAGTTCGTTCAGGTATTCGTCGTAGATGAGCGTGGCGACCATCTTCACGCGGCGCCCGCCGAGCAGGCCCGGAATGGCGAATGAGCTGGCCGCCAGCCCAAACACGATCAGGCTGCCCGACAGAATGCCCGGCATGACTTGCGGCAGCACCACGCGGCGCAACGTGGTGAAGTGCGATGCGGACAACGACAGCGCGGCGTTTTCCACCCACGGGTCGAGCTTTTGCAGTGACGTCCACACCGGAATCACCATGAACGGCAGCATCACGTGCACCAGCGCAATCACCACGGCCGTCTCGTTGTACAGCAGCTTGACCGGGCCGATGCCGACCGCCTTGAACACGGCGTTGACCAACCCTTCGGGCCCGAGCAGCATGCTCCAGCCGAAGGCGCGCACCACAACGGAGATCAGCAGCGGCGCCAGGATGATGAGCAGGAAAATCGAGCGCCAGGGCTTGCGCATCCGGCTCAGGATGTAGGCCTCGGGCGCGCCGATCAGGATGCAGATCAGCGTCACGAGCGCTGAAACGCGCAGCGTGCGCCCGAAGATTTCGTAGTAGTACGGGTCTTGCACCACATGCAGGTAGTGCGCAAACGTGAAGGTGCCCGCAATGGGGCCCTTGTCGGCGTCGAACGCGTTGAACGACAGCATCACGCTCAGCGCGAGCGGCACGAACAGCATCACGCCGAAGAGCGCCAGCGCCGGGCCGGTCATGCTCCACGGCACCCAGATCGGTCTGCGGCTCATGCTGCAGTCCCCTCGGTACCGATCACGCGCACATAGCGGTCTTGCCAATCCACGCCGACGGTCTGGCCCACGTCGCACGGGGCATCGCCATCGTTGACGGCGGAGACCAGCATCGCGCCAAGCGGCGTGTCGACGGTGTACATCCACTGGTTGCCGAGAAAGAAGCGTTCGGTCACGCGGCCTTCGCAGCGGCCGCCACCGTCGGCGGTGCACGTCATCTTTTCGGGGCGCAGCGCCAGTACAACTTTGCTGCCCACCGGCGTGCCCGGCGGCAGCGCGAGTTGCACGGACCCGACCGATGCACGAAGCTCGCCGTCAGCGCCGGACACCACTGCCGCATGCAGCAGGTTGGCCTTGCCGACAAAGGTGGAGATGAACGCATTGCGCGGGTGCTCGTACACCGCCAGCGGCGTATCCACCTGCGTGATGCGGCCGGCTTCCATGACGACCACGCGGTCGCTGATCGACATGGCTTCGGCCTGGTCGTGGGTGACCATGACGGTGGTCGTGCCCACCTTGCGCTGGATCTCACGCAGCTCGAACTGCATCTCTTCGCGCAGCTTGGCGTCCAGGTTCGACAGCGGCTCGTCCAGCAGAAGCACCGGCGGCTTGATGACCAGCGCGCGTGCCAGGGCGACGCGCTGGCGCTGGCCGCCCGACAGCTCGCGCGGGTAGCGGTCAACGTGCTTGTCCAGATGCACGAGCGCCAGCGTCTGCATGGCGCGCTCGCGGCGTTCGGCCGGCGGGCACTTGCGCATCTCCAGCCCGAACTCCACGTTTTCGCGCACCGTCATGTGCGGAAACAGAGCGTAGGTCTGGAACACGATCCCCAGGCCGCGCGCGTTGGCTTTCGCACGGGTGATGTCCTTGCCGTCCAGCTCGATCGAGCCTTCGGTCACCTCCGCGAAGCCCGCAATCATCTGCAGCGTCGTCGTCTTGCCGCAGCCCGACGGACCCAGCAGCGAGACAAACTCGCCCTTGTGCACGTTCAGGTTGAAGTCCTGTACGACCCGTAGGTCGCCGTACTGCTTGGAGACATGGTTCAGGCGCAGAAAACTCATCGGTGATCCTTTGCGATCGGGGGCGTCGCCAGACTCTTCCAATTGAACAATATGGCTATGCTATTGCAACAGGTGTGCCAAAACATCGATCAGACCTAGGTGTATACGCTGTGATTGGAATTTTTATCGTATTTATTCCGTCTGTCGGAATACAATCGATCCACCAAATTCAGTCCATTCCAGCTTTATGTCCGTAGATTCCGACGACGACGCGCATCAGCGCAGCGCCATGCACCGCACTTTCCAGATCCTGCGCACCATGGCGGAGCAGCAGCACCAAGGTGTGCGCGTCACCTACCTGGCCAAGACGCTGGGCATGACGCCCGCCACCACACACCGCCTGCTGCAGGGGCTGACGCAGGAGGGCATGGTCGAGCAGGATCAGCAGAACAAGCTGTACCGGCTCAGCCTGGATCTTTTCTGCCTGGCGGCCCAGGCGGGCGCGGTGAACGACTTGCGCTCCGTCGCCCGGCCGGCGCTCTTGCGCCTGAACGCCAGCCTGGGCGACACCGTGCTGCTGCTGGTGCGCTCGGGTTTCGACGCCGTGTGTCTGGATCGCGTGGAAGGGCAGTACCCAATTCGCACCTTCACCGGCGATGTGGGCGGCCGGATCGAACTCGGTGTGGGCCAGGGCGCGCTGGTGATCCTCGCGCACCTGCCCGACGCCGAGCAGGAGGAGGTGCTGCGCTACAACCTGCCGCGCATCCGGCACTACAGCGTCTACGACGAGGTCTATCTGCGCTCCGAGGTCAGGAAGGCACGCGAGCGCGGCTACAGCGCCAAGACGGACGGGCTGCTCGAAGGCATGGCGGGCATTGCGGTGCCCGTGTTCGATCGCAATGGCAACGTCGTCGCCGCGCTTTCCGTCGGCACGCTCGCCAACCGCCTGAGCCCCGAGCGCCTGCCCATCGTCTACGACATGCTGCTGCGCGAAGCGAATCGCCTGACCACGCAGATCAACCCGTTCGATCCGACGCTGCGTCGCCCGATGCAATCGATGGCCGTGAGCGATACCTATCGCGCCATCTGACCCGGCGGCCGTTCGAGCACGCGTCCCGGGTTCAGCAGGCATTTCGGGTCGAGCGCCTGTTTGATGGTGCGCATCAAGTGCAGGGCCACCGGCGCCTTGTAGTGCGGAAGGTGGTCGCGCTTGAGCGCGCCGATGCCATGCTCAGCCGAGATCGAGCCGCCAAAGCGGTGGACGGACTGGTACACCGCATCGCCAATCGCAGCCTCATGCGCGGCAACGAACGCAGCGGCGTCCGCACCCGCTGGCGGCTGCACGTTGTAGTGCAGGTTCCCATCGCCCAGGTGCCCGAAGTTGATGAGCCGCAGCCCGGGCGCAAGCGCCTGCAGTTGCGCATCGGTCTGGGCCACAAACTCGGGAATGCGTGAGATCGGCACCGAAACATCGTGTTTGATGTTGGGACCTTCAGCCGCCTGGGCCAGCGTGATGCTCTCGCGGATGTGCCACAGGTCGTGCGCTTGCCGGATGTTCTCGGCGATGATCGCGTCGGTCACGATGCCGTCTTCCATCGCGGTTTCCAGCAAGTGTTCGAACTGCGCGCGGGCATGCGCCTCGGATTCGCTGTCGGACGCTTCCAGCAGCACGCACCACATCGTTTCGCGCCACGTCGGCACGCGCAACTGCGGATAGTGCGTGTCGACCAGCCTGAGCCCTTCCTGGCTCATGACCTCAAAACCCGTGAGTGCGGCAGACAGATGCCGGTGCGACAAGGCCAGCAACGCGGTGGCAGCTTGCAGCGAAGGCACGGCGGCCCACGCCGTCAATTGCGCGGCCGGTTGGGGATACAGCCGCAGCGTGGCCGCCGTGATGATGCCCAGCGTGCCCTCGCTGCCGATGAACAGATTGCGCAGGTCATAGCCGGTGTTGTCCTTGCGCAGGCCTTGCAGGCTCTCCCAGATTTGCCCGTCGGCCAGCACGACTTCGAGCCCCAGGCACAGCTCGCGCGCATTGCCATAGCGCAGCACCTGCGTGCCGCCTGCATTGGTCGCCAGATTGCCGCCGATGGTGCAACTGCCTTCCGCACCCAGACTCAGCGGGAACAGCATGCCGGCTTCGCGCGCAACGTCCTGCAGCGATTGGAGTACGCAACCGGCTTCCACCGTCATCGTCATGTTGGCGGCGTCGATGGCGCGCACGGTCTGCATGCGGCGCAGGCTCAGGATGACCTGCTCGCCGCTGGCATCGGGCACCGAGCCTTCCACCAGGCCCGTATTGCCACCCTGCGGCACGATGGACACACCGGCTTGTGCGCACGCGCGCACGACCGTGGCCACCTCCGCCGTGCTGCCCGGCCGCACCACGCACAGCGCCTTTCCGCGCACGCGCTGGCGCCAGTCGGATTCGTATTCGGCGCAGTCATCGCCGGTCAGAACATGGGCGGGCCCCACGATGTCGCGCAAGGCCGGAATCAGGTTGTCGGGTGTCATGGCTATTGCGATGAGGGTTGTCTCTATCTGAGGCGGCGTCAATGCATGGCCTGCGCCACGGCGGCTGCCAGCCGCTGCACGGCTTGCTCGATCTGCGGCACTTCGGGCGCGGCGAACGACAGGCGCATGGTGTTGAGTTGCGCGTTGTCCGGATAGAACGCCTTGCCGGGCACATAGAGCACCTGCTGCGACACGGCGGCATCGAAGAGCGCCTGCGGGTCGATCGACGGCGCGAACGTGGCCCAGACGAACATGCCGCCCGCCGGCGTGGCGCACTGCACACGGCCATCCAATTGCGTGGCGATGCCTTGCACCAGGGCCTGCATGCGCCGCTGATACTCGATGCGTGCGCGCCGCACCGTGGCCGGATAGCGGCCGCTTTCCAGATAGCGCGCGGCCACCATCTGCGCCAGCGGAGACGTACACAGATCCACCGTCTGCTTGGCGATGGCGCAGCGGCGCAGCAGGCTGCTGTCGGCCAGCATCCAGCCGATCCGCAGTGCAGGCGCGACGGTCTTGGACAGGCTGGAGAGATACACCACCGGGTTCGTGCCGCCTGCGGCAAGCCGATCACCCACTGCGCGCAGCGTGGGTGGCATGGCAGCGGCATCTCCCTCTGCCGTATCAAAGCGCAGTTCGCCGTAGGGATCGTCTTCCACCACCCAAAAGCCGTGTGTGCAGGCCAGCTGCACCAGGGCTTCGCGCCGCTGGGCAGCGAGCAGAGTGCCGCGCGGGTTGGAAAAATTCGGGACGGTGTAGAGCAGCTTGGGGCGCTGCGTGGCGGGCAACTGATGCAGCAGGTCGGCCAGCGCATCGGTTTGCAGGCCGTGTTCGTCCATCGGCACGGGCACGATGCGGGCCTGCGCCAGGCGCAAGGCTTGCAGCGTGGCAGGGTAGGCGGGCACCTCCACCAGCACCGTATCCCCCGGTTCGATCAACGTACGCACCAGCAGGTCGAACGCTTGCTGCGAGCCTGTGGTGACCATCATGTACTCAGTCCTGGCCTGGATGCCGCGCGCGTCCATCAATGCGGCGAGCGCCGTGAGGAGGACGGGCAGCCCTTCAGTCGCGCCGTACTGCAAGGCCTGGGCGTCGCCCGCCATGGCTTGGGCGGTGGCGTGCGCCAGCCCTTCGGCGTCGAACAGGCTGGGCGACGGGTAACCGCCCGCCAGCGAGATCATCCCCGGCTGGCTGAGGTACGGAAACAGTTCACGGATGGGCGAGCCGGCGGGGTTTGCAAACGGGGCGGCAAAGCCCGGCATGGCGGCAGGCGTGTGCGGGCCGGTCATGCGGCATCCACCACGGGCGTGCCGCGCAGCACGGCGCGCACCTGATCGATGGAGCGTTGCTGCGCCGCTTCGTACAGCGCGATTTCATCGTGCACGCGCGCGCCCAGCGCGGCCTCAAACGCCTGCTGCGCGGCGTGGGCCTGATACTGCTTCTGCTCCTCGCCGCCCAGGTTGGACTGGAAGATGCCGGCCGCGCTGACCGGCAAGAAATCTTCATAGGTGATGGGGTCCGCTTGCACCCAGCCCTTGGCGAGCAGTTCATCCAATGACGCTTCGGCCGCCGCTGCGGTGTCGGCGTGTGCCTGGCCCAATGGCGTGAGGGTGTATCGATAGAACGCCAGCCCTTGCGCACGCAGCACGTCATGGCTGTCGGGAAAGGCGCGGAATGCCTGGGCCAACCGGCTTCCGTAGTCGGGTGCGGCACTGCCGGCATTGCCCATGTTGCGCACTTCGGCGAGCAGTTGGTCGTATAGCGCGCGACCCTTGCGCGTCAGGGCCACGCCGCGCTGCTCGATTTCGCCAAAGCGCGCCGTGTGGGCGCCTGCATCGTCAGTAAAGCGCACCGCTTCTTGCAGTGCCTTGAAGCTGGTCTGGCGCAGCAGGATGGGGCAGTTGCGGCGCGGGGGGCCTTCCACCACATCCTTGGCGTCCATGCCGCGTGTGGGCATCGCGGCCTGGGCGGCGTCGATGTCGAGCGTGCGTGGTGTGAGGTGGTTGATGTGAGGGCCGCGGAAGCACACCACGTCGGCCACCAAGCGGTGGGCGGCTTGCAGCGCGCGATACGTCTCGGCGTCGACCGTGGCCGTGCTGTGCCAGCGGAAGGTCTCCAGCGCCTCGCGTACGAACGCGTCAGCATCTGCGTCGGCCAGGCCGCCATCGGCTTCGCATTGGGCCATCAATTCGAGCACGCGCGGCGTAAAGATCTGCCGACGCGCCAGGATGGCAGCGGCCTTCTCGCGCAGGGCAGCGTCGGCAATCAGCTCAAGCCGCAGCAACGACGTGAACACGCGGAACGGGTTGGCCAGCAACGCGGCATCGCCCACCGGGCGGAACGCCGTCGAATGCACTGGCACGCCAGCCACCGACAGATCGTAGTAGCCCACCGGCTCCATGCCCATGACGGCAAACAGCCGGCGCAGCGTGGCCAGCTCGGCGGCCGTGCCGACGCGGATGGCGCCGTGGCGCTCGACGTCCAGCCGCTCCAACTCGCCGGACTGCGCCATCTGCGCGCGCTGTGCGGGCTGGGCGTCCAGCGTGCGAGCGTTGATGTCAGCCACCAACTCGACCAGGGTGCCGTACTGCGGCACCTCCTCGCGATACATGGCGGACATGGCGCGCGAAAAGCGCGAGCGTATTTCGTTGGCGTTGACGAAGTGGAACGCCGAAGGTTGATGCAGATCGCTCATGACTGGGTTCGGTTTGGCAGGGGCAAAGCGATGCTAGGGTGGCCAATGAAGCCCGGTCAAACGATAATCCGGGCGTAGATCATTCCAATCGAGAATGACTGGGCGACTTTCGCATCGCACAATTTCCGCGCTCCCATGTTCCTGTCCCGCCGCTTTCTGCCGCCGATGTCCCTGCTATGCGCGTTTGAGGCCGCCGCGCGGCACCAGAGCTTCACGGCTGCCGCCGCTGAACTGCATCTCACGCAAAGTGCCGTCAGCCGCCAGATCCGCGCGCTGGAAGAGCGCCTGGGTGCAGAACTGTTCGTGCGCGAACGCCAGACCGTGCGCCTGAGCGCGGCGGGTCAGGCGTATGCGGAGGAAATACGCGCCGCGTTGATGCGCATCTCCAGCGCCACGGTGGGGTTCCGAGCCAATCCGCAGGGCGGCAGCTTGAATCTGGCCATCCTGCCGACCTTCGGCACCCGCTGGCTGGCACCGCGCCTGCCGGCGTTTTTCGACGAGCACCCCGGCATCACCATCAATTTGACGACGCGGCTGTCGCAGTTCGACTTTCAACTGGAAGCGGTGGATGCGGCCATTCACTTCGGTACGCCGCACTGGCCGGGGGCAGAACTGGCCTTGCTGATGAGCGAAACCGTCGTACCCGCTTGCAGCCCGGCGCTGCTGGCCCGCTACGACTTTGCGCAGCCGCGCGACCTGCTGCATGCGCCGCTGTTGCACCTGGCCTCCCGCCCCGATGCTTGGCCGCGCTGGCTGGCCAGTCATCAGGTAACAGGGGCAGAACCCCAGGGCATGCTGTTCGACCAATTTGCCACCGCCGCGCAAGCTGCCGTTGCGGGCCTGGGCGTGGCGTTACTGCCGCGTTTTCTGATCACCCACGAGCTGCAGCAAGGCGACCTGGTGCAGGCGTTGCCGCATGTACCCGAGATGGAGAGCGCGGAGCGTTACTACCTCGCCTGGCCCACGAGCCGCGCTGACTACCCGCCGCTGCAAGCGCTGCGGACATGGCTGGTGAAAGCGGCGCAAGAATTCATGACCACGCAGCCTGCAAGGTAAGGCGCCGCGCTTTCGCAAGTGCACAGAGCAAGCAGAACGCGCGCGTTCGGCACCAAACCAACGGTGGCGAAGCAGTGCATGACTCGCCCATCGGGGTTCTGTAAAGTTCGCAGATCGAATTTGTCGGATCGGGCCAACTATGCTCAAAGCCCAGTCCGACGCAAAACAAAGCTGACGTTATCTCTCGCCCATGTCTATCCAACACGCACTGCTGACATCCCTGCTGGAAAAGCCCTCGTCGGGCTACGAGCTTGCCCGACGCTTTGACAAGTCGATGGGCTATTTCTGGAGCGCCACGCATCAGCAGATCTACCGCGAGCTCGGCCGTATGGCCGAAGCAGGCTGGGTGAGCGTGGAAGAAGAGGAAGACAGCCGCAAGAAGACGTACACCGTCCTGCCGCCGGGCCGGGACGAACTCGCCCGCTGGGTGCTGGAGCCGACCGTGTCGTCGGACAATCGAGAAGAAGTGCTGGTGAAGCTGCGTGCCGACGCCGTGATCGGCCCGCTCGGTTTTGCTGACGAGATGCAGCGCCTGATCGAGCAGCACCGCACGCGGCTGAATACCTTCCGCGAAATCGAGCAGCGCGATTTTGCGCGGCCCGATCTTACACGTGCGCAGCAGCTGCAACACGCGGTGCTTCAGCGCGGCATCGTTTACGAAGAAGGCTGGCTCGCATGGGCAGACGATGTGCTGCCGTTGCTGGAGCCAGCCTCAGTCACCGCTTAAAAATCAAGCCGTCGCCTTGCTACCGGCCGGAGCGCGCAGCGCTTCGATGTTGTTCAGGCGACGGCGCGCCACTTCGAACTCCTCGGCAAAGCGCTTGACGAGTTCCGCTGCCGGCACGACGCGCTTGACCGCGCCCACGCCCTGGCCGGCGCCCCAGATGTCTTTCCATGCCTTGGCCTTGGCGCCGCCGCCCGAGCCGAAGTTCATCTTGCTCGGGTCCGATTCCGGAAGCGCGTCTGGGTCCAGGCCGGCGCCTTCGATGCTCTTGCGCAGGTAGTTGCCGTGCACGCCGGTGAACAGGTTCGTGTAGACGATATCGCTGGCGGTGCTTTCCACGATCGCTTGCTTGTAGCCCTCGATCGCGTTGGCTTCTTCGGTGGCGATGAATGCGGATCCGACGTAGGCCAGGTCCGCGCCCGCTGCCAACGCCGCCAGGATCGCATTGCCGTTGGCGATGGCGCCCGACAGCAGCAGCGGGCCGTCAAACCATTCGCGAATTTCGTGGATCAGCGCAAACGGCGAGGTCGTGCCCGCGTGGCCGCCCGCGCCCGCCGCCACCGCGATCAGGCCATCCGCGCCTTTCTCGATCGCCTTCTTGGCAAATTTGTTGTTGATGACATCGTGCAGCACGATGCCACCGTAGCTGTGCACCGCCTGGTTCACGTCTTCACGCGCGCCCAGCGAGGTGATGACGATGGGCACCTTGTACTTCACGCACAGCTCCAGGTCGTGCTCCAGGCGGTCGTTCGACTTGTGCACGATCTGGTTGACGGCAAACGGCGCCGACGGCTTGTCGGGGTGCTGCGCGTCGTACTCGGCCAGCTCCGTGGTAATGCGCTGCAGCCAGGTCTCCAGCAGCTCGGCGGGTCGCGCATTGAGCGCCGGGAACGAGCCGACCACGCCCGCCTTGCACTGCGCGATCACGAGATCGGGGTTGGAAATGATGAACAGCGGCGAGCCCACCACGGGCACGGACAGGCGGTTTTGCAGGATCGGGGGCAGCGACATGGCAGTCTCCGTTGGAATCGTTATGGAATGAGGGAAAGGGGGCGAGCGGGTCTCAGGCTTCAGCCTTGAGCAGTGCGAGCTTGGCGCCCAGCTTGGCGCCCATGGCTGCGCCGAGTGCCTGCAAGCCGGTGGCCGGACGGACCATGACTTCAAATTCGACGATCTTGCCTTCAGCGTTGAAGCGCACCATGTCGATGCCCTTGAGGGCCTTGCCGCTCACGTTGGCGCTGAATTCCAGCACCACACTGGCGCCATCGTCGGTGGCGAAGCTGCGGTGGTATTTGAAGTCTTCAAAGACGGTGTTGACGGTGCGCAGGACCAGCGTGGTTGCAGTGCGGCCCGGGTAAGGCGTGTGCGCCACGGGCGAGCGGAAAACCACTTCGTCGGCGAACAGCCGGTCGAGATCGTCCATGTTGCCGCTGTCGAGCATGGCGTGCCACGCCTCGAGCGTGGCTTGCGCGGGGGCGTTCAATGTCTGGGGAATCGGCTGCGGCATGCTGGCTCCTGGGCAGAAAGTGCAACGGATTGCATCAATGTGGGACGCAACATAGCACAGCCAACTTTCTCTATGCAACAAGTTGCATAGTGGGGCCCTTCGACTTCAGTCGTTGTCAGCCGGCAGCGTTCTGGGGGTGCGGTGCACGTACCACGATGACGGTGCGGTGCGACAGGCGCGCCGTGCGCTCGGCCACACTGCCCAGCAGAAGGCGTGCGAGCCCGTGCTTGCCGTGCGAGCCCACCACGATGGTGTCGGCCTGCCACCGCTCGGCCTCGTGCTCGAGCGCGAGGCCGATGTCGTCGTCGGTGGAGTCAAGCATCAGCACGCCAGTTTCAGCAGCGGTGCCGTCAGCGTCGAACAGGCGCTGCAATTCGACCAGCGATGCGCTGGCCGTGCGGTGCGCCTCGTCGCGCAACTTGTCGACGCTGTAGATTTCGCGCGACTCCGGCATGGCCGGCGAGCCGATCGCCCAGACGACCCGGACCCGGCCGTTGAATGCGCGGGCAAGGGCGGCGGCTTCCTCCACCGCCAGGTGGGATTCATGGGTGCCGTCGAAGGCAGCAAGAATGCGTTGATGCATGGGGCGCTCCGCAGAATCGGAATGGGAATGCCTCACTGTAGCAGCGCAGGTGGGCGATGCTGCACCCCGGATGTGCCCGGGTTGCGCCGCATCAAACAGACGCCGTCGTGTGCGCTGGGTGCGCCAGCAGCAAGTCGAGCAGCCCTTGCGCCGCCACCGACAGGCTGCGCCCGTCGCGTCGGATGACATACAGCGTACGCATGAGCCCAGGCAGCGGCAGCGGCCGCACCACCAACTCCGGCAGGCGGAACTGGAACAGCGCCAGCGCAGGAATGACGGTGATGCCCAGGTTGGCCGCCACAAGCGCCGCCGCAGTGGCGAGGTGTTCGACTTCCATGCCGCTGCGCAGCTTGGTCGGGTGCAGCGCCGCATCGAGGTATTGGCGGATGCTGGTGTTGCGCGCGAGGTGGATGAACGGCGTGTCGACGAGGTCGCCCACGGCCAGCGCGGGCTTGCGCGCCAGCGGGTGATCCTGGTGGCAGACGAGGTGGAAGTCGTCGGTGCAGAACGGTTGCGCGGTCAGGCCCGCCATGTCGGCGCCCATGGCCGCAATGGCGAAGTCCGCCGATCCGCGCCGGACCATGTCGATGCACGGGTCCGACAGTTGATCGTGCAGCGCCAGTTGAATGCCCGGATGCTGTGCAGAGAACGCGGCCAGCACGCCCGGCAGAATGCCCGCCGCGATTGACGGCAAGGCGGCCACCGTTACGCGCCCCGTGCGGGCTGCGGCGCGATCGCGCAGCTCGGAAAACGTCGCCTCGAAATCGGCCAGCAGCCGCAGCGCAGATTCCGCAAAGGCTTCGCCCTCGGGCGTCAGTTCAACATGGCGCGTATTGCGGTCGAACAGGCGCACGCCGGCATCGGCCTCCAGGTTCTGAATGAGCGCGCTGAAGGCCGACTGCGACAGGTGACACGTCTGTGCCGCCTGCGTGAAGTTCTTGTGCTCGCGTAGCGCGGCAAAGGCGCGGAGCTGCTTGACGGAAAGGTTCATGGCGATGGCGGGCGTGGTTGCGCCAGCTTAGCCCGGAATCTCCAGCGTGAGCAGCGCGCTGGACAGCGACTTGCCATGCGCATCCAGCGCCAGCGAGCGCGTCACGCCACCGGCCAACGCACCGTGCAGCACAAAGTTGAGCGCGCCGAGCTGGGGCAGCACGTAGCGCTCGACATCGCCGCGGACGAGTTCAGCGAAATGCGCGCGCACGCGCTCGGCCGTCACGTGTTGTTCGAGCATGGCGAAGTCTTCGGCGCATTCCGGACGAAGTGCGATGACGGAGATGCACGAGATGTCGCCCTTGTCGCCGGCGCGGGTGTGGGCGAGGTCGCGGAGGGTGCGGGGCATGTCAGCTCTCCAGAATGTGCACGGCGTGCGGGGCGAGTTCAGCGGGAATCAACGTCGACGCCACGGCGATGATCTCGCGCGCGCTCTTGGTCGCGCCGCCGCCGCCGGACGGGCCGCACGTCAGCAGGGTTTCGACTTCGTTGCCGATGCGCACGGCTTCGGCCATCGATTCGGTGCGCGCGGCCACGCGCACGCGCACTTCGTACGGTTCGGCATAGGTGCGGGAAAGGGCTGCACCGTGCAGCGCATCCACGCCGATCAGCTCGAAGCGCGCCTCCGTCGTCTGCACGCCGGTCAGCGCCAATCGCTCGCGCACGATGTCGAGCGCCAGCTTGCCGCGCGCCACCGCGTTGGGGCCGGCATAGCTGATCTGACCTTCGCCGATATAGCTGTCGAGATAGCCGATCGAGACCTTCAACTGGCACGTGCGCGGTGTGCCGGTGGCGCCTTCAATGACGACGCGGTCTTTGCCGCCGCTGTGCATGCGCACGTTGGAGAAGTCCGCCACCACGTCAGGCGTGAGGTACCGCGCAGGGTCATGGATCTCGTACAGCAACTGCTCCTTGCACGTGGCTTCGGTGACGAGGCCGCCGGCCGAGGCGACCTTGGTGATCAGCACCGAGCCGTCTTCGCCCACTTCGCCAATGGGAAAGCCCAGTCGTGCGAGGTCGGGTACGTCCTTGATGCCGGGGTCGGCAAAGTAGCCGCCGGTGATTTGCCCCGCGCATTCGAGCAAATGCCCGGCAAGCGTGCCGCAGCCCAGGCGGTGCCAATCGTCCATGCGCCATCCAAAGGCGTGGATGAGCGGCCCGAGCGCGAGCGCCGGATCGGCCACGCGCCCGGTGATGACGACGTCCGCGCCTTGCGCCAGCGCATCGACAATGCCTTGCGCACCGAGATACGCATTGGCTGACACCATGCGCGCGTGCAGCGATGCGACCGGTGCGCCGCCATCCATCAGCGTGAAGTCCTGGCCGCGGGCTTGCAGCAGGTGGAACACGTCGTCGCCGGTCACGGCCGCCACGCGCAGCTTCAGGCCCAGCTCGCGGGCGATGTCGCGCGTGCGCTCCGCCGCCGCCTGCGGGTTGGCCGCGCCCATGTTGGTGACGATGCGGATGCCGCGCGCTGCGCACGCTGGCAGCACGGCACGCATGCGCGCTTCGAGCAGCGGGTCGTAGCCGTGCGATGGGTCTTTGCGGCACACCTGCTGCGCCAGCGCGATGGTGCGCTCGGCCAGGCACTCGAACATCAGCACGTCGATGTCGCCGTACTCTGCGAGTTCCAGCGCCGGTTCGATGCGGTCGCCGGAATAACCGGCGCCGCCGCCGATGCGGAATGTTTTCAACGCGGTCTGCATGCCATCACCACGGAAGCACGCCCAGCACCACGGCCACTGCGGTCATCAGCAGCGAGGCACCGAACAGGAAGGGGATCGAGAATTTCTGGTGGTCGGCCAGCTCGATGCCGCACAGGCCCACCACGAGGAAGGTCGCCGGCGTGAGCGGGCTGACCGGGAAGCCGGTAGTCATCTGGCCGAGCACGGCGGCCTGCGCCACATGCACCGGCGCAACCCCCAGCATCTTCGATGCTTCTGCCACAACCGGCAGCACGCCGAAGTAGAACGAATCCGGATCGAACAGCAGCGACAGCGGCATCGACAGCACCCCCAGCACCACCGGAATGTGGTGTGCCATGCCGGGCGGAATGAAGTCGACCGCCGTCTTCGCCATCGCCGTGAGCATGCCGGACTTGCTCATGATGCCGGTGAACACGCCTGCCGCCAGCAGAATGCTCGCCATCATCAACGCGGCCTTGGCGTGGGCGTCCACGCGCTGGCGTTGCTGATCGACATTCGGGTAGTTGATGAGCAGCGCGGCCACCACGCCCAGCATGAACATCACCACCGGGTCGACCTTGCCGCTCACCATCACGCCCATCACGACGACGGTGAGGATGATGTTGATCCAGAAATTGCGCGGGCGGCGCAGCGCTTGTTCCGCATCTGACAGCGGGCGCGCGACGACTTGCGCGCCGCCGGCGTGGTTGGTGAGGCCCAGGCGTTTTTCTTCACGCTTGCCCAGCAGCCATGCGCACGCGAACACGAAGATGAGCCCCGCAATCTGCACCGGGATCAGCGGGTTGAAGATGTCCGTGACGGGCATGTGCAGGGATGCGGATGCGCGAATCATTGGCCCGGTCCACGGAAGGAAGTTCACGCCGCAGGCCATTGACGTCACGCACGCCAGGATGCGGCGGTCCATGCCGAGCCGGTCATACAGCGGCAGCATTGCCGGAATGGTGATCAGAAACGCCACCGCGCCCGAGCCGTCCAGGTGAATCAGCAGGGCCAGCAGCGCCGAGCCCACCACGATGCGCGGCGGGCGGCTGCCCACAGTGCGCAGGATGCGGTCGATGATCGGGTCCAGCATGCCAGCGTCGGTGACGATGCCGAAGTACAGGATGGCGAAGATGAACATCCCCGCGACGGGCGCGACGTCCTTGATGCCGCCGATGATGAACTTGCTGGTGTTGAGCCCGAAGCCGCCCACAAGCGCGGCGATGACGGGAATGGCAATGAGCGCGACCAGCGGCGACATGCGCTTCGTCAGGATGACGACAAACAGCGCCACGATGGTCAGCAGCCCGAGCAGTGCGAGCATGGTCTCCTCCGAGTTTTTTGGATTCGGAATCCCTGTTGGCGGGATTTAGGAGCGACTGTAGAAGTTGGCGATCTGCCTGTGAAACAGAATATTTGGATCGATTGTGCGGACTTGCCGATGAGTGGTGCCTACGCCGCCTGCCAAATCGCGGCAGAATGTCTCGCATTCCCCATCTGCCTATCCAACGCCGGAGCCCCCCGTGAGCGCTACCCCGACCGTCCTGATCCTGCCCGGCTGGCAGAACTCCGGCCCCGAGCATTGGCAATCGCGCTGGGAACGCCTGCATGGTGACCGCCGTGTTCAACAGCGCGACTGGTTTGCCCCGAAGCGTGCGGATTGGGTGGCCGCGCTGGAAGCCGAAGTCAGCGCGGCGCCTGGCGATGTCGTATTGGTGGCGCACAGCCTCGGCTGCGTGCTGACGGCACATTGGGCGGCCACTTCAGCTCGTGCGGTGCGCGTGCGCGGCGCCTTGCTGGTCGCACCGCCGCAGATTGATCGCGCCGACATCCCGCCGGAGCTGGCCGACTTCCGGCCCATTCCGCAACAGCGTTTGCCATTTCCCGCTGTGCTCGTCTTCAGCACCGATGATCCGTTCAGTGACGCAGCCTGGAGCGATGGCCAGGCCGAAGTGTGGGGAGCCGAGCCCGTCAACCTCGGCGCGCGCGGCCATATCAATGCCGAATCGGGGCTGGGCGATTGGCCGGAAGCCCGTGCCATCGTCACCAAGTGGATGAAAGACCTCATCTGACGCCACGGGAACATGGGGCTTGACCCTGAAGCTTCTTCAGGGTTTTGAATGGAGGCATGAAACCCGATCTCGCCTCCACCCTGCCTGTCCACGACCACGCCAAGCCGGAAGCCTCCGGCTGTGGCGGTTGCTGCGGTCATGCGCAACCGGTCGCAAGGGACACCGCTCAACATGCGCATGATCATGAGCACGACCACCACGATCATGACCACGGCCACGCGCCCGAAGCCGCTGCCCCCGTCGATGCCGAAGCGCGCGCAGCCGCCACCGGCCGCACCGTCCTGCGCATCGAGCAGATGGATTGCCCAACCGAAGAGCGCATGATCCGCGCCAAGCTGGGCAATGCGGAGGGCGTTGTCGCGCTGGATTTCAATTTGCTGGAGCGTCATCTCACCATCCACCACACCGTTAACGATGTCGCGCCCTTCCTGGAAGCGCTGCGCGCCATCGGCATGGACGGCGAGGTGCTTGAGCAGCGCGACCGCCTGGCTGCAACACCTGCTGAGCCGACGCGCATCTCGCGCCGCACCTGGCTGCTCGGCATCGGTGGCGTGACCGCATTCGGGGCGGAAGCCATCGCCTGGTCGCTCGGTGATCACGCGTGGCCGGTACTGGCGCTGGCGCTTGCTTCTATTGCACTGGCCGGCGGCACGACGCTGCGCAAGGGCTGGATCGCCGTGCGCGCACTCACGTTCAACATCAACTTCCTGATGGCGGTGGCCGTCATCGGCGCGATGCTGATCGGCAAGTGGGCCGAAGCGGCCATGGTGATCTTCCTGTTTGCCGTGGCAGAAGCCATCGAAGCGCGCGCGCTGGTGCGTGCCCGCGATGCCGTGCGCGCGCTGACGGCCATCGCGCCGGACACCGCCGAGTTAGCCGATGGGGCGGGCGGCTGGCGCGATGTGGCGGTCGACAGCGTTGCCGTTGGCGCGCGCCTGCGTGTGCGCACCGGCAGCCGCGTGCCTGTCGACGCGCGCATCGTGAGCGGCCGCGCCGCGCTGGACGAATCGCCAGTCACGGGCGAAAGCCTGCCGGTGGAAAAAGCCGTTGGCGACTCCATCCTCGCCGGCACCATCGTCACCGACGGCGTTGTCGAGGCGCAAGCCACGGCGGTGGCTGCGGACAGCACGCTGGCGCGTATCGCCGGGGCTATCCAGCAAGCGCAATCGCAGCGCGCGCCCACGCAGCGCTTTGTCGACAAGTTCTCTTCCATCTACACGCCCGCGATGATGTTGCTGGCGTTGGCGGTGGCCGTCATCGGCCCGCTGGTCACGGCCGACGGTTGGCTGGCGTGGACGTATCGCGCGCTGGTGCTGCTGGTGATCGCGTGCCCGTGCGCGCTGGTGATCTCCACGCCCGTCACGGTCGTCAGCGGCCTGGCCGCCGCCGCGCGCCGCGGCATCGTCGTGAAGGGCGGTGTGTATCTGGAAAGCGGCCGGCGCCTGCGCGCGTTGGCGCTGGACAAGACCGGTACGCTCACTGCCGGCCGCCCGGTGCTGGATACGGTGATGCTGCCCGACGGCGCACGCCGCGCCGTCGCGGATTTGAACGCCGCAACCGATGCGACGCAGTTGCAAGCATTGGCAGTTGCCGCGGCGCTCGATGCCAACACCACGCACCCGATTGCCGTGGCCATCGTGCAGGCCGCTGCGGCGCACGGCGCGGTCGATGCGAATTCGGTGGAAGACCTGTCGGTCCTGCCGGGCCGTGGTGTGGCGGGCACGCTCAATGGCGTGCGTTGGCATCTGGGCAACGCGGCGCTTGTTGCAGAGCGTGGCTTCGACACGTCCGACTGGCGCGCCGCTGCCGAGTCGCTGCAAGCGGAGGGCATGTCTGCCGTCACGCTGTGCGATGCGAACGGCGCGGTTGCGCTCTTTGGCGTGCGAGATCGCGAGCGCCCCGAAAGCACCGAAGCCATCGCTGCTTTGCGCGCACTGGACGTGACGCCCGTCATGCTCACCGGCGACGACCGCCGCGCTGCGCAGGCCATCGCCAAGACGGTCGGCATCGACAGCGTGCACCCAGAACAGCTACCCGCCGATAAGCAACGCGTGGTGGGCGAGCTGGCCGCACAGCACGGCTTTGTCGGCATGGTCGGCGACGGCATCAACGACGCCCCGGCGCTGGCGCGCGCCGACATCGGTTTCGCCATGGGCGCAGCCGGTACCGCCACCGCGCTGGAAGCCGCCGACGTGGCGATCATGGACGACGACCCGCGCAAGCTCGCCACCTTCATCCGCATCAGCCGTCGCACGGTGGCCGTGCTGCGTCAGAACATCGCGCTGGCGCTGGGCATCAAGGCGGTGTTTCTGGCGCTGGCCGTGATGGGCGAGGCCACGTTGTGGATGGCGATCTTTGCCGACGTGGGCGCGAGCCTGCTGGTGGTGTTCAACGGGCTGCGGGTGATGCGCACGCGCGCCTGATCTGTCGGCGCGCGTGCGGGGCCGACGCGATCAGCGCAGGCCTGTGATGCGCGCGTCCTTCGGATAGGTGATGAGGTAGTCAGCCGAGAAGCGCGCGCTCTCGCCGGCTGGAATCGTCTGCTCCCACGCGATCACGCCAGGGCGGCGTTCCCAGTTGCGCTTGGCGGGTTCGGGCGAGAAGGTCGAGCGCACCTTGATATCGTCGGACTGGCTGACCGGCGTGGCTTTCAGGATCTGCACGTCGATCGCGTCGCGGTGTCGGTTACGTACCGTGTACAGCGCCGCCAATTGGCGCTCGTTGCGGTTGTCGAGCAGGCCCACACTGCGCTGGAAGGTCTTCGGCGCTTCCACCACCACGTTCACGAGATCGTCGCGCCCAAAGGGCAGCGTGACTTTCTGGTCTTCGCCTGCCGGATTCCACTGCGTGCTGCCCACTACCGCGCCGTCGCGGCGCAACTGCATGTTGCCGGCGGGCCAGATGCCTTGCGGGCGGTCCACCGTGGCGACCAGGTAGGCGGTGGCGTCCATGCGCGGCGTGCTTCGCGCGGCCAGCTTGGCGGGCAGCGTTTCGCTCGCCAACGTAAGGGTGACCTTCTGCGCGTCGGAGGGCAGCTCGGCCGCGCCCGGCACATCGAACTCGGTGGCAAACGCAGTCTGGACGGCGTTCACTTCGAACAGCGGTTCGCTATCGGCCTCGCGCTGCTCGTTGTTCCGGCCGATTCTGGCCTTCGGCGCGGGCGCCATCGCCGCTGCGGGTGCGGCCGGATAGGGCAGGGTTTGCGGTGGCGGTTGGATGTCCAATTGCCACGCATACGGTTCCGGCCCGCGCGGCGTGTTGCGCGGCTGGCCGGTCGACAGGCGCAGATGCACGCCCCGCCAGTCCTCGCCGGTGGATTGCGCAAGCGTGGCTTGCCGTTCCACAACGACATTCGAACGCACTGAATCGACACTCGCCTGATAGGCCGGCCGCCAGCCCGCACGCGATGTCTGATAGCTCACGCGCAACTCACCGCCGCGCGGTGCCGCCACGGCAATGCGCACGGAGCGCAGCGTGCTGGACGCCGAGCCGTGCGTGCGTTGCAGCGCGTCGAGTTGCGCCTTCAATTCAGCGTCGCGCTTCTTCAGTTGTTCCTGGCGGGTAAAGACGTCTTGCGCGTTACGTGCCCGCGCGTCGGTCGCGCGGCCCAGCGTTGAAAAATCGGTGGCCGGTGCGCGGCCATCGCCGCCCGTGCGCTCGCTCACGGCCTTCAGGTAGCTGGCCGACAGCGCATTCGCCTGGATCTGCACGCCAAGTGCGGCGCGCTGGTCTTCCAGCGTGCGGATTTGCGTGTCCAGCGCCGTTCTCGCACAGCCACTGCCTTCGCTGGGAACGCTCTCCACGCGCACATCGCCCACGCGGATGCTGCTGTCGCCTTCCACGCGGAGGCTGTCTGCGTCGAACGTCATTGGCAGGCAGGTCAGTTCTACGCTGCGGGCGCCTGCGGCCACCGTGGGCCGTGCGCACGACGGTGGCGCTATCCGGATACAACGTGACATCGGTGATGCGCGAAGGCGTCGCTGCCTGCGCCGTGACAGCCGCGGCAGACGCGATGGCGCCAAGCGCTGCGCATGCCACGCGTTGTTGATGCTGGAATCGTGTTGCCGCAGCCGGTTTCGTCTTCATCCGCCTCACCCACGTGTCGTGAAATGCGGCGAGTATCGCACGTCAAGGCGCACGTCAAAGTGACGTGCCAGGCAGGGGAAAGACAGCTCAGCGATGCACGCCGCGAATATGCCGATGCGCGTGTTCGCCCTCGCCATGTTCATGGCTGTGGCCGTGATGATTGGCGGCGACGGGCTCTTCGTGCAGCGATTGCAGCACGCCGCACTCAGCCACCGAAGCGGCCGTCGTGCAGCGCTGCCCGATCGCCTCGATCTGGCCTTTGAGGTCGGTTAGCTCGGCAATGCGCGCTTCAACGTGACGCAGGTGTTCGTCCAGCAGGTTGTTGATCTCTTCGCACGACGCCTGCGGGTTGGCCTGCAGTTCGAGCAGGCGGCGGATTTCCGTATGCGCCATGTCGAGCGACCGGCACTTCGCAATGAAGGCCAACTGCTCGACATGCTCGGGTGTGTAGACGCGGTAGTTGTTGGCGGCGCGCGCAGCCGGAGGCAGCAGGCCCTGCGCTTCATAGAAGCGGATGGTCTCGATGCTGATGCCCGTACGCTGGGCGAGTTCGCCAATTTTCATACGCGTTGAAAAAAGAATCAGAAAACAGTCGGCTCCGCGGTGACCGCTTCGACGCCAGCGACTTTCAGGCAGGCGTCCATGCAGGCGCGGCAGGCCGTTGCGCAGGCGCTGCAATGGCCTTGGCCGTGATGATCGCATTCTTCCGCGCATTGGGAGCAGATCTCGGCGCAGTCTTCGAGAAGCAGGTCTGCGAATTCGCTGTTGCGCTCCAGGAATTTGCGCGTGAGGGCACAGTATTCCGCGCAATCCGTGCACACGCTGATGCAGCGGGCCATGGCTTCAGCGTGGCCATTCTTGCCGCATTCCGTCGCGCAATGAGTGCAAGCGGCCTCGCATGCCTGCAGCGCCTGGATCACACTGGCAAAACGCTTGGCATTCTCTTTCGCGGTCGGACGAGTGGTCATGTCGGTTCTCCTGTGGCAGTGGATGTGCACGCGGGCGCGCTTGGAAAGGGATGAGCCCGGGCGCGGCCCGAGACTCATCTTTCCAATTTAGCAACTCGCGCTCCACTGTGTGAGCCCGACTTGTGCGTTACACCGCTTGCGCCTCGCTTTTGCCGCTGCGCAGCATGCTGCTACCGGCGCGTGCGATCAGGCGATTGACCCCGCCCACCACGGCGCGAATCGACGCGGTGGTCAGGTTGGCATCCACGCCCACGCCGAATACGCTGCCCGCCACGTCCGGTGCAGCCATTTCTGCAAATGCGATGGCATCGGCATTGGCGCCCTGGCCCAGCGCACGTTCTTCGTAATGATGGATTGACACGGGGGACGCCAGCACGTGCGACAGCGCATGCACCAGCGCATCGAGCGGCCCGTTGCCGCTGCCTTCGCAAATGTGCTCGCGGTCAGCGATGTTGACGACCAGGCGGATGTGCTGGCTGCCGTCATCGCGCTCGGTCAGGCGGTGCGATACGTAGCCGATCGCGCCGTCGCCGCGCAGATAGGTCTGCTGAAACAGCGCCCAGATGTCGGCGCCCGTGGCTTCGCGGCCGCTCTCATCGGTCAACTGCTGCACGGTGCTGCTGAACTCCACCTGCAGGCGGCGCGGCATGGCCACGCCATAGCCGGATTCCAGCAGATAGGCGATGCCGCCCTTGCCCGACTGGCTGTTCACGCGAATGATCGAGTCATACGTGCGGCCCACGTCGGCCGGGTCGATGGGCAGGTAGGGCATTTCCCACAGCGCATCGGGCTTCTGCACCGCAAAGCCCTTCTTGATGGCGTCCTGGTGCGAGCCCGAGAACGCCGTGAACACCAGGTCGCCCACGTACGGGTGACGCGGATGCACCGGCAGCTGTGTGCAGTCTTCGCAGGTCCGTGCCACGTCATTGATGTGCGAGAAATCCAGCTCCGGATCCACGCCTTGCGAATACAGGTTCAGCGCCAGCGTGACGAGATCCACGTTGCCCGTGCGCTCGCCATTGCCGAACAGGCAGCCTTCCACGCGGTCGGCGCCCGCCATCACCGCCAGTTCAGCGGCTGCCACGGCCGTGCCGCGGTCATTGTGCGGATGCACGGAGAGGATGATCGAATCGCGGCGCGCCAGGTTGCGATGCATCCATTCGATCTGGTCTGCGTAGATGTTTGGCGTGGCCATCTCCACCGTGGCGGGCAGGTTGAAGATGATCTTGTGCTCGGGCGTCGGCTCCCAGACCTCGGTCACCGCGTTGCACACCTCCAGCGCGAAATCCAGTTCGGTGCCGCTGAAGACTTCGGGGCTGTATTGGTACGTCCACTGCGTCTCGGGCATCGTCTGAGCAATCTCGCGGATCAGCTTGGCGCTTTGCACGGCAATGCGCTTGACGCCCTCGCGGTCGGTGTTGAACACCGTGCGGCGGAACACCGGCGCGGTTGCGTTGTAGACGTGGATGATGGCGCGTTTGGCACCGCGCAGCGATTCCATCGTGCGGCGGATCAGGTCTTCGCGTGCCTGCGTGAGCACTTCGATGGCCACGCCGTCGGGGATGTGTCCACCCTCGATCAGCTCGCGCACAAAATCAAAATCGGTTTGAGAGGCGGCGGGGAAAGCGGCTTCGATTTCCTTGAAACCGATCTGCACGAGCATCTTGAACATGCGCATCTTGCGCTCGGCGTTCATGGGCTCGAACAAGGCCTGATTGCCATCGCGCAGGTCCGTGCTCATCCAGATCGGGGCACGGGTGATCGTCTTGTTGGGCCAAGTGCGATCGGCGAGGGCGATGGCGGGGAAGGGGCGGTACTTGGTGGCGGGGTTCTTCAACATGGTGAGTGCGTCCTGTGAGATCGAGATCGGTTTCGTACAACGGGGACGGCCGCGCGGGCGGCGTCCGGGGTGGCCGGAATCGGGTTCGGGATGTGGCGGCCAGACAGCCACGGGCGCGTGGTCTGGCAACCGGTCGGTAGTCGTAGCGAAAGCGGGATCGAGGCGGGCATGAGAGGCTCCAACGATTCGGCGCACGGACTGCGCCACACACAAGGCCCGTCGCCGCTTAGGGCACGGACCGGTCAAACACCGGAACGAGGGGGAAAGAGAGGTCTACGCGCTTACACGCGTAGTAGAGAAGCGGATAGCAGACCGCGCACGCACAAGAGGGTGCGGGCAGGAGCGGTACGGAGGGTGGTCTGCTGAAAATGCATTTGGCGATAGTGATGGGGAAGGCCGGGGGCTGTCAAGTTGCTTTGGCGGATGGAGGTTGGTTTTTTGGGGCAGATGAAACACCAGATCCAAAGCCAACGAAAACGTGTGCTGCCCGCCAGAAGCCATGTGACGTGGGCGCCAGCAGAACCCATCCGAACCTGCTTTAATACACCCCGTCCATGCCGCCAGCCCGCTATGTCAAGGGCTTTATAACGGCAAGACCCCCTCACGCCCCACAAGGAGAATCCCCCAATGGTCACGTTGAACATCAACGGCAAACCAGTGGAAGTTGATGCTGATCCGTCGACGCCGCTGCTCTGGGCGCTGCGCGACAACCTCGGTCTGACTGGCACGAAATTCGGTTGCGGTGTCGCATCGTGCGGCGCCTGCACGGTGCACCTGAACGGCCAGCCCACGCGCAGCTGCGTGCTGCCGATCTCTGCGGTGGCCGGCCAGCAGATCACCACGTCCGAACATATCGCCGATGACAAGGTCGGCAAGGCCGTGCTCGACGCCTGGGTCAAGCACGACGTGGCGCAATGCGGCTACTGCCAGAGCGGCCAGATGATGAGCGCGGTGGGTTTGCTGCGCACCAAGAAGAAGCCGACCGACGCCGATATCGACAGCGCGATGGCCGGCAACCTGTGCCGTTGCGCAACGTACCAACGCATTCGCGCGGCCATTCACGACGCAGCGAAATCGCTGGCCTGAACCCCACCGGAGAATTCACGATGCGTATTCGAAATCTTGAAGCGCTGGCCGGTGGCGGCGCGCAACATCAACCGGCGTCTGCGGATGCCGGGTCGGCCACGTTTGATCGCCGCAGCTTTCTGAAACTCACGACGCTGGCGGGCGGCGGTCTGGCGCTGGGTGTGGCGCCGATGCTGGCCGGAGCGCAGGACGCCAAGGCCAAGCCGCCCTCGCCGCCGCAGGCGTTCATCATCATTGCGCCGGACAACACTGTCACCGTGGCGGTCAACCGGCTCGAGTTCGGTCAGGGCGTGCACACGGCATTGCCGATGGCGCTGGCCGAAGAACTCGACGTGGATTGGCGCAACGTGCGTGGCATGCTCGCGCCCGCGGGCGATCCGTACAAGGACCCGGGCTTCGGTATCCAGATGACGGGCGGCTCGACGGCGCTGAACCACTCGTTCCAGCAATACCGCGAACTGGGCGGTCGCGCGCGTGCCATGTTGATCTCGGCGGCGGCCGAGCGCTGGAAGGTCGATCCGTCCACATGCCGCACGGCCAACGGCGTGGTTACGTCGGGCAGCCACCGCGCTACGTACGGCGAGCTTGCACAGGCCGCGATGGCGCTGCCGGTGCCGGCCCAGGTCACGCTGAAGAACCCGTCGCAGTTCCGCATTGTCGGCAAGCCGACGCCGCGCCTGGATGCGCGCGCAAAGCTCGACAGCTCGCTCAAGTTTGGCCTCGACACGCGCCTGCCCAACATGAAGGTCGCCGTGCTGGCGCGCCCGCCGCGCTTTGGCGGCAAGGTGGCCAAGTACGACGCGGCTGCGGCCAAGGCGGTGAAGGGCGTGGTCGATGTGCTGCAGATCCCGACCGACCGTGGCGGCACGGGCGTGGCCGTGATTGCTGACGGCTATTGGCCCGCCAAGCAGGGCCGTGACGCGCTGCAGGTCACGTGGGAAGACGCCGGCTCGACGGTGTCGACGCCCGCGCTGATGGCGGAATACAAGAAGCTCGCCGGCCAGCCCGGCACCGTGGCCAAAGCCGCGGATATGAGCGCCATCCAATCCGCCGCAACGCGCATCCAGGCCGACTACGAATTTCCGTACCTCGCGCACGCGCCAATGGAGCCGCTGAACTGCACGATCGATCTGCAGAAAGACGGTGGCAAGACCACGGGCGCGAAGGTGTGGGTCGGCTCGCAATTCCAGACCATCGACCAGGGAGCCATCGCCAAGGTACTCGGCGTATCGCCCGAGAAGATCGAGCTGAACACGATGATGGCGGGCGGCGGTTTTGGCCGGCGCGCGATCACCACGTCGGACTACGTGGTGGAAGCGGCCAACGTGGCGAAGGCCTATGCGGCGGCCGGGCACAACGGCCCCGTCAAGGTGATCTGGAGCCGCGAAGACGACATCCGCGGCGGCTACTACCGCCCGATGCATCTGCACCGTGTCAACGTGGGCGTGGACAACAGCGGCAAGGTCGTCGGCTGGGACCACGTGATCGTCGGTCAGTCGATCCTCAAGGGCACGCCGTTCGAAGCCTTCATGGTCAAGAACGGTGTGGACGAGACCATGGTCGAGGGCGTGGTCGAAAACGACTACGGCTTCCCGATGCAGCTGACGGTGCACCATCCGGACGTGAACGTGCCGGTGCTGTGGTGGCGTTCCGTGGGCCACACGCATACGGCGTACGTGATGGAAACGATGGTCGATGAGGTTGCGCATGCAGCCAAGCAGGACCCGGTCGCTTTCCGTCTCGCGCGCTTTACCGGCAAGGAACATGAGCGCCATCGCGCCGCACTGCAACTCGCCGTCGACAAGTCCGGCTACGGCAAGCGCAAGCTGCCCAAGGGCCAGGCCTGGGGCGTGGCGGTGCATGCGTCGTTCGAGTCGGTGGTGGCGTATGTGGTGGAGGTGTCGGTCGACCAGGGCAAGCCGCGCGTGCATCGTGTCACCGCAGGCGTGCATGCCAACCGCGTGGTCAACCCGATGGGTGCGGAAGCGCAGATCCAGGGCGCTTGCGTGTTCGGCCTGGCGATGATCCAGCCCGGCTTTGCCATCGACATCGAAAACGGTGCCACCAAGAACAGCAACTTCACCGACTTCCCGCCCGTGCGCATGCCGGACGCGCCGCCGGTGAACGTGTTCTTCGTGCCGTCGGAAGACAACCCGACCGGACTGGGCGAGCCTGGCACGCCGCCGATTGCACCGGCGGTGGCCAACGCGCTGTTCACCCTGACCGGCAAGCGTCAGCGCAAGCTGCCGTTCGATACGGTGTGATTGTCATCATCGCGTGATGAGATAGAAGCCGGTATGCAGTGATGTGTGCCGGCTTTCTTGTTCTTGCAGCCTCATATCCCCCAGTATTGCGGACCGATTCTTGCGTCCGCGGTTGCGTTGTTCACCCCCGGAGGAGCATGTCATGGCATTGAATATTCTGTACACCGCCCACGCCAAGGCCACAGGCGGCCGCAACGGCCACACGCAAACCGAAGACGGCCAGGTCTCGCACGACCTGTCGGTGCCCAAGGCCATGGGCGGCCCCGGCAAGCCCAACACCACCACGCCCGAAGACCTCTTTGCCGCCGGCTATGCCGCTTGCTTTGGCTCGGCGTGCGACTTTGTCGCCAAGAGCATGCTCAAGCTGAATCCGAGCAATATCGAGATCCACTGCGATGTGGGGATCGGTACGCGCGATGAAGGCGGTTTTGGCTTGAAGGTGGGGCTGACCGCACGGATCAGCGGGCTGGCGCAAGCCGATGCCGAGAAGCTGGTGGCCCAGGCACATCAGGTCTGCCCGTATTCGAACGCCACGCGTAACAACGTGGAAGTCATGCTCAAGACCGAGGTGGTCTGATGCCGCAGCGGCCTGTTGTTGGTGTGTTGCTGGCCGCAGGCCGCGGCAGCCGGTTCGATGCGGCGGGCGTGGCCAACAAGCTGCTCGCGCCGCTGCCCGATAGAACCGCCGTGGCGGTGCAGGCCGCGCGGCACCTGTTGCAGGCCTTGGGCGATGTGGTGGCGGTGGTGCCTGCCGCTGCCACGCACGGCGCGCAGGTCGAGCAGTTGGCCGCATTGTTGGCCGAGGCCGGCTGCGAAGTCTTGCGCTGTCCCGATGCTGCACGTGGCATGGGTGCCAGCCTGGCTGCCGGTGTGGCCGCGCGCCCGCAAGCCGGCGGGTGGGTCATCGCGCTGGCCGACATGCCGTGGATTGCACCCGAGACCATCACTCAAGTTGCCAACGCACTCGACTCGCACTCTTGCGTTGCGCCCTTTCACGCCGGGCAGCGGGGCCACCCCATCGGCTTCGGCGCCGACTTCTTCGCAGGGCTGACATCGCTCGACGGCGACGAGGGCGCGCGGCGACTGATCGATCCCCCCAAGCTCATCCGCATCGAGACCGATGACGCCGGCATCCTGCGCGACGTCGATACGCCGGCCGATCTGGCCCCGTGATCTAACGGGATTGACTCACAACGAGGCGCCGCCGCAGATCACGATCTGCTGACCGGTGAGATCGTCATGATCGGATTGGCCCGAAATGCTCCGGAACCCGATCACGCTGGGCGTATGTCCGTCCGATGCATGCGGCGATCGGCCATCGGCCAAGCAGATCCAGCGCTACGCGCCCCGCCGGTTGACTGCGGCTTGCCCAGCGCCGCTGTGTTGCGTGCGTGTGCCGATCTCAAACATTCGATTGCGATAGTCCGACACCGGCACGTCACCGTTAAACAGTGGTGCACGGCCCTCAGGGGTCCGGACTCGGCCCAAAAACATCCGACCCATTGAACCTCCGAGAGCCGAGCTTCGCCATCAAAGACTCGACGTCGACTCGTTCAGGCTGAAGCGCCACTGTCCGAGGGTGGGAGCCGGTTGTCAGAGGTCGAAAATTTCGAGCTCAAACATCCGAATGCGACTGTTTGAGGGTCGTCTTCCGCTCGCAGAGGTTCGACGCCGACAGTCGAGCGCGCGTGTTCGAGCGTCAAACGCTCGTGGACGGGTGTTTTAGGCCGACGCTCGCCCGTGGGCGTGCAGTTCCTGCGGCGGTCGGCAAACCGGCCCGGCGCTTCCGGCCGGCACAACTTGTCCACAGTAGCGCGCACACTGCTTGCAGAACCCATCGCAAGCGCTTGACGCACAAGGGTTTGTTGCACGATGTAACAGCCCCTGCCGATGTGGATAACTTGCGCTGCACGCACACGTTTTACGTGATCTGCACGTTTGCCCAAACCCGTCAAGCCCTTTTGTGACGTGGGTCTTCGCCGTTTGGGCAGGTTATGCACAGAACATGTGGATAAGTCTGTGGGAAACATCATCCGACCCGCGTGGTGACGGGTTTTGATCGGCGCTGCTCGCGAATGTGGCAAGGGCTTGTCGGAAGACGCCGGTCTGCACATTGCAACGATTGATTACAACTTGAAACAGCATATCGGGCGCCCGTTGGCCAGACTTCCGATACGCGATGGCTTGATCGCGACCGACGCATTCAAGGAGAAGAACATGGTTCGGGTACTGACGATTCTGCTGGCCGGTGCCACGCTGCTGACTGCAACCGGCTGTGCCGACATGACGGCACGTCAACGCAATACCGCCATTGGCGCGGGTGTGGGCGGGTTGGCCGGCGCTGCGCTGATTGGCGGCCCCGGTGCTACGCTGGGCGGCGCCGCGCTGGGCGGCCTGGTGGGCAACGTATCGACGCGTTGATTTCGGTTCGACCCGGGCGTCGACCTGAAAAGAAACGGACCCGAGGCTAAACCTCGGGTCCGTTTTTTTATGCCTGCGCGCGGCTTCGGGTGCGCAGCAACTCTTCCAGTGCAGACACTTCAAGGGGTCGCCCAAACAGGAAGCCCTGCACCTCGTCGCATGCATGCGCAGACAAAAAGGCCGATTGCTCGGGAGTTTCCACACCTTCGGCCGTGACCGTCATGTTCAGGGCGCGGGCCATTGCGATGATGGTCTTGGTGAGTGCCACGCAGTCGGCCACCCCAGGTACGCCGCTGATGAACGATCGATCGATCTTGATGTTGTGGATCGGCAAGCTGCGCAGATACGACAGCGACGAGAACCCGATGCCGAAATCATCGAGCGAGATGCGCACGCCCCGCGCGGCCAGGCTCATCAGCAGACGCTGTGTCGATTGCCGGTCGGCCAGCAGCACGCTTTCGGTCAATTCAAGCTCCAGCCGGCCCGGCGCCATGCCTGAGGCCTTGAGCGCTTCGTCGACGTCGCGCTCGATCACGCCGGCATCGCATTGCCGCGCGGACACGTTGACCGCCATGCGGCCCGTGAAGCCGAACTTGCGCGCCCATGCCTCGCCCTGCGCGCAGGCCTGCATGAGCGCCCAGCGGCCGAGTTCGAGGATGTAGCCCGACTCCTCCGCCACGTCGATGAACTCGCTGGGTGACACCGCGCCCAGCTCGGGGTCCGACCACCGCATCAGCGCCTCAACCGCCACCAGTTCACCTGAATCGAGCGCGTACTTGGGTTGATACACCAGCCGCACCTGACCACGCCCCAGCGCACGCCGCATGCGCTCGTTGAGCGTGAAGCGGCGGAGCATCTGGGTTTCCAGCGCGCGCGAATACCGGGTGATGCGGTTACGGCCGTTTTCCTTGGCGCGGTACATGGCGGCTTCAGCGTGACTGACCAGCGTGGCCGCGTCACCGCCGTCTTCGGGGTAGGCCGCCACGCCAATGCTGGCGGACAGATGCACCTCGCGCTCGCCGCCGGTGAAGGGGCGGGCCAGCGCGTCGAGCACCTGTTGGGCGAGTGTGTCGGCGGCCTTCGGGTCATCGATGGCCACGCAGAACTGATCGCCCCCCAATCGTGCCAGCAACGCGCGTTGGCCCGCCTGACTGCGGATGCGCTGCGCCGCCATGTTGAGCACCTGGTTGCCCACGTGGTGCCCCATCGCCTCGTTCACGGTCTTGAAGTGGTCCAACCCGATATACAGCAGTGCGGATTCCCCGGTCGACGGCAGTGCCAGCCGCGCATCGAGTCGCTCGATGAACGCCGCGCGATTGGGCAGACCGGTGAGCGAATCCTTGGTCTCCAGCAGGCGCAACTGCTCGTAGGCGGAACGCTCGGCCGTGATGTCGGTAAAGATGAGCAGCACCGCGTGCGGTGACGCGCTGTCCGGCGAGAACATCGGCAGCACCGACTCACGCAGCCACACGATCTGCCCATTGCCGGCCGGCACACCCACGACGACGTTGCTGATCGCGCGTCCCGTGCGGGCCGCCAGTGTGGACGGCCATGCCGCGCGGGGCAGGATGGCGCCGTCTTCGCCCAGCATCATGTCGTTCAGTGCCACACGCGGGCGGCCTTTCCATGACGCGCCCGACATGCGAAGGATCTCGGCCGCGCTGCGGTTGTACGACAGCACGCGGCCATCGGTGGACAGCGTCAGCACGCCCTCGCTCAGATGGTTGACGACCAGCCGGTACTGGTCGCGCAACTCGCGGGACTGGCGATATTCATTCTCCAGGCGCAGCAGCTTGACCAACGCGGCGATGTAGCGGCCGCACACTGCGCGCAACGTTGCGTCGTCGGTCGGGTTGGCCGTGGGGAAGAAGAGGCAGAGCAGATCATCGGCGACGGCCATGCCGCCATGCTGGGCCGGGATGCGGCATAGCCATGTCGGCTGCGCGGTCTCCAGCACGCGCACGAGCGCTTCGCGCACAGCCGTGGGCGCATTGGTTTCGCGAATCAGCTCGATGGGCGCCAGCTCATTGAGCAGCGGCGCGATGCGGGCGAGTTCGATATCGAATTCACCGTGCGCTGTGGGAGGCTGGTGCGCTGCACGATCGTCGCGCAACGCCAGCTTCGCACGCGCGCGCTGCGTGCCATAGAGCCGTGCGCGCCCGGAGACGACACGCACCACTACGCACAGCGTCGAGGGCAACGCTGCCTCCAGCGCCCGCAGCGCAGCATGCAGCCGCTCGCCCAGCGACGCGGAGGACGGCAGCGTGGAAAGCAGATGATCGAGATGCTCGTGCGGCAGCGCTGCGCCAATCGCTTCGGCGCTGAGCACGCGTTCGCCGGCCTTGCCGGGCAGTTGCGCATCGAGCGGCAGCGGCAATCCGTGCACCACCACCTGCTGTGCCGGCAGCCCGTCAAAGCGGGTTGGCGTGACCGTCAGTCGAACGCTCACCACCTCGTTGGAGTCGCCTGCGCAAAGGGCGGAGACAAGTTGCGCTGCCGACGTGGCCCCAGCATCGGGCGGGCTTGCATCGGTGTCGCCGCTGGCATGGGTCTCGAGCCACGCAGGTACGTCCTGGAAGAAGCGCGAAAAGGGCTCGCCGAGCAGTTGGTCGGACGAAAGCGCCCGCACCATGCAAACGCCGGCTGCATTGGCAAAGACGATGCGGCCTTCGAGCACCACATAGAGCGGAACCGGAAGGCTTTGCGCCGACAACGGGTAGGAAATTTCGTCTGGCATCCCACGCTCCAACCTGAGGTATTGCCCAATATCTCACTCAGCATGGACCTCGGGCGACGCTGGCCACGAGAACGCCGGCTACTGGAAGCCGGGGGCAATGCTCTTCATCATGCGCAAAAGTCGTGCGCGGCGCAAAGTCTAGTTTGTGGTCGATACAACACATTCCGAGCGCGCTTTGTCGACCTCGCTGTGGCTCTTTTGGGTTACGGGTTTCAAAACGGTTTGCTGCGGCTCGGTCGGGGGGGGCGGTTCTATTTCGGTATCCGCGCCATTCCCACGTTCTGGCGCGGCGAAATGCTGATCGATCCAGCGATGCGTCAGTGCTCCCCCGATTGCACACATCAAAACGCATGTTCCCATTGTCAGGATGAAGTAGGCGCTGATTCGTTCGGCTGAACGTTCGGGAAAGAAAAACGTCGCGGCAACAAACAGGGAGCCGACCAGCGCGCCAAAGACCAAAAGCAGATAGTAAAAACGACGTGGCAAGAGCGAATTCATCGTTGTCTCATCCAACTGCAACCTGGAAGGTGGTGCTTTGAATCGTTTTACGGCCACGCCAAATGGGCATGCCTTGGCGAGCGCCATCGCGGTGCAATGGCACACCTGGCCGGCGACTTGCATATGAATTGATATTGCGTTTGCTGTACTGCTGCGATGCTGCGGATTGCCGCTTGCGGCAAAAGCCGGAATTGCGGGACCCGGCGGCGCTTGCTATGGTGGTGGCACTGAAATGCAGCGCGATACCAGTTTGTGGCCTTGCATGATCGCGTACGCTAATCCGATACGTCAATCCGACTTTCCGGTTGAAACTGAGCATCCGGTGTGTCACGAGTTGATTCCCGGCTTAGTGGCGCGGTTTGAAGGGGCAGGATCAAAAACGTTGAAATTTGATTTCAGTTATGAATACAATTGATCTAATATCTGATCCACACCAGACTTCACACCAGAATTTATTGGGAGCGCATATGGCGACATACAAGGAATTGATTGCACAAAAGGCCAAACTGGAAGAGCAGATCGAAACTGCGCGTGCCAAGGAGCTGGAAGCGGTGATCCAGCAAGTGCGCCAGACGGTTGCCGAATATGGCCTGACGGCTGAAGACCTGGGCCTGGCTCAGCGTCGCGGCCGCCGTGCCGGTGCGAAAGCGCCGGTGCCGGCCAAGTACCGTGACCCGAAGACGGGCGCAACGTGGTCCGGTCGCGGCCGTGCTCCGGCCTGGATCGGCAAGAACCGCGATAAATTCCTGATCGCCTGATCTGCCAGGCTCCGCCTGACGCGCACGCGAGCGCGCAATGCAAATGGCCCACCTGTCCGGTGGGCCATTTGCATTGCTGCGCCCGATGATCGTTCCTGTATAACGACGGCATGACGCCACGCCTGCCCAAATACCTCGAACTGGCCGACCGCATTCGGCTCGACATCCTGCACGGAACGCTGCCGGCGGGCAGCATCGCGCCCAGCGAGAACGAAGTCGCCCAGCGCTATGGCGTCTCGCGCTTGACGGCGCGCCGCACGCTGAATGAGCTGGCGGCTCGAGGGCTGCTCAGGCGCTCGCGGGGGCAGCGCAGCGTGGTGCTCGATCGCGTGGGGCCGCATCGGCCGGTGCTGTATGCGCCGGGCCAGTCAGATGCGGCGCTCGAATACGTGCCGGGCGCGGTCTATACGGTCAGTGCTTTTCGACTGGAGGCGGCCGACGAGACCGTGGCCGCCGCGCTCGACCTGGCGGTGGGCGCGCAGGTGGCGTTTGTCGAGCGGCGCGCCCAGGTAGACGGGCAGCCGATCATGCTGCTGCGCACGTGGCTGACGACGCGGCTGGCGGCGATGCTGGAGGCGCGCGACTTTGAAGATCGCCTGTTCGTGCAGGTCTTCCAGCGCGCCAACCTGACTATCGCGCGCTCGCGCGAGGCGCCGCTTGCCTGTGTGGCCGATGCACACCAGGCCGCCCAGCTCGGCGTGCAAGCGGGTGTGCCGCTGGTGCGCGTGCGCCGCATTGGCTACAGCGTGGCCGACGTGCCGATCTCCCTCACGTACTGCGATTTTTCCCCCGAGCGCTACACGCGCGAAGTCGACATCCGCGTGCTCCAAAACGACTGAAAGCGCACTGCGCCAGACCGGTGCAGAAACGGCGCCACACACCCCGCGATGGGGACTTGTCCGCCTAAAGTATTCAAGCTAGTCTGCGCCCCTTCCCCAGAAAACGTATTTATTTGTGAAGCGACGCTTTGCCGACAACGTATTGGCACGGCAGTTGCATTCACGGCCCCATCTCAGCGGCGGCGGGTTGAGCCACCTGCCGCCTCAACGCTGATTCAGTCGATTCAACACACCGGAACCACAAGAGGGAGAAATCAACAATGCAACTCAAGCGACGTTTTTCGCTGGCCGCACTGGGTGCCGCGGCGGCCCTGACTGCAGGCGCGGCGCAGGCCCAATCGTCTGTGACGCTGTATGGCCAGGTGGATGCCTGGGCGGGCGCCACCAAGAACCTGGGCCAGGACCGCGCCTGGGGTGTCAATTCGGGCGGCATGTCGACGTCGTACTGGGGCATGAAGGGCAGCGAAGACCTGGGCAACGGCCTGAAGGCCATCTTCACGCTGGAAGCGTTCTTCCGCCCCGACACGGGCAAGTCTGGCCGCTTTGATGGCGACCACTTCTTCGCACGTAATTCGTTTGTCGGTCTGCAGTCGAACAGCTGGGGCTCGATCAAGCTCGGCCGTAACACCCCGCCGTACTTCGTTTCGACGATCCTGTTTAACCCGTTCATCGATTCGTACACGTTCTCGCCGATGGTGTTCCACACCTACCTCGGCAACGGCCGTACGGGCGCCGCGGGCATCTCGGGCCTGGTGGGCGATTCGGGCTGGGACAACTCGATCATGTACTCCACGCCGGACATGGGCGGCCTGACGGCCAACCTGATCTACGGCGCGGGCGAGCAAGCCGGCCACAACGGTCAGAACAAGTGGGGCGGCAGCCTGCTGTATTTCCGTGGCAACTTTGCGGCCACGGCGGCGTTCCAGCAGGTGCGCTACGACGGCGCGCCTGGCGACCTGAACAGCCTGGTGGCTGGCTTTGCGCGCCAGACGGCGGGGCAGTTGGGTGCCACGTACGACTTTGGCGTGGTCAAGCTGTACGGCCAATACCAGTACATCAAGAACACGATCAGCACCGGCGACGCGAAGAGCAACGGCGGTCAGCTGGGCGTGTCGATTCCGGTGGGCCCGGGCGCCGTGCTGGCATCGTATGCCTACACGAAGACCTCGGGTGCGGCTGACGTGAAGCGCAACACGTGGGCGGTGGGCTACGACTATTCGCTGTCCAAGCGCACCGATGTGTATGCGGCTTACTTCCGCGACAAGGTGTCGGATCTCTCGACGGCTGACACCTTCGGTGTAGGCATCCGCGCAAAGTTCTAAGCCTTCGCGTTCTGCTTTTCCTTGTCACCGCCCGCGTCTCGACAGCGTGGGTGGGCATTTTCAACGGCGTCCGGATTCCGGGCGCCGTTTTTTGTTATGCGCAAAAGCCGAAAGGGCGGCGGTGTCAGCCGGTGCGCGCCAGGCGCAACGGCGGCGATAGCGGCGCCGGGGCCTCGGCTCCAATGTTCGGCTGATTCAGCAGCATGGCGCCGCGCTGCGTGGCCACGAACACAGCCTCGGTACGGCTGCGCACTTCCAGCCGGCGATACAGCGCGTTGATATGCGCCTTGGTTGTCGCCTCGGAAATACTCAGCATGCGGCTGATGGTTTTGACCGGATGCCCGCGCGAGAGCAAGACGAGAATTTCATATTGACGCTGCGTCAGGCCGAGTAACGCGCCATCGTCATTACCGTTGGCCGAACCTGTCGCAATCGCTTCAGGCCGTGTCAGCACGATCGACGCCGGCACATAACGGCCGCCCGCGAGCACCAATTCCAATGCCGCTGCAATCAATTTGCCGGAATAGCTTTTCAGCAGATAGGCCGACACATTCAATTGCATCAGCGTGCGCACGTGCGCAGCGGAATCGGTTTCGCCCAGTACGGCGACATGTCGGGGATGCGGCTGTTGCAGCAGCCGGGAGAGCGCTGGCAGATCGTCGATGCCAGGCAAGGGCAGGCCGATCAGGGCCAGTTCGGCGTCCGCATGCGCCGCGAGGTTTTCAAAGAGAGCTTCGTCCGGCTCGACGCTGACCACTTCGGTGATGGCCGGCAAGGATTGCAACACATGGGTCGCGCCGGCACGCACCAAAGGGTGTGCCTCCACTACGATTGATTTCACTGCGCCGCCTGTCTGGTTATGGTTTGTTTGCCCATTTCCGGAATCAGCTCGTTGCCGCGTCTATTTGGACCAGCCGGTCGAAAATCAACACGGGCGTGCGTGTGGAAATGCTTCTGACGTGCGGTCTCGGTATATTTCCCCGTTCAACCGGCAGTCACCGCAGTGCGGTGCCACCGGGCCGAAACCTTGGCACGCCATTCAGGCGCAAATCCTTCCGGTTTTTCTTGTTTATGTCGCCAGGCGCGGAGGATTAACCCCGCCAAAATCGCAGAATAAATCCCCAGCATGCTTGTTGCACCCATCAATGGGATGTAAACCTTTTTGTTTACCCCGATCGGTGGTGTGCTAGACCCCTCTATACATAGCAGGATCAGGCAGCAGCAGCTAGCCCCACTTCACGCCCATTGACGTAAGCGTAAAGCGGGGCTTTTGTACCCAAAAAACGTGTTGTGGTGGCTTATTGCGCGACGACCGAGAAGCGTGGCATCGACAGCGGTTGTTTGCCGTCGCGGCCGTAGGGTGTACCGCCGCCGTTGTTGGCAGCATGCAGGACAGACAGCGCGTTCTGCGTGGCACGCAGGCGCAGGTCGATCAGGGTGCCGTTGTCGATGTTGCGCTGGCGCAGCAGGCGGGCCAGGGCCAGGTTCTCGTCGAACAGGCGGCTGGCAGTCTCATCGGTGCGCAAGTATTTGACCAGCCCGTACGGATCGGCGCCGCCGTGCTGGGCCCACCAAAGGCGGCGGTCCCGGTCGGCTTCGCCCAGCGCGGCGAGCTGTTTCTGCTTGGTCTGGGTGATGCGCTCGAGTTCGACCATGTCGCCATCGCGCAACGCCTGCGCTTCGGCATCCAGGGTGAGGGTGGCTGCGCGCAGCAGTTCCTGCTCGTCGGCAAGGGTGCGGATCAGCAGTGTGTTGTCCATGGTGACTACCTCAGGCTCAGGCTTGGAAGCTTGGGCAGCCGCCGGCTGGCACACCGCCCCGCCGCGATCGGTCGAGAGTCGGAAACCCTCGGACCGGCGGCGTCAGAAAATACAGGGGACGGACGACGGGAAACCCCCGTCAGACCTTCTTGGAGCGCGTGGAGAGCAGCGATTGCGCGTCGGAAAGCGCCGCATCGGCGATCTTGCCGGCGTCCATCTTGAGCGTGCCGTTCTGGATGGCACTGCGGATCTGCTCGACCCGTGCGGCGTCGAAGTCGCCGCTGCCCACTTGGCGCGAGACTTGTTGGACCGACAGCGACGGTGCATCGCCGGTGTGGCGCGTGGTGCCCGAAGCCGTCGTAGCGGCCGGGGACGAACCGGTCGCGCGCGTCGACCCGGACGCAGCGTCCTTGGTCGGCGCAACGGCCGGCGTGTTGTTCACGATATGGTTGATTTTCACGGGTGTCTCCGAAGAGCGCGTTCATCCTATCACCCATATCGGCCAACCCCGGCCCAAACTTTAGCGGCAGGTATCGATCAAGCATCACAGTCGAAAAGTGATCTGCCGTTATCAATCTGATCTTAGAACTGGATTGCCACGACGCCGGCAGACTGCGCGATGCCCGAGACGACATTGCCGTTGGCGGTGCGCACCTGCGCCACCTGCCCCACGGCGGCCTGGTTCAAGGCCCGGCCGTCGCTGCTGACCTGGAAGCCGCCGCCCTCGGCGATGAGCTTGACGGTCTGGCCGGCTTGCACGGCAATTGGCAGGCGCAGGCTTTCGGCGCGCAGCGGCTGATTGGCGGCCACGCTCGTGAGCAGTACACGCCCCACCACATCGGCCGGCTGTTGCACGACCGAGGCCGGGAGCATCGACAGGTCGCCCGTGCGGGCTTCCAGATCGCCCATATCGAGCGTCTTGCCCGGCGAGAGCTGGTGCGAAGCGACGTAATACGTCCCCGTAATCTGAATCGTGGCCGGTACCCAAGCCGCCCAGGCGTGCGGCGAGCGGCAGCGCACGCCCACTTGTATACGGCCGCGCAGGCGGTTGGCCGCCGGCAGCATCAAGTCGATCTGGTCGCAGGGCTGGTTGGCCACGCGGGCATCTACCGGGCCGACCTCCACCGACGCACGTGGCGCTCCCGTCTCATTTGTGCCGCCCAGGATGTCCAGTTGCGACTGCAGTTGCTGCTGAATCTGCATCTGAATGGCGTTCGGCCCCTGGATGGTGGTGGGCTGCATGGGTTGCTGTACGGCTTGGGCGGGCGGATACCCGACGCGCACCATGCCCTGTGCGTGCGCCAGGATCGGGTGCACGGCGCTGGCCAGCAGGCCCAGCGCCAGCATCAACAACAGCTTGCGCTGGCGCCCAGCGAGCGGCGTGGCCGTGGCGGCAGGTTGGGTCGGGTGGTGCGCGCTGCGTGCAAACCGCGTGGACATGGAGAGCCCCTTCATCAAAAGTCCGGTGAAGTTTAGCCACGCGTGCGCGAGCGCCAAATGCGGAAATGTCGGCCAATCCCCCCCTTATTCGGACGAATGGTCTTGCACACCCGCCCCTAGACTTTGCAACGTGGTGAAGTCCCTGGCGTTGTGCGGTTCCTGGCCGTACAGCCTGCCCCGGGGGAGGGTTTCCCGGCCAATCTCTGGATTCGCAGACAGGTCTTTTCCACTGAGGTTGCATGACGGCAACTCAGCATGACAAGCGGTTCAGCGGTTTTGGAGACGGCATCGGCGGTTTTGAAGGGGCCGCTGATGCCGAGTTCTCCAGCCGAAGGGAACGCGCAACACACAAACGCAATACAGAACGCAACCCCGGCGGGTGGCAGCAATCACCAGGACGCCACACGCAAGGAATGACAGACATGGTCGACAAGCTGGATCAGTTGTTCGGTTTTCAGGAGCAGGCGCTGCACTTGCGCTCGCAGCGTCACCAGATCCTGGCCTCGAACATCGCCAACGCCGATACGCCCAACTACAAGGCGCGCGACTTCGATTTTCAGTCGGCGCTGCAGAAGGCGGTCGGCCAGCAAAGCGGAAACAGCCTGCCGATGACGGCAACGGCTGCGGGGCACCTGACAGTGGATGGCGCACCGGCTGGCGATGTGTCGCTGATGCAGGCGTCGCTGTCGCAGCAAACCAAGGCGCTGCAGGGTGAAGTGCAGTACCGCACGTCGCAGCAGCCGTCCATCGACGGCAACACGGTCGACATGGATGGCGAGCGCATGCGCTTTGCCGATAACACCGTGCGCTACGAGGCCGATCTGAGCATCGTGACGCAGAAGATCAAGTCGATGCTGGCGGCCATTCAGAACAGCTAGCGCGCGATGTAGCAACAGCAGCAAGAGCATCAAGAGCAGCAGACAGGCATTAAGACGACCGCGCAGCAGTCACGCGCGGCGAAAGAGGGGCGGGAACTGTGTGGCGCTCCGGGCCGGGAAAAATTGGTCCGGAGCAAGCCGCCATACAGAACAACCGGATCGGTCCGGCAGCCATGCCGGCAACAGTATTTGAAGACATCGGAATCAACATGTCGCTATTCAAGGTGATGGATGTAGCTGGCAGCGCGCTCACCGCGCAGTCCAAGCGCATGAACGTGGTCGCCTCCAACCTGGCCAACGCCGAAAGCGTGACGGGCCCGGACGGCAAGGCGTACCGCGCCAAGCAGGTGGTGTTCTCGCCCGTGCAGGAGTCTGACGACTACGCCACGGGCGTGTCGGTCGACCGCGTGGTCGAAGACACCGTCACCCCCATGAAGCGCATGCACCAGCCGGGCAACCCGCTGGCCGATGCCGACGGCTACGTGACCATGCCGAACGTCGATGTGGTGGACGAAATGGTCAACATGATTTCTGCGTCGCGCTCGTACCAGGCCAACGTGGAAGTCGCCAACACCACCAAGACGATGGCCTCCAAGGCTCTGACCCTGGGCCAGTAAGCGGCACATTCCTAGCGAGACACGAACATGACCGTCAGCTCAACCAGCAACACCACCGGCACCTCGAGCACGACCTCCGGCAACCAGCTTGCCATCACCAGCGGCACCGATCTGCAGAACACGTTCATGCAGTTGCTGGTCGCGCAGTTGCAGAACCAGGATCCGCTCAACCCGATGGACAACTCGCAGATGACCTCGCAGCTTGCGCAGATCAACACTGTGAACGGTATCCAGCAACTGAACACCACCATGTCGAGCATGGCGACGCAGAGCGCGGCCACGCAGGCTTCGTCACTGATCGGCCGTACCGTGCAGGTGCCGTCGTCCAACCTGACGCTGGCCTCCGGCACGGCCAACTTCGGCATCTCGGTACCCAACGGCGCCGACGATGTGGTCGTGACCATCAAGGATGCCAACGGCAACACCGTGCGTTCGGTCGATCTGGGCCAGATGTCCGCCGGCAGCGGCAACTACACCTGGAACGGCAAGAACGACAGCGGCACCACGGTGGCCGACGGCGCTTACTCCATCTCGGTTTCCGCCACGCTTGGCGGCAAGATCACAACGGCCAACGCCACCGGCGCCGACAAGGTAACGGGCGTGACCATCACCAACGGAACGACGCAGCTGCAACTGGCCTCGGGCAACACGGCCAAGCTGTCGGACGTCACCACCATTCAGTAACGGGTCGAACCCGCTTTTTTATCTACGGGAGAACATTATGGGATTCCAGCAAGGCCTCAGCGGTCTCGACGCCGCCTCTGCAAACCTCGACGTGATCGGCAGCAACGTGGCAAACGCCAACACTGTCGGCTACAAGAAATCGACCGCCGAGTTTGGCGACGTGTACGCACGCTCGCTGGTGGGTGCGTCCGACAACCAGATCGGCCAGGGCGTGAGCGTGACCAAGGTGTCGCAGTCGTTCACGCAGGGCAACGTGACCAACACCGGCAACCCGCTGGACATCGCCATCAACGGCACGGGCTTCTACCGCATGGTCGACCCGTCGAGCGGCCAGGTGTCGTACACGCGTAACGGCCAGTTCCAGACCGACAAGAACGGCTTCATCATCTCGGCCACCGGCCAGAACCTGACCGGCTACGGCGTGGATTCCACCGGCAAGGTCAACACGGCCGTGCTGACCAACCTGAAGATTCCCGTCAACGACCTGGCGCCGCTGGCCACCACGAACACGGCGTTCGGCGTGAACCTGGACGCCGCCGCCACGGCGCCGACCACCACGCCGTTCTCGCCCACCAACTCGGCCACGTTCAACCACTCCGTTTCGGAACAGGTGTACGACGGCACGGGCACGGCCCACATGCTGACCAATTACTACGTGCGCACCGCTTCGGGCTGGGATGTGTACTCGCAAGTTGACGGCAACAACCCGACCGGCGGCAACCCGGTGACGTCGCTCACGTTCAACAGCAGCGGCCAGCTCACCTCGACGCCAAGCAAGATCGCCACGGCCTTCCCCGGGATGAGCATCGCGAGCATGGATTTCACGGGCACCACGCAGTACGGCGGCGGCTACAACGACACCGCTCCGGGCGTGACCCAAGACGGTTACGCCACCGGCCGCCTGGCCAGCTACTCGGTCGGTACCGATGGCACTGTCACCGCGCGCTACTCCAACGGCCGCACGGCAACGCTGGGCCAGGTCGCCATGGCCAATTTCAAGGCACCGGAAGGCCTGCAGAACATCGGTGGCAACCAGTGGGTGGAAACGTCCAACTCGGGCGCCCCCAACCTGGGTACGCCGGGCATGGGTTCGTTCGGCCTGCTGCAGTCGTCGGCGGTGGAGCAATCCAACGTGGATCTGTCTGCCGAGCTGGTCAACATGATCATTGCCCAGCGCTCGTATCAGGCCAACGCGCAGACCATCAAGACGCAGGACACCATCCTGCAGACCCTGGTGACGATGTAATCGTCGTTGCCCGAAGTTGACTGACCGCACACCAAGGACACTCGCATGGACCGCTCGATCTACGTGTCGATGACTGGCGTAAAGCACCTGTTCGATCAACAGGCTGCCAGCGCCAACAACCTCGCCAACGCCAGCACCACCGGCTTCAAGGCGCAGATCGATGCGTTCCATACGGTGGGTGTGCAAGGCGATGGCTCGCCCACGCGTAGCTACGTGATGGCCTCGGCCATCGGGACGGACCTCGCGCCCGGCCCGATCGAGACCACCGGCCGCAGCCTGGACGTGGCCATCGACGGGCAAGGCTTCTTTGCCGTGCAGACGCCCGATGGCAGCGAGGCTTACACCCGCGCCGGTACGTTCCAGCTCGGTCCTGACGGCACGATCCAGACGCTCTCCGGCCAGCCCGTGCTGGGTGATGGCGGCCCGATCACGCTGCCGCCCGATACCACGGTGCAGTTTGCCAAGGACGGTACGGTCAACGCGATCAGCGCCGACAGCCGTACGCCGCCCGTGTCGCTGGGCCGCCTGAAGCTGGTGAGCATCGACCCGTCGAACATCGACCGCGGCGCCGACGGCCTGTTCCGCCAGCGCGACGGCCAGGACGCCGACGTGGATGAAAAAGTTCGTGTGACCGGCGGGGCGCTGGAAGGCAGCAACGTCAACCTGACCGACTCGCTGGTCAACATGATCGAAATCTCGCGCCAACTGGAAATGCAGATGAAGTCGCTGCACACGAGCGACACGAACGCCCAGTCGGCCAATGAACTGCTGCGCCACGCCTGAGCGGCCGGCGCATTGAATTGAATCAACCAAGGACTCGAACATGATTCGCTCCCTGTGGATTTCCAAGACCGGGATGGACGCCCAGCAATCGCAGCTGGATGTCATCTCGAACAACCTGGCGAACGTCAACACGACGGGCTTCAAGCGCTCGCGCGCCGTGTTCGAAGACTTGCTGTACCAGAACGTGCGCGAGCCGGGTGCGCAGTCGTCGCAACAGACCACGCTGCCTTCGGGCATGCAGATCGGTACCGGTACGCGCATCGTCGCCACCGAGCGTCTGCACACGCAGGGCAACCTGCAGCAGACCGGCAACTCGACCGACGTGGCCATCAACGGCAACGGCTTCTTCCAGGTGCAGATGCCCGACGGCACGCTGGCCTACACGCGTGACGGCAGCTTCCAGATCAACGCGCAGGGCCAGCTTGTGACCTCGAGCGGTTACCCGGTCCAGCCGGCCGTGACGGTGCCGCAGAACGCCACCAGCCTGACCATCGGCAAGGACGGCGTCGTGACGGTCACCACGCCGGGCACGGTCAACAACACGCAGGTGGGCACGTTCCAGCTGGCCAACTTCATCAACCCGGCCGGCCTGCGCAGCATGGGCGAAAACCTGTACGCCGAAACCGAAGCGTCGGGCACGGCCAACCTGGCCAACCCGGGCTCGAACGGCGTGGGCGCGCTCAATCAGAACTACGTTGAAACGTCCAACGTGAACGTGGTGGAAGAAATGGTCAACATGATCCAGACGCAGCGTGCGTACGAGATCAACAGCAAGTCGGTCCAGACGTCGGACCAGATGCTGGAGAAGCTGTCTCAGCTTTGAGCTGACGGCGCAGTTTTTGAGGATGTAGTGCGATGCATACCCCCCCGGTTTACTCGCTCCAGAATGGCAAGCACAGCGGCCGCGCTGTGCCGGCTGTTCGAGTCGTTCGATTGGCCGTGCTTGGCACGGCCGCCTTGCTCGCTACGGCGTGCGGCATGCTGCCGCCGCCGGCCCCGATCGTGCAGGGTCCGACAACCGCGCGCCCACCGATGCCGGTGATGGCGCCGCGCCAGAACGGGGCGATCTACCAGGAAGTGGCATCGGGCAGCGGTGGTTTCCGCGGCATGTTCGAAGACCGCCGCGCACACATGGTGGGCGACACGATCACCATCGTGATCACCGAGAACACGGCGGCCAGCAAGCAGACCTCCGGCAGCGTCAACCGCACGGGCAGCATGAGCGCTTCGGTGCCGACCTTCGCCGGCATGAACGCGGGCGTGCTCTCTCTGCTGGGTGTGTCGGCCAGCGACGCCAACAAGTTCGACAGCAAGGGCGCCAATGGTGCACAGAACAACTTCACGGCCACGATTACGGTGACGGTGGTGGAAGTGCTGGGCAACGGCAACCTGGTGGTGAGCGGCGAGAAGCAGATGGCCGTGGGCCAGGGCACCGAGTCGATCAAGTTCTCTGGCGTGGTCAACCCGACCACCGTCAACAATCAAAACACCGTGTTGTCTACCCAGGTGGCGGACGCACGCATGGAATACCGCGGCACGGGCTACGTTGCCGAGTCGCAGCAGATGGGCTGGCTGTCGCGGTTCTTCCTGACCGTGTCACCGTTCTGAGGGATCTGCCATGACTTTGCATCGCATCATCGGCGCGGCCCTGGTGGCACTGAGCGCAATTTCGGCGGTTGTTCCGAGCACGGCACACGCTGACCGAATCAAGGATCTGACCACCGTTGCCGGCGTGCGCGACAACGCGCTGATCGGCTACGGCCTGGTTGTCGGCCTGGACGGTAGCGGCGACCAGACCACGCAAACCCCGTTCACGGTCCAGAGCTTCAACAACATGCTCACGCAGTTCGGCATCAATGTGCCGGCCGGCGCGAGCATCCAGCTGAAAAACACCGCCGCCGTGGTGGTGACGGCCACGCTGCCCGCCTTTGTGCGGCCGGGCCAGACCATCGACGTGACGGTATCGTCCATCGGTAACGCCAAGAGCCTGCGTGGCGGCACGCTGCTGCTCACGCCGCTCAAGGGCGTGGACGGCCAGCTCTACGCATTGGCACAGGGCAACGTGGTGATTGGCGGCGCAGGCGCATCGGCCAACGGCAGCAAGGTGCAGATCAACCAGCTTGGCGCCGGCCGCATCGCCAATGGCGCCACGGTGGAGCGCGCCGTGCAGGCCACGGTGGGCGAGGCCGGCAGCATCCAGCTCGATACCGGCACGACGGATTTCGGCACCGTGCAGAACATCGTTACCGCCATCAACAAGCAGTTCGGCACGGATACGGCGCAAGCCGCGGACGGCCGCACGATCAACGTGCGGGCACCGGCCCTGGCGTCCGACCGCGTCGGCTTCCTGGCCAAGCTACAGAACATTGACGTGACGCCGGCGTTGGCCGCCGCGCGTGTGGTGATCAACGCCCGTACGGGCTCGGTGGTGATGAACCAGCTCGTCAAGCTCGAGCCCTGCGCGGTGGCGCATGGCAGCCTGTCGGTCACCATCAGCACCGACCCGGTCGTGAGCCAGCCGGCGCCGTTCTCGCAAGGGCAGACGGTGGCGGCGGCGCGCTCGAGCATCGAGGTCAAGCAGCAAGGCGGCAGCCTCATCAGCGTGAAGGGCGGTACCAACCTTGCGGACGTGGTCAAGGCCATCAACGCGATCGGTGCCAACCCGCAAGACCTGATCTCGATCCTGCAGGCGATGAAGGCGGCCAACGCGCTGCGCGCCGATCTGGAAATCATCTGACGCTGGGGAGGCCACGATGAACCAAACCGACCTCACCAGCCGCCTGGCGCTCGATTCCAAGGGTTTCGAGTCGCTCAAGCAAACGGCGCGTACCGACCCGACCGGCGCCGCCAAGACCGTCGCCAAGCAGTTCGACGCGATCTTCGTGAACATGATGCTCAAACAGATGCGCGATGCATCGCCGCAGAACGGGCCGCTCGATTCGTCGTCGAGCAAGATGTACACGTCGATGCTCGATCAGCAGCTTTCGCAGACCATGGCCTCGCGCGGCGTGGGCGTTGCAGACCAGCTTCTGAAGCAGATGCTGCGTCAGGCCACGCATGTGAACCCGGATGCAGGCGGCAAGGTGAACACCGCCCTGTCCAACACGACGGCTACCAATACCGCGCTGCCGGGTGCTGCCGGTGCCACGAGCGATGCCGCCAAGGCCATCGCGCGTTCGTCGCTCAACAGCATGGCGGCCGCCGTGGCGCCGGGCACGGAAGACGACGGCTCGGGCATCAGCACCGTGCCGCGCCCCGGCTTGGAGGAGCGCGTGCAGCGTGCACTGGCCGCCCTGCGCAAGCAGGCAGATGCGCAGGCACAGACCCCGAGCGCACCGCCCGAGGTTGACCTGTCGACGGTGGCGTCCGAGCCGCGCGGCGAGCGCATGACCAGCTTCTACAACAAGCTGATCGGCCACGCATCGCAGGCCGCGCAGGAAACCGGCATTCCGGCCAACTTCATGATCGGGCATGCCGCGCTGGAGTCCGGCTGGGGCCGTCGCGAGATCAAGGCACGCGACGGCACGAACACGCACAACCTGTTCGGCATCAAGGCCGGCAGCTCGTGGGCCGGCAAGACTGCCACGGTGACCACCACCGAATACATCGGCGGCGTCGCCCACAAGGTGCAGGAGAAGTTCCGCGCGTACAGCTCGTACGCCGAGGCCTTCAAGGACTACGCCAACCTGCTGGCCAACAACCCGCGCTACAGCAACGTCGTGGCAGCCGGCAACGGCAACGATGCGGCGTCGTTCGCCAAGGGGCTGCAGCGCGCCGGCTACGCCACCGACCCGAACTACGCCCACAAGATCATGGCGGTGCTCAAGCAGATCGTTTGAGTGATTTAAAAAGCATATTTTGGCGACGACGGCCGGCTCAAGTTTCCGCTTGTCCGGCCGATGTTGTTTCTAGAGCTTATTTCGGCGGCTTCGTGCTGCCCGCACCGAGACAACTATGAGCAGCTCCCTTCTGAATATTGGCGCGTCGGGCCTGCGGGTGGCCGATATCAACCTGCAGGTGACCGGCAACAACATCGCCAACGCCAGCACGCCCGGTTATTCGCGCCAGGAAGCCGTGCAGACGGAAAACATTCCGCTGTACGCCGGCGTGGGCTATCTCGGCCAGGGCGCCAACGTCACGACCGTCAAGCGCATCTATGACCAGTTTCTGACCGCGCAGGTGCAAAGCGGCCAGGCCTCGACCAGTGCGGCCGACCAGCTCAACAGCCTGGTGTCGGGCCTGAGCAAGTACATGTCGGACAGCAACAGCGGCCTGACTTCGTCGCTCACCAGCTTCTTCAATGCCGCCGATGGCCTGGCCTCCAAGCCGTCGGACACCACCGCGCGCCAGGTTTTCCTGAACGCTGCGGCCGGCCTGCAAAGCCGCTTCAATTCGATTGCCGGCCAGCTGAGTTCGCTCAACAGCCAGGTCAATACGCAGGTGCAGACGCAGATCAGCTCCGTCAATGGCACCGCGCAGCAGATCGCCTCGTTGAATGACCAGATTTCCAAGGCGGAAGCGTCGACCGGGCAGCCGGCCAATGACCTGCGTGATCAGCGCGACCAGCTTGTCCAGACGCTCAATCAGTCGATCAAGGCCAGCGTGGTGCAGACCGGCGACGGCCAGTTCAACATCTACGTGGGCAACGGCCAGGCGCTGGTGCAGGGCAACCAGAGCTACCAGCTGACGGCGGTGCCGTCGCAGTACGACCCGACGCAACTGTCGGTGGGCTACAAGAGCCCGGGCGGCACGGTCAACATCGACGACAGCCAGCTCGGCGGCGGTGCGCTGGGCGGCCTGATGGACTTCCGCAACAACACGCTCATTCCGGCGCAGAACAGCCTGGGCCGCCTGGCCACGGCCGTGACGGCCGACGTGAATGCGCAGAACAAGCTGGGCATGGACGCCAACGGCAAGATGGGCACGGACCTCTTCTCCGTGGCCAGCCCCAGCGTCGCGCCCAGCACGAACAACACCGGCAGCGGCACGCTCACGGCCAGCATCACCAACGCCAATGCGGGGCAGGGCTACGACTACCAGGTCAAGTATCAGGGCGGCGCCTATACCGTTTCGCACTATCCGGACGGCTCCGGCTCCGTGACGGTGTCGAGCTGGCCGACCACGATCGACGGCGTCACGCTGAACCTGTCGGGCACGATGAACAGCGGTGACTCCTTCCTGGTGCGCCCGACCGCCAACGCGGCCGCCACCATGCAGACGCTCACCACCGACTACCACAACGTGGCGGCGGCCTCGCCCGTGGTGCTCAACCAGGGCAGCAACAACACGGGCAGCGCCGCGGTGTCGTCATTGGGCGTGGACAGCACGTATGCCGGCTCGCCGCTCACGTCGCCGATCAACCTGACGTACAGCTCGGCAGTCGGCGGCTCGCTGTCGGGGTTCCCGGGCAGCGTCACTGTCACGGTGGGTGGTACGTCGACCACGTACACGGGCGGTACGGCGCCGTACACGCAGGGCGCGACGTACGCTTTCAACGGCGTGCAGATGACGCTTTCGGGCTCGCCCGGCAACGGCGACACGTTCACCATTTCGGCCAACACCGCCAACAGCACCGACAACGGCAACGCCAGCGCGCTGGCCAAGCTGCGCAACAGCAACCTGCTGGACGGCGGCACGACGTCGATCGGCTCGGCGTGGAACAACCTCGTCACCCAGGTGGGTGTGCAGGCCAACCGCGCCAGCACCAACCTGACCTCGCAGAAGGCGCTGCTGGCCAGCTCCACGCAACAGCAGCAGTCGGTGTCGGGGGTGAATCTCGATGACGAGGCGATGAACCTGATGAAGTACCAGCAGGCCTACCAGGCCTCCGCCAAGGTGATGCAGACGGCCAATTCGCTGTTCGACAGCCTGCTGTCGATTGCCGGCGGCTGATCGGGGCAGCTGAAGAAATCGCCCCGCCTGCCGATAACGTCCTAAAGCCCTTCGTCCGGACCGATCATGCGAGTCAGTACCGCCCAATTCTTTGCAGCGTCTTCCGCTTCGATGCAGAACACGCAATCGAACCTGCTCACGCTGCAGCAGCAGATTGCGAGCGGCATCGCGCTCAACAGCGCGGGCGACAACCCCAGCGCGTTCGGCCAGATGGCGCAACTGCAGCAAACGCAGGACGCCAACGATCAGTACCAAGCCAATCGCGATACCACCGACGCGCGTCTGACCAGCGTGTCTTCGGCGCTCACCAACCTGGTGACCACGCTGCAGCAAGGCAAACAGACATTGGTGGGGGCCAACACCTCGCTGATGACGGATTCGCAGCGCATTGGCGTGCTGGCGCAGGTCAAGCAGCAGTACCAGCAGCTGCTGTCGACGGCCAACCAGCGCGATGCGTCAGGCGTGGCCCTGTTTGGCGGTGCCAACGGCACGACTGATCCTTTCACCAGCACCAGCGGTTCCGTGCAATACGTCGGCAGCGGTCAGCCGCCGGTAGTGCAGGTTTCCCAGAACATCTCGATGCCGAATTCGGTGTCGGGCGATTCGGTGTTCGTGCGCATCCCCAACTCGGATACGTCCAACCCGAACACCAACCAGAGCATTTTCAAGACGTACGAGAACCTGATCACGGCGCTGTCGACCCCGATCAACGCTGCCACCCAGGCCACCGACGTCGCGAACCTGCAAAAGGCCGTGCAGACGGCGCAGGGCAATCTGGACAACGCTTATCAGGTCGCCCTGCAAGCGCAGGTGACGGTGGGCACGCAGCAAGCGCAGATCACAACGCTCAACAGCAGCGGCTCGAACTACGGCGAGCAGTTGAAGGAGCAGATCTCGAAGCTGCAATCGGTGGATTACACCACCGCCATCTCGCAGTTTTCTCAGCAGCAGGTGTCGCTGCAGGCCGCGCAGAAGACGTTCACGGCCATGCAGGGCATGTCGCTGTTTCAGTACATCAATCCTTGATGCGGCGCGGGCAGACGGTGGGGTGGCGCGGCGTATCATGTCGGCTCACCTACCGTCAGGACTGGTCATGCCCATCCAGTATCTTCGCCGCCTGACCAGCCCCGAACGCTCAGAGGACGCCAACCGGCGCCTCGGTCAGTCGCTGGCCTTCGTGGCGGGCGCCGCCAACGCAGGCGGATTTCTCGCCGTCAAGCAATACACCTCGCACATGTCTGGCATCGTCTCGACGATGGCCGACGCGCTCGTGCTGGGCGATATCGTCCTCGTGCTCGCCGGATTCGCTTCGCTGCTGGCATTCCTTTGTGGTGCCGCCTGCACGGCGGTGCTCGTCAACTGGGGCCGCCGGCGCAGCACGCAGAGCGAATTCGCGTTGCCGCTCATGCTCGAAGCCGCGCTGCTGTTGCTGTTCGGCTTGATGGGCACATCGCTGGGGCAATACCGGGTCGTGTTCGTGCCGGCCACCGTGGCACTGCTGTGCTTCCTGATGGGGCTGCAGAACGCCATCATCACCAAAATCTCGAAGGCGGAAATCCGCACCACGCACGTGACCGGCCTGGCCACCGATATCGGCATCGAAGTCGGCAAGGCGCTGTACTGGAACCACGGGCACCGCAACCTGCCGGCCGTCGTGGCCAATCGGCCCAAGCTGCGGCTGCTGGCGTCGTTGCTGGGGATGTTCTTCGTGGGCGGCGTGGCGGGTGCGTTGGGCTTCAAGTATCTGGGTTATGCCGCCACGATTCCGCTGGCATCCATCCTGATGCTGCTGGCCGTTGTGCCGGTGGTGGATGATTTGTTGGCGCGCAGGCGGTAAGCGGGTCAGGGCTGCATCGGCCCGCGCGCGGCGCCTCCGTCAGGTCATTTCCCGCCGGCATACCTCGTGCAGCGTATTCAGACGCCGCTCTGGATTGACCACAAACGGATTCGTTTCGTCCCAGGCGTAGCCCGCCAGGATGGCGCTGATCATGCGGCGGATGCCCGGCGAATGGCGCGGGTGGAAAATGATGTCCTGTAACTCGCCCGAGTACCACCGATCAACGAAAGCGCGGAACGTATCGACGCCTTTGCGCAGCGGCTTGTCGTAATCGGCAAGCCAATCGACGGTTTCGCCGTTGAGTTGGCGTACGAGGACGCGCGTCGCCAGGTCCGCCGAGCGCAATGCAATCGTTACGCCTGACGAGAACACCGGGTCCAGGAACTCGCCAGCATTGCCCAGCAACGCATAGCCCGGCCCGTAGAGACGCTCCACGTTGGCGGCGTAGCCCCCAATCTGGCGCACGGGCATAAGAAACGGCGCATCGCCGATCAGCGCTGCGATATTGGGTTCGGCCCGGATCAGTTTGCGCAACGTCGCTTCGCGTTCTGCCTCCGGTACGTCGAGAAAACTCGCTTCGGCTACGCAGCCGACTGAAGAGCGACCGTTGGCCAGCGGGATCATCCAATACCAGACATCGCGCCGCTCCGGGTGAACGGCGATGCAGATCTTGTCGCGATCGGTGCTGCCGGCAGGCAAGGCGTCACGCACGTGCGTGAAGAGCGCTGCACGCGTTGGCATGCGGGTCGGCGCTTCAAGATTCAGCAGGCGTGGTAGCACGCGGCCAAAGCCGCTTGCGTCCAGCACGAAGCGGGCGTGGACGGCGTAAGCGACCCCGGCTTCGTCTTCCACTTCCAGCACAGGTGCATCGCCAGGATGCATGGAGCGTACGGTGTGGCCAAAGCGAACCTCCGCGCCCTGCTCGGCCGCACACCGGATCAGCGTCTGGTCAAACACCGCGCGTTCGACCTGATACGTCGTGCCCCAGCCCGCTGAATGCTTGTCTCGGAAATCGAAGGAGGCGTGCCTGTCCTGATGTACGAAATACGCCCCGTTCTTGTACTGGAATCCTGCTTCCACAACGGCCTGCAGCATGCCTGCCGCTTCAAGGTAGGCCATGCTTTGAGGCAGCAAGCTTTCTCCAATGGAGAAGCGCGGGAATTGCTGGCGTTCGAGCACCAGCACGTTGTGGCCCGCCTTTCGCAGCAAGGCCGCAGCAACAGCACCGGAGGGGCCGGCGCCGATGATGGCGACGTCGACGTGTGTTGCTTCAGCGGTCATCAGATCATGCCTCCGTTTACGCCGATCACTTGTCGCGTCACATACGACGCTGCATCCGACATCAGGAAGGCGACCACGGAAGCCACCTCTGCGGGTTGGCCGACACGTTGCATCGGCACGGCTTGCAGGGCTTGGTCGATGTGTTCCATGTGGGCCAGCATGTCGGTTTCAATCAGGCCTGGTGCCACACAGTTGACGGTGATCTTGCGCGACGCCAGTTCGACGGCCAGCGCCTTGGTTGCGCCGATCAGCCCGGCCTTGGCAGCGCTGTAGTTCACCTGCCCGCGATTGCCCATCACCGCAGAGACAGATGCGATGGTGACGATGCGCCCTCCCTTGCGTGCACGCACCATCGGCATGGTGAGCGGATGGACGACGTTGTAGAAGCCATCCAGGCCGGTCTCGAGAACGATGTCCCAGTCTTCGTCGGTCAGGGCAGGGAAGGCGGCGTCGCGGGTGACGCCGGCACACAGGACGATGCCGTAGTAGGCGCCGTGGGCTTCCACGTCGGCGTCGAGCTGGGTGCGGCATGCGGCGCGGTCGCGCACGTCGAATTGCAACACGCGAGCGCTGCCGTTTTTGGCTTGGATGTCGGCAACGATGGCTTCGGCCTCGGCACGGCCGCTGCGGCAATGCACGGACACGTCAAACCCGTCGGAGGACAATTGGTAGGCGATGGCGCGGCCAATGCCGCGGCTGGCACCCGTCACAAGAACGCGGCGGCTCATGTGGTGAGACTCCCTTGAAGATCGGTCGGCGGAATACCGCGATCATCGCACGCGCGGCAGGTATTGCTGCTGGCGCGCGGTGCCTATCGAGGCAGCGTACTGAACTCGCTGAACGCTCGCCCACCCAAGTCCAGCGCATCCATCACAGACCGCTCCACTACTGGCGCCAGCGACGTCATCATCACCATGACGAGCATCAGCCCCACCACCAGCGTGGCGGCGATGCCGACCGCAAACGGGTTGAGCGCCTGTGCCGTGCGCGAGAGCACGGCAAAGCCAAGGTTGACGATCATCATGATCGCGATGATGGGCAGGGCGATGCGCAGGGCCAGCGCAAAGACGATCGTGCCGCCGCCGGCCAGCGTTTGCCAGCCCGGGTTGCCCAGCGGCGCCGCCGAGACGGGCAGGGCGGTAAAGCTGTCGAACAGGGCGTGCAGCAGTACGAGATGGCCGTCGCCGGCAATGAACGCCGTGACGGCGGTGAGGCTGAGGAAGCGGCCAAGCAGCATGCTGCTCTCGGTTTGCGTCGGGTCGAGCAGGGACGCAAAGCCCAGGCCCATCTGCACCGACATCACCTCGCCGGCACCGCTGATGGCGGAGAACACGAGCTGCACGCAAAAGCCCAGCGCCAGCCCGATCAACACCTGCACCAGCGTAATCCACAGCCCTTCGTACGAGCCCACCGACACGCCTGCGGGCACCGGCAGCATGGGCGCCAGCGCTACCGTGATGACCACGCCGAACGCCACCTTGATCGACGTCGGGATCTCGGTATTGGCAAACGGGGGCGCAATGGCGATGAACGCCAGCACGCGCACCAGCGGCCACCAGTACATGGCGATCCAGCCGTTGAGCTGCGTGGCGGTGAATTGGATCATCGGTGTCGGTGCCCTGCGCGCTACGTCGCGTTAGTTGACGTAGTTGGGGATATTGGTCAGCACGCCGCGCGTGTAGTCGACGATCACGGCGACGATCCACGGGCCAGCGAGCACCATCGTGGCAGCCACGGCCAGCAGCTTGGGGATGAACGACAGCGTCTGCTCGTTGAGCTGCGTGGCGGCCTGGAACACGGCCACCAGCAGACCGACGACGAGCGACACCAGCAACATCGGCGCGCCCACCATCATGGCGACCTGCATGGCCTGACGGGCCATGTCCAGAACGTATTCGGGTGTCATGTCGGTTTCCTATCGGCGCTTATTGCACAAAGCTCTGCGCCAGCGAGCCCAGCAGCAGGTGCCAGCCATCCACCAGCACGAACAGCATGATCTTGAACGGAAGCGAGAAGATCGACGGCGTGACCATCATCATCCCCATCGACATCAGCACGGCCGCCACCACGATGTCGATCACCAGGAACGGGATGAAGATGGCAAACCCGATCTGGAACGCGCTTTTCAGCTCGCTCGTGACGAAGGCCGGGATGAGCGCACGCATGGGCGTTTGCTCGGGCGAGGCAATGGCCGGCATGTTGCCCATCTTGACGAACAGGGCGAGGTCCGGCTCGCGCGTCTGCTTGAGCATGAACTGGCGCAGCGGCGTGGCGGCGGTGTCCATGGCCTGCTCGACGGTGATCTTGTTGTCACGCAGCGGCACGTAGGCGTCGGTGTAGACCTTGTCGAGCACCGGCGACATGACGAAGAACGTGAGGAACAGCGCCAGCCCGATCAGCACCTGGTTGGGCGGCGTGGTTTGTGTGCCTAGCGCATGGCGCAGCAGCGACAGCACGATGATGATGCGCGTGAAGCTGCTCATCATCAGGATGATGGCCGGCAGAAACCCGAGCGACGTCAGGAAGACCAGCGTCTGGACGGGCAGCGAATAGCTTTGGCCGCCGGCGGTGCCCGTGAGCAGCGGCAGACCGGGTTGCGACTGGGCGAACACGGCGGGCGCGGCGCCCAGCAGCGCCAGGGCAATCAGGCAGCGGAAGAAGGTGCGCGCGTTCATTCCGACTTTCCCGTCAGGTGACGCTTGAGCTGGATGGACAGCGCGTCGGCAAAGCGGGGCGGCTTGCCGGAGCCGGAAGTGCCGTCGCCGGACGGGTCGTCCGGCGTGGAAGCGACTTCTGCGGGGCGCGGCAGCGTGTGGAGCGTCTGCACGTGCTGCTGCGTGACGCCCAGCACGAGCCATGTGCCTTCCACATCGACGACGACGACCTTCTCGCGGGCGCCCAGCATTTGCTGTGCGACCACGGTGATCACCTGACTGCGGCGCCGGCCTAAACCGCCGGGGCCCATGCCCGCGCGCTGCTGCAGACGGCGCAGCAGCCAGCCGGCCGCCACGATCATCGCCAACACTACAAACAGCCCGCCTAGGGTGCGGGCCCAATCAACTGCATGGTTCATTTCAACACCTTGCCCGGGGGGAGCACTGGTTGCTGTCAGGGTGCCGATGGACGGCGCGCGTGTATGGCTTATCGGTTCAACTTACGGATCCGCTCCGACGGCGTAATGATGTCGGTGAGGCGGATACCGAACTTCTCGTTGACCACCACCACTTCACCTTGGGCGATCAGGTAGCCGTTGACAAGTACATCCATCGGTTCACCGGCCAGTGCGTCGAGTTCCACCACCGAACCTTGCGCAAGCTGCAGCAGGTTCTTGATGGGTACCTTGGTGCGGCCCAGCTCCACCGTCAACTGCACGGGGATGTCCAGGATCATGTCGATGTCGTTGCGCTGGGCACCGCCCAGGCCGTCGGCCGTCAGGGGCTTGAACACCGGGCTGGATTCGGCGGCGGCGGGCGCGGCGGCCGGCGGGTTTGCCGCAGCACGCTGCGCGGCTTCCAGGGCCATGGCCTCTTCCATCGTCATCTCGACATCGATGTCGTCGGCGTTGGCTTCGGGGTTCATGGTCGGTTCAGTTGTCATCGTCAGACTCCGTGGCAGCGTCGCTGCCGCTCATATTCAGCATGCGGTTGACCCGCAGCGCGTATTGGCCGTTGAACGTGCCGTAGTTGCATTCCATGACGGGCACGCCGTCTACCTTGGCGGTCACGCTGTCATCCAGCTCCAGCGGAATGACGTCGCCCACCTTCATGTTCAGGATGTCGGAGACCTGCACCTTGGCCGTGGCGAGGTCGGCAATCAGCTCCACCTCGGCGGTCTGCACCTGTTGCGAGAGCAGCCGCAGCCAGCGCTTGTCCACTTCCAGCGCTTCGCCCTGGATGGCCGATGTGAGCCGGTCGCGGATCGGCTCGATCATCGTGTAGGGCATGCAGATGTGCACGTCGCCGCCGTTGTTGCCCAGCTCGATGCTGAAGCTGGTGGTGACCACCACTTCATTGGGCGTGGCCACGTTGGCGAACTCGGTGTGCATTTCCATGCGCAGGAATTCGAAATCGATCGGGTAGACCGGCTGCCACGCCTTGGCGTAGTGCTCGAACACGAGCTGCAGCATGCGCTGGATGATGCGCTGCTCCACATCGGTAAAGTCCCGGCCTTCCACGCGCATGTGGAAGCGGCCGTCGCCACCGAACAGGTTGTCGACCACCAGGAAGATCAGGTTGGGGTCGAACACGAACAGCGCCGTGCCGCGCAGCGGCTTGACGTGCACAAGGTTGAGCGAGGTCGGTACCACCAGGTTGCGGATGAACTCGCTGTACTTCTGCACCTTCACCGGCCCGACGGAGATTTCCGCGTTGCGCCGCATGAAGTTGAACAGCCCGATGCGCCAGTTGCGCGCGAACCGCTCGTTGATGATTTCCAGCGTGGGCATGCGCCCACGGACGATGCGCTCCTGCGAGCCCAGGTTGTACGAGCGTATGCCCGAGGGATCGGCGGCTTCGACGGGGTCGTCGTCCGCGTCATCGGACACGCCCTTCAGGAGCGCGTCGATTTCCTCCTGGGAAAGAAACTCTTCCTTGAGCATGTCACTGAATCACAAAGTTGGTGAACAAGACGTCTGCCACGGGCGATTCCTTGCCGACAGCCTTGAAGACGTGTTCGCACAGTTCAACGATTTCCTTGGCCAGCTTGACCTTGCCGTCCGCCGGATACAGCTCGGTAGGGGTCTTGCTGGCCAGGAGCATCAGGACCTTGCTGCGCAGCTCGGGCGTATAGGTCTTGATCTCGTCTTCGGCATGCTTGTCGAAGCTCTTGAACGTGATGCCGATCTGCAGGTAACGGTCGTTGCCTTCTTCGGGCTGCAGGTTGACGGTCAGGGTTTCCATGGCCACGAACACCGGCTCTTTGGGCTTGGGCGGTGCGGCGGGGCCGGATGCGGCGTGATTGCCGCCTCCGAGGAAGAACCAGGCGGCACCGCCGCCCATGCCGACGAGCAGGAGCACGATCAGGATGATCAGCAGCAGCTTGGTGGAGCCGCCCTTTGCTGGGGCGGGGGCGGTAGTGGCGGCAGCGGCTTCGGCCATGGGGATCACTCGGGGACTAAGGGGGGGTGGGCTTTCCCGGCTCGCGTCGCGCAACACACCGTAAAAAACAACGCACGGCACAGAGTCGGGTTCTCGGATGGCATTCTTCCCCACCTCTGTCCAGCTCATTCCAGCAAGAAACGCGGTCAATCCTGCTTATCTCGGGCGTTTGCGACGTGCGGTGCAAAGCCGTACGATTTTATACGTGACTCATAGTGCACTTTATGTGGGGGTTACGTTGCCCCGGGCGCCTGACCGGTACCCCTGTTCGCCTCTTGCACCGCAAAAGTGACGTTGGTCCGAAAGATTTGCCCGCGCTTGCCGTTGTAAGGAAAGAACAGGCCGGCATGGTCCGGCCCTGCATACCTGCATTGTTTTGCCGGAAGCCGCCTTGAATTCCTTGCCCTTTTCCACCCGTATTGACCTGGCGCTTGTCGATGCCGATGGCTTGCCGGCCGACTGTCCTGCGCGCGGCGAGCCGCCGGGCTTCTGCCCGAAGCTGGATCTGCTGTCGATGGTCAACGCGCTGACAGAGGGCATCCTCGTGTGTGGGTCGGACCGCCGCGTCACCTACGCCAATCCGAGCGCCGCGCGGCTGCTGGGTTTGCCGGTGGAGGCCCTGGTGGGGCGTTTGCTGCCCACGGTCGTCAATGCCGCGGTGGACGAGTTTGACGCGTCCATCCACGAGGCCGACTGGCCCGATCAAGAGGTGATCGCCGAAGGGCAGCCGCAGCTGAACCAGATTTTCGGGATGCACTGCGTGGATGGCCGCACGGTGTGGGTTTCGAGCAACTGGACGCCGCTGTATGCCGATGGCGGTCATTCGATGACGGCCTCTCCGCGGGCTTCGGAGGTCGGTGCAACGCCATATTCGGTGCTGGTGTCGCTGGTCGACATCACGCAGATCCGCGAAGCGCAGCAGCGCATCCGGCATCTGGCCACGCACGACACGCTGACGGGGTTGCTGAACCGCTCCGCGCTGGAAGATCGCCTGGAGCACGCTTTGGCGATTGCCCGCCGCAACCGCTCGCGCGTCTCGGTCATGTTCCTCGACCTCGATCGTTTCAAGAACGTCAACGACACGCTGGGCCACCAGTTTGGCGACATGCTGTTGCGCGAAGTGGCGGCCCGCCTGCAGGCCTGCGCGCGCGAAGCCGACACCGTGGCGCGCCTGGGCGGTGACGAATTTGTCGTCATGCTCGAAGCGCTGGATGGCCTGGGCACGCGGCGCGTGGCCGAACGCATTCTCTCGGCCATCAGCGCGCCGTTCCATATCGAGGGGCAGGAGCTGTACCTGGGTGTGTCGATCGGGATTGCCGTGGCGCCGCACGACGGCGACGACCCAAACACGCTGCTGCGCAAGGCCGATGCCGCCATGTACCTGGCAAAGGAGCGAGGCCGAAACAACTTCCAGACCTTTACGAGCGACCTGGACGATCGCGTCTCGCGCCGCTTCCGCATTGAATCGGGCCTGCGGCGTGCGAGCGATCGCAACGAGTTCTACGCCGACTACCAGCCGCGCGTGGATGTGCGCAGCGGCCGCATCGTCGGCGTGGAAGCGCTCATCCGCTGGAACTCGGCCGATTTCGGCCGCATGATGCCCGGCCAGTTCATCCAGGACGCCGAAGAAACCGGCCTGATCGTCGAGATCGACCGCTGGATTCTGCGCGCCGCCTGCGACCAGCTTGCGCGCTGGCGCCGCATCGGGCTGCCAGACCTGCGCATGTCGATCAACCTTTCGGGCCAGGCGTTCAGCTCGGGGCAGTTGAGTGCGATGGTGCGTGGTGCGCTATCGACCAGCGGCTTGCCGGGTAACGCGGTGGAACTGGAGATGACCGAAGGCATCCTGATTCGCGACGATCCGTCATTGCATGCGCTGCTGACCGAGCTGCGCGCGATGGGCGTATCGCTGGCGCTGGACGATTTCGGTACCGGATATTCATCGCTGTCGTACCTGCACCGCTTCCCGATCGATACGTTGAAGATCGACCGTTCGTTCGTGCAAGACCTGCCGCACGTGGCCGAACGCGCGGCCATCACGCGGGCCATCATCATGATGGCGCAGGCCATGGGCATGAAGACCGTGGCCGAAGGCGTGGAGACCACCGGCCAGCTTGAATTCCTGCGGGAAGTCGGCTGCGACGAGTTCCAGGGCTATCTGCTCACGCGGCCACTGGAGCCGACGGCGGTGCAGGATCTCGTGCGCGAGAACGCGCGCCGCTACGGCGAGCGCGTCCCCCGGTTTCTATAAATATCGAGTGCCCCGGAAAGCGTAGCGAGCGCCCCGAGGTTGGCGTGAGAAGCGCAGCCGTACATGGGTACGGCGAGCATCGCAAGGCCAAGATCGGGGTGCGCAGTAGCTTTACGGGGCACCCTAGAGTTGGAGGCCGTTGCTGACTACGTACATGGTCAGCTCGGCGTTGTTGCGCAGCTTCATTTTCGAGAGCACGCGCCCCCGGTACACGCTGACCGTCTTGACGCTGATCTGCAGTGCCTCGGCAATCTCGCCCAGCGTGCGGCCGGAGCCCAGCATGCGCAGCGTCTGGAATTCGCGGTCGGATAGGATGTCGTGGCGGGGCTTGTCCCAGTCGACGTTCAGGTTGTCGGCCAGGACTTCCACAAGATCCGAAGGCAGGTATTTCTTGCCCTTGGAGATGGCGTTGACGGCGGCCAGCAACTGCGGCTGGCTCGCGTCCATTGGCAGATAGCCGGCGGCGCCCGCCTTCAGCGCCCGGACGGCAAGCAGCGCTTCAGGGTGGCGGCCCAGTGCCAGCACGGCCAGGCGCGCATGCTGCTGGCGCACGGTCTTGATGGTCTGGAATTCGTCTCCGGTGGCCGATTCCACCGAAAAGAGCATGACGTCCCACTCGCGCTGGGCGAGCAGGTCGTTATTGGCATCGCGCAGGTCCGGCACGGCCTCGATCTGCCGGGCCAGGCGCGAATCCTTGAGGATCTGGCGCAGGCCGACACGGGCAATATCGTGCGGTTCGACGATCAGGACATTGAGCATGGTGGGTGTTGCGGGTCAAACGCGGGCTCGCATCGAGCTCTTCTTTCCGCCGGCAGGCTGTTGGGCCGACCCGGCGGGCTTGCAACTCCCCATCTGTGCACTGTGTGGCGCTCTATATAGAGAAGGATGCTGGCGCCTATGGACTGGTCGATCGAGTATAGCCGAGGGCCTGCAGGCCAAGAAGCAGGCTCACCGCCTCTTTTGGAGGGGTGCCTAAAGTCAGGCGCCCGCAAGCCCAAACCGCCGCCGACGCACAAATTTGTCAAGGCGACCCTAAACTTTCCTCAGAGGCCACCGATAACCTGAGTACAACGCAGACCTGATCCCCTTCAAGTTGCAGGTCACGTTGCCCGGCCTAGCCGGAATTAGCAAACACGGGCAACAAACCATCGGGAAACTTAGGAGCCGTCATGTCCCTCAGCCTCAATACCAACATCTCGTCCCTGCAAACGCAGCAAGCTCTGTCGCAATCGCAGTCCGCTCTGCAAACGTCGCTGCAACGTCTGTCGACCGGCCTGCGCGTGAACAGCGCGAAGGACGATGCCGCTGCTTACGCTGTGGCTTCCAGCCTGACGACCACGCTGAACTCGCAAACCCAAGGTATCCAGAACGCCAACAACGCACAGTCGTACCTGCAAACGGCCGACTCGTACCTGGGCCAGGTTGAAAACAACCTGCAACGTATGCGCCAACTGGCTGTGGAAGCCAACAACGGCGGTCTGTCGACCACCGACCAGGCCAACCTGGACAAGGAATACCAACAGCTGGCCACGGCCAACAAGAACATCGAGACCAACGCCAACTACAACGGCGCCAAGCTGTTCGACGGCTCGGTCACCTCGACCACGTTCCAATACGGCCAAAACTCGTCGACCGACGTCGCTACCGTGACCAACGCCAACCTGGCCAGCTTCGGTACGCTGTCGAGCACGAGCGTGACCTCGACCGCCAACGCAACGGCAGCCCAGGCCAAGATCGACGCCGACCTGGCCAGCCTGAAGGCAGCTCGCGCTGACCTGGGTGCACAGCAAAGCGGTCTGAGCTCGACGATCAACACGCTGACCTCGTCGAACACCGCCCTGTCGGCTGCAAAGTCGGCCATGGTCGATACCGACTACGCTTCGGAAACGTCGAACATGACCCGTCAGAACATCCTGCAGCAAGCGGGTACGGCGATGCTGGCGCAAGCCAACTCGGCACCGAACAGCATCCTGAGCCTGCTGAAGGGCTAATCAGGCAGTTGGATGCAGTCCTGCCGCTCCGGCGGTTGGGCCAAGGGCCGGCGCTCCTCGGGGCGTCGGCCTTTTTTCATTGGTCTTTCATTGGTCGGATACCCCCCTTTTTCGTGGGTGGCGCCTGCATAACCTGCCCTAAAGAAGCGGCAGCCCGTGCCGTTGTGTAGAGAGACTTCCGCCGGCGCAGATGCTTATCGGACCCGATCATGGCGACTACCACTACCACCTCCTCGACCAGCAACTACGTTCCGCCGATCTCCATTCCCGGTATCGGGACGAGCATCGACGTCAATTCGCTGGTGACCAGCCTCATGAAGGTGGAAAGCCAGCCGCTGACGCAGCTGCAGACGCAGCAAAGCTCGTACCAGACGCAGCTGTCGGCCGTGGGCTCGCTCAAGAGTGCGCTGTCGACCTTCCAGACTGCGCTGTCGAGCCTGACCAGCGCATCGAACTACAGCGCGATGAAGGCCAGCGGCTACGACACGTCGATGCTGAGTGCGTCGGTGACGGGCTCGGCGCCTGCAGGTTCCTACGCGGTCAATGTCACGCAGCTTGCGCAATCGCAGGTGCTGGCGGCGCAGGGGCAGACGTCCACCACGACCGCCATCGGCAGCGGCGCCTCGACCACGATTTCGTTCTCGTTCGGCTCGGTGTCGGGCGGCTCGTTTTCCGGTGGCAAGTACACCGGTTCGACGTTCACGCAGAACGGCAATCTGGCGGGTGGCTCGATCACGATCGATTCTTCCAACAACACGCTGGCGGGCATCCGTGACGCGATCAACTCGGCCAACCTGGGTGTGTCGGCCAGCATCGTGAACGACGGCAGCGGCAGCCCGTACCGTCTGGTGCTGACGTCGACTGCGGGCGGCTCCAGCTCGGAGATGAAGATTTCGGTGTCGGGCGACTCGACGCTGCAATCGCTGCTCTCGCAAGACCCGGCCGGCACGCAGAACATGACCGAGGTGACCACGGGCCAGAACGCCCTGGCCACCATCAACGGCATTGCCGTGCAGAGCCCGACCAACACGTTGTCGAACGTGGTGGACGGCACATCGTTCACGCTCTCAAAGACGGGCAGCACCAACGTGACGGTGGGCAACGACCCGACCGCCACCACCACCGCCGTCACCAACTTCGTGAACGGCTACAACGCGCTGCGCACGCAACTGAATTCGCTCACCAAGATCGACACCGCCAACAGCGCCAACAACGGCCCGCTGGCGGGCGATGTGAGCACCAAGACGCTCATCAACCAGATTACCGACGTGCTGGGCCAGGCGGTCGGCAACGGCAATTACCAGTCGCTGGGCAGCGTGGGTGTGACGATGAATTCCGACGGCACGCTGTCGGTTGACAACACCAAGCTGTCGGCAGCGGTTGCAAAGTCGCCCAGCCAGGTGGCGGGCTTGTTTGCCGGTACCGGCACGGCCACCGATTCGCTCGTCAGCGTGCCGACGTTTTCGGATTCCACGCAGGCCGGCACCTACGCCGTCAACGTGACGCAGTTGGCCACGCAGGGCACGCTCACGGGTTCTGCCGCCGCCAACACGACCATCACGGCGGGTGTGAATGACACGCTCGCGTTCAACATCAGCGGCATGTCCGTCAACGTGACGTTGGCGGCCGGCAGCTACACCGCAGCGACCCTGGCTGCGCAGATCCAGAGCCAGATCAACGCATCGACCACGCTGCAGAGCGCCAAGGTCACTGCGTCGGTGTCGGCTGACGCCAGCGGCGTGCTGAGCGTGACCGATAGCCAGTTCGGCTCGGTGTCGGCGGTGTCGGTATCAGGCGCGGGGGCTTCATCGCTCTTCGGCGCGAGCCCGACGGCCACCAACGGTCTGGATGTGCAGGGCACCATCAACGGCGTTGCTGCCACCAGTTCGGGGCAGAACCTGTATGGGGTCAGCGGTTCGGCAACCGACGGCTTGACGGTGCAGGTGGCCGGCGGCCCGCTGGGCGCCCGTGGCACGGTCACGGTGCAGCGCGGTTACGCCGCCCAGCTCAACACGGTGATGACGAGCCTGCTGTCGTCCAGCGGCATGGTGCAGAACGAGACGGACGCGATCAACAGTTCGCTCACTTCGCTTGCCAGCCAGATCACCGCCATGCAGACGCGGCTGGATAACAAGCAGGCGCTGTACTACACGCAGTTCAACGCGTTGTCGGCAGCGGTGGCGAGCATGACGAACACAAGCAATTACCTGACGACGCAGCTCGCGGCCATTGCGAAGCAAACTTCGAGCAGCAACTAAGCCAGGTTCAGGTTTAGAGCACAACCCAAAACAAAACAGACTACAGCGAGGACCTTTTCCATGTACGCTGCACGCCGTGCCATCGGTGCCTATGCGCAAGTCGGCATCGAGACGTCCGTGGTAGACGCCAATCCGCACCGCCTCATCGCCATGCTGTTCGAAGGCGCGCGCGCCGCCATCAACCTGGCCGGCGCTGCCATCCAGCGCGGCGACGTGCTGGCCAAGGTGCGAGCGTTTGACAAGGCAATCTCGATCATCGGCCAGGGCCTGCAGGCCAGCCTCGATCACCAGCGCGGCGGCGACATCGCTGTGCAACTGAACACGCTGTACGACTACATGCTGCGCCGCCTGCTGGTGGCCAACGGCAACAACGATCTGACAATCCTCGCAGAGGTGGACGCCTTGTTGGTCCCGCTGCAGGATGCGTGGCTCGCCATCGGCCAGACCGGCCAGCCGGCTGCCGCCGCGGCGAACAGCCATCTGAGCGTTGTGAGCTGATTGCCGGTCGTTTGTAGGAACGCGACCTTTGACTGAATTCGGCCCAACTGGAGCCAATATGCACCGCAACATCCCGATCAAGGACAGCGAAAGTCTGTTCACCTGCTACGAAGCCATCGCACGCCTGACCGCCGAAATGGTCAGCGCGGCCGAAGTGGGTAACTGGGAAGTCGTCAGTACGCTCGAACGCGAGAGCGCCGCCTATGTGGATGCGCTGCGCCGTTCCGAGCCGCATCCGCAGCTCTCGCGTGCAGACGTGGAGCGCAAGCGCACGCTGCTCGTGCGCATTCTGGAAGATGACGCCCGCGTGCGCGCCATGGTGTATCCGCGCCTGGACCGCCTGCAAAAGCGTATCGACACGGCGCGCCGCGCCACCACCGCAAGCAACGCTTACGGCAGCATGGCGCGTTATTGAGACGAAGCGTTCTGCAGCTGTTTTGACAGCGTCAGATAGTGCTCGGACTTGCGTGCGAGCGCGTGACTCTGCATCTGGTACACGATCGCCAGTTGCTGGGCAGCGAGGAAGCTGCCCCGGCCGACGACGCTGCCGTCCATCTCCGGTTGGTCGCCGATCTCAAGGCAGCGGTTGAGGACCTGCTCTGCCAACGGTAGCCACCGGGCGCCTGCCTCATCAGGCTGCTTGGCCGCCGCATCCAGCAACACCAATCCCAGCGCAAAGCACAGATCAGGAAAGTCCGGCCACGTCTGGATGGCGACATCGCCTTGCGCGAGCGCCTCTTCAACGCGGTCGGCCTTGCCGAGGCTGTACACATAGCGCAGCGCGAGGTTGCGGCGGTAGGGCGCATCTGCCGGCGCCAGGCTGAAGGCGCGTGCGTAGTACGTTGCGGCCTTTGCGTAGTCTTCATGGTGCAGCTCGGTTTCCTTGCCGAGCTGATACAGCACGTATGGGTCGTCCGGCCTGTGCGCGAGTTCATCGAGCAGCAGTTGCGTATTGCGCTCGCCTTTCTTCTGCATCTTGGCCGCGGTATAGCCGTCGTGGCGGACCACGATCGGCACGCGCGCCGCTGGCAATGACGACACCGGCTGCTCGTGAATGCGCCCCGTATAGTGCACGCCACGCGGCAGCACGCGCGGGATCCACGCAATCAGTTGGCTGGCGGCTTCGGCCGCATCGGTATCGTTCTTGACGCACACCACGCCCACGGACGGCTCTCGGCCGCTGAGCGTGCGCAGGTGCTCGCCGCCACTCTCCAGCCATTCGTCTGCATCGAGGACGAGATTCCAGTCGGCATTGGCAGCCTGCAGCGCGGTGTTGCGCGCGGCCGAGAAATCGTTCGTCCAGGCCATGTGGCTGACGAGCGCGCCGCACGACTGGGCAATGGCTACGGTGTCGTCGGTCGAGCCCGTATCCAGCACCACCATGCGATCGACAAACGGCTTGGCGCTGAGCAGGCAGCGGGCAATGCTGGCGGCTTCATTGCGGGCGATGACAACCAGCGCCACATCGGCGGAAGCAGACGGGGCGCTCATTCGCGGTCGTCCGCCGTAGCCAGTGCGTCGAGCAGCTTGCGCAGCACGTTGCGCGTGGCGCCAATCTCGTCCAATTCCAGCGGAATCTTGCAAACCAGCGCTTCGGGCACTTTGGCCGCCCGCTCGCGCAGTGCGCGGCCGGCATCGGTCAGCTCGATGACGACGCGGCGCTGATCCTCGGGATCGCGCGTGCGGGTGACGAGGCCTTGTTCTTCCAGGCGCTTGAGCAACGGGGTCAGCGTACCCGTATCGAGGTACAGCGTGCGGCCGAGGTCACCTACGGCGCACGGCGCCTGCTGCCAGCACGCCAGCATCACGAGGTATTGCGGATAGGTCAGGCCCAGCTCATCCAGCAGCGGCCGGTAGAGGCGCGTCAGCAGATGGCCGGCGGCATACAAAGGAAAGCAGAGCTGCTGATCGAGCGCCAGCACGTCGTTCACGGAAAACTCCCGGGGGGACGGTCTGGCGCCCGAGCGGCGAGTGCCGCATCGGCCCTGAAAAGGCTAAGCGAGGCTCAGCGCGTGACCGTGTTCAATTGGACGTCAATATTGCCACGGACGGCATGCGAATAGGGGCATACACCATGTGCGGCAGCCACAAGCGCCTCCGCCGTCGCCTGGTCAACGCCGCTCAGGGTGGCCGCCAGCGACACCGTCAACGCAAACCCGCCGTCTTCGCGCGGGCCGATGCCGACCGTGGCCGTGACCGATGTCGACGCCAGCTTGATCTGCTTGGCACGTGCAACATGCAGCACTGCGTTTTCAAAGCAGGCGGCATAACCGGCGGCAAACAGTTGCTCAGGGTTGGTGGCGGCACCGCCGGCGCCGCCGAGTTCGCGCGGCAGCGACAGGGGCAGGTCAAGCGTGCCGTCGGCGCTGCGAACATGGCCGGCACGGCCGCCTTCAGCGGTGACTTGCGTCTGGTAAAGCGTCTTCATGGTCGGGTCCTCTTGCTGGGAAACCCGGTCGGCGACATGTCGGCCGGGAGATCGATGTCAGAAATCGATGATGCAATTATATTGTGTGCAATATAAATCGCAAGGGCGACCGCAGACCCTTTTCCCGAACGTGGAAAAAGGGGGAGGGGAGAGTGATCTTAGATCGACATGCTCATGATGCTTTGATAGGCCGAGACCAGCTTGTTGCGCACCTGTACGGCCGTCTGCATGTCGATGTTGGCCTTCTGCAGCGAGAGCATCACGTCGTGCAGGTCGACGTCGTTGTTGCCCATTTCAAAGCTGCGGGAAATGGATTCGGCCTTCTGCTGTGAAGCGTCGACGCGGTCCAGCGACGACTTCAGCACGGAGCCGAAGTCGACGCTGGGTTTGCCGGTTTCGCCGCTGGCGCTGCTGCCGCCGACAGTGGACGGCGCCAGCACGCTGTTCATCAGCGAGACGACGGAATGGGCGTTGGAGAGATCCATGTGGGTGTGACCAGTGACTCAGGGGAATTTGGCGAGCGTTTCGAGTTCCGACACGAAACGGACTTCGCGGCCGGGCGGCACCGCAATGTCCATCGGGATCGGCGTGACGACGATGGTGTGATGCGGAATGGCGTCATCGTCGTCGAGCACCAGGAACTCCGTGTCGGCAAAGCCGTGCGCGTGGTGGAAGACCTGCAGCGGCGCGCGGCGCAGCGTGGCGTACTTCGGCGGCTGGGGCTTGAACGGGTCGAGCTTGGTCACGTATTCGAACGCCGCGTTGACACGGTACAGGTCATACGGTGCGGGAAGATCGGACACTTCACCCAGCGCGCGGACGCGGTTGGCGATGTAGTAGTTGTCGATCCAGTTGCCGCCTTCATGCGTGCGCAGGCGCAGCGCGACCTTCATGCGTGCGAGCACGAACTGGTTGATGGCGTTCAGCCATTCGGGGCGCTCGGCGGCCGGCAGCGTGTGCGAGAACTTGCCGAACAGATATTCGAGGCCACCGCGATAGCGGTCCCACGCGTGTTTCACCTCTTCGTTGCCGGCCTGGGCGCGGGTCTCGTCGGCAAAGTAGCGCGAGACCGAACGATAGAACGGCGTCTTGCTGAAGTACACCGCGCTGGAGCCGAGCATTTCGGCCGCGTGCACGAAGGCGTAGAACGCAGGTTCCGGCGCGCTGAAGTAGATGCGGTCCATCACCTCGCGGCGCGCCAGGTAGATCTCCGGAAAGAGGTGGTGCGACAACACCAGTGCCAGCAGCTTGGCGTAGTCGTGCTGCTCGATCAGGTAGTTGTCGTCCTGGCGATAGAACGCGGTGACGTCCTGCCGCGTCGGCAAGTCGTGAATGAACCACGGCGCAAAGATGACATCCACGCCCGGGTTGCGCTCGAAGATGTCGATGTTGTTGTTGATTTCGGCCAGGATCGGGAGGTCGTCATCGGCGTGGTAGAGCACGTACTTGCCCTGTGCGCTGCGATAGAGCTGGTTCAGGTTTTCTGCTGATCCGAGGTTCGACGGGCGGCGGAAATACCGGATGTTCAGCTTGTCCTGATAGCGGCCCACAACCTCTTCCGTCGCGTCGGTCGAGCAGTTGTCGCCGATCAGCAATTCGTAGCTGAATTTCAGTTCGCCGATCTGCGAGACGAGTTCTGCGAGCAGGTTGTCGAGGTAGCGGGCGCGGTTGTAGGTCGGGATGCAGACGCTCAGCGCAACCTGCTGGATGACCGCGTCGTGCTTTACGGGCGCGATGTCCTGCAGCGCTTCGGTTTGGATTGCTTCGATCTCACTCATTGGATGAACTCGCGCCAGTTGAGGGTCTGAGGGCACATGTACTGCTTGCCGGCCGGGCCGTGGTTGGCAATCAGGTCCAGGCTGCTGACAAAGGGGGTGAATGCGCCATGCAACTGCGGATACGGCCGCATGGCGTAGTTCATGTATTCGACGGTGACGCCTTGCTGCTCGAACTCGGCGTGGGCCAGGTAGTTCCTGGCGCCGTGTCCGGTGATGTAGGTGTCGCCTTGCAGCTTCTTCACGATGGCGAGTACGCGGTCGCTGTTGCGGCCGGGAATGTCCAGCTCAGGCGAGTCGACAAACTTGCTGTCCAGGTCGATGCCCAGGTAGCGGCACACCGCGCGCATGGACGCCAGTGCCAGCGCACCCATGTTGGCGTACTCGGCCTCGTACACCGTGCGCACCAGCGCCAGCATGTCGCTTGCATGCGGTGCGGCTTCGTAGGCCTGCTCCAGCATGCGCAGATGCTGCGCACGCCAGTCGACATTGGTAGCGGGTTTGACTTCATCAATGCGCGCGCCGAGGTGGAACTTCTCCAGCGGCACCGTCATCCATCGCGTGCCGGCGGGCTCCTTGATCTGCACGCGGTTGGTGAAGCTGCCCTTGGAGAACTGCACGTCGGCGTAATTGACGAGCACGTCGGCCAGCAGGATCTGCTCGAGCAGACCCACCCACGGGAACAGCATCGGCTGTGTGATCACGATCTTCATGACGACAGCATCCGTTCCATCAGGACAACGTCATGCCAACGGTTGTCTTGCAGGTAGTGGCCGGCCAACGTGCCGATGGTGCGGAAGTCGAGCTTCTCGTACAGCGCGATGGCGCGTGTGTTCTCGGCCAGGACCTCTAGCGTGATCTTGCGCAGGCACAGCGTTTCGCTGGCGTACGCAAACGCGGCTTCGCATGCGGCCCGCCCGTGGCCCTTGCCTTGCGCGGACGACGCCAGGCAGATGCCCAGCGAAGCGTGTCGATTGACCGCATCGATGTGGTTCAACTGCAGATAGCCCAGCACGCTGTCATCTGCTTGGCTGGCAATGACGAAGAGCACCAGGTCGCTCTGCTTCGATTTCGCGATCAGCCAGTCGCGCACACTCGCAGCCGAGTTTGGCCGCGGGCGCGTCATGAGCTGCAGCTGCGTCGGCACGTCGTTGCGCAGCGGCAGCAGTTGGGCGATGTCGCTCTCGCGCCATTCCCGAAGAACGAGTGAACCGCGCGCGATCATGGCTGGAAACGGAAATAGCGGAAGCGATTCGGATACGCGGCTTCCACGGTGTGCCGCACTTCATCGGCAATGACCGGGTTCACGGCCAGGTACACCACTTCAACTTCGTCCGGAATGCTGTCGAGCGCCACCACCGGCTTGCCGGCCAGGGACGACCCTTGCAGGTACGGGTTCTGATCGACAAACGCGCGCAGGGCATGCGGCTGTTGCAGGTTGCTTGCGGTGTAGGCGCCGTAGAACCCGGCACCGTAAATCACAGCGGGCGCGTTGCCGTGCTGCGTTTCAAAGTCCGTCAGATGGCTGGAGGCTTGCTGCCAGAAACCCGCAAGCTTGCGAGCGGCGCGCTGCGTGTCGGCCAATTCTTGTGTGTCGAGCATCGGCGCGACTTTGCTGTCACCAGGACGGCGCACGGCGGTCACGACGAACGCGCCACGATGGCTTTGGGCGTCGGCCTCGAGCAGATCAAACCCGTGGTTGGCCAGCAGCGTCTGCAGCGACGTGTGCGTGAAATGGTTGACGTGATCGGCCACCAGAAAGTCGACCGAGTTGGTGAACGTGTTTGGCACGATCGCGTACAGCCGGCCGCCGTCACGCAGCAGGCTGTGGATGTTGCGCAGCGCGGTCGTCAGGTCGGGGATGTGCTCCAGCGAGAAGAACGAGCTGACGACATCGAACGAACGCTGCCATGCCGGCGGAATCGTGTACGTCGCCCATTGTTCGGGGCTCAGGAACTTTTCCCAGAAGCCGACGTAGCGGTCGCTGATGTCGAACAGGTGGACGTTTACGTCGGGGCGCTGCTGTTTCAGCAGGCGCATGGTGGCGCTTTTTGCGCAGCCGAAGTCGACCACGCGCGCCCCTTCCGGCAGGGCCAGCTTGCGCTGGAACGTGGCGACCTGGTGGTCGGCGCGGAAGATCTTCTGGCCGTTCTCAACCGCGTAGATCTGGTCTTCTTCCTCGCTGCCCACGAGGATGTCGTACTCGGTGTCGTAGAAGCTGCCGTTGTCACACAGCTCGGCGGTCTGGATATGGCCGCACGCGGCACAGCAGAAGACTTCCAGCGTGCCGTCCATGGCACGGCGCAGCGAAGACAGCGAGCTTTGCGGCGCAGCGCGGTAAATCGGTTCGGCCAGCGGTTGCTGGCAGACATTGCAGGGCAGTGCACCTTGGGTCATGGTCAGGCTTCCACGGAGAGTTCGGGGTGGACGGTACGGAAGTCGACGCCGTTGGCGTACGAACCCTTCCAACCGTGCGAGCGCCCGGTCGGCTCGCAGAAATTGAAGTAGCGGAACTGCATCGACCAGCGCGATCGCTGGCTCGTGTTGTGGCCCGAGGCGTGCAGCACCAGGAAGTCGACCATCACCAGATCGCCCGGCTTGGTCAACGGCTGCACGTGCGGATAGCGCGCGAGGTAGCTCGCCTCGTCCTTGATCAGCAATGCGTAGGCGCCTTGCTTGCCGGCGTTGTCCGGGTCGGCGCTGAAGACGGGCAGCGGTCCTTCGACGTGCGAGCCCGGGCAGAACTCCACGGGCCCGATCTCGGGCGTGATTTCGACGAGCGGGCTCCAGAACACCACGCCGTCCAGGCTGCGCAACTGGGCCGGATACTCCTGATGCCAGTTGGCGCGAAATTTCTCTTCGCGCGGGTTGTCGATGCGGATGCCGGAGCCGGCGTGCGCAATGCCCGGCAGCGCGCCGGGGCGCACTTGGCGAACGAGCTGCTCATGGCGCTCGTCGCCCAGCAGGCGGACAAACGCGGGGATCTGCTTGACGGCGTCGTACACCTCCGCGCCGTATTTGCGATTGGCCTTGATGACGGCCTGATAACCGTCGTCGAACCGCTCCGGCGCAAACGGTGCGCGCTCGATGTCGAGACTGTATTTGTCGATCACCAGACCGATGATGTCGTAGATGGCGCGCTGGATCGGCTCCACCTGCGACGGCGCGTAGAAGTCGCGCAGGATCAGCAGGCCGTCGCGCTGGAAGGTCTCGACCTGATCGGGGCTCAGGATGCCAGGCATGTCAGCGTCTCCTGGTGGGCTTTCACGAGATCGAGCACCACGTTGCATACCGTTGCGATGTTCTCGCTCGACATGTCGTGGTACGAGGGCAGGTTGATGGCGCGCTCGGCAATTGCGTAGCTGTTGGGCGCCTTGTGGCGCCCGGTGGCCTCGGACGTGCCGAACAGCTCCGTCTGGCTCAGCGGATAGAAGAACACGCGTGCATCGATGCCGCGGCGCGAGAACGCGGCCAGCAGCCCGTCGCGCGTAATGCCCAGCGCTTCGTCAAACACGACGGTGGGCATCCAGTAGCTGTTGAGCGTGCCGGGCGCCTCGGGGTTGAGCGCCAAGCCGGCAACGCCGCCAAGGTCCGCCTGATATTCGGCAAAGATCTCGCGCTTGCGCGCCACCAGCGCGTCGATACGCTCAAGCTGCGCGCAGCCGATGGCGGCCTGCACATTGGAAATCCGGTACTTGAAGCCGATGAAGTCGGACCAGAACTGCTTGCCGCCCGGCACGCGGCCGTGGTTGTTCAGCGTCATCACGCGGTCGTACAGCGCACGGTCGTTGGTGACGAACATGCCGCCTTCGCCCGTCGTCATGGTCTTGGTGCCATGGAACGAGAACGTGCCGAAGATGCCTTGCGACCCGGTTGCATGACCGTGCCAGCGAGAGCCCACAGCCTCGGCCGCATCTTCGATGACAGGAATGCCGTGGCGCTTGCCGATGTCCAGCAGGCGGTCCATCTCGCACAGGTTGCCATAGAGGTGCGTGGCGATGATCGCCTTCGTGCGCGGCGTGATGGCCGCTTCCACGAGCGCCGGGTCCAGGCACCATGTGTCCGGCAGGATGTCGACAAACACGGGCGTTGCGCCCACGTAGGTGATGGGCGACGCCGTGGCGATCCAGTTCGTGTCGGCCAGGATCACCTCATCGCCGGCACCGATGCCGAGCGCGGCCAGGCCCATGTGCATGGCACCGGTGCAGCTTGAGGTCGCAATGGCGTACTGCGTGCCGACAAATTCCGCAAACTGCTTTTCGAAGCGGTTGATGTAGGCGTAGCACTGGTCGCCCCAGCCGTTGCGTGCGGCGTCGGTAGCGTATTCGACTTCCAGCTCGGTGATCGACGGCTTGGAGTACAGAATTTTCTGGGTCATGGCTGTTCCTGCAGTTCAGGATTCTGGGCACGCAACGTGATGCCCGCAAACGCGTCGGTCAGCGGCGGATGGTTGCGGTCCCGGTCGGAGCATTCGGTAATGTCGAGCGGCCAGGCAATGCCCAGGCGGCTGTCGGTCGGGTTAAGGCCGTCTTCAGCGGCTTGCGCGTACGGCGTCGAGGTCAGATACAGCAGCTCGCAATCGTCTTCCAGCGCCTGGAAGCCGTGGGCAAAGCCGCGCGGCACCAGCAGGCTGTTGTGGCGTTCGGCGGATAACTCCACCGCATGCCATTGCAGGAACGTTGGGGAGCCAGCACGCAGGTCAACGGCCACGTCGAACACGCGACCGCGCACGCAACTCACCAGCTTGATCTCGGCATGTGGCGGGTATTGAAAATGCAGCCCACGCACGGTGCCGCGCTTGGCGGAATACGAGTGATTGATTTGCGCGATCGGGCTGTCAAAGCCGGCGGCGGCAAGTTCATCTGCGCAGAAGAAGCGCGTGAAGTAACCGCGATGGTCACCGATGACCTTGCGGCTGATTTCAACCACGCCGTCCAGCGGTGTCGGTTGGATGCTGAAGCGGCTCATGCGGCGCTCCTGGGTGTGGCAGCAGATGCGGCAGCGGTGAAGCGGTCGATCTGTTGGTCGCACAGCGCGCGCGCATCCGCGGTTTTTTCATGCAGATGCCGGTACCACGCGGCGGTTTGTTCCAGCGCGGTCTCGAACGGCCACGCCGTCTGCCAGCCTAGTTGCTGGCGTGCCCGGCTGGCGTCGAGATGCAGCATGCCGGCCTCGTGCTTGCCGGTGGCGGCATTGGCGTCCAGTTGCCAGATCAGTGCGGGCCAATGTTGCTGCAAGCCTTGCAAGACCTGTTCGACCGTGCGCGTGGCGGCGCTGTCCGGGCCGAAGTTCCAGGCGGTTGCGCACGCGGCGTCGCCGGCCAACAGCCGTTGAGCGAGCACCAGGTACCCATGCAGGCAGTCCAGAACGTGCTGCCACGGCCGCGTGGCGTGCGGTGAGCGGATCACCAGCGGCGTACCGGCACGCATCGCGCGCTCGGCATCGGGGATGAGGCGGTCTTCCGACCAGTCGCCGCCGCCGATCACATTGCCTGCGCGGCCGGTGGCCAGCAGCGGGCCGTTGGCGAAAAAGGCGCGCCGGTAGCTTGCGGCCACCAGTTCGGCGCAGGCCTTGGATGCGCTGTACGGGTCATGGCCGCCGAGTGCATCTGTCTCGCGGTAGCCCCAGGCCCATTCGCGGTTGTCGTAGCACTTGTCGGTGGTGGCGACCACGATGGCGGACAGGTTCGTGCAGCCGCGCGCGGCCTCCAGCACGTTCACGGTGCCCATTACGTTGGTGGCGTAGGTGCCGACTGGGTCGTTGTACGACGCGCGCACCAGCGGTTGCGCGGCCAGGTGAAAGACGACGTCGGGTCGCGCCGCGGTCATGGCGGCACGCAAGGCATCCGCGTCACGGATATCGCCGAGCGTATGGCCGGCCAAGGCGGATTCCACCTCGGCCAGCGTAAAGAGATTGGGGTGCGTTTCGGGCGCCAGGCTGTAGCCGGTCACCTCGGCGCCAAGCTGGTGCAGCCACAGTGCCAGCCAGCTGCCCTTGAAGCCGGTGTGCCCGGTCAGGAAGACGCGCTTGCCGGCCCACGCACGCGGGTCGAGCTTCACCACTTTTTCCACGGTGCACTCCCCGCTTGCCAAAGGGCTTCCAGACTGTTCTTGTCGCGCAGCGTGTCCATCGGCTGCCAGAAGCCGTGGTGCTCGAACGTGTTCAGTTCGCCCATCTCGGCCAGGCGTGCCATGGGCGCGCCTTCCCACGGGGTGTCTTCGCTCGCGATGTATTCGATGACGGACGGATTGAGCACGAAGAAGCCGCCGTTGATCCAGCTGCCGCCGTCGCCGGGCGGCTTTTCGGTAAAGCCGGTCACGCGGGCGCCGTCGCGCTGGAGCATGCCGTAGCGGCCCGGCGGCTGCACGGCCGTCACGGTCGCCATCTTGCCGTGCTCGCGGTGGAAGGCGATCTTGCTCGTGATGTCGATGTCGGACACGCCGTCGCCGTAGGTGAAGCAGAACGGTTCGTTCGGGTCCAGATAGGCGGCCACGCGCTTCAGGCGCCCGCCGGTCTGCGATTGCTCGCCCGTGTCGACCAGCGTGACGCGCCAGGGCTCGGCATGGCGCTCGTGCACGGTCACTTCGTTCTTCGACATATCGAACGTCACGTCCGACATGTGCAGGAAGTAGTTGGCGAAGTACTCCTTGATGACGTAGCCCTTGTAGCCGAGGCAGATGATGAAGTCGTTGATGCCGTGGGCGGCATAGATCTTCATGATGTGCCACAGGATCGGGCGGCCACCAATTTCGATCATCGGCTTGGGCCGCAGGTGCGATTCCTCGCTGATGCGTGTGCCGAGGCCCCCGGCCAGGATCACTGTCTTCATGATTGTGTGCTCATGCGGCGGCGACTGCGCTGCGTTCCTGCATCTGCCGCGCGAGGTCGGAATATTGGTTCGACTTGATGGCCAGTGTGTCGGCCAGGGCGCGATAGGTCAGCGCCAGGTACTTTGCGGCGGCAAAGCTGCCGCGCCCGAACACGGCGGCGTCCAGCTTGGGCTGCTCGCCAATCTCCAGGCACTTCAGGAAGGCGTTCTCCGCCATCGGCAGCCATTGCTTTTCGGCCTCGGCGGGGTGCTTGGCGGCGGCTTCAAACATCAGGTGGCCGAGCAGGTAGAAGTAGTCTGGCGAGCCCGACCATTCGTCCATCCACTCGCCGGCCAGGGTGATGGCCTCGTCGAGTTGTCCGGTCTGGCTCAGGCACGCCAGCAGGCAGATACACAGGTCATGCCGATAGGGCGACTGCTTGGGTGCCGTCGCCACGGCGCGGCGGTAATACTCGGCGGCCTGGGCTGCATCGCCCTGGTTGATCTGGAAATCCTTGCCGAGCTGGTAAAGCACGTACGGATCGTCCGGGCGCGCGGCCAGCTCCAGCTGCAGCAGGGTGTGGTTGCGCCCGCGCTTCTTGTCGAGCTTGACGTCTAGGTAGCCGTCGTGGCCGATCACCAGCGGCAGGCGAACCCGTTGCAGGTCGGCATCGGGTTGCTCGTGGATGCGGCCCTTGTAGCGCACGCCGCGCGGCAGCAGGCGCGCAATCCAGCTGTTGGATTGCTCCACCTTGCCCGAGACTTCAAACCCGCTGCGGATGCACACCACGCCCAGCAACGGGCCGAAGGTGCAGGCGTCACGCAGCTCGTCCGTGCCGGCCTCGATCCATTCGTCGGCGTCCAGCACGAGGTTCCAGTCCGCATTGGCGGCGGCCAGCGCGGCGTTGCGGGCGGCGGAAAAGTCATCCACCCACGTGAAATGGTGCACCTGCGCGCCGCACGCCTTGGCAATCGCCACGGTGTCGTCGGTCGAGCCGGTGTCCAGCACGATCATGCGGTCGACGTGCGGCTTGGCGCTCATCAGGCAGCGCTCGATGCACGCGGCCTCGTCGCGGGCGATGACGACCAGCGCAAGAGTGCTCTTGGCGAGCTTGGCGCGGTGTTTGGCGTGTTTGGACATGCGGCGCGAAAAAAAGAAAGCGTGAAAAGTGACGTCAGATCGACATGCTCATGATGCTCTGGTACGCCGAGACGAACTTGTTGCGCACCTGCACCGCGGTCTGCATGTCGATGTTGGCCTTCTGCAGCGAGAGCATCACGTCGTGCAGGTCGACGTCGTTTTTGCCCATTTCGAAGCTGCGCGAGACGGATTCGGCCTTCTGCTGCGACGCATCCACCCGGTCCAGCGACGACTTGAGCACCGCGCCGAAGTCGACGCTGACCTTGGCGTCATCGCCCGAACCGACGCCCGCCCCAATGCCACCCACCGTCTTCGACGGCGCCAGCACGCTGTTCATCAGCGAGACCACTGAATTGGCGTTCGTAATATCCATGTGAAGACAACTCCTCTTTGCTTGTATTGCTTGCGGCGCCGCTGTTTAGCTGCCTGGGCCGGCTTTCTGGGGTGTTTCCCGTCCCGGCCGGTTGGTCGCTATGGCGCCACGGTGATGCAAAGGTAGCCGCCAGGCCGCCGTTCCCAAGCGCCCAAAAGAACGGGAAAAGGCCCTCTTCTTGCCGATTTGCTTGCGCGCCCACTGCCGATAATGGCAACCACGGAGCCATGCCCAGACATTGGGTGAGCGCTCAAGCAACGTAGTCAGTCAGGAGATTTGGGATGCCAACGACAGCCGATTCGGTTGCTGTCGCCGACACGCTCGGTACGGTGGATATGCCGGCGGTGGGCCAGGGCGCGATGACGCGCCATAAAGCGGGAGGTGCAGGTGCGCTGGGCGCCCTGGGCCCGCTCGGCCGTCTGTCGCCGCGCCTGCTGATGATGATCGGCGGTGCCGCTCTGGTGGCCGTCATTGCCGCCGCGATGCTGTGGAGCCGCGCTCCGGACTATCGCGTCCTGTACAGCAATGTGTCCGACAGCGATGGCGGGGCGATCATCGCTGCGCTGCAACAAATGAACGTGCCGTACCGCTTTGCCGAAGGCGGCACCGCCATCATGGTGCCCGAGGCGAGCGTGCATGAAGCCCGTCTGAAGCTTGCTTCGCAAGGCCTGCCCAAGGGCGGCCAGGCCGGCTTCGAGCTGATGGAGAACCAGAAATTCGGCACCAGCCAGTTTGCCGAACAAGTCAATTACCAGCGCGCCCTGGAAGGCGAGCTGGCCCGCACTATCCAGGCCATGCAGGAGGTGCAATCCGCCCGCGTGCATCTGGCCATGACCAAGCCGTCGGTGTTCGTGCGCGAACAGGCCAAGCCCAGCGCCTCGGTGCTGCTCAAGCTGTATCCGGGCCGCATGATCGACCGCTCGCAGGTGCAGGCGATTGGCCACCTGGTGTCGAGCAGCGTGCCGAACCTGCCGCTGGCCAATGTGACGGTGGTCGACCAGTCCGGCCGCCTGCTGTCGTCGTCGTTCCAGGACACCGCCTCGGGCCTCGACCCGACGCAGCTGAGCTACGTGCGCGATGTCGAGCAGGGCTATATCAAGCGCATCGAAGCCATCCTTGGCCCCGTGGTGGGCGAAGACAACGTGCGCGCGCAGGTGACGGCCGACGTCGATCTGGACAACACCGAGCAGATGGCCGAGACCTACCGTCCCAACCAGGACCCGGCCAACGCCGCCGTGCGCAGCACGCACACCGCAGAAGCCACGCAGAACAAGGCCGACGCCCAGGGTGGCGTGCCCGGCGCGCTGTCCAACCAACCGCCGACCGCGCCGCGCATGCTGCCGACCGCACCGGCGCCGGCCTCGGCGTCGCAACCGGCTGCAACGGGCCCGAACGGCCAACCGCAACAAGCAGCGGCTGCCAACACGAGCGGCACCGCAACCAGCGGTAACTCGTCGAGCACCCGCGATACGACGACCAACTACGAAGTCGACAAGACCGTGCGCCGCACCCGCGCCGCGGTGGGCACCGTGCGCCGCCTGTCGGTGGCCGTGGTCGTCAACTACCGTGGCGACGGCAAGACCTGGAAGCCGTTGTCGGAAGCCGAGATGGCCAACCTCAACGCGCTGGTCAAGGATGCCGTGGGCTTTGACGCCAAGCGCGGCGATTCCGTGAACGTGGTCAACAGCCAGTTCTCGGGCACGCTGCCGATGGCCAAGGACGACCTGCCGCTGTGGAAGCAGCCGGAGATGATCCAGTACGCCATCCAGGCCGCCAAGTATCTGGCGCTGGCCATCGGCTTCCTCATCCTGGTGTTTGCGGTGATCCGTCCGGCGATCCGCTCGATGGGCAAGAAGGACGACGCGGCCACGCCCACCTTCGTCGGCCGCGAAGGCGAAGATCCGAACGCGCCGATCATCACCGGAGCCGCGGCTTCGGCCGGGCCGGAGCTGGAAGGGCCGGGGGCTGCCGGCGCCGATTCCGAAGAGCTGCCGGACGCGCTGCCGCAGCTCAAGAACAACGACTTCGAGAAGAAGCTCGAGACCATGCGCCGCGTGGCGCAGAGCAACCCGCGCGCTGTCGCGGCCGTCATCAAACAATGGGTGAGTAACGAATGAGCGCCGAAGGACTCCAACGCAGCGCCATCCTCATGATGTCGCTGGGCGAAAGCGAAGCCGCCGAAGTGCTCAAGCACCTGGGCCCGCGCGAAGTGCAGAAGCTGGGCGCGACCATGGCCGCGCTGAAGAACGTGTCGCGCGAGCGTGTGCTCGACGCCTTTGACGCGTTCTTTGTGGAAGCCGAAGACCTGCCGCTGGACGTGGACTCCAACGAGTACATCCGCACCGTCTTCCGCAAGGCACTGGGCGATGACCGCGCCGCTAACATCATCGACCGCATCCTATCGGGCGGTGACACCAGCGGCATCGAAGGCCTGAAGTGGATGGATGCATCGTCGGTGGCGGAACTGATCCGTAACGAGCACCCGCAGATCATCGCCACGATCCTGGTCCACCTGGATCGTGATCAGGCTTCGGAAATCCTGACCTATTTCACCGAGCGCCTGCGCAACGACACCATCCTGCGTATCGCCACGCTCGACGGCATTCAGCCCAGCGCCCTGCGCGAGCTGAACGACGTGCTGACCAAGCTGCTGCAAGGCAACGACCATCGCAAGAAGAACGCGATGGGCGGCGTGCTCACGGCAGCGGAAATCCTCAACCTGGTGCCGAGCGCCGTGGAAAGCTCCGTCATCGAAGGCGTGCGCTCGCGCGATCCGGAACTGGCCGACGCCATCGTCGAGAAGATGTTCGTGTTCGACAACTTGATCGATCTGGATGGCCGTGCGCTGCAGACGCTGCTGCGCGAGATCAGCCAGGACGTTCTGGTGGTGGCCCTCAAGGGCGCCAAGCAGGAGTTTCGCGACAAGGTGTTCGCCAACATGTCGCAGCGTGCCGGCACGATGCTCAAGGAAGAGCTGGAAGTGCTGGGGCCCGTCAAGGTGTCGGAAGTCGAAGCGCAGCAGAAGGAAATCCTGGTCGTTGCGCGCCGCCTGGCCGACGAAGGCGAGATCACCATCGGCCGCAAGGCGGAGGACGCCTATGTCTGACCGTGCTGGCCGCTTTGCTTTGATGGGGCGCTGAGATGCCGCGTCCGCCGATCATCCCGCGCGACACACTGCTCGAATACCAGGCGTGGGAGCCGACCGACTTCCGGCGTCAGGCCGCAGAGGCTGCTGCTGCAGCCGCGCCGCCGCCTCCGCCGCCTGAGCCCGAAGAGCCGCCCATTTCCGAAGAGGAATGGCAGGCCGCGCTGGACGCCGAGCTTGCCACCGCCCGCGACGAAGGCCGCCGCGATGGTTTCGCGCAAGGCTTTCAGGATGGCTTTGAACAAGGCCGCCGCCAGGGCGAGGAAGATTCCAAGCACATCGCCACGCTCATGCAGTCCGTGCGCGAGGCGATCGATCAATTGAACGGCAGCGTTGCCGAAGAGCTGGTGGATCTGGCGCTGCAACTCGCGCAGCAGTTTCTGCGCGGCGCGCTGCATGCCCAGCCCGAACGCATCCTGCCGCTGATTCGCGAAGTACTGGGCGACGCGCCGACCGCACCGGCACCGGCCATGCTGCGCGTGCACGCCGATGATGCCGAATTGATCCGTCAGACGCTGGGCACCGAGCTGGCCGCGGCCGGCTGGACGCTCATCGTCGATGCCGCCATCGAGCGCGGCGGCTGCCGTGTGCAGACCCGCTTTGGCGAAACCGATGCCACGCTGCAAACCCGCTGGGCCGAACTGACCCGCGCGCTGGGCCGCGATACCGCATGGCTTGCCAGCGAACGCTCTGAAGCCGAACGCGTGGCGGGAGGAGCACTCCATGTCGCCTGAGACCGTGCAGCCCGCCGCCAACAACCCGAACGTGCGCGTCTGGCAAACCCACCTGCAGCAGACTGCGCAGCGTGCGCGTCTGGCGCGCCCGGTGGTGACGTGCGGCAAGCTCACGCGCGTGGCCGGCCTGGTCATGGAAGCCGTTGGCCTGAAGCTGCCAGTGGGCAGCGCGTGCCGCGTGGAACTCCCGCACGGCCGCCACGTGCTGGCCGAAGTGGTGGGCTTTGCCGAAGAGCGTGCCTTCCTGATGCCGCAAACGGATCTGGTGGGCGTGGTGCCCGGCGCGCGCGTGTTCCCGCTGGAGCCGCAACGCCTGCCGGTGTCGAGCGAAGACGGCGCCGACCCGACGATTTCGCACAGCAAGTTCTTGCCCGTGGGCCCGCGCCTGCTGGGCCGTGTGGTGGACGCCAACGGCGAGCCGCTCGACGGCAAGGGGCCGCTGGGCGCGCACGAAGACCTGGCCTGGGGCACGTTGAACCCCGCACCGCTGAACCCGCTCAAGCGCAAGCCGATCGAGCATGTGCTGGACGTGGGCGTGCGTGCCATCAATGGTCTGCTGACTGTTGGCCAAGGCCAGCGTCTGGGCCTGTTTGCCGGCTCCGGCGTGGGCAAGAGCGTGCTGCTGGGCATGATGGCCCGCTACACGCAGGCCGACGTGGTGGTGGTGGGCCTGATCGGCGAGCGCGGCCGCGAAGTGAAGGAATTCATCGACGAGATTCTTGGCGACGAAGGCTTGGCACGCTCGGCCGTGGTGGCTGCGCCTGCCGACACCTCGCCGCTGATGCGCCTGCAGGGTGCCGCTTACGCCCACACCATTGCCGAATACTTCCGCGACCGCGGCTGCAACGTGCTGCTGATCGTCGATTCGCTCACGCGTTATGCGATGGCGCAGCGCGAGATCGCCCTGGCCATCGGCGAGCCGCCGGCCACCAAGGGCTATCCGCCCTCGGCGTTTGCCAAGCTGCCCGCGCTGGTTGAGCGTGCCGGCAACGGCATGGTGGATGCCAACGGCCGCGGCGGCTCCATCACCGCGTTCTACACGGTGCTGGCCGAAGGCGATGACCAGCAGGACCCGATTGCCGATGCGGCGCGCGCCATTCTGGACGGCCACTTCGTGCTCTCGCGCAAGCTGGCGGAGCAGGGCCACTACCCGGCCATCGATATCGAACAGTCGATCAGTCGCGTGATGTCGGCCATCGTGCCGCGCGAGCAGCTCGACACGGCGCGCCGCTTCAAGCAACTCTACGCCCGCTATCAGCGCAACCGCGACCTGATTGCCGTGGGCGCATACGCACGTGGCAGCGACCCGGTGACCGACCAGGCCATCGCGCGCTACCCCGACATGGAAGCGTTCCTGCAGCAAGGCATGTTCGAGAACGAAAGCCGCGAGCACACGCTGCAGAAGATGCAGGGAGTGCTGGCGTGATGTGCCCGCTTGACACTGTGAAGCCGCAAGCGTTGCGCAAGCCGAAGGCTAAAGCCGCCGGGTTTGCGTCCGATGGGTTGATGTAACGGGAAGCTGGAGGGTCCACCGATGACCACCATGAACAAGCCGTTCCGCCTCGAAACCGTGCTGGAACTGGCCCAGAAGGACACCGAAAAAGCCACGCAGGAAGTCGGCCGCCTGATGAACACGCGCGAGGCTGCCACGCAAAAGCTGGCGCTGCTGTCCGACTACCGCAACAACTACCACCAGCAGATGCTGAGCAGCGCCGAAGGCGGCATGGACGTGACGCGCCTGCGCAACTACGCGGCTTTTATCGACCGCCTGGGCAATGCCGTGCACCAGCAGAAGGGCACCATCAATGCGCTGGAGCAGCAGCTTGCAATGAGCCGTGCCAACTGGCTGGAAAAGCAGCGCCGCGAGCAGTCGTTCGACATCCTGCGCCAGCGCCACATTGAAGAGCAGCGCCTGGACGAAGAACGCCGAGCCCAGCGCGACAACGACGAACACGCCGCCAAGGTGATCCGCATGCGTGCGGCGCAGGGCGGCAATTGAAGACGAACGCGAACACGCAGTCGCAAGATGGAGTCAACGTGGGCTTGAGTGCCACCCCCAATACCGCCGCTAAGGACCTGGGCGCCATGCTGTCGGCCGGCAATACTGCCGCCGCAGACAAGACGCAGGCTTCTTCGTCGGGCACCGATACCTTCGGCAACTTGTTGTCGGACCGCCTGGCTCAGGACGCCGCGCGCCGTCGCGCCGATGCGCAATCCGCCGCCGACGATGCCAGCCGCCGAGCCGATATCGCCCGCAAGGATGTCGCACGCACCGGCGCCGCGCGCAACGATCAGGATGCGAAACCGGCCGATGCCAACACGCCGGAACAGGCCATCACAACGCCGGCCAGCAGCACCGCCGATACGGCCAACGCCAAGCCGGCGCAGCCTGCCAACGCCAAGGATCTCGATACCGCTGCGCAGCAGGCCGTGGTCGATCCGGCTGCACAACTGGCTGCGCAGATTGAGGCCGCTCGCCAGGCTGCGCAGCAGGCCGCTGCCGCGCAACAGCCGCTTGCCCAGCCCGCAGGCCAATCGAATACCAGCGCCGATGCCGACGCGACGACGCAGGTTGCTGGCAAATCGTCCACAAATGACGCCGCCGCACTGGCCGCCGCAACTGCGGCTGCCAACGGGGCGCAGGGCGCCGCAGATCCGGCCGCGACGGCACAGGTCGGCCAAGCCGGACTGCCTGCCGCCAAGGACGCCAAAGCCAACGCCGCAAACACGCCGACGCCGCCTGCCACTGCACTGCCTGACAGCGGCACGCTGGCCCAGGCCATGGCCCGCACGCGCGCCGTTGCCGACAACACGCCGGCCACCGTGCGCCAACTCGGCAGCACGTCGCCTGCAAAAGGCGCCGATGTCGACCGGGGCCTGCCGCGTCGCAACGATTTGAGCGCACACAACGCCACCACGCAAACGCCTGCCGCCGCCGTGACCGATGCCACCAGCCACGCCAGCAATGGCGGTAACACGGGCAATTCGGATAACGCCGGCACGCAAGCCAATGCGCAGGGCAACGGCACGCAGTTCCAGGGCGTGCTGTCGCGCGCCAATGGCGACGCGGGCATGGCCGCACCGACCTTTGCGGTGGGCGGCGCCAACGCAGGCGCGGCGGCAGGGGCATCGATCACGCCACAGCAAGTGCACACGCTGCCCACCTTTGGCGATGCCGCATGGCCGCAAAGCATGGCCAGCCAGCTTGCCTTCATGCAGGTACATCGCCAATCGTCAGCCGAGCTGCAGTTGAACCCGGCCGAGCTGGGGGGCATGCACGTCAAGCTGGAGGTGGACAACGGCGCCGTCAACGCGAGCTTTGTCTGCCAGCACCAAGCCGTGGCCGAACTCGTGCAGGACGCCATGCCGCGCCTGCGCGACGCCATGCAGCAAGGCGGGATGCAGCTCGCGCAAACGTCTGTCAGCACGGGCGACTTCAGCCAGCAGCAGAGTGCATCGCAAGGCTCGTCGGCGCAAAACCAAGGTGGCGGTTCAGGCAACGGTGGCAGCGGCAGCCGGTATGGCAGCAGCGGCTCGCAAGACCGCGCCGATACGCTGACGTTGGCGCCGCGCCGGGTTTCCAGCCACGAAGGCGTGATCGATACATTCGCCTGACGATTGCGGACGGCGCCTAAAGTTTGAGGTCAGCCGGCCGTTAGTACGCACGAGTGCCATGCAAAAATGGCCAGCCGCAAGGCAACGAAAGAAGGACGGGAAATAACAATGCGAGCACGCCGTGCACAGGTTTGGCGCGGCAGCGTTGCAAATGAATAACAAGGGGGTCAAGTCCGACTGGCGAAGAAGGGATCAAACGGGGATCATTTCGCCACATCCGTCTTCGGGCGGATGCACACGGACCGATGCGGGGTGTCCGAGCCGGGGGGCTGGCGCACCGCATGTTTGCCGTACTTACGGGAGAGCGCACCGCGAGGTGCGCTTTTTGTTTTTGTGCGCCAGCGGGAAAGCCTCAGGCGCCCGCTTCCGCCGTTGCCAATGTGGCGGGCGTGACCGACACCACGTGCTCGACACCATAGCCGCGCGCCACCCATGCATCGATCCCGCCATGCAGCGGACGCACGCGCTTGAAGCCGCGCCCCATCAGCGTGCGCGCCAGCATCACGGCAGACGCCTCGTTGGGGCAGGCGCAGTAGATGATGATCTCGCGGTCGGGGCCATCGATCTCGATCGCGCGGTGGCTGGCGGACATGTCGTACAGCATTGCCCCCGGAATGCGCTGCGGCTGCAGCATGCGCGAGCTGTCGGCGCGCACGTCGATGATGACGGGTGCAGCGCCCGATTCGATCAGTGCGTGCAGCTCATCGGGCGAGATGCGCGCCATCTCCAGCATCTTGCGAAAGCGCCAACGCTGCAGCCAACGTGCAGCCACATACACCGCCGCCAGCAACGCGATCAGCAGTATGGCGCGCGTGCCGAGCTGGTCGAGCTGGCGCAGCGCCTGGTCGATGCTGTCATGCGCCACGCGGCCCAGCATCAGCCAGAGCGTTGCCCAAACTGCCGAGCCCACCAGGTTGTACAGCGCAAACGTGCTGAACGGCGTGCGCATCGTTCCCAGTAGCGCAGAGGACACGGTCGACAAACCCGGAACGAATTTCGCAATGAGCAGCATCGGCGCGCCCCAGCGCTCGAACTGTGTGCGCGTGCGCCGCACGCACGAATCGGGCGACAGGGACACACGGCACAGCAGTGCCATGACGTGCCGGCCATAGCGCTTGCCTGCGAAGTACCACAGGCCGTCGCCCAGCAGCGCGCCGGACACGGCGGCGGGCGCCAGCTCCATCAGGTAGAGCGGTCCATGGAACGTAAGCGCACCTGCCACCAGCAGCGTTGGGACGGCCGGCAGCGGCGCACCGGCTTGCGTCAGCAGCACATTGAGGAATACGGCAAACGCGCCGTATTCGGCGATCAGGGGAAACAGGTCGTGCATGGCAAAAAGGGCGCGGCGGGCGGGGGGGAAAGCGTCTGCCAAGTTACCGCATTCCGGCGCCGCCCGATAGCCATGTCACCAGAATGCGCTCGGCGATCTGTGGTTCGTGTGGAATTGGCGTGACAATGAGCACTTCATACCGCTTCTGGATCCTGCCGCCATGTCTTCTGCAATGCCCATCGACGCCGCTACCGTGGACGAATCTGGTGCCATCGCTATTCGCGCAGCTACCGTAGCGGATTTGCCGACCATCGTCGGCATCTACGCACATCATGTGCGTACTGGCACCGCCAGCTTTGAGATCGACGCTCCCGATCTGGCCGAGATGACGCGCCGCTTTCACGCATTGCAGGATGCCGGCATGCCCTACGTTGTGGCCGAAGCGGGTGGTGTGCTGCTTGGCTACGCGTATGCCGGCCCGCATCGTGCGCGGCCTGCGTATCGCCATACGGTGGAAGATTCCATCTACCTTGACACCGCCGCGCAGGGGCGTGGCGTGGGGACATTGCTGCTGGAGGCGCTGATACGCGAATGCCAGGCGCGGGGTTTCAAGCAGATGGTGGCCGTGGTGGGCGGCGGCCGTGAGAACCCGGGGTCAGCCAAATTGCACGCGCGCTGCGGGTTTCGCGAGGTGGGCGTGCTGGAGGCGGTGGGCTACAAGTTTGGACGCTGGCTGGATTGTTTGCTGATGCAGCGGGCCCTGTGAGGTGAGAGCGACAGTTGAACCAATCAAAGAGGTTCAGCGGATAGCCAGAGCAGTCGGGGAGGCCAGCGTTGCCTCCCCCGAAACGCATCACGGTTCTGATGTCAATTCAGCGGCTATTGGTCATTGCGCTCAATCGATGATGTCGGCGCAGGCGTCGGTGGGCGCGGCCGCCACATGCCCCACCAACGGCACCATCTTCAGGCCCGCCGATGCCACGCGGCATGGCGCGGCCACCACGCCGCAGCCCGAAAGGAGTGCAGCACCAAGCAGGGACACTGCGAGCAGAAGGCGTTTCATCGTCGGTGGGTTTGAAAGAGAATGCCGCGCAGTGTGACACAGAGTCATTCGCCAACCTGTGCGCGTTTGTATCGGGAAATGACAATCTGTGCGGGTCTCGAAATCATGATGCAATGCGTCAGAGCGCAACAATAAAACCCGTTCGAGAGTCGCACAACGCTGGCTTTTGACGGAAAAGTCACATTCTGTATTTGCGCAAATTAGCCCGCCAGCCTTTGGTGCAGGCCGCAAAACCACTGTTGATGCGGGTTTTCCCGTAATTTCACATATCGCAACAATAAATTGTCTGTCGCGACATTTATTGTCTGAACAGGCTCGCCTACGATGACTCCATCGAATGCGGCGCCGCAGCGAAAAAGAAGATCCAGGAAATGCCCGGATCACCTGCCCGACGCGCTGCGCCCATCTGGAGAAGACATCATGAAAGCCCAACGTACCCTGATTGCTGCCCTGATCGCCCTGGCAAGTGTGCCGGCCCTGGCAGCAGCCAAGTTTGACGTGTACACGCAAGGTGCCGCGCAGGTCAGCCAACGTTTCGACGTGTATTCGGATGGCGCCAAAGCTGGCGACAAGTTCGATCCGTACACGCAAGGCGCCAAGGCCGGCAGCAAGTTTGATCCGTACACCGAAGGCGCACTGGCTCGTGCCGGTAAGTTCGATACGTACACCGAGGGTGCCAAGGCCGGTAGCAAGTTTGATCCGTACACCGAAGGCACACTGGCTCGTGCCGGCAAGTTCGATACGTACACCGAAGGTGCCAAGGCTGGCAGCAAGTTCGACCCGTACACCGAAGGTGCACTGGCCCGTGCCGGCAAGTTCGATACCTACACCGAAGGTGCCAAGGCCGGTAGCAAGTTCGACCCGTACACCGAAGGCGCCGTGGCCTGAGCCTGGTTCGTCCCGCAAAAGCGCCCGCACACAGCGGGCGTTTTTGTTTGCGTCACCGGGAAGCGAGATGATTGCGAACCGAGTTGCCATTGCGGCGTCTTACTCTCATCGCAACCAGGAAGCCATGATGATTCGTTTCCGTCGTCCGACCCGCTCCCTCCTGTGCCCTACGCTGGCCGCGGCTGCCATGCTGGCTGGCTGTGCGACCGTCACGCCGGGCCCATTCCAGATCACCGTGCGTGATGCCGATGACACGGTGCTGGAGCAATTCCAGTTCCAGGCCGGCTCGCAGGGGTCGCTTGAGACCGCCATGATCGGCATGTGCCGCGTGTATCCGGAAGCCACCGTCATCGCAGAGCAGCTCTCAACGCACGAGCGCCTGCAGGAGCGCTGCAAGCGCTCGTTTGCTTCAATGCTCTCTCTGTCCTGATGCTGCGCTGAAGCGGCTACCATGTCGCCTCATCGGCTGGCGGTGCCGGCCTTGTGTGAACACCCCCATCACGCACCTGAGGCGCACGTGAACCCGCAAGACAAGTCCTCCGAGATCTCCCAGGTTTCCCGCTTTGCAGCGACACGGCCGCGGCTGCTGTCGGCGTTTGCGCTGGGCGCTGTAGCGGTCGCTGTTGTGCCAGCGCATGGGTGGCTTGCGCGTCTGCTGCTCAGCTGGGACATCGCCGTGTGGGCGTACCTCATCCTGATCACGTTGATGATGCTGGGCGCAGATCCACACCGCATCCGCGCCGTCGCCCGCCGCGAAGACGAGCGTGCCTCGGCCGTGCTGGCAGTGGTCTGCTTGGGCGTGGTGGCCAGCATGGTGGCCATTGCGTTTGAACTCGCGACGGCCAAGTCGGCGGGGCATGCGCAGTCGTCGCACTACCTGTTCACCGGTATCACGGTGCTGGGCGCGTGGCTCATGGTGCCGATGATGTTCACGGTGCACTACGCGCATCTGTATTACCGTGCGCCACACGAGCCGCCATTGCGGTTTCCCGACGACCAGATCGAGCCCGATTACTGGGATTTCCTCTACTTCTCCTTTACGATCGCGGTCGCCAGCCAGACGGCCGATATCAGCATTCGTTCGCGTGCGATGCGGCGGGCGGTGCTGGGGCAATCGCTGCTGTCGTTCTTTTTCAACACGAGCATCCTCGCGCTCTCCATCAACATTGCCGCCGGCCTGTTTTCATGACGATGCTGCCTCCCGAGCTTCCCTCCAGCGCACCCGCTCGCTCCATCAACGCTGTCAGCTACGTGCTGGTGGCGGCGATGATTGCTGCCGTGCTGTGGCTGCACCTCTTGCCGGCCGCCATTGCCGGCTTTCTTGTCTATGCATTGGCGAGCAAGCTGGAGGCGCGCTTGCGCGAGCGCAGCAGGCTGTCCCAGCGCGCGAAGTCGATTGCCGTGATCTGCGTGTCCGTCATTGCCGCCCTTATTCTGGCTGGCCTCGGCACCGGGATCGGCCGCCTGGTCGAGCACGGGCATGGGTTGGAAGGGATGCTCACGCACATTGCCGACGTGCTCGACAACGTTCGGGAATCGTTGCCGGCGGCGGTGGTCAATTACGTTCCGCAATCGGTGACCGAGCTGCGTGTGCAGCTTGTGCAGATGATCAAGGAGCATGGCCATCAGGTGTCGACTCTCGGTATCGACGGGTTGCGTGCCAGCGCATTGATGCTGGTCGGGCTGATCCTGGGGGCGATGGTGGCGTGGTCGGATACGCTTGACCCCGAGCACCACAAGCCGCTGGCCGCAGCACTGGTGAACCGGCTGAGCCGGTTGACCGATGCGTTCGAAGCCGTGGTGTTTGCCCAGGTGAAAATCTCCGCGCTCAACACGGCGCTCGCCGCCATCTACCTGTTGGGTGCGCTGCCGCTGTTCGGCCAGCACGTGCCGTATTCCAAATCGCTGATCCTGCTGACCTTCGTGGCGGGCCTGATTCCGGTGGCGGGCAATCTCATCTCCAACACGGCCATCGTGGTGATGAGTGTGACCGCATCGTTGGAGCTGGCGGTGGCATCGCTCATCTTTCTGGTGGTGGTGCACAAGCTGGAATACTTCGTGAACGCGCGCATCATCGGCAGCCGCATCGATGCGCGCGCGTGGGAGCTGATCCTCGCGCTGATCGTGATGGAGGCGTTGTTTGGTTTGGGTGGCGTGATTGCCGCGCCGGTGGTGTACGCCTATATGAAGCGCGAGCTGACGGACGCCGAGCTGATCGGCTGAGGCATCTGTCTCTTGGGTTGAGGTGCGGGGTGACCCGCCAGCGCCCCCGCGCTGACGGCATCGGCAGAAAAGAGCGCGCCCTACGGGACGAGGGGCGCGCAATAACTCGCTGACCGAGAGACGTCAGCGAGCCGAGGGTCGGTACACGGGAACGAAGCGGGCGGCGGGCGCGTGGCGTTGCCGGTGACATCCACGGCTTCGGACGTGACGAAGCAGCAGACGACCCGGTCGTCGAGCAGGGCCTGATAGAAAAGGTCTCCCATCGCGCGGCATAGCGTTCCCGTTAGCAGGATCATCATGGCTCCCCTCCCATGTTGGCCGATGTGCGGCATCTCGATGCTGGTCATCGGTTCGGTTTGCGGATCGTTGTGCGTGTGAAATTGCTTACGCAGCGGGTTCCGTCAGGCTGTCGGCACTGGCGCCTTGCGCTTGCTTCTGGCGTCGTTCTGCAGTCCATGCTGGCGAGTATAGAAAGCGTCTCCTGAGCGGCCATGCTCCGAACGGAGTAGCCCCGGGCGAGAAAACGGCTAACACGTTAGCTACCTGCCAGGGCAAGCTGGGCAAGGGTTTGCGGGAAGAGGGGCGGTGTTTTGGTGGAAATGGCGCCGCGCGGGCTGACGCTTCTGCCCCGACAGTAATTTGTCCGGTTTGCGTTAATCGTTGTCGAATTTGCGGTAACACGCCTGCACCGTTTGGGCGCAAGATTGAGCGCTTCCTTGCCTCATCCTCGTGACCTCAAACCATCATGCAAACCACCGCAAACGGCACGGCCGCTGCATCGGCAGCCCCCGCCGCGCAGGCCGACAAGACCGGCTTTGGCGTGATCGGCGCCATCAGCTTCGCGCACTTCCTCAACGACATGATGCAGTCGTTGATCCTGGCGATCTATCCGCTGCTCAAGGGCAACTTCCATCTCGATTTTTCGCAGATCGGGCTGATCACGCTCACGTACCAGATCACGGCGTCGCTGCTGCAGCCGATGGTCGGGCTGTATACCGACAAGCATCCGAAGCCGTATTCGCTGTCGGTGGGCATGGGCTTTACGCTGGTGGGGCTGGTGCTGCTGTCGGTGGCGCCCAACTTTGGCACGGTGCTGCTGGCGGCGGCGCTGGTGGGCACCGGCTCGTCGATCTTCCATCCGGAATCGTCGCGCGTTGCGCGTATGGCCTCGGGTGGCCGTCATGGGCTGGCGCAATCGCTGTTCCAGGTGGGCGGCAATGTGGGCAGCGCGATGGGGCCGCTGCTCGCGGCAATCATCATCATGCCGTATGGGCAGCACAGCCTGGCATGGTTTTCGATTGCTGCGCTGATCGCTATCTTCGTGCTTTACCACGTAGGCGGCTGGTACAAGCGTGAACGTGCCGCGGGCCATGGTCGCAAGGCGGGTGGCCGGGCGCATGCCGCGGTCAAGCTGTCGGGCAAGCAGGTGGCGTTTGCGATGACGCTGCTGGTTGTGCTGCTGTTCTCCAAGTACTTCTACCTGGCGAGCCTGAACAGCTATTACACGTTTTTCCTGATCACCAAGTTCCACTTGTCGGCGCAGACGTCGCAACTGTTCCTGTTCCTCTTCCTGTTCTCGGTGGCGGTGGGCACGATCGTGGGCGGGCCGATTGGTGACCGGGTGGGCCGCAAGGTCGTGATCTGGGTGTCGATCCTTGGCGTGGCGCCCTTTACGCTGCTGCTGCCGTACGCCAACCTGTTCTGGACGGCCGTGCTGACGGTGATCATCGGGCTGGTGCTGGCCTCGGCGTTCTCGGCCATCCTCGTGTATGCGCAGGAGCTGATTCCCGGCAAGGTCGGGATGGTGTCGGGCCTGTTCTTCGGATTTGCGTTCGGCCTGGGTGGCATTGGCGCCGCGGTGCTCGGCAAGCTGGCCGATGCGACCGACATCTACAACGTCTACCACCTCTGTTCGTTCCTGCCGCTTATCGGCTTGCTGACGGTGTTCCTGCCGGATATCGAGCGCAAGCGCCAGCAGGCGGCGTAATGCGACCCACACCGCATACAGATGCAGCGCGGCGGACGTCCCCTCCCGGAAGATCCGCCGCTTTGCTTTCTGCCTTTGGGCGTTACTTCTCGACGGCGTGGGTCGGGCCCGGCCACACGCCCGTCATCTCGATCTCGCGCCGGCCGGTCAGCCACTGGCCGAGCGGGCTGGGCCAGCGGAACGAATAGTTGTCGCTGTTCACGACGCCCTGGAATTTCACGTCGACCTGGATATCGGTGGCGTTGAGCGGAATGTTCGCGACCGTCTTGGAGATACCGCCGCTGAGCGAGAACTCATCGCTGCGCGGGCCCTGCGGCGTGTTGTAGCGCAGCTTGATATGCGTGACGTAGGTGCAGCCCGGCTTGTTGTTGAAGTAGATCTCGAAGCCGCCCAGGCGCGTGATCCAGTTCGGGATCAGCAGGTTGCCGTCGAACGACGCAAACGTGTAGGCGACCGGAATGGGCGCCGGCGCCTGCTTGCCCGGCTCGAACGGCCACAGGTGCTGGTCGACGCTTTTGGTCTGGTTGACCGACACGAACGATCCCTTGCCCGTCGCGCTACCGAGCATGTCATGCACGGCACCCGCCGAGCCCGTGATCGAGAACGACGAGTTGTTGTCTTGCGACCCCACGTTCAGCCCGCTGTTGGCCAGGATCACGCTGGTTACCACACCGAAGCCCTGCGCAATGTTGCCGCCCGAGCCCATGCTCACGGACTGCGCCTGCTCGGCCAGCCACTTGATCGTGTCGGGCCGCGTGAGCTGCGTGAGGTCGTTGATGTACGACTCCGAGGCAATGCCGAACTCCGAGGCAATCGACCCGACGGACGAGAACTCCCATTTCACTTCGACGCCGGCGTTGATCTTGGTGCCGCTTTCAGGATCGGTGGCCGAGCCATCGAGTTTGACGTTGGTCTCGGTGCGGTGGACGTTGTTGGTCGACAGCTTCCATTGATTCGGTACGGTGCGCGTGTTGATGGCCACGCCCGGGGTTTCCGGCTTGACGGGCGTGAAGTCGCCGGTGTCGGGCGACACAAAACCCACGGCGCCGGGTTTGATGGTGGGCGCGAGCGTCCAGTTGCCCCAGTAAGCTGCGCGGCCGTTGCGGATGAGGTCGGTGAAGGCGCGATTCCATTGCATGGTTGCACTCCAGGTGTGAGGTTGTGCTGCGAGTCAGGTTTGCGCGGTGGCCTTCATCGCCGCGTGGCGACGGGCAGGGCGCGAGGGCACTGTCTCAAACGGGCTGGCGCCTGTTAATGCAGCAGAAGACCTGGGACGGACGGCATGGATACAGGCATGGGAAGGCCGCCGTGCATGACATCACGCAAGCCGCGCGAGCCCCAGCGCCAATCCCAACCCGATCAGGATCACGCCAATCACACGGTCCACGATGCGCTGCCGTGCCAGCAGCGAACGTCGCAACGTACCTGACGCAAACACCGTTGCCACCAATGCAAACCACGCCGCATGCGCTGCTGACATGAACACGCCGTAGCCGAACTGCGCGACCAGCGGTGTGCCCGCGTGAACGACCTGCGTGTACGTGCTGACCACGAACAGCGTTGTTTTTGGATTGAGCGCATTGGTGAGAAAGCCCATGCGCAGCGCTGCGAAGGTCGATAGCGCTGGGGTGCCGGCGCTGTCACCGGCAGTCTCGCCGCTAGGCAACGGCTTGGCCGACAGCGTCTTCCAGCCAATCCACACCAGGTACGCCGCGCCCACCAGCTTGATGCCTTGCAGAAGCATTGGCGCATGCGCAATCAGCAGCCCCACGCCGAACATCGTGTAGAACACGTGCACCTGCACGCCCAGCGCAATGCCCAGTGCGCATAGCACGCCTGCGCGCCGTCCATGCAGCAGGCTGTTGCGCGTGACCATGGCAAAGTCCGCGCCCGGACTGATGACGGCCAGGATGGTGATGACGGCAACAGCAAGGAGTTCGGTCATGTCGGGCGCAATCGCAAAGTGAGGATGCGCCGATTCTGGAGGGCTCCGCCATCGCTGAAAATCGATTTATGATGCCGTTTTTCAGTGAGAAAAACTGACAGATGGCGCTGCCTCCACTCAATACCTTGCGCGTGTTTGAAGCCGCTGCCCGACATGGCAGCTTCGTGCGCGCGGCGCAGGAATTGCACGTGACACATGGCGCAGTCAGCCGCCAGATACGGCAGTTGGAAGCATCTTTGGGGGTGGAGCTGTTCGAGCGGCGCAACCGGGCAGTCTTCTTGACGCCGTCGGGCGAACAGTTGCGGCTCGCTGCTACCGATGCGTTTTCTATTCTCACGGATAGCATCGACCGGATTGCCCGTCGGGCCAGGTCTTCAGCGCTGGTCGTGTCGTGCGAGCCGACGCTTGCGATGCGTTGGCTGATCCCGCGGCTGTCGCGTTTTCAGGCGCGGCATCCGGCCATCCAGGTGCATCTGTTTGCCGCGGGTGGCCCCATCGATTTCGTTCGCACCGGAGTGGACGTGGCAGTGCGCCGCGATGACTTTGCATGGCCCGCACACGTGCATGCGGCGCCCATTTGCGATGAGTGGATCGGCCCGGTGCACGCGCGCCAAGCGGATCCCGCCGCGCGCCGACGGCTGCTGCACACCGCCACGCGCCCCGATGCTTGGCAGGCGTGGTGGCGGGCCAGCAGCACGGCGCGGCCGCGTGGCCGGTTACCCGAGGGGCGCTACGAACATTTCTATCTGAGCTTGCAGGCGGCCCTGGCGGGGCAGGGCACCGCCATCGCATCAAAGCTGATGGCCATTGATGATCTGAAAGATGGGCGGCTGATTGCGCCCGAAGGGTTCCGGCGTGATGGCTCGCGCTATTACCTGCTGGCCGATGCGCCTATTGCGGCCGATAGCGCGGCCGGCGCGTGGCTGGCCTGGTTGCGCGAAGAAACGGCTGCCACGCTTGCTGATTAACGCACGCCAGCCTTACGCCGCCGCGTGCCCGCCGCCCAGGATGCTCCGAATGGTAGCCAGATAGGCCTCGCCAACGGCCCGGTTGAGCGGTCGCGCACGCGGTGTCGCCCGCTTGCGCGGGGGTGGCGTCAGGCCCAGCGTGCGGCAGACTTCCGACGCATAGGGCCGCCCGCGCACATTCATGCGCAACACGACCTCGTTCAGCGCCTGTTCACCCAGGCGCTCGCGCAGCCAGAGCACCGTCTGGCGGTCGTACTCGTTTTCGATGCGGATCAGGTCGTCCATGGTGAATGCTGTATAAATTCACAGTTACTGTAAATATATACAGGTATTCACAGATTTCAAGGACGATGTTGCGGCCGCGCCGCACTAGTGTGACAGGCGGCTCAGCCGATGCGGTAAGCGCCCCATTGTCAGACCGTCATGCCGCCATCGACGACGATGCACTCGCCGTTGGTGTAGCTCGCTGCATCTGACACGAGGTAAAGCACCGTGCCGGCCATCTCGCGCGGCTCGGCGTGGCGGCGCATCGGGATCTCGCTGATCCAGCGGTCGTACGTAGCCTTGTCTTCGAACAGGGCGCCCGCGAACTTGGTCTTGGTCAGCCCCGGCAGCAGCGCGTTCACGCGAATGCCGAAGGGCCCGCATTCCTTGGCGAACGCGCGCGTCATGTGGGCCACGGCGGCCTTGGTGATGGAGTAGATGCCCTGCTTGTCGCCCGGGTGCAGCGCATTGACCGACGCCGTATTGACGATCGCGCCGCCGCCCTGCGCCTTCATCATCTTGCCGGCTTCGACCGACATGAAGAAGTAGCCGCGGATGTTCACCTCCACGGTCTTCTCGTAGGCCGCCAGATCCGTGTCGAGGATGTGGCCGAAGTGCGGGTTTGCCGCCGCGTTGTTGATGAGAATGTCCAGCCGGCCGTGCGTGCGGCGGATGGTGTCGAACGCCGCCGCAATGTCTTCCATGCGGCCAACGTGGCAGGCGAGGGCTTCAGCTTTGCCGCCGGCTTCGCGGATGCGTTCGGCCACGACCTCGCAGTCGCCCAGCTTGCGGCTCGACACGATCACGTGCGCGCCTTGTTCTGCCAGCAGCTTGGCAATCTCTTCGCCAATGCCGCGGCTGGCGCCGGTGACCAGGGCGATCTTTCCGGTCAGGTCGAACAGGTTCGTGCTCATGGTGTGCTCCTCCAATGGTTTTGTGTTTTGGTCGGCCGCCAAGGCGATCAACCGTATGTCTGGAAAGCGCGTCGCGCCGGATCGTCCAGATGCGGGATGCCGTTGAAGGTGGCGAGCTGAAACGATTCGGCGTTGAAGAAATATTGCGAGACGCTGCTGTTGCGGATCTGCAGGTTCAGCGCGATGGCGCTGGTGGGCGGTGCGGCCAGCACCTGCTGTGCGGTCACGGCGATGGGGCCGCCAGAACTGATCGCCAGCACACGCTGCCCGCCGCCGGCCTGGATCGCGGCGCGTGCATCGGCCACGCGCTGCTGGAAGGCGGCCCACGTCTCGGGCAGGGGCCCGCGAATCTTGTCGTCCGACCACAGGTGCAGCACCTGCTTGAGCGCCCGGTAGTGATCGCGCATCGAGCCCGAAGCCAGTTGCGTCAGCTCTGGAAAATCTTCGCCGAGCGCGGCAAACAGCCCCTGGAAGTCGTATTCGTTCAGCCCGGCGTGCTGCTCAACCGCTGTGCCCGAAATGCCCATGCCGCGCAGGATGCCGTCGACGGTCTGCTCATGGCGGCGCAAGGTGCCGCAGATGACGCGATCAAAAACGATGTCATGTCGCGCGAAATATTCACCAAGCCAGAGGCTCTGCTGCTCGCCGCGTTCCGATAGCCGGTCGTAATCTGCCGCGCCAAACGAGGCTTGTCCGTGCCGTACGAGATAAAGCTCCGCCATCGTCTGCTCGCCAAATCAAAGAGGATCAGATTAGCGGCGCACGCATTATTTGTGAAATTTATTCTTTGAATGACCGGTAATGCATGCGATGAATAGTCCGGGCCGCATGCCCCAGGTCATTCCTTCGCTGCTGATGCCAAGCCCGAGCCCCAAGCTGTTGTCCGGGGGGCGCCAACGTTCGTTTTGCTTTGCTGCCTGTGCGGGCGCTACGAAGGCAACGGCGAAAGCATGCCAAGCCACGCCACAAGCGCCAGGATCAGCACGGCAAGACAGGTTTCCGCCAGCAGGCTGGTGCGCAGCGTCTTGATAGCGTCCGTGTAGTCGCCCGTGCGGATGGCGGCTGCAAGCCGGGGGCTCAATCGATAGCGATTGCCTGCAGCCAGCGCGAGCATCAACGCAAACAGCGTGAGCTTGCCAAGCAGCAACCATCCATACGGCATGGTGAAGAGTGGATCGAACGTTGGGCCGGCGACAAACACGTAGTTGACGACGCCCGTGGCGACCAACATCCCAACGATGCACGTACCGATGGTCTCGAAGCCGCTTGCGGCACGGCCGAGTGTTTGCACCGAATCTGGCGTGCTGGCCTTCGCAGCCGACGACAGCAACACGAAAGCGACCAGCGCACCCACCCACATGCCAGCCGCCAGCAGATGTGCGATGTCGGCAGCGAGATGGAACATGCCGCGCGCGCCGTCGTCCATGGCGCCGTGCCCGGCCCACGCAAGCGTGGCGAGTGCGATGGCGCCCGAAGCAGCAAACCCCGCTCGTTGGCGGCGGGTATTTCCGCGCCATGCGATTCCCACGACCAGACCGGCGGCAAGCACCACTACGCGCACCAGCCATGCCGCGCCGACTGCCGTGCCGGTCAGGATCATGTCGAAGACATGGCGGGTCAGCTCGCTGTAGCGCGTGGCGCCGGTCATCGCTTCGGCCATGGCCACCACATCCCAGATCGACAGCACGATGCCGGCCAATACCGATGCTTCGGTCACCCTGCCGTACAACCGCGAGATGGCCGACGGCCGATCGGTTGGGTGCAGCGCGTAAAGGCTGAAGAGCGATACGCCAAAGAGCACCATCAAATCCAGATACAGCGCAAAGCGCAGGGTGACGGCCAGCCAGTCCTCCGGCATCGCGTTACTTCACCTGGAACGTGAGGTTGCCGGCCACGCGGTGGGTGTCTGCGGCCACGACATGCCAGTCGACGCGGTAGGCCCCGGGCGCGAGGGGCTGCGTGGGGGATACGGTCAGCGTGCGCCCGTCGGTGCTCGTGGCGACCTTGGAGGCGACATTTGTGGGGCCGGATGCTGCCGTCATGACCAGTGTTGCGTCGCAGAACTGCGCGACCAGTTTTTCCGAGAAATGGAGCGCAATCTGGGCCGGCGCAGGTCCCATCGATTTGTCGGCAGGATTGGCCGAGAGCAGCTTCGGATGGGCCAGCGCCAGCGTGGTGACGAGGGCGGCAACCACGGCCACGCACGCTTGGGCAAGTCGAGAAGTTCTGGGCATAGACATGCGGGTTTCCTGCGAAGTTGTGAGATGGCGGTTAGCGTAACGCATTGTTTTCCGCTGGGGGTTGCCCGCCGGCCCATGTGCGCGTGGGAGCGCAAGGTCAAAGTAGATGTAAACGACCACATCCTGCGCCCCGCATTGCCAGGCCGATGTGCTATCGTCGCCGCCACGAAAAATTCACACATTCCGGGTATGCACGACGTCGTCATCAGCGGCACGGGCCTGTGGGTCGCGCCCGAGGTCATCACCAACGAGGAGCTGGTCGCCTCCTACAACGCATACGCACAGCTCTACAACGCGCAGCACGCCGCAGCGATTGCTGCGGGCGAGTTGACGGCGCTGGCGGAGTCGTCGGCGGAGTTCATCGAGAAGGCGTCGGGTATTCGCCAGCGCTACGTGGTCGACAAGGCCGGCGTGCTGGACCCCACGCGCATGCGCCCGCATCTGACGCCGCGGCCTGACGATGCGCTCTCGCTGCAAGCCGAGATTGGCGTGGCCGCCGCGCGCGATGCATTGGCCGCCGCCGGCCGCGATGCCGCAGACGTCGACATGCTGCTGTGCGCGACGTCCAACTTCCAACGCCCGTATCCGGCATTGGGCGTGGAGATTCAGAACGGCATTGGCGCGGGCGGTTATGCGTTCGACATGAACGTCGCGTGCTCGTCGGCTACCTTCGGGCTGGAACAGGCCATCAATGCGGTGCGCAGCGGCACGGCGCGCGCCGCGCTGGTGGTGAGCCCGGAAATCACCTCCGGCCACCTCGATTGGAAAGACCGCGATTGCCACTTCATCTTCGGTGACGTGTGCACGGCCGTGCTGGTCGAGCGCGCCGAAGACACGCGCTCCACAGACGCCTGGCGCGTGCTCGGCACCAAATGCGCGACGAGCTTTTCCAACAACATCCGCAACAACGCCGGCTACCTCTCGCGCAGCGAAGATCGCAACCCGGACGACCGCGATCAGCTTTTCCGCCAGGAAGGCCGCAAGGTCTTCAAGGAAGTCTGCCCGATGGCCGCCGAGCACATTGCCGGCCATCTGCAGCAACTGGGCCACGCCCCGACCGACGTGCGCCGCTTCTGGCTGCATCAGGCCAACCTGGCCATGAACCAGCTGATCGGCAAGCGCCTGCTTGGGCACGATGCATCGGCCGACGAGGCGCCAGTCATTCTGGATGAGTTCGCCAACACCGCATCGGCAGGTTCCATCATTGCGTTCCACCGTCATCGTGCCGACCTGAAGTCGGGCGACCTGGGCATGATCTGCTCGTTTGGCGCGGGCTATTCGATCGGCAGCGTGGCAGTGCAGAAGCTGTAATCACCCGCATCGACTCGCCGGCGATGCTCAGCTTTGAGCGGGCAGCGTCGCCCCGAAAAAGTCCAGCGCCCGGCGCACGGCCTGGGCATGCACCGCATCGCGATCCACGCCGGGGTTGTCCTTGCACAGCAGCGGCACATGGGGTGCGGCCCCCCGCAGGCATGTATCCACGAACGTGTAGTGCGACGCGCCCGGCACCAGCAGCAGATCGGCCTTGGGCAGCATCTTGGCGACGCGTCGCACGTTGGTGTCAACGGGCACGGTGGTATCCGCATCTCCGGCCATCAGCGAAACGGGGATGCTGATGTTGGCGAGCGACGTGGCGTCCATCGCCATGCCCAGTGCAGGCGCCATCGCAAAGACGGCTTTGATGCGTGCGTCGCGGTAAGACGCACCGGAGCGGGCGAGGGACGCTTCCGTCTGCGGTGACCTCGTTGTGTCGGCAGCCGGGTTGATCTGCGCGCGGGCCATCTCCGGCGGATGGCAGATTGCATCGCCCTTTGGCGAGCTGCAGAACGCCATGAAGGCGGCGACATCCGTGCGCGCACCGGCCAGCTCCAGCACGGTATAGCCGCCCAACGAGAAGCCCACTGCGCCGATGCGCGTGCGGTCAACATGTGCGCCCAATACGGGATCGGCGAGCACGCCATCCAACACTTCGCTCACATCGGTGGCGCGCTCCCACCACAGCATGAAGCCGTCGTGCGTGAGCGGTTTCAGCGCCGTGTTGCCCGGGTGGTTCACGCCCGCGACGATGTAGCCGTGCGCGGCCAGAGCAGCGGCCATCCAATCGAGGCTCCCAGCCGTGCCGCCGGTGCCATGTGAAAGCAGCAGCAAGGGATATTGCGCCTGCGCTGACGCGACGGGCGCTTCGCCCGCAGATGGCTGCATGCGGAACGGCGACCGGCCCGGTGCATCGACGTTGTGCGAAACCTCCGGCAGAGAAACGTCCACCGGATACCAGACGTTGGTAATGAGCGCCCGCGTACGTGCGCCGCGCCAATGGCGTTCAGCCTGCGGGTGGAACGCGCGGGTAGTTTCACCCACGTGGTACGGCGCTGCGGGCTCGTCAGCGGAACCGCCATAGGCAGCGCCCATGGCAAAGGCCGCCAGCGCGGCGGCAAGGCAACGACGCAACATCTTTACTCCTTGCGGATGGGGATCATCAAGTCAGTCACGCAGGCGCGAGGCGGACGGTGCCGCCCGGGGCTGCGATACAACTCAAGCGCCGGCCGGTCGTCCGGTTCGAAGCCGTAGCTTGGGAGGCAACCGCCGTAGAGCGCCTGCATGGTGGGCGCGATCAGCGCATAGGGGCCGATCAGCCGATGGCAGGCGTAGAGGCCGCCTTCGATGCGCATCGGCTGCAGCCCGTCAGTCATCGCGCGGGGTGTATCGAGGATGACGCCCGCGAAGTACTCGAACGAGCCAGGCGTTTCCGGATCGCCATAGCAGACGCCAATGCGGTCGGGCGCATCCGCCGATTCCAACTCGATGCCGAGCAGCTGCCGCAGCATGACGAACGTCTGGCGGATAGTTGCGACGGGGCCGTCGTGGCGCAGGCAGAGCGCGTGCAGAGGCGGCTGCTCGATCAGCTCGATGGGCGGTAGGTCTGCAGTCTCGGTGCTGCGCGCATTCAGCGCCTGCTGCCGGGTCTGGAACGCGCGCGGGCTCACGCCGGTGAACTCGCGAAAGGCGCGAGCGAATGCCTGCGGGCTTCCATAGCCGACGTTGAGCGCGACGTCGGTGACGGAATCTTCTGCGCCGCTCAACCGGTGCGCAGCCTGCGCCAGCCGCATGCGCTGGACGGTCTCAAACACCCCTTCGCCAGTGAGCGCCCGGTAAATGCGATGAAAATGAAACGGAGACAGGTGCGCCACCGCCGCCAGGCTCTGCACGGTATGCGGCGCTGCAGGGTCGGCCAGGATCGCCTCGATCACGCGGGCGATGCGGCGGTAGTAATCGTGTTCAGTGCGGGGCTTCATGCGGCAAAGCATAGTCGCCCCGCAGGCGCTGTGCGGTGCAGCGATTGCGCAAAATGCGCGTGGGGAGATGGGCGTTCCGCTACCGTCCGCCCGTGGCCCGCAAGGTGGAGGCGAAGGTCCGCAGCGCCTTCTTTGCCGTCGGATCGGCGAGCCGCGAATGCAGCACCACGCTGCGCGACGGAAGCGGCGGCAGACCGAGCGCTTCGCCCACATCGATGGTGCCGGCGGGTGCCACGCGGCGGCTCAGTGCCGCCACTGCAAGACCGGCTGCCACCGCCGCGCCAATGGTGGCGACGCCGCCGCCGATAAACACCTCTTGCCAGGCGATGCCCGCGGCGTCCAATGCCGTCGTTGCCATCTGCCGTATGCGGCATGTTTCGGTCTGATTTGCCAGGCGGACCGGTTCGCCCGCGCGGTGCTCGAAATCCGGTGCGGCCATCCAGCCGAACGGCTCTTCCATGAGGACTTCGCCGTCGGTGCGCCGGTTGTCGTGGCGCAGCACGATGGCGGCATCCAACACGCCGGCTTCGAACATCTCCAGGATTTCCCAGGAACTGGCGATGCGGATCTCCAGTGTGAGCGTCGGTTCGGCCCGGCCCATCTGTCGCAGCAGGCGCGGCAGTTCCGCGCCGACGATGTGGTGGCTCATCCCGAGCGACAAGCGTCGCCGTTCCACGCCAAACGAGCCCAGGGCGCCTTCGTGCGCAGCGACCAGGTCACGCGCTGCCGCCAGAAACGCCGCGCCATCCTGAGACAGCCGCACCAGGCGCGGCGTGCGTTCCAGAAGCCGGCGGCCCAGCACCTCTTCCAGCCGCTTGATCTTCAGGCTCACGGCGGATTGCGTGGAATCCATGGCCTGCGCCGCGCGCGTGAAGCTCTTCAGATCGGCGGTCAGCACGAAGGCCTGGACGGCCTCCAGATCGAGCATCTTCATGGTTCAATCATTTTGAAATCGAATGATTGAAATATCTTAGGATGCCTTTTTTCAATGATCAACGTGGGGCATTCTGTGGTCACTGCAAACCAAGGAGTGGACCATGCCTCTCGTTCAAGTGTCGCTGCGGCGCGGCAAGCCTGCCGCTTATCACCAGGCCCTCTTCGACGGCGTCTATCGCGCCATGCGCGAGACGTTCAACGTGCCGGAAGACGACCGCTTCATGACGCTGACCGAGCACGACGCCAGCACCTTCAGCGTCAGCCCGAACTACTTCGGCATCGCGCGCAGCGACGACGTGGTGATCATCCAGATCACCGCGAACAACACGCGCAACCTGCAGCAGAAGCAGGCGCTCTATCGCCGCATCGTCGAGTTGCTGGGCGACAAGCCCGGCGTGCGGCCCGAAGACGTGTTCATCAACCTGGTGGAGGTGCTGCCCGAGAACTGGTCGTTCGGTAACGGTCTCGCGCAGTACGCGAAATGACGCCGCGCCAGGCGCTGCTGGCGCACCTGGGCGGTGTGTTGTGGGCAGCAGTGTTGATCGTCGGCGCGGCGGTCACGTTGGCGGCGCTCGCGCGTGACGTATTGCACAGGCTCAGTCCTTGAGCGAGTTGCCCAGCATGTCGAGCAGGAACTGCGTGCCGCGCTCGCGCGATCCGGAATCGTCGTAGCCATCCAGGAAGGCGCCTTGCTCGGTCATCACGAGGTGCGTGCCGCCGGAGCCGTCCTTGGGCTCGCGCAATTCCAACGTGGCGAGCGAGGCGGAGATCTTGCGGTCGTCCAGATGCATCACGTACGAATAGACGACGCGTTCGTTTGGGATGACGTCGTGATACAGCGCCTCGAAGCTGGAGACGACACCGCTGACCCACCGGCCCTTGACGACTTCGCGGCCGCCGGGCGTGGCGTCCATCTCACGCACGAGCAGCGTGTAGCCGTTGCCGCCGGCAAACCACTTGGCCTTGGCGGCCGGGTCGGTCAACGCCTTGAACACGCGCGAGCGCGGTGCATCGTACGTGCGCTCCACCGTGAAGGTGGCATGCACGACCGAGCGCTGGATGCCATCGGCCACCGGCACGCTTGCGGCTTCGCGCTCCAGCTTGTCGAGCGTCTGCTTCCAGCCTTCGGACGCGCCCTTGATCATCATCTCGGCAATCGGGGCGAGCGGCGTGTGGGTTTGCGTGACTTCCATGCGTGTGCCCCCGCACTCTTCGGCAAACGTGACGACGGTGTGGGCGTTCATCAGCGGGCGGTTGTCGCCGTCTACAACGTTCATGTCGATGACCAGGCGCGCGTTAGGCACGATCTCAAGAAAGTGGCCGCGCGACCAGTGGTCTTGCCCCTCGGGCGAGCGCATGCAGACGTCAAATTTGCCGCCCACGCGAAACTCGACCGTCGCTTCGGGCACCGTGAAGTGCGTCGGGCAGAACCATCGCTTGATGTGCTCGGCGGTGCTCCAGGCCTTGAACACCCAGTCGCGCGATACGGGGAAGGTGCGCGAGATCACGAGGGGGCGCAGGGTCGTGCCGGCGGGGCTGTCAATGGTCGTCGTCATGCAAGTCTCCTTCAGTTTTCAGAGTTTCCAGATAGGCGCCGAGGCGGTCGAAGTGCTGTTCCCACTCCAGGCGCCGCTGGTTGATCCACTGCTCTGCGAGGCTCAGCGCCTCGGGTTCGATACGGCAAGTCCGCACGCGGCCCACCTTTTCCGATCGCACGAGACCGGAGTGCTCTAGCACCGCCAGGTGCTGCATCACCGCAGGCAGCGAGATATCGAGAGGTTGGGCAAGTTCGCTCACCGACGCCGGCCCGCGCACGAGCTGGACCAGCATCGCGCGCCGGTTGCCGTCGGCCAGTGCCTGGAAGGCGAGATCGAGGGAAGTGTCATGGTTAAGCATGTGGTTAACTATAGCGACTTCGAATAGTTAAGCAAGTACTTTATCTTTCCGTCGTTGACACACCGATTTACTTCGCATACAAAGTAAAACACTTCGCATACGAACTAAATCGACGTCATGGACAGCACGCCGCAAACGATTCTCGCTACCGACGGCTACCCGCTGGGTGCCATGCTCTGGACGGCTGCCAGCACGCCGCAGGGCGTGGTGGTCATGCATCCGGCCACGGGCGTGCCGCAGCGCATCTATCAAGCGTTTGCCAAATTTCTGGCCGAGCGCGGCTTTCACACGATTACGTACGACTACCGCGGCATCGGCGCATCCCGGCCCAAGAGCCTGCGGCGTTTTGCGGCCCGCATGCGCGACTGGGCGCTGCTCGACGCAGAAGGCGTGATGCGATGGGCGAAGGCGCGTTATCCGGAACTGCCACAACTGGCGGTCGGACACTCGGTCGGCGGCCACGCCATCGGCCTGTGCTGCGCCGACTGGGATGTCGCGGGCGTGGTGCAAGTGGCCTGCCACACGGGCAACTCGCGCTTCATCCGCCAACGCGGCGAACGCTGGCGCGTGGAGCTGATCCTGCGCGCCGTTGGCCCGTCGATGGCCCGGCTGATCGGCTACGTGCCCGGCAAGCGCCTCGGCCTGGGCGAAGACCTGCCGGGCGGCGTCGCCATCGAATGGGGCGCATGGGCCGGCATGCCGCGCTACTTTTTCGATGACCCCACGCTCGGCGCCATCGAGCGCTTCAACCGCGTCACGCATCCCGTGCTCGTCTACGGCTTTGACGACGACCCGTGGGCCACGCCCGCCGCCATCAACGCGTTGACCATGCACTTCACGAACACGTGGGTCGAGCGCCGGCAGATCGCGCCTGCGCAGGCCGGCGGCGCGGTGGGGCACATGGGCTTCTTCCGTTCGCAGTTTGCCGCCACGCTGTGGCCAGGTCTGGTGGATTGGCTGCGCGAGCGTGCCGCCGCCACACGCAACGAAGCGGAGGCCGCATGACAGCACCCGACCGCCGCCTCGTCTATCTGATCAGCGTTGGGCAACGCCGCCTGCAGCGCTGGATTCAATCGCGCACCGGCGAGGGTGTGACCGCCGCGCAATCCGGCCTGCTGTTCTTCCTGGAGAAGAACGACGGCGCGTTGATGCGCGAAGCCGGCGCCGCGTTGGACCTCGGCCCCTCCGCCATGAGCGGCCTGGTTGATCGCTCAGTCGACGCGGGCCTCATCGAGCGCCGCGCCGATGCCAAGGATGGCCGCGCCTGGCAGCTCTGGATCACGCCCGCCGGCCGCGACGCCTTGGCCGAAACACGCACCGGCCTGGCCGAACTGAACGCGCGGCTGACCGAAGGTTTTACCGACGCCGAGATCGACGTTGTCGCACGCTGGCTGGCCAGTCTGCAAACCAAGTTCCCCACCGGAGACGAGCAATGAGTGAACACATCCAGAGCCACAACGCCGACGGCGTTTTGACGCTCACCCTGGCACGCGCCGACAAGAAGAACGCCATCACCGATGCGATGTACGGCGCGCTGGCCGACGCGCTGAGCGCCGCCGAGCGCGACAACACCGTGCGCGTGGTGCTGCTGCGCGCCGAGGGCGACATGTTCTCCGCCGGCAACGACATCGGCGAGTTCGCATCGATCGCCATGGCCGGCGGCAAAGGCGGTGGTGAACGCAACGTCATCCGCTTCCTGCATGCACTGGCGCGGGCCACGCGTCCGCTGGTGGCTGCGGTGCAAGGTCGCGCGGTCGGCATCGGCACGACCATGCTGCTGCATTGCGACTTCGTGCTGTTGGCGGACAACGCGCAGCTTTCCACGCCGTTCGTCAATCTGGCGCTGGTGCCCGAAGCGGCATCGAGCCTGCTGATGCCCGCCCGACTGGGCCACGTGCGCGCGTTCGAGATGTTCGCGCTGGGCGATGCGGTGAGCGCGGAATCGGCGCTCGCGTGGGGTTTGGCGAATCGGGTGGTGCCGCTGTACCAGCTCGGCACGGAGGCGCAGGCCATTGCGGCGCGATTGGCGCGCCAGCCGCTCGGCGCCCTGACCGAAACCAAGCGCCTGATGCGCGATGCCGAACTGCTCAAGCAGCAGATGGATGCGGAGAGCGCCTGCTTTGCGCAGCGGCTGCAGTCTCCGGAGGCGCATGAAGCCTTCCGGGCGTTTGTCGATCGACGGCCGCCCAATTTCAACGCCGTGGCGCACTGAGCGCGGCGGTGTCTCCTTCGGCGGCCCCGGTCCGGCCGCCTTTTTTCATTCAGACAGCCAAGCGCCCTTGCGTGGCCGCCACGGAAATCGTCGCTTCCATGCCGGCGGTAAAACGCAGGTAATCGGCCTCCATGCCATCGGAAAAGATCACGCCGTTCTCCGGCATGCGTGAGCGCAGCTTGAGCGGTTGGTCCGCATCCACATGCCCGAATACGAGCGTGGCCTGCGATGCGCGGCTCGGAAACGGCTCGCGCACGGCGAATGTCAGTTGCGGGGTGTCCCACGGTTCAGGTTCGTAGCGGAAGCCATCTCCGCCGGCATGCATGGCGCGTGCGACGCCTATCGAGCCGGTCACGATGCTCTTCAACCACGCCGTCGAACCCAGTCCTGTGGCGACGATGATGCCCGACGACGATTGCGCTTCACGCTGCTCGCCGAGCTCGATTTCATACAGCGCAGACGCATGCGTGCGCGGTCCGATAAAGAGGTCGTTGACGGCGCGCAGCACCTGTCCGTCGGACAGGCGCGCATCGGCCATCGTCACGGCTTTGGTGGGGCGCTTGTCGCGCGCTACGTCGGCCAGCACGGTGCCGAGATCTTTCGGCTCGAAGGGCAACAGCACGCCGTCCCAGCGGCCGGGCTCTGGGTTCAGGCCGATCAGCGGCTGGCCGTCGAGATACTTCATCGAGTTGGCGACCAGCCCGTCTTGCCCGAGCGCTACGACGATATCGTCCGGCGCAAAGATGAAGTTGGGCAGGTAGCCGCGATCCACCACCTGATAGCGGCCCCAGGCTTCCAGCGCGCGCACGGTAATTTCGAGGCTGCGCGCGTAGGCGGCGTTCTCAGCCAGGTAGTCGGAAAAATCGGCGCCCAGGTGTTCCAGGTAGAACTTCGCCTGTGCCAGCGTGTGGTGGCGCGCCACCAGCTCTTCAAGCCGGGTGCGGCGCGTCACCAGCACAACCTTGCGGCCTTCGTTGCTCATGATGCGGCCCGTGCGGTGGCGTTGGGCGGGGTGGCGTTCATCAGCCCTTGCAGCAGGTCCGGCGACACGTTCAATTGGCCGATGCGTTCCGCACGTTCGGCAATGCCGCCAAAGGCCTGCGCGATGAGCTGGCCGGGCTGCATGCCGGCCGCAGCCAGCGCGTTGACGATGCGCGGGTCGGCCTTTTCCAGCGCCTGCATGACAGCGGCCACGCGGTAGGCCTCGGCTTCGGCCAGCGTGCGGCTGTTCGCGGCCTGGCCGGCCACGAAGGCCTTGCGCTGGCCTTCGAGTTCCACATCGGCGGCCATCTGTTCGTTGCGCAGGGCGTTCTCCTTGCGCATCAGCGTGGCCTTGGCTTCCATCTGCGTCTCGCGGATCTGGCGCTTCTTCTGCTCAACCGCAATGTCAGTGTCCAGCTCGTTCTGGCGGATGGCGCGTTCGTTTTCCACGGCCGACATGCGGCGCAAATAGACAGCGTCATCCGCGGCCTTGAGGTTGGATTCGCGCGCTTCGGCTTCCAGTGCGCGGGCGATGTCAGGCGTCGGCTTGACCGCCATGACGGACACGCCCAGGATCTCCAGCCCCAATGCGGCAATTTCAGGCTGCGCAGCCAACTCGGCTTGCGCGGTGCGTGCGATGGCCGCCGATGCGCGCAGCGCGGCCTTCAGCTCCATGGCCTGCACGGCCTGCTGCACGATCACTTCCACCTGCTGCGCTACACGGTCACCCAAGCGGGTCGGGTCTTCAGACACGTAGCTCTGGCCATTCTTGGCGAGCGAGAAATCCATCATCGCGGCGGTGCGGCGCGGGTCGCTGATGCGGTACGTCACCTGGCCCTGCACGGTCACGCTCTGGAAGTCGGCCGTCACCAGCTCGAGGATGAACGGGCGGTCCTGGCTGGCCACCGGCACGGCCACCAGCGTGGTCGTCGGGCCGTAATAGAAGAACGACAGGCCCGAGCCTTCGCGCACAACCTTGCCGGCACGGAACTGCATGAGGTGAACGGTGGGCTGCGACTTGATGAAGCGGATGCCGAACATGATGACCTCCTTGTTTTGTAAGTTGTACAGTGCAACTTGTATGGGTTGGACAATACAACTTACTATTGGGGCCGTCAAGACATTTGTGATCTGCCATGGCCACCCGAACTTCCGCGAAGTCCTTCCCGTTGCCATTCACCACCGTGGATGTCGTCATCTTTACGGTGCTGGACGACGTGTTGCGCGTGCTGCTCGTGCAGCGTCCCAATGCGGAAGGGGAGCCTTTTCCGGGCGCGTGGGCGTTGCCGGGCGGATTTGTCGATACGGCCGTCGATGCCACGCTGGAAGATTGCGCGCGCCGCAAGCTGCTGGAGAAGACCGGCGTGGGCAGCCCGTATCTGGAGCAGTTGGGCAGCTGGGGCAGCGCCACGCGTGACCCGCGCGGCTGGTCTGCCACGCATGTCTACTTTGCGTTGATACCGGCGCAGGGTGTGGCGCTTGCCAAGGGCGCCAATGCGGCTGAGGTGGCGTGGTTTGCGGTGGACGATGTACTGCGCGCGCCAGAACTGGCCTTCGACCATGCAGAGATTTTGCGCACCGCCGTAGAGCGTTTGCGCAGCAAGGTCGAATACACATCGTTGCCGGCGTTTCTGCTGGCCGAGCCGTTCTCGCTGCCGCAGTTGCAGCGCATGTACGAGATCGTGCTCGGCCGTCCGGTCGACAAAAGCGGCTTCCGCACCCGCATGCTGGCTGCCAACTTTTTGGAAGAAGCGGGCGTGGCAGAAGGCGATTCGTATCGCCCTGCCAAGGGCTACCGCCTGATTGACCGAAGCACGCCGGTCGTTTTCCCGCGCACCTTCAGCCCACGCGGAGCGGATTCAAACGCCTGAGCGCAGGCTTGAGCACCAACTCGCAGGCAAGGTCTGAGGCAGGGCGTCAGCACGGCACGTTAAGGCTGCTCGTCGTCTTCCAGCGAAAACCGCTGCGCCGCGCGCGTGCCGTTGCGGGCCGTTTCATCGACCACGCCGCGCATGACCACGTGCTGGCCGGGCTCCGTCGCAATGGTCGGACGTCCCTGGTTAGGCCGGCTGTCGATCCCTGCGATGGGCGCTGCCGGGTCGGGCTCGGGGCGGCTGTTCTCCAGCGACGCGTTTGAGTAGATGACGTTGTCTTGCCATTGTGATGGGCTCTTCGCTGCCTCCAGGCCCTTGCCGTCTGTGTCGATGGTGTTGTCAGATGCTTCGGCGCCTGCGGCGTCGACGGAGCGGATGCGACGGGAGGCGCGCGCAAGCGGGTCGTTGCGCGGCGAGTCGGGTGGTGGCTCCGTCAGCTTGGCGCCCTCCGGACGGTGAGTCACCGGCTCTTCGGGTTGGGGTTGCGCTTGGTCGTGCTCGGCGTTGTGCATGATCGGGCTCCTGCGCCGCTGCATGCGGCATGAACCTCGACAGCGCCGCAACGCGCGTGCCCGGCCCCGACGCTTCAGGCCCGCTTGCGCGAAGGCCGGCGCCCTGCCTCCTGCAGGAACGCCACCGCACGCGGCTCCGTTGCGTACGCGCTATTGATGCGCACCCATGGCGATACCTCCAGGTTCGGGCGAAAGTAGTGCCCCGGCGCCAGAGTCACACCGTGCTTTTCGGCAGTAGCCGCCAGATCGCGCGAGTCCTCCACATGCGGGACACGCGCCCACAGGAAGTTGCCGCCAGACGGATGGTGAAACACCTCCCAGCCCGCATCCGCCAACACATCGAGCGACGCGATGACGGAGTCACCCGCGCGCTGGCGAAGCCGCTCCACATATTTGCGATAGGCGCCGCGTTCCAGCAGCGTGCTCACCACGGCCTCGGCAAAGCGCGAGCCGCCCACGCTGGTGAGCATCTTCACGTTGGTCAGGTCATGCACCAGCTCGCGCTTGGCAATCAGGTAACCCACCGGCAGCGACGCCGACACCGTCTTGGAAAACCCGCCCACGTAGATCACATGATCGAGCTGGTCCAGCGTCGCCAGCCGCGCGGTCGGATCGGCCTGCAGGTCGGCAAAGATGTCGTCTTCCAGAAAGGTGAAGCCGTGGCGCCGCGCCAGCTCCAGCAGCCGAAACGCGACCGGCGGCGACACGACCGAGCCGGTGGGATTCTGCAACACGCTGTTGATGAAGAACAGCTTGGGCCTGTGCTCGCGCAGCATCGCTTCGGTGACTTCCACGTCGGGCCCGTCGCTGCGGCGCGGAATTCCGACCAGCTTCACCCCGTGCAACCGCAGCAGGCCGAACACGGTGTAGTAGCCCGGGTCTTCCACAAACACCGTGTCGCCGGGCTTGAGCAGGTGGCGCATCACCAAGTCGATCGCCTGGCTCGTGCCGGCGGTGATCAGCACATTGGGCTGGTCGGCCTGGATGCCGAGCTGCCGCGCACGCATCATGACCTGATGGCGCAGCGCGGTGTTGCCAAGCGGTGACGAATAGTCGATGACGGCGTGCGTGTCGGTGCGGGAGACCTGGCGGATGGCCTGCGTCAGGCCTTCCACATCGCGCCAGTCGGCCGGCACGAACCCGCCGCCGAGCTTGAGCATGCCGTCGGGGTAACTGAACTGCTCGAAGATGTGCTTGGACTCGGCCTCCGCCCGGCGCGGGTCCGACCAGCCACGCCCGTCGCGCCCGGTGAGGTTGCTCTCGGCCACGTAGAAGCCGGAGCCGTGCCGCGAGTCCAGCAGCCCCAGCGAGACCAGCCGGTCATACGCCTCGATCACGGGGAAGCGGCTGATGCCGTAGTCGGCCGCAAGTTGCCGGATCGACGGCAGCTTGGCGCCGGGGCGCACGTCATTACCGCCGATCCATGCCTGCACGCCGGCCACGATCTGGTCGGAGATGGGGACGCGGGTGGCGGGGTCGATCTGGAGTTTCATGGCGCGGACGGCAGTAGAGCGTGAAAGCTACGAGACAGTTGGCAAAGACTGTTCACAACTGTTCAGCGCATTGTAATCCTGGGAAACCCAGCCCCCGGGCAAGTGGCGAATGCACCGAGTTGCAGTGATACTTGCGTTCCTGGTTCAACAACTGCGCATACCGAAAGAGAGGGGAGACGAATGAAGGCTTCGTTCAAGCGACGTCATGGGATGGCAGGCCGCGTTGTCGGCCGCTTGTTGTTGGCGGTTGCCGTCGTCCTGCTGGCACTGGCGGCTGCCGTCGCCGTCAATACATGGCGGCACAGCTCGCGGCAGCTCGATGTGCCCGCCGTTACGCCGGTCGCCGTGGATGGCCCGACGGCTGCGGCTCACCTGGCGGAAGCCGTGCGCGCACGCACCGTGTCGAGCGCGACCGATGCGCAACTGAATGCCGACCAGTTCCGCCAGTTGCACGCCATGCTCGAGGCCCGTTATCCCAAGGCGCATGCCGTGCTGCAGCGTGAGCAAGTGGGCGACTTTGCGTTGCTCTACACCTGGAAGGGCTCCGACCCGTCGCTCAAGCCCATCATGCTGATGGCGCACCAGGACGTCGTGCCCATCGCCCCGGGCACCGAAGGCGACTGGACCCAGCCCCCCTTCGACGGCGTGGTGAAGGACGGCATGGTCTGGGGCCGCGGCGCATGGGACGACAAGGGCAACCTGATCTCGCAGATGGAAGCCATCGAGCTGCTGGCGGCTAGCGGCTTCAAGCCGCGCCGCACCATCCACCTGGCCTTTGGCGCCGACGAGGAAGTGGGCGGCGAGCGTGGTGCCAAGCAGATCGCCGCGCTGCTCAAATCGCGCGGCGAGCGTCTCGACTTCGTGATCGACGAAGGGCTGCTGATTACCGAGGGCGTGCTGCCGGGGCTCACCAAACCGGCGGCGCTGATTGGCGTGGCAGAGAAGGGTTTTCTCTCCGTGCAACTCAAGGTCGGGGCCACGCCGGGGCATTCGTCGATGCCGCCGCCGCACGGGCAGAGCGCCATCGCCATGATGAGCGCCACGCTCAAGCGGCTGGATGACGATCAATTACCCGCCGGCATTCGCGGTGTTGCGCAGGAGATGTTTGCAACGCTGGCACCCGAGATGCAGGGTTTCAGCCGCGTGGCGCTGTCCAACCTGTGGCTGTTCGGGCCGCTGGTGCAGAAGCAACTGGAAGCATCGGGCAGCTCCAACGCCATGCTGCGTACCACCACCGCGCTGACCATCGTGCAGGCCGGCAACAAAGACAACGTGCTGCCCGGCCGCGCCGAGGCCACGGTGAACTTCCGCCTGCTGCCCGGCGACACCATCGCTTCCGTCACCGCGCACGTGGAAGACGCCGCCAAGGCGGCAGCGCCCAAAGGCAAGTTCGAGCTGACCCGGCTGCCGGGTTCCAGCGAAGCGTCGCCGGTGTCGCCCACGCAGTCGGCGTCGTATCAGTTGATCAACAAGACGGTGCGCGAGCTGTTCCCGGGCACGGTCGTGGCGCCCGGGCTGATGATTGGGGCGACGGATTCGCGCCACATGATCGAAATTGCCGACCATGTGTATCGGTTCTCGCCGGTGCGCGCCAAGCCGGAAGACCTGCCGCGCTTTCACGGCACCAACGAGCGGATCACCGAGGCCAACCTGGTGGAGCTGATCCGGTTCTACCACCGGTTGGTGCAGCAGGCGGCCGGGGCTTGATATCAGTGGGTCAGTGGGCGTTGGCCAGCAGCGCTTCGATGTGCGCGTCGTTGGTGGCTTCGGGGCGGCGCAGTTGCGTGCTGCGGCTGCCGTCCACTGAGATGGCCGTGTCGCCGTGCACGGTCACGCGGCGCACCAGGCGCGGCTGGTTGCCGTAATCGTTGATGGCGTAGTGCTGCGTGGCGCGGTTGTCCCAGATGGCGACGTCATGCTGGCGCCATTGCCAACGCACGGTGTTGTCGAGCCGGGTCACGCGGTTCTGCAGCAACTCAAACAGCCGCGTCGACTCGCTGCCCGACAGCCCGGTGAAGCGTTTGACGAAGTGCCCGAGCAGCAGGGCGCGTTCGCTGGTCTCGGGGTGCACGTGCACCACCGGGTGCGAGGCTTCGTATACCGCGGCGGTAAATACATCGCGGTGATGGCGCAGACGTGCGCTGTCGATCTGCGTGCGCTCGGCGCCGTAGTCGTAATCGTTGGTGTGCACGGCCCAGAGCTGCTCGGCAAGCTGTTTGAGCGGGTCGGGCAACTGTTCATAGGCGCGGGCGGTGTTGGCCCAGACCGTGTCGCCGCCGAAAGCCGGAATCGTCACCGCGCGCAGGATCGACACCTTCGGAAACGCATCGAGAAACGTCACGTCGGTGTGCCACGAGTCGGCACGGCCGCCACCCTTTGACGCGTCCAGTTCAAACAGTTGCGTGCCGGTAGGCGCCGGCACGGTCGGGTGGGCGACGATGCGGCCAAAGCGCTTGCCGAAGGCCTGGTGCCGGTCATCGTCCAGATGCTGCTGGTCGCGAAAGAACAACACCTTGTACTTGAGCAGCGCCGCATACAGGCTCGCGAACGTGTCTTCTGCCAACTCCGCGCCGAGCTTGAGGTCGAGCACCTCTCCGCCGATATGTCCGGCCACGCGGCGTACGCGCAGGGTGCCAAACGTGGTGTCGATGGCGGTGTTGTGATCGGCTGGCATGGCGGCTCCGGCAAAAGATGGCGATGGACCATGCTAATGAGCCCGCGCCCCGCCGAGAACGAACGGTTTGACATATCCAAATGCAGTTCTGTCGGTCATGCCGATGAACTGTTCGCGAAAGATGCTGAACAGTTCAGCCAAACTGTTCGCAACTGTTCATGTCATCGGTTTGATCTGCCGCGCAAGATGGAACCGTGCCGATCCGCAGTCCCCATAAAAATCCACCACGAACCCCGGCACAGGAGTCTCAACCATGCGCGAAATCAGAATCTTCGAACTGGACCGGCCGGGCGTGCCGGTGAGCTGGCGGTCGGCACGGGCCCAAACCATCGCCGCACAAGCCGGGCTGTTGTGGGTCACGCAAGAGCATCAGCGCCAGGACATCTGGCTCAAGCCCGGCCAGTCGATCGACGTGCCGGCGGGCGTGCGCTTCTGGCTCTCCGGTGAGCCGGTCGACGGTACGCCGGCGCGCTTTGCCGTGACCGAAGATATCAACGCCCCGCGCCGCCTGCTGCGTTTTATCGGCTTGCTGGTGGTGGCTGCGTATCGGCAGATTCTGCGTGACGACGGGCAGGATGCCGCGCGTACGCCGTCGGCACAGCGGATCGGCACCTAAGCCTCGCGTCAAGCCGGAAACACGAGCCGGAATTCGGTCCGCCCACCCGGCGGGCTGCTGGCCTGCACGCTACCGCCGTGCAGGTCCATGATGGTCTTGACGATGGCCAGTCCCAACCCGGTCGACTGGCTTGATTGCGCCCCAGACTGCGCCCGCGAGGGGTCGCCCCGGTAGAACCGCTCGAATAGCAGCGGCAGGGCGGTGGGCGGAATGCCCGGTCCTGGGTTGTGCACGGCGATTGCGATGCCCTGCGGCGCTATCTCGATCGTCACGTCGATGCGCTCGCCGGTAGGGGTGTGACGCAGCGCGTTATCGAGCAGGTTGTTGATCGCCCGGCGCAGCAACGTGGCGTCTGCGTGCAGCCGCGCATCGCCGTGCACATCGATGGCGATATCACGATCGGCGGCCACCGCCTCGAAGTAGTCGACCAGCACCTGCACCTCGTGCCGCGCATCCAGGGGCGCGATGGACAGCGCCACGCGTGCGTGGTCGGCGCGCGCCAGGAACAGCATGTCTTCGATCATGTGCGACAGGCGCGCGTATTCCTCCAGGTTGGATTCGAGCACGCTGCGGTATTCCTCGACCGTGCGCGGGTGTGCGATTGTGACTTCCGTCTGGCCCACCAGATTGGCCAGCGGCGTGCGGAAGTCATGCGCCAGGTCCGCAGAGAACTGCGACAGCCGAGCAAAACCATCCTGCAGGCGCGTGAGCATGGCGTTGAGCGATGCCAGCAGGTCCGCCAATTCGCGCGGCGCGCCCTGCAGCGTGAGACGCGTGTCGAGCTGGCTCGGCACCACGGCCGCAGCCTGATTGCCGATGCGTGCCAACCCGCGCAGCGTGCCCCGCACGAGCAGCAGGCTCAGCAATGCCACCGCGGCCACGCCGCCAAGCACGGCAAACACGATGTGGCGCTGATACTGGGTCAGCAACGCTGCACGGCTGTCGCCATCCTGCGCCACCAGCACGACGACTTTTGCGGTGTTCTGCCCTAGCCATGCCTCCGCGGCCACGGCGCGTGATGCCATGCCAGTCATCGACGTCCAAGTCTGTACGGAAGACTCCGACGGCGGCACCGCAGCCGCAACCACGTGCGGCATCTTCACCTGTTCCCCCTCGGGGTTCACCTCCACCAGGGTGCGGCCTTCGGGCGTGGCAATGCGCAGGATCAGCCCATCGTGGCCCGACACCACATCGGTATAGCGGTGCGCGGTGCGCGCCAGATCGTCGGCGTTGAGCGCCTCACTGGCCAGGTGGCGCAGTTGCGTGATCTTGCCAAGCAGCATTGCATCGTCAGCCACGCGCAGTTGCGCGTTGAGTGCGAAGTACAGATACGTGCCGGCTGCCGTGAGCGTGACCGACGCCACCACCACAAACGCCAGTACGAGCCGGCCGGCAAGGGATGCAGGCCAGCGCATCAACGGCCCACCGCGTCCAGCACGTAGCCCATGCCGCGCAACGTGTGGATCAGTTTGTGCTCGAACGGATCATCGACCTTGGCGCGCAGCCGCCGGATCGACACATCCACCACGTTGGTGTTGCTGTCGAAGTTCACGTCCCACACCTGCGAGGCGATCAGCGAGCGCGAGAGAACCTCGCCCGCGCGGCGCGCCAGCAGATGCAGCAGCGCGTATTCCTTGGCGGTCAGGTCGATGCGCTGGCCGGCGCGTGTCACCCGGCGCTTGATCGTGTCGATCGTCAGGTCGGCAATTTCGAGGATCTCGCTTTCACGCAGCGGGCCGCGCCGCAGGATGGTGCGCACGCGCGCCACCAGCTCGGCAAAGGCGAAGGGTTTGACGAGGTAGTCGTCCGCGCCCAGCTCCAGGCCCTTCAGGCGGTCGGCCAGTTCATCGCGCGCGGTCAGGCACAGCACCGGCGTGCTCTTGCGGCGGCGCAGTTCCTGCAGCACCTGCCAGCCGTCCATGCCGGGCAGCATGACGTCGAGCACGATCAGGTCGTAGTCATGCTCCATGGCCTGGAACAGGCCATCGGGGCCAGTGCGGGCGAGGTCGGCCACAAAGCCGGATTCCGTCAGGCCCTTGAGCAGGTAATCGCCCGCTTTGGGCTCGTCTTCAACAATGAGCAGTCGCATGATGAAAAATGGCGCGCGCTTGATGCATCCGCCAGTGCCGCCACGATATGCCAAAACCCCCGACGGGGGCACAAAGATGACAAGTTTGTCATCTTCGAGTCATGCCCGCGTGGTGCACCGCTCCCTAGACTGGCCCCACTGACATCGCCCCCCTTCCTGTTTGCTGATGTCAGGCCTTTTGAAGGAGATTCTCATGGCGATTCGATTCCAACGTGTGCTGTCCCTGGCGGCTCTGGCCGCAATGCTGGCAACCGGCACCGCCGTTGCCGCGCAAGACAACCAGTCTGCCTGCTGCGCTCCGCAGATCAAGTCGATGGCCGCGCCGCTGGCCAAAGCCGGCGCGCGTGACCCGTACACCGATGGCGCCAAGTCCGGTACCCGCGACCCCTACACCGACGGCGGCAAAACCGGCGCCCGCGATCCTTACACGGACGGTGGCAAAACCGGCGCCCGCGATCCTTACACGGACGGTGCAGCACAAACGGTGCTCGAGGCCCGCGTTGGCGCCCGCGATCCTTACACCGATGGCGGCTTGAGCAGCCCGCGCAGCCCGGATCCATACACCGACGGCGCGATTGCGTAATGCGTCGCTTCCAGACCGCCGGGGCGGCTCTCATCTGCCTTTTGGCTGCCCCGTTGGCCACCGCAGCGGTGCCGGACCCCGTCGCTCCGGTGGCCCTTTCTATGCCAGGCGGGCCTGCGGCTGCGTCATCCGAACGCGTGACGCTGCAGCAAGCCGTTGAACGCGCGGTGCAGTCGCATCCGGCGCTGGCCGCTGCCGGGTATGAGGTGGCCGCCAGCGAGGGCGCACTCGACCAGGCCCGCCGGCTGCGCAATCCCGAAGCCGCCTTCACGACAGAAGACGTCCGGCGCGACCGCGCCACGATGACGGCGCAACTGAATATCCCGTTGGAACTGGGCGGCAAGCGCGGTGCCCGCACGCGCGCCGCACAAATCACCCGGGACGCCACGGCGCAAGATGCCGCCGTGCTGCAGGCCGAGTTGCGTGCGGATGTCACGCGGGCCTTCTTCGACCTGGTGATTGCGCAGGAACGCATGGCGCTCGCGCAGGCGTCGGATGCGTTGGCCGCTCAGGCCGAATCCGCGGCCGCGCGGCGCGTGCAAGCGGGGAAAGTCTCGCCGGTGGAGCAGACCAAGGCTGGCGTGGCCCGCGCCAGTGCCGCCATCGAACTGCGTGACGCGAATGCCGAACTGCTGGTCGCTCAACGTGCATTGGCGGCCTTCTGGGGCACGCCTTCTGCCGCGCCTGAAGCCGACGGAAGCGCGGAGACGCTGCCCGTCGTGCCGCCCGAAGCGCGCCAAGCCACCGGTGCGCTGGAAAATACGCCCCGTGCCGTCCGTGCCCGTCTGGAGATCGACCGCCGCCAGGCACTTGCCAACGTGGAGCGCAGCAAACGCGTGCCCGATGTGACGCTCACGGTGGGCGCCAAGCGCGACAGCGCCGCGAACAACAACATGGCGGTGCTCGGCATTGCCGTGCCTTTGCCGTTGTTTGATCGTAACCAGGGCAGCCAGCTCGAAGCACAGCGGTTGGCCGACAAGGCGTTTGAAGACTACCGCGCCCTCCAGCTTGAACAGAACGCCACGCTCGCGCAGGACGTGGCACGGCTCGACGCAGCGCGCGCCGCCGTGCAGTCGCTGCGGCAAGACGTGTTGCCAGGTGCGCAGCGCGCGTATGACACCGCACGCATCGGCTTTGATGCGGGCAAGTTCAATTTTCTCGATGTGCTGGACGCCCAGCGCACGCTGTTCCAGGCGCGCGCGCAATACCTGGCCGCGCTGTCGCGCGCGCATCAGGCGGCCGCCGGTATCAATCGCATCCTCGGCCGGTAGTGCGGCCGCTCTCTTTCCGCTGACATGACACTTCCACCGCAACAACGGCGCGCCATCGCGCTCATCGTCGTGCTTGGCGCGCTGGCCGCTGCCGGGCTCTGGTTCGGTATGGGCGCGCGCCCGACTGCGACGTCCGAGGCCGAGGCGGCACCTGCACCCGCCACCACCGAGCAGGCTGAGGCACCGCACGCCGAAACGCTTGCCATGACGGCTGAAGCCATCGCCAATGCGAAGATCGGCGTGGACACCGCAGGGGCCGCCGAGTTGCGAACGGAGGTTGTCCTGCCCGGTGAAATTCGCCTGAACGAAGACCGCACCGCCCACGTGGTGCCCCGTGTGGCGGGCGTGGCGGAGAAGGTGGCGGTGGAGCTTGGCCAACCGGTGGCGCGCGGCCAACTGCTGGCCGTGCTGTCCAGCCCCGCGCTGTCGGATCAACGCAGCGAACTGCAGGCGGCCCAGCAACGCCTTGCGCTCGCGCAGGAAACACACGCACGCGAAAAGCGCCTCTGGGAGCAGGGCATCGCTGCCGAACAGGATTACCAGCAGGCGCGTACATCGCTGCAGGAAGCGCGCATTGCCGCGGACAACGCCCGCCAGAAGCTGACAGCCATTGGTGCCGCGCCGGCGGGCTCGGCGTTGAATCGCTTCGAGCTGCGTGCGCCGCTTGATGGCGTGGTGGTCGCCAAGCACTTGTCGCAGGGCGAAGCGGTGCAGGCGGAAACAGCCGTCTTTACGGTGGCGGACCTGCGCACCGTCTGGGCGGATTTCTCTGTCACCGCCAAGGATCTGGAAGCGGTCACCACCAACGCGTCGGCTACTGTGCGTGCCACGGCCACCGGTACCGCCGTGCAAGGCAAGGTCGCTTACGTTGGCGCATTGCTTGGCGAGCAGACCCGCACCGCGCCCGCCCGCGTCACGCTCGACAACCCCAAGCTCGCATGGCGCCCGGGCATGTTCGTCAACGTGTCCGTTGAATCGGGGCGCGTGCAGGTGCCCGTGGCCGTGCGTGCCGATGCTGTGCAGACCGTCGATGACAAGCCGTCGGTGTTCGTGCCCGTGCCGACCGGCTTCGAGGTGCGCCCCGTCAAGACAGGCCGCACTGACGGCAGCTGGACGGAAATCCTGGAGGGCCTTCCCGCCGGCACGCGCTACGCTGCGGCCAACAGCTACGTGCTGAAGGCCGAAGCCGGCAAGTCCGCCGACCACGGCCACTGAAAGGAGGCGCCATGTTTGAACGCCTCTTGCGCACCGTCATCGCCCAGCGCTGGCTGGTGCTGATGGCCGTGCTGGCGGCCGCCGCGTTTGGCGCGTACAGCTATACGCGTCTGTCGATCGACGCGGTGCCCGACATCACCAACGTGCAGGTGCAGATCAACACGCCGGCACCGGGCTATTCGCCGCTGGAAACCGAACAGCGCATCACGTACGCGCTGGAAACCGCCATGGCCGGCTTGCCGAAGCTGGAGCAGACGCGCTCGCTCTCGCGCTACGGCCTGTCGCAGGTGACGGTGATCTTCAAGGAGGGTACCGACATCTACTTCGCGCGCCAGTTGGTGAGCGAACGCCTGCAGGCCGCAAAGGAACAGTTGCCCGATGGTATTTCGCCAAGCATGGGGCCCGTCTCCACGGGCCTGGGCGAAATCTACCTGTGGACCGTGGAGGCCGACGCCAACACGCGCAAGCCCGACGGCACCGCCTACACCCCCGCAGATTTGCGCGAGTTGCAGGACTGGGTGATCCGCCCGCAGATCCGCAACGTGCCGGGCGTGACGGAGGTCAACACCATCGGCGGCTTTGCAAAGGAATTCCTGGTGGCAACGAGCCCGGAACGCCTGGCTTCGTACAAGCTCACACTGGCCGATGTGGTGGCCGCGCTGGAGCGCAACAACGCCAACATCGGCGCCGGCTATATCGAACGCAAGGGCGAGCAATACCTTGTGCGCGCGCCCGGCCAACTGCGCGATGCAGCCGACATCGGCAACGTGGTGCTTGCCAGCCCGAACGGCACGCCGGTGCGCTTGCGTGACGTCGCCACCATCGAAAGCGGCAGCGAGTTGCGCACGGGCGCCGCCACCAGCAATGGGCGCGAGGTGGTGCTCGGCACGGCATTCCTGTTGATGGGTGAGAACAGCCGCACGGTTTCGCAGGCCGTTGACAAGCGCATGCAGGAGATCCGCAAGACGCTGCCGCCGGGCATTCGGGTGGAGTCGGTGTACGACCGCACGGTACTCGTCGACAAGGCCATCGCCACGGTCAAGAAGAACCTGCTGGAAGGCGCCATTTTGGTGATGGCGGTGCTGTTTCTCTTCCTGGGCAACCTGCGTGCAGCCGTGCTGACCGCGCTGGTGATTCCCCTGTCGATGCTGATGACGTTCAGCGGCATGGTGTCGGCCAAGGTGAGCGCCAATCTGATGAGTCTGGGCGCGCTGGACTTCGGCATCATCGTCGACGGTGCCGTGGTGATCGTCGAGAACTGCGTGCGGCGCCTTGCGCATGCGCAGGAGGCACGTGGTCGACCGCTCACGCGCGCCGAGCGTTTCGAAGAGGTGTTTGAAGCCGCCCGCGAGGCACGCCGCCCGTTGCTGTATGGGCAGCTCATCATCATGGTGGTGTACCTGCCGATCTTTGCGCTCTCGGGTGTGGAAGGGAAGATGTTTCACCCGATGGCGATCACGGTGGTGCTGGCGCTGGCTGCGGCCATGATCCTCTCCATCACATTTGTGCCCGCTGCCGTGGCGTTGTTCATTGGCGAACGCGTGGCGGAAAAAGAAAACCGTCTGATGGGCTGGGCGCGCCGCGTGTATGCGCCGCTGCTCGAACGCGTGCTGGCCGCGCCCGCCGTGGTGTTGACGTTTGCCGCGGTAGCCGTATCGGTCTCGCTGGTGGCTGCCACGCGCCTGGGCGCAGAGTTTGTTCCCAACCTGAACGAAGGCGATCTTTCCATTCAGGCCATGCGCGTGCCGGGCACGGGCCTGGCGCAATCGCTGGACATGCAGATGCAGATCGAGCGCGCGCTCAAGGCTAAGTTTCCCGAGATCGAGCGTGTGTTCGCGCGCACAGGCACCGCAGAAGTCGCGACCGACGTGATGCCGCCCAGCATCTCCGACGGCTACATCATGCTCAAGCCCGAGCGCGACTGGCCGGCCGGCGCCGATGGCAAACGCCGCAACCGGGATCAGTTGCTCGCCGACATTCGTGCCACGGTGGAAGCACTGCCCGGCAATGCGTACGAGTTCTCGCAGCCGATTCAGCTGCGCTTCAACGAGCTGATCTCGGGCGTGCGCAGCGACGTGGCTGTCAAGCTTTTCGGCGATGACATGGGCGTGCTTGAGGCGCAGGCCAGGATCATTGCCGCGCAGCTCGGCAAGCTGGCCGGTGCCACCGAGGTGAAGATCGAACAGACCGGCGGACTGCCTTTCCTGAACGTCGACATTGATCGCGACAAGGCTGCACGCTACGGCCTCTCCATCGGTGCGATTCAGGACACGGTGTCGGCGGCCATCGGCGGTAAGGATGCGGGCACGGTATTCCAGGGCGACCGTCGTTTCGGCATTGTCGTGCGGTTGCCGGAAACCGCACGCAGTGATCCGGCAGCACTGGGCCGCCTGCCGCTGGCGTTGCCCAACGGGCAGGGTTACGTGCCGCTGTCGGATGTCGCCACGCTCAACGAAATCACGGGCCCCAACCAGGTCAGCCGCGAAGACGGCAAGCGCCGCATCGTCGTCAGCGCAAATGTGCGTGGGCGCGACATCGCCTCGTTTGTGGAGGAAGCGCAGGCGGTGCTCGATGCGCAGGTGCGCCTGCCGGCCGGTTACTGGATGGCGTGGGGCGGGCAGTTCGAGCAGTTGCGGTCGGCCACCGGGCGCCTGCAGATCGTGGTGCCGCTGGCGCTGGCCATGGTGCTCACGCTGCTGTTCATGATGTTCGGCAACCTGAAGGACGGTTTGCTGGTGTTCTCCGGTATTCCGTTCGCGCTGTCGGGCGGCATTCTGGCGCTGGCGTTGCGCGGTATTCCGCTGTCGATTTCAGCGGCGGTGGGCTTCATCGCGCTGTCGGGCGTGGCGGTGCTCAACGGGCTGGTGATGCTGAGCTTTATCCGCAGCCTGCGAGAGAACGGCAAGTCGGTCGACGAGGCCGTGCGTGAGGGCGCCCTCACACGCTTGCGCCCGGTGTTGATGACCGCGCTGGTGGCGTCGCTCGGCTTCGTGCCGATGGCGCTGGCAACCGGTACGGGCGCGGAGGTGCAGCGTCCGCTGGCCACGGTGGTGATCGGAGGGATTCTGTCGTCGACGGCGCTGACGCTGCTGGTGTTGCCGGTGCTGTATCGGCTGGCCTATCGACGGGAGGGCGGACGAGAAGGCGCCACGGCGCAGGCGGATTCGGCAGTGCCGTCCGCTGCGCCGTGACGGGAGCGCTTATTCCGCTTGCAGTGCGGCGATGATCTTCTCGGCGTGGGCCTTGAGCTTGTCGCTGTCGGCCTGCACGCGGGCGTGGGGTTGCAGCGGCGTATCGCTGTAGCGCGGCAGCACGTGAAAGTGCACATGCGGCACCGTCTGCCCGGCAGCGCTGCCGTTGAGCTGGAAGACCGCGATGCCCGGCGGCGTGAACGCAGCGCGCACGGCGCGCGCCAGCTTGCGCGTGGTGCGGATGGCGGCCGATGCAGCATCATCCGACAGGTCGAACAGCTCTGCCGCGCCTTCCTTGGGCAGCACCAGCACGTGGCCGTCGGCCTGCGGCATGATGTCCATGAAAGCGATGGTGTGGTCGTCTTCGTACACCTTGATGCACGGCAGCTCGCCGCGCAGGATCTTGGCGAAAATGTTCTGGTTGTCGTAAGTCGCGTCAGGCATGGGTGTCTCCAGTAAGCGGGAAATGCACGGGAAAGCGCTGCGCGAAAGTATATAGGCGACCGGCGGCGACGCGCGTGGCGCCGGTTTGGCGCAGATCAAGCCGGGCTGTCGTCCACCGACAGCGGCGCAGCCACGTGTTCCAGGGGTTTGCGTTCGGCTGCCGTCCCCCAGCAAGCCTGCACCGCGGCCGCAAGCAGCATCAGCACGGCGCCGAACGCGTAGCCGCCGAACACGGCGCCGCGCGAGTGCGTATCGATCAGCCAGCCGAACAGCGCGGGCCCGGCCACGCCGCCAAGCCCCGTGCCCACGGCATAGAACAGCGCAATGGCCAGCGCGCGCACCTCAAGCGGAAAGGTTTCGCTCACTGTCAGATATGCCGAGCTGGCAGCGGCCGATGCAAAGAAGAACACCACGGTCCACGCGATGGTCTGCGTGGTGCCATCAAGCACACCGGCCTTGAACAGCGCGCCGCTTGCCAGCAACAGCACGCCGCTGATTGCGTAGGTCGCTGCAATCATCGTGCGCCGGCCCACCACGTCAAACAATCGCCCGAGCAGCAGCGGCCCGAGAAAATTGCCCAGTGCGAACGGCAGCAGGTATGTGCCGACCTTCGTTGCGGGCACGTCATAAAAATCCGTCAGCACCAGCGCGTAGGTGAAGAAAATCGCGTTGTAGAAAAACGCCTGTGCCGCCATCAGCGCGAGGCCCACCAGCGCGCGTTGCCGGTGCTGCATGAACAGCACGCGTGCGACTTCCATCAAGCGTGGATGGCCGCGGCGGCGCATGCGCAATGCAGGCAGCGGCGCGGTATCGAAGCGATGGCCGCGTGCGGCAATTTCGCTTTCGATGTCCTGCACGATGGTCTGTGCTTCTTCGTGCCGGCCGCGCGTGATGAGCCAGCGCGGGCTTTCCGGAATCCAGAAACGCATCACCAGGATGATGAGCCCCAGCAGGGCGCCGATGAAGAAGCACAGCCGCCAGCCGGTATCGATGTTCATGTGCGCGGGATCCAGCAGCCACAACGATGCACCTGCGCCCAACGCGGCACCGATCCAGAACGTGCCGTTGATGGCGAGGTCAGTCCAGCCGCGCACGCGTGCCGGCGTCAGCTCCTGGATGGTCGAGTTGATGGCCGCGTATTCACCGCCGATGCCTGCGCCTGTGAGCACCCGAAACACGACCAGGCTGGCAAAGCTCCATGAGAACGCCGTGGCCAGCGTGGCCAGGATGTAGACGCCCAACGTGATGAAGAACAGCTTGCGACGGCCGAGTCGGTCCGTCATCCAGCCGAACAGCAGCGCACCGAACACCGCCCCGACCAGGTATGCGCTGCTGGCAATGCCGACCTGCGCGTTGGTGAGATGCAGGGCAGGGCTTTGCTTGAGTGCGCCCGCCACAGCACCGGCCAGTGTCACCTCCAGGCCGTCGAGCAGCCACGTAATGCCCAGCGCAATGACCACGCGCGTGTGAAAGCGGCTCCACGGCAGGCGATCGAGCCGGCTGGGCAGGTCGGATGTGTGAAAGGCTGGCGATTCGGGCATCGCGGCGCACTCGGAGGGGAATGCGCCCCATGCAGCACGAATTATTCCTGCGACGGGGCGGACGAACCTTCAGAGGGTGCACCCGCGAGCAGCGTGTCTTCAAAGAAGCGGCGGCGCGCGTCCTTGTCGGGCTTGCTGCCCTGGTGCCAGAGCGTGGCCTCCGATAGCTGGTAGGCGTAGAGCATGAAGGCGCGCGTCTTGGCGTCCTTGCGCGCAAAGCCGATCGCCTGGAAATGCTGGACGTAGTAGTCCATGCGATGCTCGTCCACCGCTTCGACGGCTTCTTGCGCCATCGGGTCGCGCCGCGCCCAGGCACGGATGGCGAATTCGATCATGGCTGTGCGGCGGGCGCTGCGTCCGCGAAACGGCAGCGCGAGCAGATCGCGCACCAGGCCCTGCACCGACGGGTTTTGCCGCTCCAGCTTGGGGCCCACGCGCGTGCGCTCGCTCCAGTCCTGCAATACCTGGTGCAGCAGATCGTCGCGGTTCTTGAAGTGCCAGTAGAAGCTGCCGCGCGTCACGTCCAGCTGCTTGGCAAGCACGTCCACGCGCACGGCATCGATGCTCTTTGTCACCAGCAGATCGGTAGCGGCGCGCACCCAGTCGTCAGGCGTGAGCTGTGTACGCGGCGCGGCGGGGGAGGCGGAATCGGCATCGACTTCGACGGCTTCGTCGTGTTCGTCGATCTGCAGGGATGGCTTTGGCATGAAGGCGGATTCTAGCCCCGCTGGCGGGGCTGTCCAGCGCTTAAAGCGTGCTGAGGCCCCCAGGTTTGCGCGGGTTGACACGGCAACAAACGCCCTCCTACCATGCACATACGTTTGTGTATGGAAGGATCGAGCTACCGCAAGCCTTGGTTTGCGGCTTAGTGTAAGAACCATGCTCGACGATGCCTTCTGCACGGCGTCAAACGATAAGACATCAGGAGACATTTGCATGAAGGCATTCCGACTCGCGCTGTGCGCGGCGGCAGCAGTTGGCACATTCGCAGGCGCATTTTGCCCGGGCACCGTCCACGCCGAGACCGTCAAGATCGCGTGGATCGATCCGCTGTCGGGGCTGATGGGCGCGCTGGGCCAGAACCAGCTGCGCAGCTGGCAATACGCGGCTGATCTGGCCAACCAGCAGAACTGGAGCGGCAACGGCACCAAATTTGAAGTCGTCGGCTTTGACAACAAGGTGTCGCCGCAAGAGAGCCTGACGATCCTCAAGCAGATCACCGACCAGGGCATCCGTTACGTTGCCCAGGGCGACGGCTCCAGCGTGGGCATGGCACTGCAGGACGCCATCGCCAAGTACAACGATCGCAATCCGGGCAAGGAGATCATCTATCTCAACTACGCGGCGGTCGATCCGGACATGACCAACAGCAAGTGCAACTACTGGCACTTCCGCCTGGACGCCAACTCCGACATGAAGATGGAGGCCCTGACGAGCTATCTCGCCAAGGACCAGAACATCAAGAAGGTCTACCTGCTGAACCAGAACTACTCGTTCGGCCACCAGGTGGCGCGTGCGGCCAAGGAATATCTCAAGCGCAAGCGTCCGGACATCCAGGTGGTGGGTGAAGATCTGCACCCGCTTGCGCAGGTGAAGGACTTCTCGCCGTATGTCGCGAAGATTCGTGCGTCCGGCGCCGATACCGTCATCACCGGCAACTGGGGGAGCGATCTGGCGCTGCTGATCCGCGCATCGAAGGATGCGGGCCTGACCACCAATTTCTATACGTACTACGCCGGCACAACCGGTGTGCCCACGGCGATGGGCGCCTCAGGCGCAGATCGCGTGAAGGTCATCAGCTACTTCGCGCCGAACGATGGCAACGCCAAGACGAGCGCCGTGCTCGACGGCTTCAAGAAGAAGTACAACGACGACTTCTTTAATGCCGATGTCTACACCGGTATCGCCTTCCTGGCCAAGGCCATCAAGACCAGCGGTTCGGCCGAGCCGGCCAAGGTGGCGAAGGTCATGGAAGGCATGACGGTCGATGGTCTCAATGGCCCGATCGAAATGCGCAAGACCGACCACCAGGCGCAGCAGACGCTGTACGTGACCACCTGGGTGAAGGCCGACGGCAAGAAGATCAAGTACGACCAGGAAAACACCGGCTACGGCTGGCGTACCGACGTCACGCTGGAACCGCACCTTGCGGCCCAGCCGACGTCGTGCCAGATGAAGCGTCCGGCGTCGTAACCGCGTGATCGTGGTGTCCCGGGGTCAGTTCATTAGACCGGGGACACCACGCCTGTGCCCGCCAGATGTCCGCGGGCGTTCTCCAGAAAGCGATCCACCGTAGCCTGCACCGATTCCGGCGACCAGCCGGCAATGTGCGGCGTCAGAACGACCTGCTCCAGGTCCAGCAGCCCGGCCGGCGGCTTGGGCTCGCTCTCATACACATCCAGCCCCGCGCCACCCAGCTTGCCTGCGCGGATGGCCGCTTCCAGTGCCGCCGTATCCATCACGCTGCCGCGCGCAATGTTGACCACGTAGCCGTTGGGGCCCAGCGCTTCCAGGATCGTCTGGTTGACGAGGTGCTTGGTCTGCGCACCGCCCGGCGTGGCAACGATCAGGAAGTCGGCCCACTCGGCCATGTCCTTGAGCGCATCGAAGTAGCGGTACGACACGCCGTCGCGTGGCTTGCGGTTGTGATAGCCGATCTGCATGTCGAAGCCGGCAGCGCGGCGCGCGATCTGCATGCCGATGGTGCCGAGACCCACGATGCCCAGGCGCTTGCCGCATACGCCGGGCTGCAGCGGAATGTCGTCGCGCCAGACGCCGTTGCGTGTGGACCGGTCCAGCTTGGGAATGCCGCGCACGGTGGCCAGCAGCAAGCCAAAGGCGTGGTCGGCCACGCAGGCGTCGTTGGTGCCGGCGCCGTTGGCCACCACCACGCCGCGGGCGCGGGCGGCCTCTACATCGATGTTCTCGTAGCCCGCGCCCAGCGCGCAGGCGAGCTCCAGCTCGGGCATCGCGGCGATCTCTGCACCGGTCAGGCCCGTCGAGCCATTGGTCAGCACGATGCGGACGTTTTTCCCCTCGCGCGCGATGGCGGCATCGCGTTCGGCGCGGGTGGGTGCATGGATGACGTGGAAATGTTCAGCGATCTGCGCCACGTTATCGGGCGTCATCGCAATGAGGAGCAGCAGGGTCGGTTGCATGGTCAGGAGAGGAGGCGGACCGCATCAATGGGGGCGAGACCCCGATCGGCAAGGAGGTGCGTCGCACGGCGCCTGGCGATGATAGCGCGCGCCCCCAGCGCCTTGCCCAAAGCCACGGCGGCGATGCGGTTACACCCCGTTACCGATGAGCAGGTTTGGTTGCACGGGTTTGCAGGGCTGCGGCATAGACTTTGCGGCAAGAGGCGCATGGCCGCAGGCCGCAGAACAGACTGCAGGTCCGGCGCAGACGCCTCGTTCACAAGACGGGAATCATCATGCGAGCAACGAACAAGTCGGACCGTGCAGGGCGCGCAGCGCGTTGGGTGACAGCAGCCACATTGGCTGCCGTGGCAGCCGGGCTGACAGGCTGCGTGACAGCACCTGCGTACCCCGGTTATGGAGCGGGCTATGGGGCGGGTTATGCCGCGGGCAGTAATGCTTATGGCAACAGCGTCGGCCCGGCCACTTACAGCAGCGGCTATACCAGCGGGTACGACAACACGTACAACAATGGCTACGGTACGAACGCGCCGCAGCCGTATCCACAGCAGCCGGCGCCGACCTATTCGCAGCCACAGCCGGCTTACTCGCAGCCGAACTATTCGCCGTATCCGAGCAACGGCGATCCGTCTTACCAAGCACCGGCGGATAACCGCTACGGCGTTGTCGAATACGTCGAAGCGGTGCCCGTGCGCGGCCAGTCGAGCGGCGTCGGCGCCGTGCTCGGCGGCGTAGTGGGCGGCTTGCTTGGCCACCAGGTTGGCGGCGGGCGCGGCAACACCGTGGCTACCATCGGCGGCGCGGTGGCGGGTGCCATGGCGGGCAACGCCGTGGAAGGCAACACGGTGGTGGGCCAGACCTACCGCGTGACCATGCGGCTGAACGACAATTCGCGCGTGACGCTCACGCAGAACAACCCGAACGGCCTGCGCGTGGGTGATCGCGCCCGCATCGAAAACAACATGGCAGTGCCGTACTAGCCACATCCTGCATGGGATGTGCCCGCGCCGGGCTTCAGAAACGGCGCGGGCCGACCGATATAGCGGAGGCGATAACCCTGCGGTGATTCCCATGCTCAATCGACTTTCCATCCGTTTCCGTCTCAACGCAGCGCTGACGCTGCTCGCCTTGCTGCTCACGATTACGGGCACGATTGGCGTGATCGGGATGCGCGCCTCCGACGCAAATATCAACGAGATCTACTCCAATCAGCTCGCTTCGGCATCGCTGATGGGCAAGGCGCAGCTGAATGCCGCGATCGTGCGTACGACGCTTGATCGGGCGGTCTTCCATCCGGATGCGGCCGACGTGCCGGCCATCATCGAGAAGGCCAACGCTTACCGCGCCAAGTCGGAAGGCGCGTGGAAGCAATACAAGGCGCTCCCCATGACCGCGGAGGAAGCCCGCCTGGCCGCGGACGTTGAAGCCAAACGCGCCGCGTTGTTCCGCGACGGCATCGAGCCCCTGATGGGCGCTCTGCGCGGGCACGATGCCGCTACTGCAGACAAGGTGGTCATGACCGTCATCCCGCCGCAGTTTGTGGCGCTGTCTGCGGCCGTTGACGTGCTGGATCGCAGCCAGGCTGAGCAGGCCAAGACAGCCTACGAAGGCGCGGTCGCCCGCTCGCACGCATTCCTGATGCTGATCGTCGGCGCCATCGTGGTGGGTATTGCCGCAGCGCTGGGCTGCGCATTCGGCCTGCACCGTGCGATCTCGGTGCCGCTCTCAAAGATGCTGGGCCACTTCAGCGCGATCTCGCAGGGCAACCTGACCGAGCGCATCACCGTCAGCAGCAAGGACGAAATGGGTGCGCTCACGCAAGGTCTCGTCGACATGCAACATGGCCTGATCCGCACCATCGTGACGATGCGCGGCGGCAGCGAATCCATCGCCAGCGCCACCAAGCAGATTGCGGCCGGCAACATGGACCTGTCTCAGCGCACGGAAGAGCAGGCTTCGTCGCTGGAAGAGACGGCGTCGAGCATGGAAGAACTGACGAGCATCGTGCGTCAGAACGCCGACAACGCTCGCCAGGCCAGCCAGCTTGCGGGCAACGCATCGGACATCGCCGTCAAGGGCGGTGAGGTGGTAGGCCGCGTGATCGAGACGATGTCGGGCATCAACGACAGCAGCAAGAAGATCGCAGACATCATCGGCGTGATCGAAGGCATCGCGTTCCAGACGAACATTCTGGCGTTGAATGCGGCGGTGGAAGCCGCGCGCGCGGGTGAGCAGGGCCGTGGGTTTGCGGTGGTGGCGGGCGAGGTGCGCAGCCTGGCGCAGCGCTCGGCCACGGCAGCCAAGGAGATCAAGGAGTTGATCAGCGATTCAGTAGGCCGTGTCGAGAACGGCTCGACGCTGGTGACCGAAGCCGGGGCGGTGATTGACGAAGTGGTGGTGGCAGTCAAGCGCGTGACCGACATCATGGGCGAGATCAGCTCTGCATCGGACGAGCAAAGCGCCGGTATCGAGCAAGTCAACCAGGCCGTCACGCAGATGGACGAGGTGACCCAGCAGAACGCCGCGCTGGTAGAAGAGGCTGCTGCTGCTGCGCAATCACTGGAAGAGCAGGCTGGCGTGCTGCGCGAGGCGGTGGCATCGTTCCGCCTGCCTGCAGCGGGTGTGCACGCTGAACCCGTGCTGGTGCCCGTGGTTGCAAAGGCGGCGCCTGCCGCGTCGGCTGCGTCGAATACATCGGCCGTGCCCAGCCCGGTCGCTAAACCGGCGGCACGCAAACCTGCCGTGGCGACGGTGCGTTCGGCCAGCAAGCGCGCCGCTGCGCGGGTCAAGCCGGCTGCTGTGCCGGCTCAGAGCGTGAAGGTAGCGCCTGCCATGGCAGCCGACCCCAAGCCTGGCAAGCTTGCCTTGGCTGCGGCCTCCAACGATGCCGACGACTGGGAACAGTTCTGACGCAGAAGTCGACGCGTTCATCTCAACAAGCCGCGCCCCGAGCGCGGCTTTGTGTTTCAGCGCTGTAACGGATTTGCGGAATTGCTTGGGCCGATGTTGTCGGCCTGGATTGCGATTCGCGCGACAACGTAGCGCGCGCCTAGGCAGCCTGCGTGGTCGGCGTGCGTGCGGTGTGAGATCCCCCTGGCGGATCCTTTATGCACAAGGCTTTGCGAGCCGCGTCCCGTTGCGCGCCGACGTGCATGCGGCAACATTCGCACCGTGCCGGTCTGGCGGGCGCTGTGCTCGCTTAACCCAAACACCCTGCACCTGACCGCTCTGCGCCTCCGTCATTCGTAGGGAGGCCTTGTCCGCTGCCCGGACGAATGTCCCAGCTCATTTGATGGCGTTGCATGCCGTGGCGTTGATCTTGCCACCCTTGCCGCCCGCGTCTTGCGTTCACCCATGCAACAACCTGGCGTATCCGGCACGTGTCCGAAGACGTCTGTGGTGCGCTGCACCGCATAACCGTGCGCTTTGGTGGGCGTTGGTATGGTCCTCGCGTTCTCCCTCGCCGGAAGCAGGCTAGAGGGCGACGCATCAACCCGGTCGACAGTAGGTGAACGGGTCGGATGCCACGGCGCAAAGCGGTTGCGCCGCAAGTCGAAAAGACCTTGGGGGAAGCATGAGCGCCGCAGCGCAAGGCGGAAGGTACGCCGGACACTGGCAACGCGCCCGTCGGGTGGGAGCAGGGGAGCAGCCATGAGCGATCTGCCATGGGAGCTTTACCTGGCGTTGCTCAACACCTTGACGGTGGCGACCACACTCGTCATCTTCATCAGCACCGCCGACGATTTTTTCCTGGACGCCTTTTACTGGGTGCGGGAACTGTGGCTGTGGCCGCAGCGTGGGCGCACGCCGGTCACGATCTCGGCGCAATCGTTGCGCGAGCGCGAAGAGCAATGGCTCGCGATCATGGTGCCGGCGTGGAAGGAGTACGACGTCATCGCCAAGATGGTCGAGAACACCCTGGCGACGATGGAGTACACGCGCTTCATCATCTTTGCTGGTGCGTACCGCAACGATGCGGAAACCACCACCGAAGTCGAGCGCATGGTGCGCCGCTATCCGGGCCGTGTGGTGCGCGCAGCCGTCACGCACGATGGCCCGACGTGCAAGGCCGACTGCCTGAACACCATCATCCAGACCATCATCCGGCACGAGGCAGGCCACGGCATCCGCTTTGCGGGCGTGATCATGCACGACTGCGAAGACGTGATCCACCCGCTGGAGCTGAAGTACTTCAACTACTTCATCCGCGATCAGGATCTCGTGCAGTTGCCGGTGCTATCGCTTGAGCGCAAGTGGTACGAGTGGGTGGCCGGTACGTACATGGATGATTTTTCCGAGACGCACCAGAAAGACCTGGTGGCGCGCCAGGCGCTGACCGGTACGGTGCCCGGGGCCGGTGTTGCGCTGTGCTACAGCCGCCGTGCCATAGAAGCGGTGATGAAGGTGCGCGGTGATTCTCCGTTCAACACCAGCACGCTCACCGAAGACTACGACTTCAGCTTCCGGCTGCGCGAACTCGGCATGCGTGAAGCGTTCGTGCATTTCCCGATCTGCGAGAACGCAGAGCCGACTGAAGACGCTCAGGGCAAGACAAGAACGCGCTGGCGTTTTGGGCGGCGCAAGGGCGCCCGCCCGCAACTGCTGGCCACGCGTGAGTACTTTCCGAGCACGTTCCGCACGGCTTACCGCCAGCGCGCACGCTGGGTGCTCGGCATTGCGTTCCAGGGCTGGTTGCAGATGGGCTGGAACGGCAACCTCATCACCCGCTACATGTTCTTCCGGGACCGCAAGGGCGTGCTGACGGCGCTGTTCTCGATCCTGGCCTACGTGTTGTCGCTGAACTATCTGGCGCTGGCCGCGCTTTCCGCCAAAGGTGTGATGACCATTCCGGATGGCACGTTCGTGGTCGGCAGCATCTGGATGCAGGATCTGCTGGCCGTCAACGCCGCGCTGCTCTTCAACCGGCTGGCGCAGCGCGTGTACTTTGTCGGGCGGCTCAACGGCCCGCTGCAGGGTGTGCTGTGTCTGCCCAGGCTGGTGGTGAACAACTTCATCAACTTCTTCTCGGTATGCAGGGCGTGGAAGATCTTCCTGATCTACTGCCTGACCGGCAAGCCTATCGCCTGGGACAAGACGCAGCACACGTACCTGTCGAACGACGCGCTGGGCCGCACGCGCTGCAAGCTGGGCGAGACGCTCGTCAAGTGGGAAGTGCTCACGCAGGAGCAGCTGGATGCCGCACTTGCTATCCAGCGCCAGACCGGGCGCCGGCTCGGGCAAGTGCTGATCGAGCAGGGGCTGGTCACGCCCGACACGCTGGCCGATGCGCTGGCCGAGCAGGTCGACCTGCCGCGCGTGAGCCTGACCAACGTCGTGCTCGGTGCGCTGGCCGATTGCCTGCCGCGTGACCTGGCTGTGCGGCATCACGTGGTGCCGTTCTCGATTGGCGAAGACGGTTCGCTCAACATCGCCGTGTCGGAGTTGCCCAACGGCGAAGTGCTGGAAGAGTTGGCCCGCGCGGCCGGTCGCAAGGTCGCGTGCTTCATGGCGTGCGATCACGAAATGTCGGCCGAGCTGGCGCAGATGGCCGATCCCAACCGCCGTACCACGGTCGTGTTCGGCCCGGCGGCGCATTCGGCCATGCTGGCCATTGAATCCATGACGGGCGCCGGCCCAGAAGCTGTAGCCGGCACGGCACCCGCACCCGAGGCTTCCACCATCCCCCCGATTCCTGTGCCGCCGGACCTGCCCCCTGGGCCCGACCCGCGGCCGAACCCATCTGTTGCGGGAGGTGTGGCATGACACACGAGAGAGCCAACCTTTTAAACGTGCGCCGTCTGCGCTGGCCGATTGCCGCGGCAGTGTGGGCGCTGTGTCATGGCGTATCGCTGGCAGAGCAGCCCGCGCCGTTGCAGCCCGATGCCTACTTTCGCGCCGACCGCGCCTATCACGCCATCGACGCCAACAAGCTTGACGATGCCGAAGCCGCCACGCGTGCGGCATTGGCCGTGCAGCCTGACAGCCTGCAACTGAACCTGCTGCTGCTGGATGTGCTCACGCGCAAGGGCCAGTTGGATTCGGCACGTGCGCAGGCCGATGCGCTGCTGCGGAAGTATCCCGACGAGCCACGCGTATACGCGCAGCACGGGTTCCTCGCGCAGAAGGCCAACGACCCCGCTGTCGCTGAACAGGACTTCGCACACGCCGTGCAAGGCACCGACTGGACCCCGCAGGAGCAGCGCAACCTGCATCTGGCCTGGTCGGACAGCGCGTATTCCGCAAAGCATCCGCAGGCCGCGCTGGATGCACTCAGCGGCATGAAGGACGACCCCGATGCTGACGTGCAAGTGCGCCTCGCGCAGTCACGCCTGCAATTGGGCGACCGGGATGGCGCAACCCAGGCGGCCACGCTGGCCGTCGAGCACGCTGCGGATCCGGCGCGCCAGCGCTACGCCAAGGCGCTGCTTGCCCAGGCGATGGCGCCGGAAGCGCAGGGCGACGCCACGTCCGCCAATGACCCGCGCGTGGTCGGCCAGCGCGAGTTGAACGAGGCCTACAGCCACTTGCGTGCGCGTGACGATCGCGCTGCATTGGCAGCGTTCCAGCGTGGCTTCGCTACGGGCGAGGGCACCTGGACACACTACGCAGATGCCGCCTACGCAGCCAAGCGCCTGGGCGACAACCCGACCGCCATCAAGCTCTTCCGGGAAAGCCTTGACCATGCCGATGCCGATGCCAAGAGCGACACCGGTGGCAACGGCGACGACCGCCTCCAGCCAGACCGCCGCTTCGGCTACCGGCGCGAAGTCGAGCAGATGCAGCGCACCTTCGGCATGGTGCTCTCGGGTGCGTATCAGACTTCAGCGTTTGGGCTGCCCAACACCGTCAGCGCAGCGCAGGCGGGCGCGGAGGTGTACTGGCAGCCGCCGGGCATCGGCTATCGAGACGGCAGCATCTTCCAGCTCTTCGCGCGTGGCTACGACAGCGTGTACGACCGCAACGGCAACACCGGCCTGCCAACCGCGCAAGGTTCGGTGGGCGCACGCTACAAGCCGATCAAGGACATCAACCTGGTGTTTACCGCCGAACGGCTCTTTCGCATCGGGCAACTGACCACCAACGACACGCTGCTGCGCATTGGTTTTTCGACCGATCAGGGGCTCGATCTGCAGGTCACCAAGCCGCGCTGGCAGACGTGGCAGGTGTACGGCGAGGGCGCGTACTTCCTCAACCAGGGCCGCATGATCATCAGCACTGAAATGCGCTACGGACACACGTGGTTGCTCAACTCGATCAGCGATCGCCTGACGGTGTATCCGCATATCGTGCTGGCGGGCGATCACGACAACAAGGCGATCGGGCAGCGGCTCGCGCTGGGTGTTGGCCCAGGCATCAACTTCCGCTACTGGTTTCGTGAGTCGCACTACGCAGCGCCAGCCAGTTGGCTGGATTTGACCGTGCAGTACCGCTTGCCATTGACGCACGCGGATCGAGCAAAGGGGGTGGTCGCGCGAGCCATTCTTTGGTTCTAAGGCAACACCGTATTCAAGCAGACCCCAGTCAGAGGTGTCGCAGATGAAACGTTTTTGACCGCCGAGGGAAACGGGTAACAAAGAGAACCGGCAGCGACGTCCGCAGGATGGCGTCGCGGCGCCGCGGTGGGTCAAAGCGGGATGCATGGCACGGCCTTCGCTCAGTGGCGAAGTCTGCGCCGGCGTCAGAAGCGGCACGCACGTCCTCGTGCCTGTCGCGCTTTGCAGGCGCGCCGGAGCAGATGACAGGGGAATGCAGTGATGATGGGAAAGATCTTGACCGTGTTCGGCACGCGCCCGGAGGCCATCAAGATGGCGCCGCTGGTGCAGGCATTGCAGGCCGAGGCAGGCTTTGCTTCGGCGGTGTGCGTCAGCGCGCAGCACCGGCAGATGCTGGATCAAGTGCTGGAACTCTTCGGCATCGTGCCGGAGTTTGACCTCAATCTGATGCGGCCGGGGCAGACGCTGTCCGACATCACGTCCAACGTGTTGGGCGGCATCGACGGCGTGCTCGATGCCTACAAGCCCGATGCCGTACTCGTGCACGGCGACACGACAACCACGCTGGCGGCAAGTCTGGCCGCGTTCTACCGGCGCATTCCGGTGGGGCATGTGGAAGCGGGTTTGCGGACCGGCAACATCTGGTCGCCATGGCCGGAAGAGCTGAACCGGCGCGTCACCGATTCCGTGACCACATGGCACTTCGCGCCCACGGCCGAATCGCGCCAGAACCTGCTGGATGAGGGCATCGACCCCGAGCAGGTCACGCTTACCGGCAACACCGTCATCGATGCGCTGCTGGCCGTCAAGCAACGGCTGGACAACGACGCCGCGCTGTCCGCCCAGATGGCGGCGCGCTATCCGTTTCTGGAGGCCGGGCGTCGGATGATCCTAGTGACAGGCCATCGCCGCGAGAACTTCGGCGAGCCATTCGAGAACTTCTGCGTGGCGCTGCGCCTGCTGGCGGCGCGTCATCCGGATGTGCAGATTGTGTATCCGGTGCACCTGAACCCGAACGTGCAGCAGCCCGTCAACGCCATCCTATCCGGCCATGACAACGTTCACCTGATTGCGCCGCAGGACTACCTGCCGTTCGTCTACCTGATGGACCGCGCCTACCTGATCGTCACCGATTCCGGCGGCATCCAGGAAGAGGCGCCCGCGCTGGGCAAGCCGGTGCTGGTGACGCGCGACACCACCGAGCGGCCGGAGGCCGTTGCATCGGGCACCGCGCGGCTGGTCGGCACCGATACGCAGCGCATCGTCGACGAAGCAGAAACGCTGCTCAACAACACTGCCGAATACGAGCGCATGGCACAGGCCCACAACCCCTACGGCGACGGCCACGCCTGCCGGCGCATTGTCGATGCGCTGAAGAAGGCGTTCACCACACAGCCGCAGAAGGTGGCGCGCGGCCCGCAACTCATTCGCAAACCGGCCACCGAGGCCGAAATCATCGATCTGGAAGCGGCGCGCGCCACCGCGCAAGGGTCGTCAACGCAGCAGCGCCTGAACGGTTAGGAGGCTTTGATGAAAGCGAAGCAAATCGGGGGCGGCGTGTTGGTTGCGTCCGCACTTGTTGCCGGGTGGCTGATCGTCGCGCCGCCGTGGGCTGGTGATGGAGGTGTCCCCGCCATCGTGGCCGGCGCGACTGGCCAGGGCAGCCCCAGTACCGACACAGACAAGAAAGCCCCAGCGCCCGCGTCTTCCAGGGCGACGGCCACGGCTGCGCAACCCATGCAACCCACCGTTGTGGCAGCAGTCACACCCAGGCCCGTGACCGGAGGCGGCCGCGCCTACGGCTACGGCGTCATGGACGAGAACGGACAGGTCATCCCACCGCCGCGCCCGGCAGTCATGACCGAAGTCCGCCCCGGCACGCCGGAAAACGAGGCAGCAGGTACAGACCGTGGCCACGATCGTGGCCCCAACTTCAACCTCGGGCTCTACCGCCAAGCGGACGGCTCGTTCTATCGCCCATGATTGCCATGAGTCGGAGAGTCATCATGAAGACATTGCTACGAAAGTTCCTGTGCGCGCTCGTCTTTGCGAGCGGCCTGCTTGGCATATCGCTGACAGCGCCAGCGCAGGCCGCAACCTGCACGATCGGCCTCGGCACCATCTGTGTGACAGTGGGCGGAACCACAACCAGCACGCCAGCCCCGATGCTGGTGCTGTACGACGCGCCGCCCAACGACCAGTACACCAATCTGGGCAAGGCATACGCGATCATGCTCTACAACCTGCTCGCGCACTTCAACACCACCATCACCATGCTGCCCGTGCAGAACTACACGGCTGGCATGACCGAGCAGTACACCGCCATCTTCTATATGGGGAGTTACTACAACAACCCCATACCGGCGGCGTTCCTGTCGGATGTGACCACCACGCAGAAGACCGTCGTCTGGTTCAAGTACAACCTGTGGGAACTTGCCTGGAACACGGCGTATCCGTTCACGTCACGTTACGGCATCAACTTCGTTGGTCTGCGCGGCATGAACGCGGCACCGTCGGCGAGCGCGCCGAACCCCGGCTTCTTCGATACGGTGTCGTACAAGAACCAGACCATGACCAAGTACTACGCCTTCAATGCCACGACCGGCGCCATCAGCGCGGATCCGGACATTGGCGTGACCTCCGTGGCTGACCCGACCAAGGCCAGCAGCGTGGTGACGATCACGAATTCGGTGACGCAGGAGACGGCGCCATACATCATGCGGTCGGGTAATTTCTGGTACGTGGCGGACATGCCGTTCTCGTATATCGGCCCACGCGATCGCTATCTGGCGATGTGCGACATGCTGCATGACATCCTGGGTACCAATGCGCCCACGCTGCACCGCGCGCTGGTGCGCCTGGAAGACGTCAACGCGACGAATACCGTGACGTCCATCAACACGCTGACGGACTACCTCTACAGCAAGAGGATTCCGTTCTCGATCGCCACCATCCCGCTGTACAAGGATCCGAACGGCGTCTACAACGGCGGCGTGTCGCAGACGATCCACCTGGTCAACGCGACAGGGCTCAAGTCAGCGCTCAACCATGCGTTGCCACGTGGCGGGAAGATCCTGATGCACGGCTACACCCACCAGTACAGCAACATCCCGAACCTCATCAACGCCGTCAGCGCGAACGACTTCGAGTTCTGGCTCGCCACGCAGAACCGGCCGGTGAACGAGGACTCGACGCAGTGGGCAGCCGGGCGGTTGTCGTCGGGTTTGCTGGAGTTCCAGCTCAATGGCTATGCGCCGTTTGCCTGGGAGGCGCCGCACTATCAATCGTCTCCGTTGTCCATCAAGGCCGTGCCGCAGTACTTCAAGAACACGTATCAGCGCGTGGTGTATTACACATCGGACAACCCGCAGACCTTGAACTCGACCGCCGCAGGACATGACTTTTCGGTTGGCCAGTTCTTCCCCTACATCATTCAGAAGGACTACTACAACCAGCGCATCATTCCGGAAAACCTCGGCAACGTGGAATACAACATCTGCAATATCGATCCGTCGTCATGCCTGACGTACACCGCACAGGACATCCTGACCAACGCGACGTATGCACAGGTGGTACGAGACGGCTTTGCCTCGTTCTTCTTCCATCCGTTCTGGCTGGAGCCGGATCTTGGTACGCCGGGCTATACCGACTTCCAGACCATCATCACGGGTATCACCAGCATGGGGTACACCTGGGCGGACGCGAGCACGGTGAAGTGACGATGAGGCGGATGCGCTTGTTACTGGCGACTGTCATGCTGGCATTGAGCGCATCCTCTGAGGCCGCAGGGTCGGTGGGCGAAATGCCTGCCGGCCCTGTGCCGTTGTATGGCGTGACGGTTGACGCAGTGGACAACGTGCCTGCGGTGGTGGACGCGTTGTCGCATCTCTCGCGCACGCCTACTGTGCGCGTTGTCTTTGATGAAGGCATGGATGCACCGCATTACGTCGGGCCGGTGGCCGCAATCCGGGACGTAGCGTATGTGATGGGCGAACTGGTGGACTCCTCCACGCTCAAGCAATACACCGCACAGCAACTGCGCGAGCGTGCCGCCGCCTACCTGCACACGCTCGGTACCAACGTCGACGTCTGGGAAGTGGGCAACGAGATCAACGGCGAGTGGACAGGCCCCACACGCGACGTGATCGACAAGACCATGGCGGCCTATGAAGTCATCAGAGCCGGCGGCGGCCGCACTGCGCTCACGCTGTACTACAACGAAGGCTGCGCCGAGCAGCCGTCACGCGCGATGTTCGAGTGGGTGCAACGTAATGTGCCGCTGCGCCTGCGCGATGGGCTCGATTACGTCTTCATCAGCTTCTATGAAGACGACTGCAAGATCCCTCCGCCCGACTGGAACGCTGTGTTCACCCGGCTAGGCAGACTGTTTCCGCATGCCGCGCTCGGGTTTGGAGAAGTCGGGACGCGACATGCCGCACGCAAGCCGGCGCTCGTTGCGCATTACTACGGGCTCGCGGTCACGCATCCTCGCTTTGTCGGCGGCTACTTCTGGTGGTACTTCCGCCAGGACATGGTGCCGCGCTCAAGGCCGCTGTGGCGCAGCCTCGATGCGGCGTTCCTCAGCATGCCCGTGGCGGTCAGCCGCTAGCTCGCGCGCTGACGCGCTGTGTGCTCGTGGTCGATTTGCGGCCTGCCAGGTCTTCGGGTTCAACCGGCTCACCGTCACGACGCACGAGCTGGATCGTGCGCGTGGGCAGTGCGAACGAGGTGCCGAGGTTTTCCAGCCCCTCCAGGATGGTCAGGTTGATGCGCTGCTGAATATCCATATAGAGGTTGAAGTCCGGATCGGTCACGAAATACACGACCTCGAAGTTCAGCGCGTTCTCGCCAAATTCCTTGAAGTGCGCGCGATCAAACCGCGTGTTGCCGGCGGCTTCCACCGCACGGCGCACGATGTCCGGAATCTTCTGCAGCTGCGCAGCGCGCGCATCGTAGGTCACCCCAAAGGTGAAGACGATGCGTCGTTCCGACATTCGTTTGTAATTGTGAATCGTGCTCTTGAGCAGCGCCGTGTTGGAAGCGACGATCTCTTCGCCCGACAGGCTTCGGATGCGCGTGGTCTTGAGACCAACGTGCTGCACCGTGCCGGCAATCGATTCAAAGACGATGAAGTCTCCGATCTCGAACGGCTTGTCCAACCCGATGGCGAGCGAGGCAAACAGGTCACTCAGGATGCTCTGCACCGCCAGCGCCACCGCCACGCCGCCCACACCCAGGCTGGCGACAAAGGCCGTGATGTTGACGCCCACATTGGCCAGGATGGCCAGCAGCAGCATCGACCACAGTGCAAAGCGCAGCACCCATGCCGTCATGGAAGTGATCACCGGGTTGCGCGTCGCGTGGGTCTGCGTCGACAGCCGATCACGCGCCCACAGCTTCACGCCGCGGTTGAGCCACAGGGCGATCTGGAAGCCGATGATGACGAACCAGATGTGATCGAGCTTGTTGGCAATGCGCGTGGGCAGATCGATGAAGTACGAACCTGCAAGTAAGGCGGCCAGCGCAATGAACAGCGGGTGTGTATCGCGTAGCACCGCCGTGACGAGAATGTCGAAGCGGTAGCCGGTGCGGCGCGCGCGCGCATCAAACCGGTTGCAGATCAGGTGCAACACGCTGGACAGCAACACGTATGCAGCGATCACAGTCAATGCGGCGGCGGCCCAATCGCGGGCCGGCACGCGCAGGAAGGTGTGGGCGTTGAGCCACTCCATGGGCATCTCCGTGCAGAAAACACGGATGCTGCGCCGCACATAGCGTGCCTGCCTTACTGCCGCAATGTTGCCTTCGGCTCTGCGTCGGTCGACACGCACACGCGGTTGCGGCCCTGTCGCTTGGCTTCCATCAGGCCGAGATCGGCATCGGCCAAAAGACGCGCCAGATCTTGCCCGGGGCGCAGCGGCGCGGCACCCACGCTCACTGTCAGCGGCCCCACGGGCGTTTGCGTGCCTGCCACGGCCGTCTTGAGCCGTGCCACCACGGCAAGCGCGCCGGTCAGGCCGCAGCCCGGCAGCAGCACGGCAAACTCGTCTCCGCCCAGACGGCCGAACAGGTCGGCCGGGCGCAGCACGCCCGCCAGCGCATCGGACAACGCGACGAGTGCATCGTCACCGGCGGCATGTCCCCACGTATCGTTGATGGATTTGAAGTGATCGACATCGAGGTACAGCGCGCACAGCGGCTCGGCATGATGCTGCGCGCGCTCCACCGCAAAGGTGCCCAGCTCGAAGAAGCGTTGCCGCGCGAGCATGCCGGTCAGGTGGTCGGTGTTGGCGCGATCGGCCAGGCTGCGTTCAGCCGCAAAGTGCCGCGCCATGGCGCGCAGCAGGTAGTGGTGAATGACGGCGGCCGCAGCCATGCAGATCGGCAGATAAAGCACCAGCCCCAGCCAGCCGTGGTGGATTGCCGTGGCGGGTTCTGGCGCGATCAGCAGCGCGACGATGGGCCCGGCCGTGCACAGCGCCATGGCGATGCAGAAATCACGCCGGTTGAGCCACGCGGGGCTGGTCGCAAGCGGCATTAGATAGAACGCCGGCAGTACCCATTGGAGCCCCGCCTGATGACCGAACGCGATGATGGCCACTTCCTCTGCCAGCAGGTGCGTAAGGGCCAGCACCCCCCACAAGCCGGTGTGCCGATACCGCTGTGCCACCACCACGATTGCCATCAGCAGGAAGAGCAGCGCAAGCAGCGGCTCCGGCCGATGCAGCAGCCCGACCGAGCAGCCCAGCACGATCGCGAAGGCGTAACCGAGCACGCCGCATTTGCTCAGCGCGATGATCATCGGCACAAAATGGCGCGCCTGATAGTCACGCGAGGGTGTGCGTGCGTCGGGCAGGTCGGAGGCGGTAGGCAGGTTCGCGCTCAAGGCAGGGCAAGAGAGACCCTCTGGCGCGACGGGATGATGCGGGCGCGGGCGGGGCCGGATTGCGCAACAAAGCGCGCATTCTAATAGCGGTGGCCAACCCCGTGCGCGGTTTTTTAGTGGGGGGAATCCCGCAATGTACGACTCAGCCTGCCAGCACCTGCCATACCAGCCACACATTGGCGATGCTGATGACGATGAATAACGCCCACGCCAGCCAAGACGTTAACCGGCTGCTCACAAACACCCCCATCAGCGTGCGATCGCCCGTCATGCGAATCAGCGGAAGCATCGCAAACGGCAGTTGCAGGCCGAGCACCACCTGGCTGATGACAAGCAGTTTGCCGATGGCGTGGTCGCCGAGCATCGCCACACCGATGAACGCGGGGACCAGCGCCAGCGCCCGCGTGATCAAACGCCGCTGCCAGCAGGGGATGCGCAAGTCGAGGAAGCCCTCCATCAGAACCTGCCCCGCGATGGTGCCGGTAAAGGTGGAGCTTTGCCCCGCCGCCAGCAGCGCGATGCCAAACAGCAGCCCGGCCAGCGCCGTTCCGACGATGGGCTCCAGCAGGTGGTAGGCGTCCTCGATGTCAGCCACGTTCTGATGGCCGTGCGCGTTGAATGCCGCTGCCGCCAGGATCAGGATTGCGCCGTTCACAAGCAGGGCCAGGCCCAGCGACGCGATGGTGTCCAGCCGCGACAGGCCGATGGCCTCGCGCTTGGCATCTTCGGTGTTGGCCGTCATGCGCGTCTGCACGATGGACGAGTGCAGGTACAGGTTATGCGGCATCACCGTGGCGCCGAGGATGCCGATGGCCAGATACAGCGGCTCGCGCTGGCTCACGGCCTGCCACGACGGCATCAGCCCGGCCGCCACTGAAGGCCAGTGCGGTTTGATGAGCACGAGTTCAACGAAGTAGCACAGCCCAATCGTGAGAATGAGCCCCAGCACGATGGCTTCCAGTTGGCGGAAGTCCTTGCCCTTCAGGCCGAGCACGATCAGCGTGTCCAGCGCGGTGAGCGCCACGCCCCACAGGATCGGCACGCCCAGCAGCAGATGGAAGGCCAGCGCGCAGCCCAGCACCTCGGCCAGGTCGCACGCAATGATGGACAGCTCTGCCAGAAGCCATTGCACGCGCAATGCGCCGGGCTGATAGCGGTTGCGGGAAGCACGCGCCAAGTCCATGCCGGTGACGATGCCCAACCGCGCCGACAGGCACTGCAGCACCATGGCCGCCAGGCTGGAGAGCACCACCACGAACAGCAACGCATAGCCGTAGCGCGAGCCGGCTTCGATGTCGGTGGCCCAGTTGCCCGGGTCCATATAACCGACCGACACCAGCAGCCCCGGCCCCGCAAAGCGCAGCAGCTTCTTCCACAGCGGCAGGCCTGGCGGCACGGCAACGGTGCCGCGCACCTCGGATGGACAGAACGGCGCGGTGGCGGTGGTGGGCAGGCGGAACATGCGCGGCGGCTTAAGGAAAATGCAATCGGAATTTTGGAATGATAGCTAAATGCAACGTTGCATGCCCGGACCCGCGTCCGGTATGTGTTCGCGAGGCGACTTCCTCGTCACATGTCTCAACACATTTAAGGCAAAGCTCAGTCCGTTGCGGTAGATTTCGACCTTCACCGGCGCCTGTTTCCCACGCGCCGGTTGTCCGTTTACCGTCATTACCGCCGCCGAGATTCCCGCGCATGAACGCCATCCTCCTTATCGAAGACGATTTGCCGCTGGGCACCGCACTGGCCCGCGCGCTGCGTCAGGCCGGCTACAACGCGACCTGGGTGCGCCGCCTGGTCGACGCGCAGAAATGGATCACCACCAACACCTTCGAAGCCATCGTGCTGGACCTGGGGTTGCCCGATGGTGAGGGTCATACCTTCCTGGAAGAACTGCGCGCCGCGCACAGCGACGTGCCCGTCATCATTGCGAGCGCGCGCGATGCGCTGTCGGAACGGCTGAAAGGGCTCGATTCCGGCGCGGACGATTTTCTGGTCAAGCCGTTTCCCGTGGACGAACTCATCGCCCGCCTGCGTGCCGTGCTGCGTCGCCATGCGGGGCAGAGCACCAATCAGTGGAACGTCGGCAACCTGGTGGTGGAGCCCTCGCAGAAGCGCGTGACGCAAGAGGGCCAGGTCATCGAACTCACGCCGCGCGAATACCAACTGCTGCTTGAACTTGTGCGCCGCGCCCACCGCTGGGTGCCGCGCGAAACGCTCATGGACGCGCTCTATCGTGAGGGCGACAGCGTCAGTGCCAACGCGCTCGAAGTCGTCATCCACCACCTGCGCCGCAAGCTCGGCAACGAAACCATCCAGACCATTCGCGGTGTCGGCTACATGATCGGCGGCAACCGTGGGGCCGCCCAATGAAGCTGGCGGTTCCAGCCATCCTGCGGGTTCGCTCGCTGTCGTTCCGCCTGTATGTGCTGATCCTGCTGGCGCTGGTGTTGATGCTGCTGGTGCAGCTCGTCATCGCGCATCTGGAAATCTCGCGCACCAACAGCCGCCAGGTGGTGAGCGATCTGCGCATGTCGGCCCAGGCCTATGCGGACCTCACCACGCTCAACATGGATGACGTGCCGCGCCGCGAAGAATTCCTGCGCCGCCTCACCGACATCAAACTGGGCCTGTCGCTGCCCAACATCCTGCCGGGCGAATTCCGCTACGTGCTGTGCGATCGCGCCGGCAATGTCATCACCGCCTTCCCCGGTGCGCCCAACATGCCATGCGGTAAGGCGCAAGGCACCGTCGTCGAGATCATGCTGGAAGGCAAGCCGTGGCGCAGCTACACGGTTGACAGCGTCGACGGCAAGATTTCCGCCACGGTGGCGCAGCCGCTGACGGCCTACGAGCGCGCCATCCGCGATCTCTTCCAGGAAGTGGCGGTGGCGCTGGCCATCCTGGCGAGCGCGCTGATGGTGATGGTCGGCTGGGCCGCACACCAGGGCCTCAAGCCCCTGCGCACGCTCACGCGTCAGGTCGAGGCGCGCGATTCTGCCGACCTCGACCCCGTGCAGAGGGTGGAACATGCCGAGCTGAAACCGCTGGTCGACGCTTTGAACGGACTGTTCGCGCGCGTGCGTCGCGGCATCGAGGCGGATCGCCGTTTCTTTGCCGATGCCGCGCACGAGCTGCGCACGCCGCTCGCCGCCATTCAGGCGCAGGCGTATGTCGTGTCGCATTCCGACAGCGAAGACGATCGTTCCACCGCGCTGCGCGAATTTGATCGCGGCATCTCGCGCGCAACGCAGTCGCTTGCCAAGCTGCTCGCCATCGCCCGGCTGGATGCACGCCGCGTGGAGGCACAGCTTGCGCAGGGCGCGTTGTCCGACTTGGCGGGGTGCGCGCGCAGCGGCGTGATCCAGCAGGCTTCGCGCGCAGAGCGTCGCAACATCACGCTGTCGTACGACGGCGCCAACCAGGCGTGGGTCTCGGTATCGCACGAAGACGCTGCGACGCTGGTGGAAAACGTGCTCGACAACGCCGTGCGCGAAACGCCCAACGGCGGCGAGGTGCGCCTGGCCGTCAAGCGTATCGAGCAAGCCGGTGCGCCGATGGTCGAACTGCGCATTGAAGACTCCGGCCCCGGTATCCCGCCCGACGAGCGCGATCGCGTGTTCGAGCGTTTCTACCGCCCGCGCACCAGCCAGTCGCAGGGCAGCGGCCTGGGCCTGGCGATCGTGCGCCGTATCGTTGAACTGGGGAATGGCTCGGTGACCATCGAAGACGGCCTGGCGCATGCGGACGGCAGGGGCTGCGCGATTGTGATCCGCCTGCCGGCGCTGGATTCCACGCCCGAGCCGATCGAGCCCGATGACGCGCCTCCCGGCATGGCCGACACGCCCAGCCATTGATTGGCGCGCGCCGGCACAGACCTCCAGCTGCCGCTGATCAGTAACCGACCGTGAAACGCTGGCGCGGGTGTGCCGGCTTTTCTGTTTCGTCGAGGAAGGCGATGGCGAAGTCCTCCATCGAAATCCAGGGCTTGCCGTTCGCATCCACCAGCAGCGAATCCTTGCCGACGCGGAAGTGTCCCGTGCGCTCACCCGGTTCGAAGATGGCCGACGGCGACACGAACGTCCAATTCAACTCGCTTTCCTTGCGCAGCGCGTTGAGGAAATCGCGGCCGGCCGAAGCTTCGTCAAAGTACTCCTTGGGGAACTGCGGCGTGTCAATCAGCGCGACGCCGGGGGCCACTTCCAGGCTGCCGGCGCCACCCACGACCAGCAGGCGCGGCACGGCGGCCTTCTTCACCGCACCAACAATCTGCTCGGCATTGGCTTGCAAGAAACGCACGGTGCTATAGACCACATCGTTGCCGGCAAGCGCGGCAACGAGGCCAGCCTGGTCGGCCACGTCGACATCCTTGGTGGTCAGCCCCGCGCGTGCGGGCAGTTTCGACGCGGTGCGCGCAATGGCCGTCACCTGATGGCCTCGGCGTAGCGCTTCGTCGATCAGGCGGGTGCCCACGTGCCCCGTGGCGCCGATGATTGCGATCTTCATGGTCAATTCCTTGTGGTTGGTCTGGGTGGCTGAAACGTTATATGTAATTGCTGTGGTTACATATAGGGATAAAAAAATAGGCCGTCATGCGGCCCGGCTAGGCCCGGCGACGGCGGCGCTGTGCGTGTCCGACCTCGCTGAGGATGCCGGAGATGGTTTGCGCCGCCAGCTCGGCTTCCAGCGCGGCTTGCGCGCGTTCGGTCACGCGCTCCAGCACGCCGGTGATCTCGCGGCCGACCTCGCACGCCGGGTTGGGCGCATTGGGCGGCAGCGCAATCAGCACCGGAGATTCCACCACGCGAAAGACGTCGAGCAGCGTGATGCGGTCTGCCGGTCGCGCGAGAGTGGCGCCGCCCGTCGCGCCCATCTGCGAGGTCACGAAACCGGCGTCGGCCAACTGCGCCACCAACCGCCGGATGAGCGCCGGGTTCGTTCCCACGCTGCCAGCGATGAGCGATGACGGCACCGGCCCCTCCGTATTGGCGAGCAGGGTCAGGATGTGTACGGCGACGGCGAAGCGGCTGCTGGTAGACATGAGGTTCGGCGCAAAAGTGTAACCATGATAGGTACACTTAGGATCGCAGTCAACTCTGCTGGCAGACGTGCATTTCAGAAGGCTGCGCCCAACGCCGCCGCCCGCGCGTTTGCGTCGGCCTTGGTCGCCGCGAGCAGATCGGGCGCCGTCAGCGTGGGGGCGGCGCTGATCTCCGTCACGTCTTCAATGCCGAGAAAACCCAGCCAGCGGCGCAGATAGGGCTTCTGGAAATCGTCGGGCGATTCGCTCGCGCCTTCCGTGTGCGCTGCGTATGCGCCGGCGCTGGCGTAGATAAGCGCCGCCTTCTTGCCCGAGAGCAGCGCCTGATAGCCCGTGGCGGCCGACCAGTTCCAGTTCTGCCCCGGCAGCGTCACCACATCAATGAAGTGCTTGAGCCGATACGGCACTCCGAAATTCCACATCGGAACGGAAAAGAGGTAATGATCGGCCGCGTTGAAGCGCTGCGACAACGCCACGGCGCGCTGCCATTGCGCATGCTGTTCCGGCGTGGCGTTCTGGGTGCGCAGGACGGCAAACTTGGCGCCGATCATGTCGGCGTCGAACTCTGGCAGGTCGATGCTCTTGCTCCATAAGTCGATCGTGTCGATCTCGTGGTCGGGGTGCGCGGTGCGGTAGGCGTTGAGAAACTGCTTTGCCACGTCGATGGAGTGGGACAGCGTTTTCATGGGCGAGGCTTCGATATAGAGCAGACGGGTCATGAGGGGCTCCTGGTGCGGTTTTACGCTGCGTTGAAGAAGTTGAGGCCGACAGTTCCGGCAATCACCAGCCCGATGCACGCCAGGCGCGCGGGCTGCATGCTCTCGCCAAAGAGCACGATGCCGAGCACCGTCACCCCCACCGAGCCGATGCCCGTCCAGATGGCGTAGGCCGTGCCGGCAGGCAGGCCGCGCATGGCATGCGTGAGCAGGAAGACGCTGGCAAGCGCCGCCACGATGCCGAGCACACTAGGGATGGGTCGCGTCCACCCTTGCGCAAATTTGAGCGAGATCGCCATGGCGATCTCCACAGCGCCGGCTGCCAGCAGCCAGAGCCAGGCGGTTTGAAGCATGGGGCCTCCGTGGTTTCCGTTGCCGGGCCGGCAAGCGGATGCGTTGCGATGCACCCAGAGTAAGGACGGTGCGGCGTGGCAACAAGTACGCACCCGGAGGTAACCACCACGGGCGGCGCGGTTAAGGGTGTCCGGGCCTCCGGGCCTCCGGACGTCCGGGGCGCCCACCAAACGATCTGTGCGCTGCGTCGGCAAAAACGCAATTCGCTGCCGTGTCGCGGCGCGCGATCGGCACCATCGTCGGCGCCGCTGCTCCTAAGCTAGACGCCATGCAAGGCGGCTTGCCGCCACCCTTGGATTCATTCTCGCGTTCAACCACTCAGGAGCGTTGTCATGGCCCTTCGGGATTTCAAAGTGCTGACTTTCGACGTCGTCGGAACGTTGATCGATTTCGAGGGCGGCATGCTCGCCTACCTGCGCCGTGCGGTGCCCGACAGCAAGGTTACCGACGAGGATTTTCTGAGCGCCTATCGGGCAGCACGCAAACGCGGCCAGACCGAGTGGTACCCCGACGACCTGGTACCGTGCTGGCACATCGTCGCGCAGCAGCTTGGTTTGCCCGATACCGATACGCTGGCCCGCGGCTTTCGCGATTCGGTGGCCGAATGGCCGGCGTTTCCCGATTCGGTGGAGGCGCTGCAGCGGTTGAGCAAGCGCTTCAAGCTCGTCACCATGACCAACGCGCAATCGTGGGCGCTCGACCATTTCCAGCGGACGCTGGGCGCACCGTTCGACCTGCTGCTCAGCTGCGACGATGCCTTGTGCGAGAAGCCTGATGCGCGGTATTTCGCCTACGCACGCGGCCGCTATGAAGGCGCGTGGGGCTTCAAGCAGGGCGACAACCTGCACGTGGCGCAGAGCCAGTACCACGACATCGGCATCTCCAAACGCCTGGGCATCACCACCTGCTGGATCGAGCGCCGGCACGGCATGAAGGATTCGGGCGGCACCATCGAATCCGAGCACACCGTGCCTGACTACCATTTCCATACGCTGGCCCAGTTGGCCGATGCGGTCGAGGCCGGCAAGTGAAGCGAGACGACATTGCCGGGCCGGTCGCCGATCTGCTGCCGGACCTCGTGGCACTGCGCCGCGACCTGCACGCGAATCCGGAGCTCGCCTACGAAGAACACCGTACGGCGGGTATCGTCGCGCAGTCGCTGCGGGTGTTGGGGCTGGCGGTGGAGGAGGGCATCGGCGGCACCGGCGTAGTGGGTACGCTGCGCGGCGGCCAGGGCACACGCAGCGTTGCGCTGCGTGCCGACATGGATGCACTGCCGATGGTGGAGCTGGGCCGCTCAGCGCACGCGAGCCGCATGCAGGGCAAGCACCACGGCTGCGGGCATGACGGGCACACGAGCATGCTGATCGGCGCTGCGCGACAACTCGCGCGAACGGCTGTCGACGGCACGGTCCACTTCATCTTCCAGCCAGCCGAAGAGGGCCAGGCCGGCGCGCGCCGGATGATTGAAGACGGCCTGTTCGAGCGTTTTCCGTGCGACAGCGTCTATGCGCTGCATAACTGGCCGGATCTGCCGCTGGGGCACGCGCAGACGCGGCCCGGCCCGATCATGGCGGCGGCAGACCGGTTCGACATCACCGTGCGCGGGCGTGGCGGGCATGCGGCCCAGCCCCACCACACGCCGGATGCCATCCTCGCGGCCAGCCAGCTGGTGGCGCAACTGCACACCATCGTGTCGCGTCGGATCGATCCGAACGAGTCGGCGGTGTTGTCCGTCACGCGTATCGAAGGCGGCCACAGCCACAACGTGTTGCCGGCCGAAGTGCGCATCACCGGCACCGTGCGCAGCTTTGATGCCGTATCGCAGGATCGCATCGAGGCGGCGCTGCGGGATACAGCCAACGGCATCGCGGTGGGTAGCGGCACGCAGGTGCAGGTGGATTACCGCCGCTATTACCCGGCCACCATCAATACGCCGGCCGAAGCACGGCTCGCGTTGGACGCGGCGCAAGCGATCGGCCTGGAGGCTGCAGAGGCGCCACGCGCTGCATTCACCTCAGAAGACTTCGCTTTCATGTTGCAGCGCAAGCCTGGCGCCTATCTCTGGCTTGGCCAAGGCCGTGCCGGCGCCGGCCCCGATGGCGAATACCCGCTGCACCACCCCTGTTACGACTTCAATGACGACGCGTTGCCGCTGGGCGTGCGCTGGTTTTGCGAAGTCGCCCGCCGCGCGTTGGCCGCCGTTCCATCTGCTTCTTGAACCGCGGCCACGCGCGTCGCCTTGCCGATATTGCTGCCTTAGAAATCTGCGACCTTGCCCCAGGCCGAGTGCTTGAAACGCGCCGGGTCGTAGGGGGCAGGGTCGAAGATCGGCTTTTCACCGGTCACCAGATCGGCGATCAGATGACCGGCGCCGGGGCCGATTCCGAACCCGTGACCCGAGAAGCCCGCGGCCAAAATGAACCCGGGAATCTCCGGCACTTCACCGATGCCCGGCACGCCGTCCGGGGTGTTGTCCACGAAACCGGCCCAGGCGTTGGCGACGCCTGCTTGGCCCAGCACCGGCAGCAGTTCAACAGCGCGGTTGTAGGTTTGTCTGACGGCCGCTGCATCGGGCCGCGGGTCGAGGATGCGCATGCGCTCCATGGGCGTGGGGGCATCGAGCCGCCACCGCGCGAGTGTTTCGTGGCCGGCGCGAATGCCTTCCAATCCGCCCGGAAACACATTGCGCCAGCGCTTTGCGAACATCGGCAGAAACTGCGGGGCGAAGCGCAGCAACTGCGCGGTTGGGTCCACGCGCCCGCGCCCGCTGATGGCCAGGTTGTAGCTGCCATCGCTGCGGCGGGTGATGGAAACGCGTGCAGTGTGCAAGGCGTCTGGCACCGGCTCGGTCACGCCCGTCACCCGCACGATGGACTGGCGAACGGTGGCCTGCGGAAAGCGGATGCCCAATTGGCGACAGAACGACGAGGCCCAAGCGCCGCCGGCAAACACCACGGTGCGGGTCTTGATGGTTCCGGCTTCGGTGACGACGCCGCTCACGCGGCCGCCCGCGACCTCAATGCCCCGTGCAGCGCAGTTCTGGTGAACGGTCCCGCCGAGCTTCATGAGCGCAGCCGCCACAGATGACGCCGCCTTGGCAGGGTCCGCCGTGCCGTCGCTCGGTGAGAACACGCCGCCCTTCCAAGCGCGACCTGTGAGGCGGCCACGCTCGGACGCTTCTTGGCTGCTCAGCATGTGCGTGGTCACGCCGGCCGTCTTTGCGAAATCGCGCCACTTCGTCCAGCGGGCAAGTTCTTCTTCGTCGTTGCTCAGATAGAGCAGGCCGCAGCGGCGGAAACCTGTGTCTTCTCCCGTGTCAGCGGCAAACTGCTCCCACAGTTCAAGGCTCTTGGTGGCCATCGGCAGTTCACGTGCATCGCGGTTTTGCTGTCGGCACCAGCCCCAATTGCGGCTCGACTGTTCGGCACCGATGCGGCCCTTTTCGACCACGGCCACCGACACGCCGCGCCTGGCCAGGTAATAGGCAGCAAAGACGCCGATGATGCCGCCGCCGATCACGACGACGTCGGCCTGCGCTGGAAGGGAAGAGGCGCTCTCGATGAGGCGCAACGGCTGGGACATGACTCGTGCTCCTCGTTCGTTCAGGCCTGTGCGTTCTGCACCACGTAGAACTTGGCGACGCGCTCTGTGCTTTGCCATCCGATGGCGGTGCCTTGCGGCACGAAGATGGCATCGCCGGTGCCAACGGACAGCACGTTGCCATCCGGGCCAGCGAATTGCACACCGCCATCGAGCACGTACATGAACTCGTTCACCGGATGCGCGCGCACGATGCGGTGATACGGCGTCGAGTCCCACGTGCCCGCACGGTATTGCGTTGGCTCGTCGGTGAAGACGTTATCGCTGCGACACTGCGGAACCGGCCCGATCAGCACTTCGGGCGCGGGCCCACCCGACGGTTTGAAGTCCGCATCGGCGTGCAGCGGGATGAGCGCCGGCGTGGTCGGTGTGTTGATGACAGCAGCGCAGAACACGAATCGAACGCCGGCGGCAGCCTCGATGCGCACCGCTGTGCCGGATGCAATGACCGCGCCGGAGCCCGCACCGATCACCTGCGGTGCCGAGCCCGGCGCCGTGAGCGTCAACTCGCCCTCCACGACGGCGAGCGTCTCCGTATGCGGAAAGCTAGCGACATCCCGCTCGCCGACAAAGGTCGCCCGCCCCGCGCTCATTGCGTTTGGCCCTTCCCAGGCAATCTCCCGTTCTTGCGCGAAGGGGTCGCTTGGGCTCAGGGCGGCTTGCCGGAACTCGGTTGAGATTGGGGCGCCGTCGGCGCGGTGCAGCATCAGGGCGGTTGTCATGCAGGGTGGGTCCTCACCGTATCCAACAGTGGACTCGGTTTCGAGAGGCGTCAGCGTTGGTTGGGAAAGAGCCGTTCGATCGGACAGTGCGTTTTGATGAACGGCGATTTGATGACGATGTAGCTGAAATACTTGGCAATGCCGATGTTGCGTTCCAACAGGTCTTCAATCACTTCCTGGTAGTGGTTGACGCCTCGCGTGATGAAGCGCAGCAGGTAGTCGTAGCCGCCGGAGAGCAGGTGGCATTCGAGCACTTCGTCCACCTCGCGGATGGCAGCTTCGAAGCGCACGAAGGTTTCGCGGTGGTGGTCCGACAGCGTGACCTCGGTGAAGACGGTCAGCGTGTCGCCCAGCTTTTCCAGGCGGATGTGCGCGCCGTAGCCGGAGATGTAGCCGGCCTGCTCCAGGCGCTTGACGCGGATCAGGCACGGGCTGGGCGACAGGCCCACGGCGTCGGCCAGGTCCACGTTCGTCATGCGCCCGTTCTTCTGTAGTTGGGCGAGGATGCGCAGGTCCAGACGATCGATCTTGAGAGCTTCGGTCATGGCAGGGGCGAAGGCGTGGAAGATAGATCCGATTCTGCGGCAGCCGGTGTCTTTTGTGTCAGCTTGTTGGGCCTGTTGCTACTGGTTGCATCAGGCGAGCGCCGCACGCACGGCCGGCATGGCCAGCACGTCGTCGAGCGTCTTTTTCAGGCGCGCGAAGAGTTGGGCGAATTCGTCTTCGGTGTAGGTCAGCGCGGGGGCAAAGCCGAGGATGTTGTCGCCAAACGCGCGGAACACGAGGCCGTTGCCATAGGCAGCCGAGGCAATCAGGTTGGGCAGGCCAAGTGCGGCATCGAAGCCGAGCTTGGTGGCCTTGTCGCTCACGAGTTCCAGCGCGCCCAGCAGGCCGCGATGGCGTGAGTCGCCCACCAGCGGATGCGTGAGCAACCCGTCCAGTCCCGCCGCAAAACTGGCCGCGCCGCGCTGGCCGTTGGCGAGGATGCCGCCTTCTTCGTACAGGCGCAGCACTTCGAGCGCCACGGCCGCGCTCACCGGGTGGGCCGAATACGTCGCCCCATGGCCGATCGGCACACCGGCAGGAGCGCCGTCGGCAATGCCCGCGTAGATCTGGTCGGAAATCAGCGTCGCGCCCATCGGCACGTAGCCTGCCGTGAGCCCCTTGGCCATCGTCATGATGTCGGGGTCGACGCCTTCGGCATCGCAGGCAAACATGGGGCCGGTGCGGCCAAAACCGGTGATGACTTCATCCACGACGAACAGGATGCCCAGCTCGCGCGTGGCGTCGCGCATGGCTTTGAGCCAGCCCTTGGGCGGGACGATCACGCCGCCGGAGCCCTGGATCGGTTCGCAGAAGAACGCCGCGACGTTGTCCGCGCCCAGCTCCGCAACCTTGGAACGCAATGCCGCCACCGAAGCTGCGACGATGCCCTGCGCATCCGCCGGATTGGCCGCGCGGTACGGGTTGGGCGAGGGGATGTAGTGCTGCGTCGGAAGCGGCAAGTCGAAATCACGATGGAACGCCGGCAGCGCCGTCAGCCCCGCGCCCGTGGACGACGAACCGTGATACCCGCGCTCGAGTGAAATGAAATGCTTCTTCGCCGGCTTGCCGACGGCATTGAAGTACTGGACGATGAAACGTACCGCAGCATCCACCGCCTCAGACCCACCCAGCGTGAGATAGACGTGATTGAGCGAGCGCGGCGTGATCTGCACGAGCTTGTCGGCCAGGCGGATGGCGGGCTCGCTGCTGAAATGGAAGTAGCCCGTGGCGTAGGGTAGGCGGCGCATCTGCTCGGCGGCGGCCTGCACCACGCTCTCCTGGCCATAGCCGACGTTGACGCACCAGAGGCCCGCGAAGGCGTCGAGTAACTCGTTGCCGTGTGCGTCGGTCAGCCACGCACCGCGTCCGGATGTCAGTACGGTCGGCCCGCGTTGCTCGTGGGTGCGCCAGGAGGCAACCGGGTGGATCAGGTGCGCGCGGTCGATGGCGTCAAGCGAGGCAAGCTGGGGCAGATCGGTGAGCTGGGTCATGGCAGAGTCCGTTCGCGCAATGAAGGCAATCAATGGACTCAAGAGTAGGCCGTGGCGACTGAGGCTTGGTGCTGCTTTGCGCGGGAAGAACGCAGCGTGCTGCTGTTGTTCGGCGCGCAGCAGCAGATCGTGCGGCGCGCCGTTTGATGCGGGGTTTCAGTAGCCGCGCGAGCGGTCCACAAGCCCGACCATGGGTTCGCCGGCGGTAAAGCGACGCAGGTTGTCGATGACCACCGCTGCTGCGGAAAGCGGTTGCGTCATGCTGGCAATGTGCGGCGTGATGTGGATGCGCGGATGGCGCCACAACGCATGGCCGGCGGGCAGCGGCTCGGGGTCGGTCACGTCGAGCATGGCTTCGCTGAGCTGCCCACTGTCAAGCGCTGCAAGCAGGTCGTCGCTCACCAGTTGCGGGCCGCGGCCAACGTGCACCAGCGCGGCGCCTTGCGGCAATTGCGCGAACAGCGCTGCGTTCAGCACGCCGCGCGTGGCATCGGTCAACGGCATCAGGCAGATGAGGATGTCGGTGCGCGCCAGGAAGGCTTCCAGTTCCTCTTGCCCGGCAAAGCAATGCACGCCGTCGATGGCATGGCGCGATCGGCTCCAGCCCGCGCAGTCGAAATCGAAACCCTTCAACTGGGCCAGCACGGCCTGCCCAAGCGAGCCGAGCCCGAGCACACCAATGCGGCGTTCATTGGCCGGCCGCACCGGCTGCGGGCGCCACTGTTCCGCCTGCTGCTGGCGGCGGTAGGCGGGAATATCGCGGTGCAGGCTCAACACGGCATGCGTGACGTACTCCACCATGCCGCGCACGATGCCGGGTTCCACCATGCGCACCACGGGCAGCGTGGGCGGCAGCGCGGCAAAGTTGAATTGATCGACCCCCGCGCCCGAAGAGAACAGCACCTCCAGGTGCGGGAACTGCGTCGCAATATCGGCGGGCGGCTCCCAGGCTGCAAGAAAGCGCACCCGTAGCGGATCGCCGATGTCGGGCCAGATGCGGAAGTCGATGTCGGGCGCGTGCTGGCGGAAGACCTCCGCCCATTGCCGGCCGCGAACAGGGTCGGACTTGTAGAGGAACGTAGTCGTCACGATGAGCGGTCGGCGCGGTGTTCGGGGTTCAACCCATTGCCTGGGTCACGATGGCAAACAGCGCGGGCGCGCCGGGTGGTGTGGCCAGCGGCTCGCCGCGCACCATGGTGGTGGGGGCGTCCACGCGCAGCAGGCCGATGCTCTCCAGCCACTCCGCCAGACCGCTGTCGAAGTCGATGTCGATGCGAGTGAAGTGGCCGGCGTTGATGCCCGCCAGATGCGCGATCAGCGCCTTGGCGCTCTCGGCGTCCGGGGCGACCACGGGGCCGATGGCGTGGCCGCGCCCGAATCGGCGCAGCATCGCAAAGCCGCGCGCCTCGCCATCGTCGTCCAGCACGACGCAGGCGTCTGCGCTGGCGAGCAGATCGTCGATCAGTGCATCGCGCGGCATGCCCCGCGCCTGCGCATCGAGCCGGCGCAAATCCGCAGCCTCATTGAGCCCGGCAGGGCGCAAGCGCCAGCCTGTGGGCAGGGCGATCAGCGGCGTGGGTTGCGCAACGCCCTGGTGCTGGCGGATCTCGCCGGTGCGCACAAAGCCCAGTCGCTCATACAAGCCGCGCCCTTCTGCGGTGGCATGCAGCAGCACGGTGTGGTTGTCCAGACCGTCGAGCAGCGCGCTCATCAAGCGATGGCCGATGCGCCGGCCCTGGCATGCCGGCGTCACGATGACCAGCCCGATGGTGGCGTGGCGGGGGCCCCAGCGCCAGCGTTGTGCGGTGGCGATGATCTGGCCGTCGCGCTCGGCGACGATGCCCTCGGCATGCGCAAAACTCTGCGCCCAGTCGGCCGGGCGGTGCGGCCAGCGCTGCTCTTCTGACAGGGCATGCGCCTGGGCCAGATCGTCGGCAGTCATGGGGCGCAGCACCACGCCGTCGTCGGCGGGCAGGTTCTGGGCAGGTACGGACGAGGAAGACATGGGAGGTTCCTTCCGGCGAAGGATGAAGGTGGCACCGGCACTCATCTTGGACGACATCGCCGCCGGGAGCCAGATCGAATTCGGGTTTGCCCGCAATTTGCAAGCATCGTCTGTCGAGGGTGTGGGTTTCGCAATTCGATGCGGTAGCGCCCCCGGTTACGAAACCAAATGCCGAGCCTTCCTGCCTAGCATCAATGACCTCATTTCGATATGGGTGCCGGGCTTCGGCGCCCCCCAATTTCGTGGCCAAATTCGACCCCCAGACCATCCGCGTACCTTCCGGCCATTTCATCGGCGGCAGGCTTGTGCCCGACGCCGGCCGCATCACTGTACGCCGCCCTTCCGACAACGCCGTGCATGCGGAGCTACCGCTGGCCGACGCTTCCACCGTCGACGCTGCCGTGCAAGATGCGTGGCAGGCGTGGCGCACGACGGACTGGGCGCGCCGTGCACCGCGTGACCGGGCGCGCGTGCTGCGCCGCTGGGCTGATCTGATCGACGCCGACGTGGCCAACATGGCGCCGCTCGAGGCCGTGTGCTCCACCCGCCCGCTGCGCGACGCCGCCGCCTGGGACTTGCCATTCACCGCCGAGGGCCTGCGCTTCTTTGCCGAATACGCCGACAAGCTCGGCGGCGACGTGGCGGCCACGCGGCACGACAACCTCGGCATGGTGGTGGCCGAGCCCTATGGGGTGGTCGGCGCAATCACGCCGTGGAATTTTCCGCTGGTGATGGTCTCGTGGAAAGTTGGCGCGGCGCTGGCAGCGGGCAACGCGGTCGTACTGAAACCTTCCGAATTGACGCCGTATTCCGCTATCCGGCTGGCTGAACTCGCCATCGAAGCGGGCGTGCCACCGGGCCTCTTCAACGTGGTGCAGGGAGATGGCCGCACCACGGGCGACGCGCTCACGCGGCATCCGCTGATCTCCAAGATGACCTTCACCGGCTCGACCCGCACCGGCGCCGCCATCATGGCGACCTGCGCCTCGCATGGCCCGAAGCCCGTCACGTTGGAGCTGGGTGGCAAGAGCCCGCAGCTCGTCTTTGCCGACGCGCCTGACATCGACCGGGTGGCAGGCATTATCGCGGGCGCCATCACCGGCAATGCAGGACAGGTGTGCGTGGCGGGCTCGCGCCTGATCGTGCAACGGCAGGTTGCCCAGGCATTGATCGAGCGCATCACCGCACGCTTTGCCGCGTTGCGGCCCGGCGCCACCTGGGACGACACCGCCACGCTGCCGCCGATCATTTCGGCGGCGCAGGCGGGGCGCATTCTCGACATCGTGGAGCGGTCACGCGACGCTGGTGCGCAGGTGCGCTGCGGCGGCGGCCTGTTTGGCGATGGCCCCGGTGGGGCGTATTTCCAGCCCACGGTGCTCGAAGGCGTGCGCGCAGACAACCCGGCCGTGCAGGAAGAAATCTTCGGCCCTGTGCTGGCGGTGCAAACCTTCGATGACGAAGAGGAAGGCCTGGCACTCGCCGCACACGAACACTACGGCCTGGCCGCCGGCGTGCACACCGCAGATATCGGACGCGCGCTGCGCGCCATGCGCGGCATCGCGGCGGGCACGGTCTGGATCAACCGCTATGGGCGCAGCGCAGATTTCGTCATCCCCACCGGCGGCTATTACCAGTCGGGTATCGGCAAGGATCTGGGCCGGCAAGCCGTGGAGGCCAACCTGCGCTTCAAAAGTGTGCTGATCGATTTTGCTGCGATGCACTAGCGTGCCTTGGCGGTGCGTGCGGCACGCCAGCGGTGCAGACCGCATGGCATGCCGCGAGTGCCATCCGAAACAGCAGCTTTCTCACGTGAGACCGCGCATTTCCCTACAACCGTGACGAGTCTGCGTGCTTCAATGATTTCGTCATAACCGTGCTGCAAAGACTGCATAACAGCAGCCACCTTCAGGACCTTAGGACCTCAAACCATGACCTTCCGCCCCAAGTACATCACCTTTGACTGCTATGGCACGCTCACGCGCTTCCGCATGGGCGAGATGACGCGCGAGCTGTTTGCCGATCGCATTCCGGCCGAGCAGATGGAGCAGTTCATCGCCGACTTCACTGCCTACCGCTTCGACGAGGTGCTGGGCGATTGGAAACCGTACGAGGTCGTGCTGAAAAACGCGGTGCGCCGCCTGTGCAAGAAATGGAAGATCCAGTACTTCGACACCGATGGCCAGGCTTACTACGATGCCGTGCCGACGTGGGACCCGCATGCCGACGTGCCGGCAGGTCTGGCCAAGGTCGCCAAGGAAATCCCGCTGGTGATCCTGTCCAACGCCGATGACTCGCAGATCCAGAAGAATGTGGCGATGCTCGGTGCGCCGTTCCACCGCGTGTACACGGCGCAGCAGGCTCAGGCCTACAAGCCGCGCCTGAAGGCGTTCGAATACATGTTCGATTCATTGGGCTGCAATCCGGAAGACGTGCTGCACGTGTCGTCCAGCCTGCGCTACGACCTGATGTCGGCCGATGACCTCGGCATCGTCAACAAGGTGTTCGTCAACCGCGGTCACGGCCCCGGCAATCCGGCGTACCGTTACACCGAGATCCAGGACATCGGCGGCCTGCCCGGTGTTGTTGGCCTCTAAGCCGCGTCTCGATCGCCACCCCACATGACCTCCATGAAACTCGACTCCTACTGGAACGACTCGGTGCCCGCGCTAGCGCTGGACGCGCACGATCTGCCGGCGCAGGCAGACGTGGTGATTGTCGGCGGTGGTTTCACGGGGTTGTCAGCCGCGCTGGCGCTGGCCCGGCGCGGCGCCAGCGTGGTCGTGCTGGAAGCGGGCGAGAGGGTGGCGCCCGAGGCGTCGGGGCGTAACGGCGGCCACGTGAACAACGGCCTGGCAGTGGATTACGCCGACCTGGCCGCCAAGGTGGGCGTGGACCGCGCCCGCGCCTGGTATCACGCCTACGACGCCGCCGTGGATACGGTGGAGCGCATCGTGCGCGAGGAGGGCATCGCCTGCGACTTCCAGCGCAACGGTAAGCTCAAGCTCGCCACCAAGCTGTATCAGATGGACGCCCTGCAACGCAGTGCGGACCGGCTGATTGCGGATGGTGTGGATCGGGATGTCGAGATACTCGATGCTGCCCGCGTGCGCGCTGAAATCCAGAGCGAGCGCTTTCATGGCGGCCTGCTCTACAAGCGCAGCGGGCAGATGCACATGGGCCGCTTTGCGCAGGGCCTGGCCATGGCGGCACAGCGTCAGGGTGCTCAAGTTCATACGCGCACGTGCGTGCAACGCGTCGAGCGTGTGCAAGGGCAGGTGCATCGTGTCCACACCACGCGCGGCACGGTGCTGGCCAAACAGGTGCTGCTGGCGACGGGCGCGTCGCGCCACGGCGGTTATGGCACGTTCGGCTGGCTGCGTCGGCGCATCGTCCCGATTGGCAGCTTTATCGTCACCACCGAACCGCTCGGTGCGGAGCGTGCGCACGCGTTGCTGGCAGCGCGCCGCACGTATGTGACGGTGGCGAATATTCACCATTACTTCCGCCTCACGCCAGACCACCGGTTGGTGTTTGGTGGCCGCGCACGCTTTGCGGTGTCGAGCCCGCAGCAGGATGCGATGAGCGGCGAGGTGCTCCGCGCCGGCCTGACGGAAACCTTCCCGCAGTTGCGCGATGTGCGCCTCGATTATTGCTGGGGCGGCCTTGTCGACATGACGCAAGATCGCCTGCCGCATGCGGGTGAACGTGACGGCCTGTTCTACTCCATGGGCTACAGCGGGCATGGCACGCAGATGTCCGTGCACATGGGCGAGCGCATGGCCGAAGTCATGGCCGGCGACGCTGCTGCCAACCCGTGGCGCGATCGCGCGTGGAGCGCCATTCCCGGTCACTTTGGTCCGCCGTGGTTTTTGCCCGCGGTCGGCATGTACTACCAGCTCAAAGACCGATTTGCCTGAGCGGCGCCGCAAACGCAGTCTTCCGCAGTATCCAACGATCGCAACGTATTCCAATCAGACCAGATCCATCAGGAGCCCCACCATGAGCGACAGCCATAACGAGTTCGAGAACCTTGTCGGTCCCGCCGAAAGCCAGCGGGTGATGGCGTCGCTCAAGCGCGGTGCCTCGCGACGCGACGTGTTGAAGATGCTGATGGCCGGTGGCATGCAGGCCACGCTGGCCGGCAGCCTGGCGGGCACGGCCGTCAGCGCGTATGCGCAGACGCCGCGCCGTGGTGGACGCATCCGCGTGGCGGCGGCCACCGCAGCAGCGACCGACACGCTCGACCCGGCCAAGCAGTCGAACCAGAACGACTACGTGCGCTGCAACATGGTCTACAACGGCCTGTTCGTGCTGGACGGCAGCCTCACGCCGCGCCCTGCGCTGGCCGAGTCGTACCACACGGCCGATGCCAAGACCTGGGTGCTGACGCTGCGCAAGGGTGTGACCTTCCACGATGGCAAGGCCCTGTCCCCCGCAGACGTGGTGTATTCCGTCATGCGCCACAAGGATCCGGCCACTGCCTCGAAGGCCAAGGTGCTGGCCGACCAGATCGAGAGCGTCAAGGCGACCGGGCCGAACGAGGTGACGGTGGTGCTGACCGCTCCGAACGCCGACTTGCCCGTGATCCTCGGCACCTTCCACTTCCATATCGTCAAGGACGGCACGACCGATTTCAGCGGCGGCATCGGCACCGGCCCGTACAAGATCAAGGAGTTCAAGCCTGGCGTGCGCACCGTCGTCGTGCGCAACGACGGGTACTGGAAACCGGGCAAGCCGTATCTGGACGAGATCGAGTTCGTCGGCATCGGCGATGAAAGCGCGCGCGTCAATGCGCTGCTCTCGGGCGGGATGGACCTGGTGGCGTCCGTCAACCCGCGTGCCGTGGCACGCGTCAAGAGCACGCCAGGCTACGCCATCTTCACGACGCAATCGGGCCAGTACTCTGACCTGATCATGCGCAAGGATATGGGCCCGGGCGCGAACCCCGATTTCGTGATGGCGATGAAGTACCTGTTCGACCGCGAACAGATGAAGAAGACCATCGCGCTGGATTACGCGGTGCTCGGCAACGACCAGCCGATCGACCCGACCAACCGCTTTTATTTCAAGGAACTGCCGCAGCGCGCGTTCGATATCGACAAGGCGAAATTCCACCTGCAGAAGTCGGGCGTGACGGGCAAGATTCCCGTGGTGGCCTCGCCGGCGGCGCAGTATTCGGTGGAGATTGCACTGGTGCTGCAGCAGACCGCACAGCGCATCGGCCTGGACCTCGACGTCAAGCGCATGCCTGCCGACGGCTACTGGTCCAACCACTGGCTGAGCAGCCCGGTCGGTTTCGGCAACGTCAACCCGCGCCCGAGCGCCGACACGATCCTCACGCAGTTCTTCAAATCCGACGCGGCCTGGAATGAATCGCGCTGGAAAAGCCCGAAGTTCGACCAGTTGCTCGTCGCCGCCCGCGCCGAGACGGATGTCGCCAAGCGCAAGCAGATGTACGCCGATATGCAGACCATGATCCACGGGGAAGCGGGCATCGGCATTCCGCTGTTCCTGGCCAGCATCGATGGGCACACGACCAAGCTCAAGGGCCTGGCCCCGATCCCGCTGGGTGGACTGATGGGCTACTCGTTTGCCGAGAACGTCTGGCTTGAAGCCTGACGGTGCGATGGTGGCGTTCTTGCCGAAGGTGATGAAGGGGCTGTCATGAATCGAGTCATCCTTAAGCTGCTGGTGCGGCGCGTGGCGCTGGCGCTGCTGTCGTTGCTGGCGGTGTCGGTCATCGTGTTCTCGATCACCGCTGTGCTGCCCGGCGACGCCGCGCAAGAACAGTTGGGGCAGGACGCCACGCCCGAAGCCCTGGCCGCGCTGCGTGCGCAGATGGGCCTGAACGTGCCGGCGCCGCAGCGCTATGTGCACTGGCTGGCCGGCATTGCGCGCGGCGACCTCGGGCAATCGACCACCACGCAGATGCCGGTGGCCGAACTCGTGGCAAGCCGATTGCCAAACTCGCTCCTGCTGGCGGCGGTGACGGCGCTGTTCTCGGTGCCGATTGCGCTCAGCCTTGGTGTTGCTTCGGCCGTCTGGCGCGGCTCATGGTTCGACAGGGTGGCCTCCACGGCATCCGTGGCCGTGGTGTCGGTGCCGGAGTTTCTGGTGGCGACGCTGGCGGTGCTGGTGTTTGCCGTCAAGCTGCGCTGGCTGCCCGCGCTGTCGTACGTCAACGACATCGAATCGCTGGGCCACATGCTGAAGGCGTTTGCCATGCCGGTGCTCAGCCTGTGCTGCGTGATCGTCGCGCAGATGATGCGGATGAGCCGCGCCGCCGTCATCGACCAGCTCGAAGCGCCGTACATCGAAATGGTGCGTCTGAAAGGCGCCTCGCCGATGCGCGTGGTGCTTGCGCATGCGCTGCCCAATGCCGTGGGGCCGATCGCCAATGCGGTGGCGCTGTCGCTGTCGTACCTTCTGGGCGGCGTGATCATCATCGAGACGATCTTCAACTATCCCGGCATCGCCAAGCTGATGGTGGATGGCGTATCGCAGCGTGACATGCCGCTCGTGCAGGCCTGCGCCATGATTTTCTGCGCGGGCTACCTGCTGCTCGTGACCGCGGCCGATGTGCTTGGCATTGTTGCCAACCCGCGTCTGCGCCACCGTTGATGCTGATCCTATGAACAAGAGCCTGACGATGGAAACCACGCCAACTTCCCCTACGTTGCCGGCCGGCACGCCACCCGCGCCGCCCGCACCGCGCCACCCCATACGGCGCCTGCTGAGCAGCTTCGGTGTCACGGGCCTCATCGGCCTGGCCGTGCTGGTGTTCTGGGTGCTGGCGGCGCTGGTCGGCCCCGCGCTGCTGCCCGCACATCTGATTACCAGCGGCGATGGCAACGGTGACGTCTTCGGCCCCATGAGCGCGGCCCACTGGTTCGGCACCGATTACCTCGGCCGCGACATGTTCGTCCGCGTGGTGGAAGGCGCGCGCTACACCGTGGGCGTGGCCCTCGTGGCCACCGTGCTGGCCAGCGGCACGGGCACGGTGCTGGCGCTGTTTGCCGCTGCCATGGGTGGTCTGGTCGACGCCACGTTGAGCCGCGTGCTCGATACGCTCACGGCCATCCCGAGCAAGATGTTCGCGTTGCTCATGGTGGCCGGCTTCGGTTCTTCGGTGACGATGCTGGTGGTGACTGCCGCCATCATCTACGTGCCTGGCGCGTATCGCATTGCGCGCTCCCTGGCAGTCAACATCAACGCGCTCGACTACGTGACCGTGGCGCGCACACGCGGCGAGGGCACGCTGTACATCATGCTGCGCGAGATCCTGCCCAACATCCTCGGGCCCATGCTGGCCGATCTGGGCCTGCGCTTCGTGTACGTCGTGCTGCTGCTGGCGAGCCTCAGCTTCCTGGGCCTCGGCATTCAGCCACCGTCGGCCGACTGGGGTTCGCTGGTGCGCGAGAACATCGGCGCGCTGCCGGATGCGGGCGCTTCGGTCATCGTGCCGGCGCTGGCCATTGCGAGCCTGACCATCGCGGTCAACATCGTCATCGACAACCTGCCGGGCCGAGGTCGTTCTCGGGCCCGCGAACGCGGAGGGCGTTGAACATGGGTGCGTCCGTCGTCGTAGAAGGCCTGCGCATTACCGCAGGCGAACAGACTCTCGTAGACAACCTCAGCTTTGCCATCCAGCCCGGCGAAGTGCTGGCGCTGATTGGCGAGTCGGGCTCCGGCAAGACCACCACCGCACTGGCGCTGATGGGCTATGCGCGCCGCGGCTGTGAGATCGCATCGGGCAGCATCCGCATTGGCGATATCGACGTGCTGCACCTGCCGCCCGCAGATCAACGCGCGCTGCGCGGGCGCACCGTGGCCTACATCGCGCAGAGCGCAGCGGCGTCGTTCAACCCGTCGCGCACGATCCTGGATCAGGTGGTGGAGCCTGCGCGCATTCACCGTACGATGTCGCGGGCAGAAGCTGAGGCCAAAGCCGTGGAGTTGTTCCGCGAACTGGCGCTGCCCAATCCCGAAACCATTGGCGAGCGGTATCCGCATCAGGTGTCGGGCGGCCAGTTGCAACGGCTCATGGCTGCCATGGCGCTGATCATCGATCCGGATCTGGTGATCCTGGACGAACCGACCACCGCGCTGGACGTGACCACGCAGATCGAGGTGCTCCGTGCGTTCCGCCGCGTGGTGCGCGAGCGCCGCGCTACCGCCGTCTACGTGAGCCATGACCTGGCCGTGGTGGCGCAGATGGCCGATCACATCCTGGTGCTGCGCGGCGGCCAGATGCAGGAGATCAACCCCACCGCGCACATCCTCGCCACGCCTGATCATGACTACACCAAGAGCCTGCTGGCGGCGGCGCGGCCAACCGCGCGCCCAGCGGAGCACTGCCTGGGCGAGGGCGAACTGCTGCTCGATGTGCAGGGGTTGGGCGCCGGCTACGGGGCGGTGGATGCCAAGGGCCAGCCCGCCACGCGCATCCTCGACGACATCAACTTCAAGCTCTATCGCGGGCAGGCCATCGGCGTGATCGGTGAATCCGGCTCGGGCAAGACCACGCTGGCCCGCGCCATTGCGGGATTGATTGCGCCGTGCGAGGGCAGCATGACGTTCCACGGCAAGGCGCTCGAACCACTGCTTGCAAAACGTTCGCCCGACGCGCTGCGCCGCATCCAGATCGTCTTCCAGATGGCCGACACGGCGCTCAACCCGTCGCACACCATCGAGCGCATTCTGGCGAGGCCCCTGCAGTTCTATAAGGGGTTGAAGGGCGAAGCATTGCAGCGGCGGATTCGCGAGCTGCTCGATCTGGTGCGCTTGCCGCACAGTGTGGCTCAACGCTTGCCGGGCGGGCTCTCGGGCGGACAGAAGCAGCGCGTGAACCTGGCGCGTGCCCTGGCTGCCGAGCCTGACCTGATCCTCTGCGACGAGGTGACTTCCGCGCTCGACACCGTGGTCGGCGCCGCCGTGCTCAACCTCATGGCCGACCTGCGGCGCGATCTGGGCGTGTCGTACCTCTTCATCAGCCACGATCTGCACACGGTGCGCGCGGTGTGCGACGAGATCGTCGTCATGCAGCACGGCCGCAAGCTCACGCAGGTGGCGCGTGCCGATTTCGATCGCGGCCCGCACCATCCGTACTACGAACAACTTGCCAACTCGGTGCCCGAACTGCGCCAGGGCTGGCTTGACGAGCGTGACCGCGCGATAGCCCCTGCCGCGGCGGTCTCCATCTAACAGAGAAAAAAAGGAACGACATGATTCCCGCATTCCGCATCGCGATCATTCCCGGAGACGGCATCGGCCGCGAGGTCATGCCCGAAGGCCTGCGCGTCATCCAGGCGGCGGCCGAGCGCTTTGGCTTTGAGCTTGAGTGCCACACCATCGATTGGGCCAACTGCGACTACTACCAGCAGCACGGCCAGATGATGCCCGACGACTGGAAGGCGCAACTGAAAGGCATGGACGCGATTTTCTTTGGCGCAGTCGGCTGGCCGGCGACCGTGCCCGATCACGTCTCGCTGTGGGGCTCGCTGCTCAAGTTCCGCCGCGAGTTCGACCAATACATCAACCTGCGCCCGGTGCGTTTGTTTGAAGGCGTGCCGTGCCCGCTCGCCAATCGCAAACCTGGCGACATCGACTACTACGTCGTGCGCGAAAACACCGAAGGCGAATACACATCGCTCGGCGGCATCATGTACGAAGGCACCGACCGCGAGATCGTGATCCAGGAGTCGGTCTATTCGCGCAAGGGCGCAGAACGGCTGCTCAAGTTCGCGTTCGACCTTGCACAAAGCCGCCCGCGCAAGCACGTGACGCTCGCCACCAAGAGCAACGGCATCGCCATCAGCATGCCGTGGTGGGACAAGCGCGCGGATGAAGTCGCGCAAAACTATCCCGAGGTCACGCTCGACAAGCAGCACATCGACATCCTGACCGCGCGCTTCGTGCTGCAGCCGGGCCGCTTCGATGTGGTAGCCGCCACCAACCTGTTCGGCGACATCCTGTCCGATCTTGGCCCCGCAACGACGGGCACGATCGGCCTGGCCCCTTCTGCCAACCTGAATCCCGATCGCACGTTCCCGTCGCTCTTTGAACCGGTGCACGGCTCGGCGCCGGACATTTACGGCAAGAACATCGCCAACCCGATCGCGATGATCTGGTCGGGCGCGTTGATGCTGGATTTTCTGACGCAAGGGCAGGGCGCAGGGCGGGCGGCGCACGACGCCATCGTCGCGGCCATCGAAGCCGTGCTCAAGGACGGCCCGCGCACGCCTGACCTGGGCGGCACCGCCAACACCACGCAGGTGGGCGAGGCGATTGCCGCGCACGTTGCGGGCGCCTGATTTTTCATTTGCTGTGGACCAAAAGACGATGTCTCTCTCACTCGAACGCGCGGACTTGATCCGCAGCGGCAACTACATTTCCGGCGAATGGCTGAGCGCAACCGGGCCGCTGCTGGACGTGACAAATCCTGCCACTGGCGACCTCATCACACGCGTGCCCGACTCCGGCGCGGATGAGGCACGCGTTGCCCTTGACGCCGCGCATGCCGCCTTCCCGGCGTGGCGCAAGGTGCCCGCCAAGCAGCGCGCGCAGATCATCAAACGCTGGAACGATCTCGTGCTGGCGCATCAGGATGATCTCGGCAAGCTGATCTCGCTGGAGCAGGGCAAGCCGCTTGCCGAAGGCAAGGGCGAGGTGGCCTACGCCGCGAGCTACATCGAATGGTTTGGCGAACAAGCCACGCGCATGAACGGCGAGGTCATACCCGCGCCCGTGCCGGGCCGGCGCATGTTTGCACTCAAGGAGCCGGTGGGCGTGGTGGCGGCCATCACGCCGTGGAACTTCCCGGCGGCGATGATCGCGCGCAAGATCGCCCCGGCGCTCGCGGTGGGCTGCACCGTCGTTTGCAAGCCTGCCGAAGACACGCCGCTGACCTCGCTCGCCCTCGTGCGTCTGGCACAGGAAGCCGGCGTGCCGGCGGGCGTGCTGAATATCGTGACCGCCTCGCGCGAGCGGACGCCAGAGGTTGTGGACGTTTGGCTGGACGATGCCCGTGTGCGCAAGATCACCTTCACGGGCTCCACGCCGGTCGGCAAGCATCTGGCGCGCCGCAGCGCCGACACGCTCAAGAAGCTCTCGCTCGAACTCGGCGGCAATGCGCCCTTTATCGTGTTCGAAGATGCTGACATCGATGCCGCCGTGGATGGCTTCATGGCAGCTAAATTTCGCAACGGCGGGCAGACCTGTGTGTGCCCGAACCGCGTGTTCGTGCACGACGCGGTGCACGATGCATTTGCCGCCAAGTTGGCCGCACGCGTGGCTGCACTCAAGGTCGGACCGGCCAGCGACCCCGCTTCGCAAATCGGCCCGATGATCAACGCGCGCGCGGTCGAGAAGATTGACCGGCACGTGCAGGACGCCATCGCCAAGGGCGCCAAGGTGTTGACTGGCGGTGCGCGCCTGACCCAGCTCGGCGCCAATTACTACGCACCCACGGTGCTGATCAACGCCGACGCCACCATGGCCTGCGCGTGCGAAGAAACTTTCGGCCCCGTCGCGCCGCTCACGCGTTTCACCACCGAAGAGGACGTGATTGCCGCCGCCAACGACACGCCGTTTGGCTTGGCCGCTTACTTCTACAGCCAGGACGTGCGTCGCATCTGGCGCGTGGCCGAAGCGCTGGAGACCGGCATTGTCGGCATCAATGAAGGTGCGCTGGCAGCCGAGGCCGCGCCGTTTGGCGGCGTGAAGGAATCCGGCTACGGCCGGGAAGGCTCCGTCCACGGGTTGGACGACTACCTTCACACCAAGTACGTTTGCCAGGGCCAGCTCGACTGACGGGGCGCGTTGCAGGGTGGCACGATTGACGGTACGGTCACGCGTATCCCAATCGTGTTCCGGAGGCCCCATGGCCGACGACATGGCTTCTTCTTCAACGCAGGAAAACCCGTCTGAAGGCACCGCCGGCGCCTGTCCGTCTACGCGCGCACTCGAACTGGTAGCCGGCAAATGGGCGTTGCGCATTTTCCCGGCGCTGGAAAACGGCCCCGTGCGCAACAACGAACTCCTGCGCCGCGTGGGCGACGGCATCTCCCAAAAAGTGCTCACGCAAACGCTGCGCGAGCTGGAAGCCAACGGCCTCATCCTGCGCACCACCTACGACAGCGTCCCGCCGCACGTCGAATATCGTCTCAGCCCGCTCGGTGAATCGCTCAACCGGACGCTCGTCGGCCTGGACGACTGGGTGCGCGCGCATTGGCCCGAAATGGAACGGATCCGGAAAACGCAGGTCGATTCCGATTGACATCCGCGCGATCTGCCCGACGTTGTGTGCGGATGCAGCATTTTTCCGATAGTATTCGGGGCCCATGTTTGTGACGACTCTCTCCTCCGCCTTGCCGACGTTGTCTCGCGCCACCGCGCGGGGCGTGCTGTCGCGCGTGCGCGGCGTACGTTGGATCGTCACGATCTGGTGCCTGTTGTTTACGGTGTCGGTGTTCTCGGCCACGCACTTCCCAGATGGCCAGGCTGCGGACGACGCGCTGGAAGCCATCGAAGCCGTGGTCGACGACGTGCCGGGCGATGCGCTGCAGGCAGCCAAGCCCGGCAAGGGTTTCGAGCGTGCCATCAAGGTTGCGCTCGGCAAGGCGGTCAAGCAGCCCGGCCAGTGTTTCAGCGTTGAGCATTGGGTGGCGCATGCGTCCGATGCGCCGGACATGCCAACGAGCAGCGCCGCCGCCCCCGATCACCCCAGCGACGCGCCGGAACTCTGGCTGCCGCCGCCTCCCATGGCGTTGATGCCCGGCTTGCGTGTCGCGCGCGTCCGCGTCTCTCTTCCTCCGTTCCAGGCTGGCCCCACGCCGGCCCCCATGCTGCGTCCTCCCGCACGCGTCTGACTTCCGGCATGCGCCGGAAACCATCCCCTTGAGTTGCTAGTGCTGCGCCAACTGGTCTGTTGACCGGCTGCGCGCTCGCGCTTGCCTGTTCTTCTTTTTCAGGATGATTTCGGATGTTGTCCAATCAGGATGCGGCCACTCCGCGCCCCGCAGCCGGTGCGCGCGCGTCGCGACGTGCTGTTCTTTTCGCTGTGCTGGCCGCAATGGCCGTCCACGCCAATGCCGCGCCGCCAGTGCCTTCACCGCGTGGTGCCCAGACCGCCACTGCCCGCGCTGACGAGGCCCTTCCGCAGCCGCGCTACACCTTGCAGCAGTTGCTGGAGTTGGCCCGCGCCAACCACCCGGCGCTCGCCGCTTCGCAGGCGCAGGTGCAGGCCGCGCAGGCGGGCATTGCCACCGCGCGCGCCTGGCCCAACCCCGAGGTGGAAGCCATGGCCGGCCGCCAGCGCGCACGCATGCCGGGTGCGGCGGAAGGCCGCACCAATAGCGTGTCGATCACGCAAAAGCTCGACTTGCCGTGGCAGCGCGCGGCCCGCACGCAAGCCGCCGATGCCGCGTACGAGGCGTCGCAGGCGACTGCCCGGTCGCAGGCACGTGACGTAGAGGCCGATCTCAAGCTGCGCTTCTACGACGTGGTGCGCCGCGAGGCCGAGCAGCGCAACGCGCGCGAAGACGTGACGCTGGTCGAGCAGATCCGCCGTGGCGTGGCCGTGCGTGTGGAAACCGGCGAAGCCCCGCGCTACGAACTCATCCGCGGCGACGCGGAGCTGCTCAATGCGCAGCGCAACGAGCAGGCCGCCGCACTGCGCGTGCAACAGGCGCTGGCTGAACTGCGCCGTGCCGTGGGCGCCGATCTACCGCTCACGTTCGACGTCGATGCCGGCACCGAGACGCCATCCGTGGCGCATCTGCCGCCCCTGGCCGATCTGGTCAGTACGGTCGTCGCCACCCATCCCGAATTGGAAGCCGATCGCGCCGCCCTGCGCGAGGCCGAAGCGCGTCTCGCGCACGAGCGCAGCCAACGCTGGCCGTCGCTCGCGCTCCGAGGGTCGGTCGATCGTCAGCCCGATCTGCAGGACAGCCGCGTTGGCCTGGTGATGTCGATTCCGCTGTTCGACCGTCGCGAAGGCCCGGTGGGCGAAGCGGTGGCTGCCCGCGAACGCGCCCGCGCCCTGTTGCGCGACCGCGAGTTGCGTGTGCGGCAGGCGGTGGAATCCGCCTATCGCCAATACGAGATTGCAGAGTCGCAAGTCAGCGCGCTCGAATCCGGCGTCATCAAGCAGGCCGAATCGGCGCTGCGCGTGGCCGAAGCCGCATACCGCCACGGCGAGCGCGGCATTCTCGACTACCTCGATGCCCAGCGCGTCTTCCGCCAGGCACGCAATGACCTGATTGCCGCACGCGCAGACCTGCGCACCGCCGCCGTTGAACTCGACCGCCTGCGCCCGGAGGCCCAATGACACGCCCGAGCCATCGCGTTGCCTCACGAACCCATGAATCCAGCCTCACCATGAACGCACCTGCTTCCTTCTCTTCTTCGATCCGGCTGGCCGGCGTTGCCCTTGCAGCGATGTTGTTGCTTGGCGCCTGCGGCAAAGACGCTGCCAACGATGCCAAGGCCGCGCAACAGGCCGTCGACCCGAATCTCGTGGTTGCACAACCCACGCTGGTGCAGCGCCTGAAAGTGGCGCCGGTGGGCAAGCAGCCGATTGCCGAGCGCTTGCGCGTGCCGGGGCAGATCGCGTTTGACGAACAGCGCGTGGCGCGTATCGGTGCCACCGTCACGGGTCGTGTGACGGAGCTGGTCGCCACGCCGGGGCAGAGCGTCAAGGCAGGCGACATCCTCGCGCAACTGCACAGCACCGAGCTTGGCGCCGCGCAGCTCGCCTATCAGAAGGCCGCCGCGCAGCGCGACCTGCAGGCGCGCGCCTTGGAACGCGCCAAGCTCTTGCTGGCCGCCGATGTGATCGGCTCGGCCGAATTGCAGAAGCGCCAGAGTGAACTGGCAATGGCCGATGCCGAAGTGCGCGCGGCCGTCGACCAACTGCGCGTGATGGGCGTGTCGCCTGGCACCCTGGCGAAGATGCGCACGGGCGGCATGTCGTCGATCTCGCCCGTGGTGGCGAGCATCAGCGGCACGGTGGTGGAGCGCAAGGTAACGCGCGGCCAGGTGGTGCAGCCGGCCGACGAGCTGTTCACCGTGGCCGATCTGTCGCGCGTGTGGGTGGTGGGTGAAGTGCCCGAAAACGCCGCTGCCGGCGTGCGCGCGGGCCAAGCCGTGGAGATCGACACCGGCGCGGGCGACCGCATTGTCGGCAAGCTGATCTGGGTGTCGGACATTGTCGACCCGCAAACGCGGACGGTCACGGTGCGCACCGAGGTGGACAACGCAGAGCGCACGCTCAAGCCGTCGATGCTGGCCACGCTGCTCATCCAGTCGCGGCCGGAGGAGCGTGTGGTGGTGCCGACGTCCGCCGTGGTGCGTGAAGACAACCGCGACTACGTATTCGTGCGCGCCAGCGAGACGAATTACCAGCTCACGCCGGTCAAGCTGGGCGATGAGTCAAACGGTGTGCGCCCGGTCATCTCCGGCGTGCAGGCCGGGCAGCCGATCGTTGTTGAAGGCGGCTTCCATCTGAACAATGAGCGCAAGCGCGCCGAGATGGAGGGCGCATGATCGACGCATTGATTCGCGGCGCGCTCAAGCAACGGCTCGTGGTGGCGGTGATCGCCGCCGTGCTGCTGTTCTTCGGGTTTGATGCCGCCCGCAAGCTGTCGCTTGATGCGTTTCCGGACGTGACCAATGTGCAGGTGCAGATCGCCACGGAGGCACCGGGCCGCTCACCCGAAGAGGTCGAGCGCTTTGTGACCGTGCCGGTGGAAATGGCGATGACCGGCCTGCCGGCGCTGACCGAGATGCGCTCGCTCAACAAGCCGGGCCTGTCGCTCATCACGCTCGTCTTTACTGATGAGACCGACGTGTACTTCGCGCGCCAGCTTGTGATGGAGCGGTTGATCGAGGTGCAGTCCCGCATGCCAGCGGGTGTGACGCCGGTGCTGGGCCCCGTATCGACGGGCCTGGGCGAGGTGTATCAGTACACGCTCGACAAACCGGATGACGGCGACAAGGAGCTTTCGGTGGAGGAACTCACCCAGCGTCGCATCGCGCAGGACTGGGTGGTGCGTCCGCTGCTGCGCTCCATTCCGGGCGTGGCCGAGATCAACTCGCAGGGCGGTTACGAGAAGCAGTACCAGGTGCTCGTCAACCCGGAACGCCTGCGCCACCACAACGTGACGGTCAAGCAGGTTTTCGAGGCGCTGGCCGCCAACAACGCCAACTCGGGTGGCGGCGTGCTGCCGCACTTTGCGGAGCAATACCTGATTCGCGGCGTGGGCCTGGTGCGCGACACCAACGACATTGGCGCCATCGTGCTCAAGGAGGTCAACGGTACGCCGCTGACGATCCGCGACGTGGCTGAGGTGAAGATCGGCACGGCGGTGCGCGCGGGGGCGGTGGTCAAGAACGGCGTGACGGAATCCGTTGGCGGTGTGGTGATGATGATGCGCGGCGGCAATGCCAAGGAAGTCGTCGCCCGCATCCAGGATCGCGTCAAGGCCATCAACAACGACGGCATGCTGCCCGACGGCCTGAAGATCGTGCCGTACTACGAACGTTCGGAGCTGGTGGATTCGGCCCTGCAGACCGTCATCAAGGTGCTGGCTGAAGGCGTGGTGCTGGTGGTGATCGTGCTGCTGCTGTTCCTGGGTGACATCCGTTCATCGCTCATCGTGGTCGGCACGCTGATCCTCACGCCGTTGCTGACGTTCATGGCGATGAACAAGCTCGGCATCTCGGCCAATTTGATGTCATTGGGCGGGTTGGCCATCGCCATCGGCTTGATGGTCGATGGCTCCGTGGTCGTGGTGGAAAACGCCTTTGCGCATCTGGCCAAGCCGCGCGACCCGAACGAGAGCCGCGCGCGCATCATCCTGCATGCCGTGACGGAAGTGGCCACGCCCGTGATCTTTGGCGTGGGCATCATCATCCTGGTGTTCCTGCCGCTGATGACGCTGGAGGGCATGGAAGGCAAGATGTTTGCGCCGCTGGCCTTCACGATTGCGATTGCGCTGTTCTTCTCGCTGGTGCTGTCGCTCACGCTCACGCCCGTGCTGTCGTCGTATCTGCTCAAGCCCAAGGCGCATAAGCACGTTGATGGTGAGCACAGCGACGACCCACATGCCGAGCACGACGCGCACGACACGTGGCTGATCCGCAAGATGAAGAAGCCGTATCTGCGCTTGCTGGAGCTGAGCCTGAACAACGGCTGCAAGACCGTGATCGTGGCTGTGGCCGTGTTTCTCGCCACCGGTGCGCTGATGCCGTTCCTGGGCACGGCGTTCATTCCCGAGATGAAGGAAGGCTCGGTGGTGCCAGGCATCAACCGCGCGCCGAACATCTCGCTGGAAGAGTCGATCCGCATGGAGATGGAAGCCATGCGCCTGGTGATGCAGGTGCCGGGCGTGAAGTCGGCCGTCTCTGGCGTGGGCCGAGGTGAGTCTCCAGCCGATCCGCAGGGCCAGAACGAGTCGACGCCGATCGTCTCCCTCAAGCCGCGCGACGAATGGCCCAAGGGCTGGAACCAGGACGACATTGCCGAAGCGATGCGCAAGGCGCTGCAGGTGCTGCCCGGCGTGCAGATCGTCATGGCGCAGCCGATTTCCGACCGCGTGGACGAGATGGTGACCGGCGTACGTTCCGACGTGGCCATCAAGGTGTTCGGCGACGACCTGAACACGCTGCGCGAGAAGGCCGAGGCGATCGCCAAGGTGGCGCAGGGCATCCAGGGTGCACAGGACATGCGCGTGGAGCGGATCACCGGTCAGCAGTATCTGCAGATCGCGATCGACCGCCAGGCCATTGCGCGCCATGGTCTGAACGCGGCCGACGTGCACAACGTGATCGAAACCGCCATCGGCGGCAAGGAGGCCACGGAGATCTTCGAAGGCGAGCGTCGCTTCAGCGCGGTGGTGCGCCTGCCGGACGCATATCGCGGCAGCGTGGAGGCCATCCGCAACCTGATCGTGGCCGCACCCAACGGCGCGCAAGTGCCGATGGAAAGCATCGCCCGCATCGATGTGACCGACGGCCCTGCGCAGATCAGCCGCGAGCTGGGCAAGCGCCGCGTGGTGGTGGGCGTGAACGTGCGCGACCGCGACTTGGGCGGCTTCGTGGCCGAGCTGCAGGCAGCCGTCGCACAGAAGGTCAAGCTGCCCGAGGGCTACTACCTGGAATGGGGCGGCCAGTTCCAGAACATGGAACGCGCCATGGGCCACCTGAAGGTGATCGTACCGATTACGGTGGCCGCCATCTTCTTCCTGCTGTTCCTGCTCTTCAACTCGGTGCGCTACGCCACGCTGATCATTCTGGTGCTGCCGTTCGCCTCGGTGGGCGGGATCATCGGCCTGTTCGTCACGGGTGAGTACCTGTCGGTGCCGGCATCGGTGGGTTTTGTGGCGCTATGGGGCATCGCGGTGCTTAACGGCGTGGTGCTGGTCAGCACGATCCGCAGTCTGCGGGAGCAGGGCATGTCGGTGGAGGAATCGGTGCGACTGGGCTCGCGCATGCGCTTCCGCCCCGTGATGATGACGGCCACGGTGGCCATGCTGGGCTTGATCCCGTTCCTGTTTGCCACGGGGCCGGGTTCAGAGGTGCAACGGCCGCTGGCCATCGTGGTGATCGGCGGTCTGTTGACCTGCACGCTGCTCACGCTGGTGATGCTGCCCACGCTGTACAAATGGTTTGATGAGGAGTCGAAGGCATGAAGGAAATCCGCATCGTAGTGCGCCCGCAACTGCTGGAGCGCATGCATGAAGCGCTGCGCAGTTGCCCGGGCTTTCCCGGTATGACGGTGGCCGAAGTGAATGCCTATCCGCCAACGGCTTCGCAGGCTGGCGCGCATTCCATCAAGGAAGACCTGACGGAGTTTGTGCCGCGCGTACGCATCGAGATCGTGGCCTCCGATGCGTTGGCCAGCGTGCTGTTCGAAAGCGCCGTCAAGGTGCTGGAGCACGGCCAGACCGGCGACAGCGCCATCTGGATGACCGATGTGATTCAGGCCACCTTCCTGCATCGCACGGGTTGAAGATCGTGTGATGCGTGCATGAAAAACGGCGGACCATGTCCGCCGAAAATCAGGAGCCAACGTTGCAGCGAGCTGCTTCCCAAGACACACGGGAAGCGGCCCGCTTGCTTTGGTGCTTACCGCTTGATGTCGGTCAGATGCTTCATGAGACCTTCGTAGCGGAACTTGTGGATCGGGCGATCCATGTTCTGCATCTGTTGCAGCTGCACCGCTTGCGGACGCAGCGAGCCCGTCGGCGTCACAGCCTGTGCACGCAGCGTTGCGACGGCCGGCTGCATGTTCTGGATGCCGACGATCTGGTCATACAGCGCCTTGTCGATGATCTGCGCGTTGTACAGCTGCGTTGCATCGCCGGCGATGTTGGTCGTCGTCGCCTTGTTGGTGATGGTGCCGGCCTGCGCCAGCAGCGCACTCCACAGCGTCGGGCTGTAGTTGGTCACGTAGTAGTCCAGGCCCGTGGGGTTCGCCAGCACGGCCGAGCAGGTCGGCAGCGTGACCTGTGCGGTCTGCTGATCCAGCACCACCGTCTGCGTCTGCGCCAGCCCATCGCCGTAGGCGATCGTGAGCGGAATATTCCACTGATAGCCGGAATAGACGTTCTTGTTCGGGAACGCCTTCTGCGTGATCGTCAGCACGTTCTGGTTGGTGGCCGGGTTGCACTGCGCGTCGATGCTGACGAGCGGCACGCCGGTCTGGCGCACAAAGCTGTCGCCCACCTTGCCGACAGGCTTGCCGCTGGCGGCTTCCAGCTCGGCCCACAGGCGAGGCGGTGTGCCATTCCCGAACTTGTACTTGTTCAGGTAGCTCTGCAGCCCCTTGCGCATGGCGTCCTTGCCGACGTAGTTCTCGATCATCTGCAGGACATGGCCGCCCTTGTTGTAGGCAAAGCGGTCGAGGAAGTCCATCGAGCCGGCATCACTCAAGTTGTGCTGCACCGGCACCGAGGTCGGCTGCAGGTCGAGCGTGTAGACGCGCTGCTTGACGGCCGCATAGTCGGCCCACGTGTTGCCCTGGAACTCCGGGTGCAGTGCGATCTTGGTGACGTTCTCGAACCAGTTGGCAAAGGATTCGTTCAACCAGATGTCGTCCCACCAGTCCAGCGTGACGAGGTCGCCAAACCATTGGTGCGCCAGTTCATGCGACACCACAACGAACGAGCGTGCCTTGCCCATCGAGTGGACGGTCGTCGGCGCGCCATCGGGCGGCACCAGCACCTGGTCGGCAAATTCGAAGATGGCGCCCCAGTTCTCCATCCCGCCAAAGCCTGCATTCTTGTTGTCGTAGCTGTCGTTGGCGACGATGGTGTCCATCTTGTCGAACGGCAGCGGGATCTGGAAGTAGTTGTAATAGTGGTTCAGCGCTTCCTTCGTGAACTGCATGCCGGCCACCGCCGAGTGCGCCTCGCCAGGCGGCACCCACCAGCGCAGGCGCATGCTGCTGCCATCGAGCGGGTTGGTGAACTGGTCTTCCAGGATGTCGAACTTGCCGCCGCCGAAGAACAGCAGGTACGCCGGCATCGAAGGTGTCTTGGCAAACGACACCTGCTGATAGCCGTCTGGCAGCTTGGTCGCGCCCGTCTGCCTGCCGTTGGCCACGGCCTTCCAGTCGCCCGGAATTTCCGCCGTCACCTCGAAGGTGTTGCGGAAGGCCGGCTCATCCCAGCTCGGGAACCACTCACGCGCGAAGTTCGATTCGCCCTGCGTGACGATGGCGTCGGAACTCTCGCCCGTTGCCGCCTGCAGGCCCAGCTTGAAGATGCCTTCGGCCTTGGTGAAGTTGATCGTGCCCGTCCATTCCATGTGCAGCACGTAGTTGCCGGGCTTGATGTCTCCGGTCGGGTCGCGCAGGTCGTAGAAGGCCCCTTGCGATTGAGGAATCGGCACCAGCACGCGCGATGCACCGCCGCCCGAGGTGGGCGTGAGCGTCAGGCGCGAGGCGTCGAGCTTCAGGTCGCGCACGGCCAGCGTCACGGCGCCAGTCTGCTTGGTGACCTTGATCTCCACGTCGGCGCGGCCCGAGAAGCTGTTCAGGTCTGCGCTCGGGCGGAACCACAGTTTGTAGTTGACGGGCTTGATGTAGTCCGGCAGTTCAACCGGGGGCACCGATGCGTCGACGGCCGGCGCCTGCGCATTGGTGTTGCCGGTATTGGTATTGCCCTGCTGCTGCGAGCCGTTTGCGTCCAGCTTGCCGCCGGACGGGGTCAGCGCGTCATCTCCGCCGCCGCCGCATGCGGCCAGAATCAGCGCGGCCGCAGCCTGGGCCACGAGTGCCAGCTTGAACGAGCGACGTGTCCGGGCGCTGTGCGCGCGTCCGGTGCGTGTCGTGGCCGTACGACGGAAGGTTGTCGAATCCCGCATTGCATTTCTCCTGAGGTGGAAACGAATCGGCGGCCCAGGGCTCAAAAGAAAAGTGGGGGGCAGGCCGCAGAATCGGGACAAGGAATTACCCGCTTCTTGCGCGGTGCAAATCACAGCCCGCGCACGGGATGCACGGATTCTGGAGGAAACGGCCTGCGAATCGAGACGAAGTTTTTTAAATCACGTGCAAGAGAATGCGCTGGGGGCTTTGCAGTTTTCGGTATGCGTATCTGCAAAGCTGCGGCTGCTTTCAGGGGTGATGGGCGACTTCTGCAAAGCGCGTTGAAAAAATGAAATGCGCTTCGCGATTCGTGAAAATATCTTAAAAATCGAAACGGATATTTTTACAACGCCAGATAAAGCAAAACTAAATACGGAGTGGGATTCGAAAATCGCGCTGGGGAACTTTCCACGTATTCGGCAAGGTATTGCGCTGCAGCAGTTGATCAGGGTCGTCTGCCTGGGGGTAATCCTTCCGGATGAGGCTGGCGCTGTGCGCGGTGTTACACAAAACCGGTACGCTCGCAAGGTTCGCATAGTGTTTTCTGTCTTCCGTAGAGCGATTCATGCAATCCGCGTCCGATAGCGTCAGCAGCCCGGCGGCTGTGGGTGTCAACCTGATCGACTTCTTCGATGTCACGCCCACGTCATTGTGGCTGGAGGACTACAGCGATCTGCACCGCCTCTTCGCCCAATGGCGCGCCGCCGGCGTGACCGATCTGCAGCGCTTTCTGGAAGAAAACGTCTCACGCGTGGCGGCGTGTTCGGCCTGCATCAAGGTGCTGCGCGTGAACCGGCGCACGTTGTCCATGTACGCCGCCCCGGATGCCGAAACCCTGACCGCGCGCCTGGCAGACGTGCTGCGCGACGACATGCTCGAAGCCCACGTGGGCGAACTCGTGCAGCTTTGGTCGGGCGAGTCGTCGTTCGAGAGCCGCAGCGTCAACTACACGCTCGACGGCCGCCGTCTGGACATCCTGCTCAAGGGCGTGGTCCTGCCCGACCACGAGCAGCCGTGGGACCGCGTGCTGGTGGCCGTGGACGACATCACCGAACTTGAAGACGCCCGCCGCCGCGTCGCGGCCAGCCAGCTCTACGCGCGCGGCGTGTTCGAGCACGCGCCTGTGTCGCTGTGGGTGGAAAACTTCAGCACCATCAAGATGCTGCTGGACGAAGTGCGCATGCAGGGCATCACCGATTTCCGCACCTTTACCGACGTGCACCCTGAGTTTGTCGAGCGCTGCATGCAGGAGATCCAGGTGCTCGACGTCAACGGCTTTACGCTGGAGATGTTCAAGGCCCGCAACCGTAACGACTTGCTGGGCCGCTTGCCGGAAGTCTTTCGCGACGACATGCGCTCGCACTTTCGCGAGCAGTTGATCGACCTGTGGGACGGCAGGCTGTTCCAGCAGCGCGAGGTCATCAACTATGGGCTCGATGGCAACCCGCTGAACATCCACCTGCAGTTCTCCGTCTTCCCCGGTCGCGAGAAGGATTGGGACATGGTGCTGCTGGCGCTGACCGACATCACGGCGCGCAAGAAGGCCGAGTCGTACGTCGAATATCTGGGCAAGCACGACGTGCTGACCAAGCTGAAGAACCGCTCGTTCTACGTGGACGAGATCAACCGGCTGGAGCGCAAGGGCCCGTTCCCGGTCACGGTCATCATGATCGACCTGAACGACTTGAAGAGCGTGAACGACCAGCTCGGCCACGCCGCAGGCGACGCGCTACTGCGCCGCGCCGGCGAGGTGCTCGGCAAGGCCATCGACAAACCTGCACACGCCGCGCGCATTGGCGGCGATGAGTTTGCCGTGCTGCTGCCCGGCGCCGACGCACAGGCCGGTGCGGCACTGGTGGAAAGCTTGCGCAAGCTGGTGGAACTCAACAACCAGTTCTATCCGGGCGCGGTGCTCGGCTTTTCCATGGGGTGCGCCACCTGCCACGAAGGCGGGCGCCTGGAAGAAACGCTGCGCGAAGCCGATGTGGCCATGTACGAAGACAAGCGGGTGCAGCACGAAGGCAGACGCCCGGCATAACCGCGGCGTCCCACCTCTTCAGGAGCCAGCCGGTGCAAAGAACCGCTCGTGCAGTTCTCCCAGTCCCAGCGTGCTGATCACCTCGTTCAGCCGCTCGGTCGGGCGGCGGCGCGGCAGGTCTTTGTACTGCGCGATGATCAGCTCGTTCTTCATCGAGTGTTCCCACCCGACGAGTTCCGTTACGCTGACCTGATAGCCGTGCGCCTCAAGCTGCAGGCAGCGCAGCACGTTGGTGACCTGGCTGCCGAATTCACGCGTGTGCAGCGGGTGGCGCCAGATTTCCGTGAGCGCATTGCCGAGCGATTTGCCTTTGTTCTTGCGCAGCACGCCGGCCACCTCCGCCTGGCAGCACGGCACGAGCACGATGTACTGCGCATGCTTTTCGAGCGCAAAGCGGATCGCATCGTCCGTGGCGGTATTGCACGCATGCAGTGCGGTCACGATGTCGATCGTGGCCGGCAGTCGGTCAGACGTGATCGATTCTGCCACCGACAGGTTCAGGAACGACATCCCCTTGAAGCCGAGCCTCGCGGCAAGTTCGGTCGACTTGGTGACCAGCTCTTCGCGCGTCTCAATGCCGTAAATGTGGGACGTGCCATCGCCCGGCTGTTCCTTGCAGAACAGGTCGTACAGGATGAAGCCGAGGTACGACTTGCCCGCGCCGTGGTCGACGAGCGTGACGTGCCCCTTGGCTTGCTGCACGTCGGCCATCAGCGGCTCGATGAACTGGTACAGGTGATAGACCTGCTTGAGCTTGCGCCGGCTGTCCTGGTTCATCTTGCCGTCGCGCGTCAGGATGTGCAGTTCCTTGAGCAGCTCGATCGACTGGTTGGGGCGGATTTCGTGGGTCTTGTTGGACATCGTCAGGACAGCCTGGGCGACATGTCGCACGGAATGGGATCGGTGCGGCGGCGCGGAGAAAAAGCGGAAAGAGGGCGCCAGTTTACCGAAAAGCGCAGTGGGCGACGGCAAGCGCACGTCAGTGGCCGCCACCCGCGGCCTCGTTTGCCCGCGCTCGGGCAGGATGTGACAATAGCGCCCCGCTTGTCTGTCCCGCATGAACCCGTCCACCCCGCATGTCAGAAACACCTAACGCTCCTCTCGTTGCCGTGATCGGTGCCGGCCCTGCCGGGCTGATGGCCGCTGAAGTCCTGTCGCGCAACGGCGTGCGTGTGGAAGTGTTCGATGCCATGCCTTCGGCCGGGCGCAAGTTCCTGCTGGCGGGCATTGGGGGGATGAACATCACGCATTCCGAGCCGATCGACGCGTTCCTCGGGCGCTATCGCACGCGGCGCGAGGTGCTGGCGCCGTTCATCGGCCGCTTCAGCCCGGACGCTCTGCGTGCGTGGATCCATGGGCTTGGCATCGACACGTTTGTCGGCAGTTCGGGGCGGGTGTTTCCGACCGAGATGAAGGCCGCGCCCTTGCTGCGCGCATGGCTGCACCGGCTGCGCGAGGCGGGCGTGCAGTTGCACATGCGGCATCGCTGGGTAGGGTGGGCAGAACCGTCGGACCACGCGCAGGTGCTGCGCTTTGAAACCACCGATGTTGAACGGCTGGTGCAAGCCGATGCCGTGGTGCTCGCCATGGGCGGCGGCAGTTGGCCGCGCCTGGGCTCCGACGGCGCCTGGGTGCCGTTGCTGGTGGCGCGCGGCGTGCAGGTGCAGCCATTGCAGCCTGCCAACTGCGGGTTTGATGCCGATTGGAGCGCGCATTTCCAGGAGCGTTTTGCGGGGCAGCCGGTCAAGTCGGTCGCCATCGGTTTGCCGTCGGGCGATGAGGGTGCGCTGCAATTCCGCCAGGGCGAGTTCGTCGTCACGCAGACCGGCATTGAAGGCAGCCTCGTCTATGCGTTGTCAGCCCCGATTCGCGATGCGCTGGCCGCAGAGGGCAGTGCGACGATCTGGCTTGACCTTGCGCCAGGCTGGAGCGCGCAACGTGTGAGCGATGAACTGATGCGCCCGCGCGGCGCGCGTTCGATGTCGAGTCATCTGCAAAGCAAGCTGAATATCACGGGCGTAAAGCTCGGCCTGCTGCGCGAGTGCCTGAGCAAGGAGGCGTTTGCCGATCTTGCGCAACTGGCCAAGGCCATCAAGGCGTTGCCGTTGCGGCTCACACGCACTCGGCCTATCGACGAGGCGATCAGCACCGCAGGCGGCGTGGCGTTCGAAGCGCTGGATGCAAAGCTGATGATCGAGCGGCTGCCGGGCGTGTTCTGCGCCGGCGAGATGCTCGACTGGGAGGCACCGACCGGCGGCTATCTGCTGACGGCGTGCTTCGCGAGCGGCGCCGCTGCAGGGCAGGGCGCGCTCGACTACCTGGCGAAGATGGCGCGCTGAATTGCTGGCCTATTGGCGCGCCTTCAAGCGCCACAACGATGTCACCTCGGCAACACGGGCGCGATAGAGCGGGTCGTTCTCATCGGACGCCTTCGGGTGCTTCGGCTTGATGTCTTCCCGGCCCACAACCTGCAGGCCGGCAGCGTTGATCATGGCCAGCAGGGCATCGCGCGTGCGCAAGCCCAGGTGCTCGGCAAAGTCCGACAGGATCAACCAGCCTTCGCCGTTGGGCTCCAGATGGGCGGCCAGCCCATCCAGGAAGCCGCGCAGCATGCGGCTGTCAGGGTCGTAAACGGCGCGCTCGATGGGCGAGCTTGGCCGCGCGGGCAGCCACGGCGGGTTGCACACGATCAGCGGGGCACGCCCTTCGGGAAACAGATCGGCCTCAACAATATCGACCTGGGTTTGCAGCCCAAGGCGCGCCACGTTCTCATGGGCGCATGCCAGGGCACGCGGGTCCTGGTCCGTGCCGATGACGCGCTTCACGCCGCGTTTGGCCAGCACCGCTGCCAGCACCCCTGTACCCGTGCCGATATCGAATGCCAGCGCTTTTGAAGGCAACGGCGCCTTCGCCACCAGTTCGATGTATTCCCCGCGCACGGGCGAGAACACGCCGTAGTGCGGGTGAATGCGTTCACCACCGAGCGCGGGAATCTCGACCCCTTTCTTGCGCCACTCATGCGCGCCGATCAGGCCCAGCAGCTCACGCAGCGAGACGACGGAAGCGCCGTTGCCAGTGCCGTAGGCTTCGGTGCAGGCCTCGCGCATGTCGGGTGCGCGGCGCAGCGGGATCGTGTAATCCGCATCCAGCGGAATCAGCAGCATGCCGAGCGTGCGGGCGCGCTGCGATTGCGCCTGCCGGTGCAGGTTGAACGCATCGATGGGCGAGGTGGGTTCCTTGCGTGCCTTGCCGGGTTTGCGATCGGTGCGGCGGGACATCGCCTGCAGCAGTTGGCGCGCGTTCTGGAAATCGCCCTGCCAGAGCAGTGCGGTGCCTTCGCACGCGAGGCGGTAGGCGGCATCGGCGGTGGTCCGATCGTCGGCGATGACCACGCGCTTGGGCGGCGGATTGCCGGCTTCGGAGCGCCAGAGGGCGGTATGGACGGCGTCGCTGCTGGCTTCAGGGCGGTCGTCGGTCCAGGTCAGGGTGGGGTGGTCGGTCACGGGGGAAATGGGCGGAAGGCGGGGGAGGGTGCGGTCGTGGGCGACACGATACCGCTGTCGGCGTGATCGCACAAATGTGGGCGGGCGACCCGAGCGTCGCTGCACTGACGCGGTTTCGATGGGGCCTGTGTCAGAAAAAGACCCGATGCCAGGCTATGCGCGCGAAGAGGCGGGCCGCTATCGGCGGCGAGCCGATGGATCGCTGCAATTCTTCGGGCGAAGTGATTCTTCTGCCACCCAAAGACGCCAGTCCGACCCGGCAGGCAGTGTAAACTCCAGCCTTTTTTCGGCACTCGTAGCATGGCGCACGTCCAGCAACGCAGGGCGCTCAGCGCCCCTGCGCTGATCCGCATTCTTGCTCGCCTGGCGGACGTCGACGTTTCCGCATCCGCGCAGCCGCTTTCCGACCGGCTGAGCCAATGGCTCAGTTGGACGGATGCCATCACGCTGTCGTCGGCATTGAGCGCGGCACCGCCGGCCAGCGCCTCCAGCACGCGGCCTGTCGGTCCCGACGCCGAGACCATCGGCAGCCGTGTCCGTGCGGCGCTGACGAAATCCATCGCGTCCAGTTGCGCGCCAGAGACGCGGCCTGGGCCACGCGCGCCGATTCAGAACCCATCGGTGCCGTTGGTGGTCGACTATGCCGATTTTCGGCAGCGCTATGTGTTGATGCAGCAGACGATGGAACTGGAGATCGGCGACCTGCGTGCCCGTCTGCGTCGCCTGCTGGCTGCCAGGACGCCCGACCTCGCGCGGCTTGCGGTGCTGGATGCCAGCATGGAGCAGGCGCTCGCCGGCCGCGAACGTTCGTTGCTGGGGGCCATTCCGTCGATGCTGGGGCCGTACTTCGAGCGCTTGCGCGCGGCCGGGCAGCAGCGGCAGGCCGAGTTGCCCGCAGAGGGCCAGGCCACCCCATCCACATCCCGCGCCTGGCTGGACGCGTTCCGCAAGGATATGCAGAGCGTGCTCCTGGCCGAGCTAGATGTTCGTTTTCAACCGATCGACGGGTTGCTCGCAGCCCTTCGCCCCCGCTAAGCGGGACAGACACCATTCATGTCCAGACTTCACCTGAATCTCATCGTTTTCTTTGTCGGGCTGGCGGCCTTGGGGTGGATTGCCGGCGGCTACGTCGTCGGCGGAAACCTGCTGGCGCTGGCGGTCACGCTCGTGATCGGTGCCGTCTATGTAACAGGCGCGCTCGAGCTGCGCCGCTATCGTCAGGCCACGAGCACCGTTGCGCAGGCCGTGACGGGGCTGTCCGAGGCACCGCCCAATCTGGCTACCTGGCTGGACCAACTGCACCCGAGTCTGCGCAATGCCGTGCGCCTGCGCGTGGAAGGCGAGCGCGTTGCGCTGCCTGCGCCCGCGTTGACACCGTATCTGGTGGGCTTGCTGGTGCTGCTCGGTATGCTGGGCACGCTGCTCGGTATGGTGGTGACGCTCAAAGGCACAGGTGCGGCGCTGGAGAGCGCGACGGATCTGCAGGCGATCCGCGCATCGCTGGCCGCCCCCATCAAGGGGTTGGGATTCTCGTTCGGCACCTCGATTGCCGGTGTGGCGACATCCGCCATGCTGGGGTTGCTCTCGGCGCTGTGCCGGCGCGAGCGGCTGCAGGCAGTCCAGGCGCTCGACACGAAGATCGCGACCACGCTGCGCATCTATTCGCACGCGCATCAGCGTGAAGAGACGTTCAAGCTTCTGCAGCGGCAATCCGATGTGATGCCCGCACTGGTTGACCGGTTGCAGGCGATGATGGCGTCGCTGGAGCAGCAGAGTGCGGCCAGCAGCGAGCGACAGATCACCGCCCAGCAGGCATTTCTCGACAAGACGGAAGCCGCCTACAGCCAGCTTGCATCCTCGGTGGGCCAGTCGTTGAAAGACAGCGCATCGGAGAGCGCCCGCGTTGCGACCGCCGCCCTGCAGCCTGTGGTGGAAACGACGATGGCGGGGCTCGCCCGTGAATCGGCGGCGCTGCAGGAAACGGTCACGCACGCGGTGCAGCGTCAGCTGGATGGCCTGTCGACCCGCTTTGAAGCCACGGCCGAGACGGTTTCCGGCATCTGGAACAACGCCCTGTCGGCGCATCAACGTTCCAGCGAAGCCCTGGTTGGCCAAGTCGGTGCCTCGCTCGACCGGTTTGCTGAAACATTCGAGCAACGCTCGGCGCGGTTGCTCGATGGCGTAACCGACCGCCTGAACGCCACGGCGGGCGGCTTGTCCACCGCTTGGGCAGATGCGCTTGCCCGCCAAGATCAGGCCCACGCCGAACTGGCCGCCCGGAACCAGCGCGCGCTGGAGGCCGCTGCCGCCACGTTCGAGCAACACGCCGTGGCGTTGCAAGACGCGTCGCGCCAGTCGCATACGGCGCTGCAAGCCGCACTGGAAGCACGCGACGCGCAACGTCTGGCGGTCTGGACCGAGGCGCTCGGCGCCACGGGCGAGAAGCTGAGCCAGGCGTGGGAGAAAGCGGGCGCCGATACGGCAAATCGTCAGCAAGACATCTGCAATGCGCTGGCGCAGACCGCGCGCGATATCGCTTTGCAGCAGGAGGCGTCGCGCCAATCGCATGCCACGCTGCAAGCTGCGCTGGAAGCGCGCGACGCGCAACGTCTGGCGGCCTGGACCGATGCACTCGGCACGATGGCCGCCAAGCTGAGCGACGCGTGGGAGAAGACAGGCGCCGATACCGCGAGCCGTCAGCAACAGATTTGCGACGCACTGGCGCAAACCGCGCGCGATATCTCCGCGCAAACCCAGGCGCATGCCAACAACACGATCGGCGAGATTTCTCGCCTGGTGCAGGCCGCATCGGAAGCGCCAAAGGCGGCAGCGGAAGTGGTGGCCGAGCTGCGCCAGAAGCTGTCCGACAGCATGGTGCGCGATACCGCGATGCTGGACGAGCGTGCGCGCCTGCTGGGCACGCTGGAAACATTGCTCGACGCCGTCAACCATGCGTCGACCGAGCAGCGCACGGCGGTGGATGCGCTGGTGGCAACGTCGGCAGATCTGCTGGAGCGCGTGGGTGTGCGGTTTACCGATCGGGTGGAGGCCGAGACCGGCAAGCTTGGCGCGGTGGCTGCGCAGGTAACCGGCAGCGCGGTCGAGGTGGCGAGCCTGGGCGAGGCCTTTGGTGCGGCTGTGCAGCTGTTTGGCGAATCGAACGACAAGCTTGCGGCACAGCTTCAGCGCATCGAAGCCGCGCTCGACAAGTCGCTCACCCGCAGCGACGAACAGCTTGCCTACTACGTGGCGCAGGCGCGTGAGGTGATCGACCTGAGCATGCTGTCTCAGAAGCAGATCCTGGAAGACCTGCAGCGGCTGGGTGATCAGCGCGCGCTGGCCGGGACCGAAGCGGCATGAACGACGAGATTGACGGTGGCATCGACGCCACAGCGCCGGTCTGGGCCGCGTTTGGCGATCTGATGTCGGTGCTGCTGGGCGCGTTCGTGCTGATCCTGGTGGGCGTGATCGGCGTGCAGCTGGAGCTGTCGTCCAAGCTGGAGAACGAGGTCAAGCAGCGCGAGGCCGAAGCGCAGCGCCGCAAGACGCTGGAGCAGGCGCTTGCCGGCCCGCTGGCGGCGGGGCGCGTGACACTCGTCAACGGGCGCATCGGCATCAATGGCAATGTGCTGTTCGCGATCAACTCCGACCAGCTGCAGCCCGAGGGCCGCGCGCTGATGAAGAGCCTGGCGGGGCCGCTGGCCGCGTATCTCACATCGCGTGAAGAGATCCTGATGGTGAGCGGCTTTTCTGACGACCAGCAGGTGCGTGCTGGCAACCGCCTGTTTGCAGATAACTGGGAGCTGTCCGCCAAGCGTGCACTGACCGTAACTCGCGCGCTGATTGACGAAGGCATTCCGGCGTCGAGCGTGTTTGCGGCAGCGTTTGGTTCGCAGCAGCCGGTGAGTTCCAATGCAGACGACGTCGGGCGCGCCAAGAACCGGCGGGTGGAGATCGCGCCTGTTCCAAGGCAGGCCGCTTCCAACGGTGGACGCCGTGAGCCGCACTGATTTGCCCACGCAAGCCACGCTCGACAGTTGGCGGGCAAGCGGCGCGGACCGCCTGGACCGCGTGCGCTTTTGCTTTATCGAAGCGCTGCATCGGCGCACGGCCGATCAAACCGGCGAGGCGCGGCGCATTCTCGATGCGCGGCTGGGGGAGTTGATCGCGGCCTATGCAAAAGAGGTCGATCGCGCGACGGTGATGTCCGATGCGACCGGCGCAGAGGCACCTTCCGGCAGCGTGCTGTCCGAACTGCTGCGTGATATTGCCAACCGTGAACGCACGGATGTCGTGAGCGCTGCGGACGGCGGTCCGGGGCATGATCTGCACGCATTGCCGGAACTGAAGATTCTCGAAGACGTGCGGGACACCTGGTCCCGCGTCAGCGCCGAGAAACAGTTGCGCGATGCGTTGGACAAGGTGCCGGTGAATGCCGGTCCGCTGAATTCGAGCAGTCTTGTGCACCGATCATTGCTTTTGATGCGCGAGGTGTCCCCCGATTATCTGCGGCAGTTTTTGTCGTATGTGGACGCGCTTTCGTGGCTGGAGCGCATGAGCGGGGACGGCCCCTTCGCTGGCCACGACGCTGCCCGCGGCGGCGGCAAGGCCGCGCGGGGCAAGGCGCGCTAGCCGTCACAGCGGTAAATCATTTGAAAGGCGGCATAGGTTAACAAACGATCACCGTTGAAATGAGATAGATCGGTATATTTTCATTTCAGCGATGTGCCGCTGCGCCGGATGAGGCGCGGCTGGATTCCAAAATCCGTTTGTTTCTCTGCCGAGGTGAACTGATGAAAACCGTTGCGCTCATTGCGCTGACTTGTGTTGCGCTCACGGCTTGTGGTGGTGGCGATTCGTCCTCCACGGTAGCGACCGGCTCCGGGTCGGGTTCCGGTACTGGTGCAGGCACGGGTTCGGGTTCGGGCTCGGGATCCGGCAGTGGTGGTGGCACCTCAGGCAGCACGCTGACGTTGCGCTACGAAGCGCTGACGCCCGCACCCGACGCAGCGAGTTTTCTGACGCAGGTGAATGCTGAAGGCGCAAAGGGCTTCCGCTATCTGAGCGATATGTTCAACGCAACGACCAACACGACGAGTTCGATCTTCGTCAACGACGGCGCTGCGCAAACGTATACGTACGAACTGGCCGCGGCGCAGACGACTCAGTCGACCTTCATCGCGCAAGCAAACGGCGAGGGCGCGCGCGGCTACCGCTTTGAAGGGCCGCTGACATACGGAAACCTCTATCGCAAGGATGGCGGCTCGTCAGCGACTTACACCTACGTGGCCGCTGCTTGGCCGACGAGTCAGACAGCGTTTCTCACACAGGCGAACGGCCAGGGGCAGTCGGGCTATTGGCTGGTGGGCCCGATCATGCTGGGCTCGACCAGCGCGAGCCTGTACATGAAGAACAACGCGTCCAGCGCGACGTATACGTACGACGCGCTGGCGCCGCAGGCCAGCGCGGCGAGTTTCCTCGCACAGGCAAATAGCGAAGGCGCAAAGGGCTATCGCGGGAAGGGCGAGTTGGCGTTCGGCACCGATGTGGCCTGGATCTACGTGAAGGATCAGACGCAATCGCCGACGTTCACGTATCAGTCGGCCGCCATGCAAGCGAGCAGCGCGGCGTTCGTGCAGCAGTCGAATACGCTCGGCGCGCAGGGCATCGCCTACTTTGGCGACCTCGCGCTCGGGACGGCTGCGTCGTATTACTTCCAGCCCACGAACTGCGCGGGGTTCTTGTGCACGGCACTTAACCCGCTGACACAGAACTGAGCCTCACTTCCGGTTAGTCCAGCCGGCAGACACGCAAAAAAAAAGGGAGCCGAAGCTCCCTTTTTTTTGTGGCTGCGCTCAGCCGTTGATGGCTGCGTCCTTGACCTTCTTCAGGGCGCGGACCTTGACACGCACAGTTGCCGGTTTGGCTTCGAACCACTGGTCCACGCCAGTAAAGGGGTTCTTGCCGAAGCGGCGCTTGGTTGCCGGCACCTTGACCGACGTCACCTTGAACAGGCCCGGCAGCGTGAATTCACCGGCGCCCTTCTTGTGCAGCGAAGCCACGATGGTGTTCTCCAGATGGAGCAGCACCGCCTTCACCGCCTTGGCGTCGACGGCAGCTTGTTCAGCCAGATGGCTCACCAGGCTCGCCTTGGTGAACGTGTCCTTCAAAGGCTTGAGGGTCGGCGTCGTTGCGGCAGGCTTCTTTGCCGGAGCGGCCTTCTTAGCCGGCGAGGCCTTCTTTGCAGCGGTCTTGGCAGCGGTCTTGGTTTTGGTGGCCATAGTGAGAATAGATGGTTGAGTAAAGTTGACCATTCAATGGAAGCAACGCTGTGCAGCGCGCTTCGAGCAAGCATAGCAAAGGTTCAGCGCCGTTGAGGTGTTATCTCCACTGTCCGGTGGGCAGGGAACGCTTATTGCATGCGGTTTGGGGCGTCCATCAACCAGATCAAGCGTGCCAAGTTCAGCACAAGCATGGCCCAACGAAAATCGTCGCGTAGCGTGGTGAGCCCCAAGAATCGCGCGCCCGTGCTCACCCGGCTGCGTCAATCCAAGATGACGCGCTCGACCCATGCGTACGTTCGCGGCAGTACCGTGAGGTTTTACGAGTGGTTGAGCGAGGTGCAGCCGCACACGTTCCCAGAAGGGCCCATCATCTGGATTTGCGGCGATTGCCATGTCGGAAACCTTGGCCCCGTTGGCGATGCCTCTGGCGCCACGCACATACAGATCCGGGATATGGATCAGACCGTACTGGGCAATCCCGCGCACGACTTGATTCGGCTTGGCGTGTCGCTGGCGACGGCCGCCCGCGGATCGGACCTCCCCGGCATCGTGACCGCACGCATGGTGGAAGCACTGATGGCGGGCTACCTGCACGGTATCGATCCGGATGCGGCGGTGCACCTGCCGCCGCGCCCCGCGTCCGTGCGCACGGCCATGAAGGCAGCGACAGCGCGCACGTGGAAAGAACTGGCCAAGGACCGGCTCGACGGCACGTCCCCCACCATTCCTCTCGGGCGCCATTTCTGGCCGCTCTCTCGCGAGGAACGGCGCGAACTGAAACAACTCGTGAGCCAGCACGAAGTGCTTGCCCTGGTGGCGCGCCTTTACGAGATGCCTGGGGAAGCCCCCGTCAGCATCGTCGATGCGGCGTACTGGGTCAAAGGCTGCAGCTCGCTCGGGCAGCGGCGCTATGCCGTCTTGCTGGCAGTCGACCAGGATCGCGGGCCGCGGTATCGGCTGATCGACATCAAGGAGGCGGGAAAAGCCGCAGCGCCCAGTGCCCGCGCAGGCGATATGCCCCGGATCAACGGCGAGCGCGTGGTCACGGGCGCGCGTCGTCTCTCTCCCGACCTGGGTGATCGCATGGCATGGGGACGCATGCTCGGAAGCAGCTTTTTCATGCGTGAGCTTCAACCGCAAGATATGAAGCTGTCGGTCGACAAGCTGGAGCACAAGGACGCCACGGTATTGGCTGCGTATCTGGGCAATGTCGTGGGCCTTGCACATGGCAGCCAGATGCCGCGAGATGTCGCCATGGCCTGGCACCGCGAGCTGGAGGCGCGTCACGGACGTTCCATCAATGCGCCGTTCTGGCTGTGGTCTTCAATTGTCGATCTGCTCGGGCTGCACGAGCGCCAGTATCTTGAGCACTGTCGCGCCTGGGCTGATTGATCCGATGCGCTGCCACGCATCCATCCGCAGGCACAAACGCTGCTTGCGAGGCATTCAGACCATCGCAAGTCATCCATGGCGATGGCGCTGGGCTGCTCGGGTACGCAGCCAAGACATCAAGGAGACGCGCGATGTATGTGGTGATGGGTGCAACCGGACACGTGGGGGGCGCCGTTGCGCAAACGCTGCTGGCGAGCGGGGAACAGGTGACGATCCTGACCCGGAGGCCCGAGCGCGCAGGTCGCTGGCGGGACAAAGGTGCATCGGTCGCGATGGCCGACGTGGAGGACGTCGATTCGTTAAGGGCGGCATTCCGGCGCGGGCGGCGCGCATTCCTCCTCAACCCGCCTGCCGATATTGCCGGCGACACCGATGCGGCGGAGCGCCGGACGATCGCCAACATTCTCGCGGCACTGGAGGATTCAGGGCTGGAGAAGGTGGTGGCCGCGTCAACCTATGGCGCGCGCCCCGGGCAGGGCATCGGCGACCTGACGACGTTGTGGGAATTGGAGGAGGGCTTGCGTCGCCAGCCAATCCCGGCCGCAATCAATCGTGGCGCCTATTACATGACCAACTGGGCCGGCCTGCTTGAGACAGTTACGCAGACGCGCAAGCTGCCGAGCATGTTCCCCGCCGACATGCCGATGCCGATGGTGGCACCGGCCGACCTGGGCGAGGCAGCGGCGGCGCGGCTCCTGACACCAGTGGAAGATGTGGGCGTGCGCTATGTGGAGGGCCCGCAGCGCTACACACCGCAGGATGTTGCACAAGCCATGGCGCGCACGCTTGGCCGTGGTGTGGCGGTGGAAGTTGCGCCACGCGACCGTTGGGAAACGATCTACAAAGGGCTCGGCTTCTCTGATGAAGCTGCCCGCGCCTACGTACGGATGACCGCCGTGACTCTGGACGAGGGTTTCGACATGTTGAGCGACGTTGTGCGCGGCCATGTCTCATTGGCAGATTTCATCGCAGCGGCGGTAGTGCAGGCGGCGCTCGCATGATCAGGCCGCCGAAATGAGCGCCGTCGCACATTGCTAGGCGACGAGATGGGCAAGCAGCGCACAGTTCAACCCCGCAACCAGCACGGCGCCCATCGCAGCCAGCACTACCAGACCGTGACCGGCTGCATGCTGTCCCATCAAGTCGGGCCGGCGCGCCAACCAGATCAGCGCCGCCATGGGAAACGGCACCACCATGCTCAGAATGACTTGGCTCAGCACGAGGGCGCGCGTGACATCCATACCTGCCCCGATGACGATGAACGCAGGCACCATGGTGATCAGCCGGCGCATCCACACCGGCAAGTGCGCACGCAGGAAACCCTGCAGTACCATCTGCCCCGCCAGTGTGCCGACCACCGAGCTGGACAACCCCGACGCGATCAGCCCAACCAGAAACACCAGCCCGGCTGATGCCCCGAACAGCGGCGCCAACGTGACATAGGCATCCTCAATGCCGGCCACCTCCGCATGTGCGCCGTGAAACGCGCCCGCTGATACCACCACCATGGCGAGATTGATGCAGCCAGCAGCGGCTAGCGCGGCCACCACCTCGCGGTTGGAATACCGAAGCAGTTGCGACGTCTCCGATGCACTGCGTGGGCGTACACGCGCATTGACCAGCCCCGAGTGCAGAAAGAGCGCGTGCGGCATCACCGTGGCCCCAGCAATGCCCGCCGCCACCATGAATGCATCGGGCGGAAGTGCTGTGGGGACCAGGGTTTGCCGAAGGGCGGCCGTCCACGAAACAGGCAAGATCCACACTTGGATGATGTAAGAGATACCGATCACGGCCACCAGCGCGCCGATCATCAGCTCGACATGGCGGAACCCGCGCGCCTGCAGCGTCAGCAGCAGATAGGTCAGCACACCGGCGACAACCATGGCGTGCAGCAACGGCATTCCCGTCAGGAGCGCGATGCCGACAGCGGCACCGACGAACTCCGCAAGGTCGGTCGCCATGGCCGCAAGCTCGCTGAGCAGCCACATGCCAAGGCCGGCAGGTGCCGGCAAATGCGTGCGACAGAGCTGCGCCAGATTCTGGCCCGTCACAATGCCCACCCGTGCAGAGAGCATCTGGAAGAGCATCGCCACCAAGCTGGACGCGAGCACAACCCAGAGCAACTGATACCCGTATCGCGCACCGGCTTCAATGCCGGTGGCGATGTTGCCCGGGTCGGTATACGCAACTGAAACCACCACGGCCGGGCCCACAAACGGGATGCACGTGCGCCAACCGCGTCGCCGGCCTTCCAGCGCTTCGCGTGCGTGGGCGACGACGCATCGCGATGCAGAAGAGGTGTCGCGTTCAAGCGCGAGAGTGTCGTCCATGGAATCTCCGGGATAGGTAGCGCAGGGCCCTTCGCAACGCGCGTACCTGATTGCGCGCAGGGCAAGCGTGCGGCGTGCGATGGAACGGGTGTTGCGGAGAAGGGACGCGCCATGAAGGCACCCACCCATTCCCGGAGAACACCCATGTTCATGCACAACAAGCGATTGCAGTACACCGTTCGGGTCAGCGAAACCGATCCAGGCTTGGCCAACTTGTTGCTGGAACAGTTCGGTGGCCCGCAAGGCGAGCTTGCTGCCGCCATGCGCTACTTCACGCAAGCCGTGGCAGAAGAAGATGCAGGCCGCAAGGACATGCTCTACGACATCGCGACGGAGGAACTGAGCCACCTGGAGATCATCGGCACCATCGTCGCCATGCTCAATCGCGGTGCGAAAGGGGAATTGGCGGAAGCGGTGGACGAGCAGGCGGAGCTGTATCGCAAGCTCAATGGCGCCGGTAACGACAGCCATGTGACGCAGGTGCTCTATGGCGGCGGCCCGTCGTTGACGAACTCGGCGGGCGTACCGTGGACGGCGGCCTACATCGATTCGCTGGGCGAGCCCACGGCCGATTTGCGCTCGAACATCGCCGCCGAAGCACGCGCCAAGATCATCTACGAACGGTTGATCAACGTGAGCGACGACCCCGGTGTGCGCGATGCGCTCGGCTTTCTCATGACGCGCGAAGTGTCGCACCAGAAGTCGTTCGAGAAGGCGCTCTACGCCATCAACGGCAACTTCCCCCCGGGCAAGCTGCCGCCGGTGCCGGAGTTTAGTGATGCGTATTTCAAGATGTCGCGCGGCGGCCCCATCGTGCAGGCACCGTGGAATAGCGGCACGGGCCTTGAGCTGGTCGCGGACCCGCCGGTCCCCGTTGACGGTGGCGACGGCAATGCATCCGTCAATTTGACTGATGCCGAGTTGGAAGCACTCGAAGCCATGAAGACGCGTCTGGCTTCGGACCCGGCTGTCGATCCCACCACCGGTGCGGAGCTTGGTGAAAAGAACGCGTGACAACCGCGCCCAGGCTCGGGTGCTGCGCCACTCGGGCCTGGGCATCGCGTCTGCGCCAAGCACCGGCCGTTCCAGGCTTGATCAAACATGGAGACGCTCATGCATATGCAAGAACTGCTTGCGATCGCGGCGCTTACTCTTGCCGTGATTGCCATGTACTCCCTCGCCCGTGGCTTGCCCGCAGGTGTGTTCGGGGCAGGCGCGCAGCCACTCGCGCTGATGTATTCGGGCGTCAATCCGCCTCACCCTTTCTTGAACGGAAAGCGATGATGGCGAGCGATACGGCGCGTGAAGGCGAGGTGCGGTTCGAGTGTGCCGGCCATACGGTCACGGTCAGCGCGGAGCAGGACGCGCAGGGCGTGTGGGTGCCGCGCATTGCTGTCGCAAACGGCGAGCGGCAGTTCCAAATCCGGGAAATATCCCAGACGTGGCGTGGCTGGCATACCGAAGGCGAGGCCGTTCGCGACGGTATGGAACAGGCCCGCTTGCTGCTGACGCATGAGCGGCCTTGAGTCCTGCTGTTCGACGCCGTCATGCCGGGCGTGGAGGACGGCGTCGCCGTCGGTCATGAAACGATGGGCGAAGTTGTGGAAGTCGTGTCTAGCTCAAACCCGGTAGCGGCCAGACGCGGTCGTCCACAACTCCGTAGAGCGCTTCCCCGGCCGCAACAGGCGCGGTCCAGAGGCCGGTGAACTCACCGAATGCGGGGAGCAGGGCGCCGCTCGCTCCAAACCGGAAACAGGGCAAGCGGAGGCGATCCTTGGCCGGCCCGCTGATGACAACGCCCGGGTGCACGTGACCGGCAATGACGTAGCGATCGGACACCACTTGCGGCTCATGGCATAGCGCGAAGGGGCCGATCTCCCACGGCTCTTCCACCACGTTGAATTGCAGGTCCGCAGGCGGGTCGCCCGCGTGGCGGTCGTGGTTGCCGCGGACCAGCGTGCAGGCTATGTCGGCGTGCCGTATGCGCCACGCGACGAGCGCGTCGATTGCACCGTGTGCCTCGCGCGCGTGGAGCAGGTCGCCCAGCCATGCAATATGTGCGACGGGTAACCGCGCCAGCATGGCATCCAGGCGGGCGATAGCCTGGACTGTGCTTCCGGCGGGCACCGGCACACCGCGCGCACGGAAGGTTGCCGCCTTGCCGAAATGCGCGTCGGCCACCATCAGCATGCGTTGCGCGGGCCACCACAGCGCGCGCTCGGGCAGGAGCCAGACGGTCTCGCCCGCGCATTGGATGACGAGGTCTTGAGCAGAGGTCATAGCAGTGGCAGCGGCTTCGATGTCTTGCGCGGCCGGCGCGTGCGACGGCTTGATTTGCCCGCGGTGTCGGGCGAATCGGTCAGGCGCAGCGCGGCCTGTACGTCTGTCTCGATCTCGGGCCGTGTCGCCGCATCCGGATCGGTGGGCTCGGGGCCGGCAGCGCGTTCTGCTTCGGCCAGCATGCGGGCGATCCGATCGGCGAGCTTCTCGGTCGAGAGTTGCTCGCGAAACCGCTCCACCATCAACGGAAAGCCGAACGGCGAAGGCCGCTTCAGCGCACACAGTTCGAGCCGCAAACCGCGCATGCGGATGAGGGCGGCTTCGATGCGGTCGAGGTCCAGCTCCTGGCGCAGCACTTCGGTTTCTGCCTGCGAGAGCAGCAGGTTGCCAGGGTCGTGGCGCCGGAAGACTTCATAGAACAAACCGGATGAAGCCTGCAACTGGCGGGTACTTTTGTGCGCGCCGGGGTAGCCCTGAAACACGAGCCCCGATACGCGTGCAATCTCGCGAAAGCGGCGTTGCGCCAGTTCTCCGGCGTTGAGGCTGGCCAGCACATCCTGCATGAGCGTGTGGGTCGCAAAGAGTTCGCCGCTGGCCAGCAGCGCGGGCCAGTCGATGGGCGTGGCCGACAGGAGTTCGAGGCCGTAGTCGTTGAACGCCAGGGAAAACGTGGCCGGCGTGCGATTGGCGGCGCGCCAGCCCAGCAAGCTTGCCAGCCCCAGGTGCGCATGCCGCCCGGCAAACGGGTAGAGAAAGAGATGCCAGCCTTCGCGGGAGTGCAGGGTTTCGGCCACCAGCGTTGCCGTGGTGGGCAGCGCAGACCAGCGCGCCTGCAGCTCCAGCAGCGGGCGCGCCGCTTCCATTTCGGGGCTGTCGAAACGCGCATGTGCCGCCGCATCGAGCTGCGCCACCACCGCGTGCGCCAGCTCGGTGGAAAGCGGCATGCGACCACCGTTCCAGCGCGGCACGGCAGCGCGTTTGCCGGTGGCGCGCCGCACATAGGCTGTCATGTCCTGCACGCGCACCAGCTCCAGCAGGCGGCCTGCAAACAGAAAGTTGTCGCCGGGGCGCAGCCGCGCAATGAAACCTTCCTCGATCGATCCCAGCGCGCCGCCACCGGATGCACGCCACCAGCGCACGGTCATCGTTGCATCGCTGACGATGGTGCCGATGCTCATGCGGTGGCGCCGCGCGAGCCGTGCGTCGGGCACGCGCCAGATACCGTGTTCATCGGGTGTGACGCGGTGGTAGTCGGGATACGCCGTGAGCGAGTGGCCGCCTTGCCGCACGAAGTCGAGCGCCCATTGCCACTCGTCGTCGTGCAGATCTCGGTAGGCCCATGCCCGGCGCACTTCCTGCAACAGTGCCTCGGGTACGAAGCCGCCCCCGAGTGCCACCGTCACCAGATGCTGGACCAGCACATCAAGCGGTTTATGCGGCGAGGTGCGGGCTTCCACGTGGCCCGACATGGCGGCCGCGCGCGCGGCCGCGCCTTCCACGAGCTCAAGGCTATGGGTGGGCACCACCGTCACGCGAGAAGCCCGGCCGGGTGCATGGCCAGATCGCCCTGCACGCTGCAACAGGCGCGCCACGCCCTTGGGTGAGCCGATCTGCAGCACGCGCTCCACCGGCAGAAAGTCCACACCCAAATCCAGGCTCGACGTGCAGAACACCGCCTTGAGCATGCCTTGCTTGAGCCCGGTCTCGACCCAGTCGCGCGTTGCGCGGTCCAGCGAGCCATGATGCAACGCAATCAGCCCCGCCCACTCCGGCCGCGCATTGATGACGGCCTGGTACCACAGTTCCGCTTGCGAGCGCGTATTGAGAAACACCAGCGCGGTGCGGGCACTTTCCAGCTCCTCAAGCACGTGGGGCAGCATTGCCATGCCCAGGTGTCCGGCCCACGGAAACCGGCCCACACCATCCGGCAGCAACGTATCGATCTCCATGCGCTTGGGCAGGTGGCCTTGCACCAGCGTGCCGGCGCTGGGCGCCGCCGCATCGCCCAGCGCGTCCATGGCTTCCGGCAGGTTGCCCAGCGTGGCGGAGAGGCCCCACACGACCAGCCCCGGCGACCACGCGCGCAACCGTGCCAGCGCCAATTGCACCTGCACGCCACGCTTGTTGCCGACCAGTTCGTGCCATTCATCCACGATCACCACGCGCACCGAGCCGAGCGCCTCACGCGCATCGGCACGCGCGAGCAGCAACGACAGGCTTTCGGGTGTTGTCACCAGGGCCGTGGGCAAGCGGCGCGATTGCGCGGCACGCTCGGCGCTGCCGGTGTCGCCGGTGCGCAGCCCGAGCGTCCAGTGCGGTGCCAGCGCCTGTGCAGCTTCGTTCAATGCCCGCGTGGTGTCGGCCGCCAGCGCACGCATGGGCGTGAGCCACAGCGCCGACAAAGGCGGCGCGCCGCCGCGCCCGCGCACCTGCGCCAACCGCTGTAGCGCGCCGAGCCACACCGCATAGGTTTTTCCCGCCCCCGTGGTGGCGTGCAGCAGGCCCGATTCACCGCGTGCCATGGCCGACCACACGGTGCGCTGGAATGGCATTGGCGTCCAGCCACGCGCGGCAAACCACGCATCAAGATCGGGCATTGGGGGTTCGTTCATGGCGGAGGCAGCAGGCTTTCCAGTGCCTGCAATGTATCGGCTTCTGCGACCGGCTTGTCATGGCGCCAGCGCAGCATGCGCGGAAACCGTACCGCGATGCCGCTCTTGTGGCGCGCGCTGCGCGCAATGCCTTCAAAGCCGAGTTCAAACACCAGCGTTGGGGTCACGCTGCGCACGGGGCCAAAACTTTCAACCGTGGTCTTGCGGATGAGCGCGTCGACCTTGCGGATCTCCGCGTCGCTCAAGCCCGAGTACGCCTTGGCAAATGGCACCAGCTTGCGCTCGGGCACCTCAGGCGGTGCATCCCATACGGCAAAGGTGTAGTCGGTGTAGAGGCTCGCGCGCCGGCCGTGGCCGCGCTGCGCATAGATCAGGACGGCATCCACCGAGAACGGATCGATCTTCCACTTCCACCAGACGCCCACATCCTTGGTGCGCCCCACGCCGTAGCGCGCGTCGCGCCGCTTGAGCATCAGCCCCTCCACGCCGAGCTCGCGCGAGGCTTCACGCTGGCGCGCAAGGTGGTGCCAATCGTCGCCGTACAGCAGCGGAGACAGCTCCAGCGCCGGATGAATGTATTCGGCAATCACGCGTTCAAGTTGTACGCGCCGCTCGCTTTGCGTGCGCTCGCGCAAATCCTGCCCTTGCCATTCCAGCAGGTCATACGCCAGGAGCACCGCCGGCGCTTCTCGCAGCACGCGCGCGTTCAGCGTCTTGCGGCCGATGCGTTGCTGAAGCAGCGCAAAGGGCTGCACGCGGCCCTCTTGCCACACCACGATCTCGCCGTCGAGCACGGTGCCAGAAGGCAGCGCCTCCGCCATGGAGGACAGTTCGGGAAAGCGCTCGGTGATGAGTTCCTCGCCGCGAGACCACAGCCATGCGCTGTCGGCGCGACGCACGAGCTGTGCGCGGATGCCATCCCACTTCCATTCGATTTGCCAGTCAGCGGGCGTGCCGAGCAGTGTGTCGAAGGCGTCCACCTCGGCCTGTAGCGGGTGCGCGAGAAAGAACGGATACGGGTGGCCGGTATCGAGCGCGTGGCCGTCGACACTGGCATCGGCCAGCAGCGCGCGATAGCGCTCAGCCGTGGGCGCTTGGCCGATATCGGTATAGCCCATCAGCCGTTGCGCGACGTGCTTGGGATCGGTGCCGCCCACTTCGGCCAGTGCGCGCGTGACCAGCAGTTTTGACACCCCCACACGAAACGCCCCCGTGATCAGCTTCATCAACACCAGCCGCGCTTTCAACGGAAGGCCGCGGCACAGTTCAGCCAGGCGTGGCAGCACCAGCTCGGGCGGCTGCCCGCGCAACGGCAGCAGGCGGGCTTCCATCCACTCGGCCAGGCTGGTGTCGTCTGCGTGATCTGCATCGGGCAGGACGAGGGCGATGGTCTCGGCCAGGTCGCCTACGGCTTGGTAGCACTCGTCAAACAGCCATTCGGGCAGGCCGGATGTGGTCTGCGCAAAGCTGGCGAGCACGCGCGCGGGCACCAACTGGCGGGGCTTGCCGCCGGCGAGGAAGTAGACCGCCCAGGCTGCGTCGGCATCGGGCGCGGTGCGCAGGTAGGCCACCAGTGCGGCCAACTTGCCGTTGCTCGATGTGGTGGCGTCGAGCTGCGCGTACAGGTCGGCAAAGGCTTTCATGGCGCGGGAGGGGCCGCTGGTTCGACTGCTTCGCCTGCATCGACTTCTTCGCCTTCGTCGCCATACTCGGTGGCGAAGGCGCGCGCATCCAGGCCGCGCTCGCATAGCCAGCGCACCATCGGCGCGACTTGGCCATGCGTGACATAGACCCGCGTGGCGCCCGTGGCATCAATGGCTTGCAGCAAGCCGGGCCAGTCTGCGTGATCGGACAGCACGATGCCGCGATCGACGCCGCGCCGCCGGCGTGCCCCGCGAAGCTGCATCCAGCCGCTGGCAAAGGCATCGGCATAGTCGCCAAAACGGCGCATCCACGGTGTGCGTTGGGCGGAGGGCGGTGCCAGCACGAGTGCGCGTCGCAATTCAGCGCGGGGCACGTCGGCCGCCAGTTGCGTGGGTGGGAGCGCCACGCCCGCGTGCCGATAGGCGGTGTCCAACTGCACCATGGCGCCGTGCGAAACAATTGGCCCGATGCCGGTATCGAGCCCCGACAGAATGCGCTGAGCCTTTCCGAACGCATAGCAGAACACGACGCTCGCGCGGCCCGCCTCGGCATTGTCCCGCCACCATGCATTGAGCTGCGCAAAGATCTCGGTCTGCGGCCGCCAGTGGTAGATCGGCAGTCCGAATGTGGATTCGGTGATGAATGTATTGCAGCGCACGGGCTCGAACGGCGTGCAGGTGCTATCCGCCTCGACCTTGTAGTCGCCGGACACGACCCACACGTCGCCGCGGTATTCCAGCCGCACCTGCGCAGAGCCCAGCACGTGCCCTGCTGGATGAAAGCTCAACCGGACGCCGTGATGGACGATGGATTCGCCGTACGACAGCGTCTGCAGGGGGATGTTGTCACCCAGGCGCGCACGCAGCACGCCCGCACCAGGGGCGGCAGCGAGGTAATGCTGGTGCCCGATGCGGGCGTGGTCACTGTGGGCGTGCGTGATGACGGCGCGGTCAACCGGCCGCCAAGGGTCAATGTAGAAGTCGCCTACTGGGCAGTACAAGCCTTTGGGCGTTGTCACGATCAGTTCCGCTGCGCTGGTCATCACTCGCTCTCATTCGAGACCCCTATCAGGTTTTGGCGACAACATTAACGCAATGGCTGCTTATGCGCAGGCTCGCCACGCATGTCGGCCGGGCCGCCGGGGCCTGCGGCGGCACTGTTGCCCGAAGGCCCAGTGATGCCGCCAGTCCCGCCCGCTCCTGGGGAGGCAGACGCGGCCGGCGGCGTAGACGGATCAGGCGCGGAGGCCGGCATGGTGTCCGGATATCGCGACAAGGAATGTTTTGCGGTCTTCGGTGGGGCTGCTGGAGCGACGCCTGGCGATGCCGGGCGCGGCTCAGTAGGCTGCGCAAGCGAAAGTCCGCTGCAGCCCGTCGATGCCAGGAAGAACAGCCAACCTGCTGCTGTTCGTTTTGTCACTCGTAATGCGTGATGCATGCGTGGCCTCCGTTGCGCTCCCGTGGGCGGAAGCAGCCGGCATGCCAGGGCTCTTCGCCGGTGGGCGCGGAGCGATTGGCTTTCCGGGCAACGGAGGCGGCCGGCCATTTCTGCAATAGAGGGGAAAAAGGGACGATCGGCGGTCTTGGAGCGCTGGAAAATCGCGAGCGTCATTTCTCAGGTGCTGCGCGACAGATCCAGAGGTTGATCTGTATCAGCCAACGAAGGCCGGCGTCGGCTTACCGTGGAGTGCTATTAGAAAGAGCCATCCAATAGGCTGGAAACGGGGAAACGTCATGCTTGAACAACAACCAGACGAGGTGGTCGCCGCCACGCTTTGGGAACTGGAGTCCTCAGTGTCCCGTGCGTTAGCCAGAGGGGCTCTCGTCAATTCGACTCGTGCCAATTGCGGTGGCTACGACGTGGCAGCGAAGTGGACCATGTCTACAGCCCGTGGCAATCGGCAGGAATGCACGTTGGCGGTGCATTTCAGTGTGGCTGAGGCCAAGGCGTACTGCCGATTCAATCATCCAAGACGGGAAGAGATCTGTCGGCGAGTGAGCGACTGGCTGTCCGTCCAGTTGGAATTCCAGGGCGGAGAGCAGTGCGCAGACACGGGCTACGACCTGGTGCTCACCGTGCCAAACGGCTTCTTTCTTGATGAGAGAGACGCCATTCGTGTGGGGCGGCAGGACCGAGAACACGATTTTTCGCTTCATCGGGGCGCATCCCTGCCGCCATTGACGTGAGCGGCAGTTCTATCCGCAGGTTCTTGACGTGTGTCTGCCCACCGATCTGCCTTCTAAACGCCGGTTGATTGTGCGCCGTCAAGGCACAGGGGTGCGCAGCAGCTACCTTCGAATAGCGGCCCGAGAGTATGGGCGCGCGGAACTGCGGAGGTCTTATGCGCGAGCGGATCAACGAAGCCGAAAGGACTTGTCTACGTGAACTCCAAGATGCGCTAGCAGAAACGCTGCCTCGTCGGGCCGTCTTGCGGCTTGAAGGCGAGGAACTGGGCGGAATCGATGTACACGCGTGGTGGATCGTAGAAGGCCCGCGAGGCGACAAGCAGGTCAATTCATTTTCATTTCACCTGACGGAGTTGATGTTGCAGGTCTACTTTCACCAGTCCATCGACGCTCGAGCAAGTACCTGCGGGCGATTGAAGGATTGGGCGAACTGGGCGCTCGAGGGCGCGGAAGAGACTGGCGACAACGATATGGGCTTCGATATCTGCGCGCTTGTGCCGGGAGGCATCTTTCGTCCGAGCGTCGATTTACAACGGTCCTGATGGCTCTTTGCGTCAGTATTCACGAGCCAACCCGCAAGCAAACGATCTTAGAAGGCACGATTTTTCTGAACACCTGCCTGTGAGACCGTCGCCAGCCCCTGGATGTCCAATATCTGAATTTCGCGATGATTGACCCGCAAAATACCCTCGCGCGCGAGCGAACTGAAAATTCGACTCACGGTTTCGAGCTGCATGGCTAGGTGCTCGGCAATCTCTTCGCGACTCATGCGCAGAATAATGTGCCGATCGGAAAAGCCCCGCTCTTTCAGACGCTCCGAAAGATCGAGCAAGAAACTGGCGACGCGTTCCTCCGAGCGCATGGATCCGAGACAGAGCATCAGTCGTTGTTTGCGGCCGATGCGCGCGCTGAAGATCTGCGTAACCAGTTTTTGAATCGCACCTTCTTGCTGTGCTAACTCGGCAAGGTGCTTCCACGATACGGCGCACACCTCCGAGTCTTCCAATGCAATCGCGGTTGAGGTTCGGGTATCCGATTCGAAGCCATCCGCGCCGAATATGTCGCCGCTCAGGTAGAACGCGGCAATCATCTCGCGGCCTTCGGCTGTGCCAAGCGTCAGCTTGAACGTACCGTATTTCACCGCGTAGATTTCATCCAGGGGATCGCCGGAGCGGAAGATTGACTCGCCTCTCTTTACCCGGATTTTTCGCTGTGCGATGTCTTCTACCAGCGCGGCTTCACGGGCGTTCAAACCGCGCGAAAGGCAAAGGTGACCGTTCCGACACGTGGTACAGCCTTGATTGGGGGCGCTCTCGGACATGGGGGGCATTTTGGGGGGGAAGACAATGGTGTTATCGGCCGCCGCTCAAAGAACTTCATGTTGCCACGTCAGATATCGGATACATGCCCTTACGCGCGCGCGGTCATTCGCGCCTTTCGGTGTGATCGGTCAGTCGCGGCGCGCAAATTCGTTGCGCAGGTGTGTCGAGATATCGGGGGGAGTTGGCCTACGATTCGCGCGAAAGATCTCTCAGCCCTGCCACGTGGCTCCATGTGCCTGGAAGACAGTGACGTTGTCTATTCGACAGCAGGTGCACTAGTGAACCACCCCCCTTAGGGCAGTAGACTTTTTCTCATGGGATGACTTGAAATCAATGCGGTGAATGTCTTCGCCTGTTCGGGCCGGTAAAGATCCGGCAACGGCAGCGGATCGCATTTGGAAGCGAGCGCGTTTTCCGCTCACCCACCATCTCACAGGAGCAGCTAGTCGGAGAACACGGTGTGGTTCTTGCCGGCGGTCTTCGCACGATACATCGCATTATCTGCGCGACGCATGATGGCAGGAATGTCGAGCGGTTTGCCTCCCGTGCCGGTTGAAAACAGATAGACGCCAATGCTGGCCGACACAGAAACTGGATGTCCATCAACGGTTTGAATCGCATTCAGTACCGACTGGACATCATCTGCAATGGCTTGCGCGTCTGTCTTGCTATCAAGGTCGCGCGCCAGAATCACGAACTCGTCGCCTCCCAAGCGGGAGAGCGTATCGCCCCGACGCATGCGAGCTTGCAAGGCTTGGGCAAAGCGTTGCAGCAGCAAGTCTCCTACTCCGTGCCCATATGCGTCGTTGACTTGTTTGAACCCGTCCAAATCAATGAGCAACAGGGCCGTTCGTTCCGCTTCGCCATCATGACCACACAGTACGCGCGCGATGGTCTTCTCAAGGCTCTTGCGATTGCTCAGTCCAGTCAAAGGGTCGGTAGCGGCTCGCTTCTCGAGCCTGTTGACCAGCACTGTCAAATAGATCGAGGTTGCGGTAACACCAAAGGCGATGCCTAGCGCGGCGGAAAAGTTCTCTTGCCACCACGGCGCCCATCGCATGAGCGCTGCAATGCCAGCAAGCGCGACAGTGCAGGAGAGTGCCAACATGCGTTTGCCATGGCGACATCCTGCGCCTACCAAAAACCAGAAGAAGGCCCAGAGCATGGGCAATGCTATCCGGCCGCCTGCGGCAAGAATCATCACCACCGAAGCCTGGTCCATGACGGTGGTTGTGACTAACCGTGTGCGCGATGGGCCGGACAGTGCATTGACAGCCATATACGTACCGACGCTGAATACGACATAAAAAAGACATGCCAATAGCGTTCGGTGGGCCTCAGGCGTTGGTTGGATGAACGCAACGACTCCATAGGCCAGGAAGGGTAGCGGGCCCAGGTAGATCCGCAACAGCGCTTGCTCATACTCCGGCAGCCTTTCAACGGCGCTCAAACGCCGGGCTCCGCTAACACCAAGTAAATCTGCCCATCTCATATCGACTCGCAAGCCACAACCTTTCTCCTTTTAGTCGAGTGTAGTTGAAGCACAGGCGCTGAAGTTCATCTGCCGACGTAGTGAATTGGTGGGGTTGCGCAGGCGAGCAGACGCGGCATGTTTACCCCGGGGTCCAGCCGCACATGGGATTCCTCAGGAGAGCGAGTTCGTCAGCGATTTCGTCCGATCGGGAGCGCGTCTAGGAGATGCGAGACAGCCCTGAATACGTTCTCGAAGGGCCTTCCGATCATTCAAATCCCGTCCAATTTGAAGCGGCAAGTCCTGTTGTCGGGCGCGCCGCCATTTGTCTCGAAACGGTCAGCGGCGACAGCGTGAACAGTATTCTCCCGGCTCTGCTAGATTTTCGAGCCGTTTGCGAAGTCACGCACGCTGCTTCGAAGGAGAGCGTATTGCGGCGGACTGAAGGTCACCGAAGAGTGAGACGTCAAGACAAAAGCCGGCCATTGGCCGGCTTTTTTTTGCCCGTCGCTTTGCGACCGTCTGAGGACCCACCCGTCAATGTGCGCCGTGCCGATAAAGCATAACGTGGCCGAACGAGTAAACAACCATAACCTTTCCAAATGGCCACTTTATGCTTAACGGCACAGTTTTTGTGCCGTTAGGCATAACTTGGCCGCCGAATAAAGCAAAACGTGGCCGGCACACGGGGGCTTAATCTGGTTCGGCGCTAGGCCATAAAGCATAACTTGGCCGAACGGGACGGAATAAAGCATAACCTGTCCAAACGGATTTCTTCCTCTTGAGGTGCGCGCAATGCGGGTCTCGGGAAGTGGTCGCCATGGAGCCCCCCGAGCTCCTCGTTCGCCACTGGACCGTCTACGCACAGATCATGACGATGCATCCGGCTCCTCGGCGTCGGTGGACGTGCGGATGGGTTACGTGCGTACGACTGAATTTTGGGCCTTAACCCAGGTGCGGCCGACGCTGTATTCCGCTTGGGAACTGTGGGCAAGTCAAGTTTGGTCCACTTTGGCGTTCTCTAATAGAGAACGACGTTCTCTATTAGGCCGCAAGCGTGCAAGGGAACCATGCCGCAGGTCCGTAAACCTGTCCGCATGAGGTTCCGTGGATCGCACCACGGGCTCTGCACTATCGACCCCAACCGGATCTAAAGCTCAGCAGAGGCTTTCTGTCGGCCTTACGCCTGCGCGTGGGAGCGCGTCGGTACGGCAGAATCGCGATTTAAGATTAAATAACATCAGAAATAAAAAAATCGATTCCTGAGCCCCTCGAAAAATCGTTGCGGAGGGGTATTCAGTGACGTTCGCGCCTCCTTATGATCTCCTTAGTTTCAATTTTGCCCGGGCCGGGCGTCCGGTTCGAACTGGTGCCGCTGGCAACCTATGGTCACCGGCCATGATGAGCAAAAAAACAAAAAACGGGAGGGAGAGTTTTATGAAGGTATGGCAAGCCAGCCGCGTGTGGCAATCGAGTCTGATTGTGATGGCAGTTGCATTGGGTGTTGCCGCATGTGGTGGCGGGGGCGATTCCAGTGGTGGATCGCAGGGAGTAGGAAGCGGCACGGCGGGCCAGAACTCCTGTGCCCCGAATCTGTGCGTGAGTTTGTCGTACTCGGCACCGACTCTGTTTCGTCTTCTAGCCGTCAACATCCCACCGAACAGCGCAAGCGCCACAGCTGGACTGAGCACGCACTATGTACTGAAGAGCGGTACGCTGCCACCGGGGATCACGCTCGATGCCAGTTCTGGAGCGCTGTCAGGTACGCCTACGGCAGATGGCTCCTACTCAGCTGTGGTGCAACTCACGGTGGACGGTTATTCCGGGTCGGTCAGCTCCAACGTGCAGATCACTATTACCGATCCCAAGCTGACGTACGCGGCACCTAGTTATCTCTTGGGAGCCAACTCCATACCTGTAAACGGCATGATTGCTGGTGTTGGAGCCAAGCCGTCCGCTATCACCTTCAATTTGCCTACCGGCTTAAGCACTTCTGCCCTGATCTCAAAGCCCGCAGGAGTGCAGTTCAGTGTGGTCGGCAGCGTGCCCTTACCACCTGGTCTTACTTTGGACCAAAACACGGGCGCCATCAGCGGAACACCAAACACGCCGGGGGTGTGGTTCACGAGGGTTCAGGCCGCTATCCCGGCCCAAGGCCAAAGCTTCTCCGTGGTTAGCACGACTGCTTTTTCTGTTGCAGCAGTGATTCAGGAGCATGCCGGCCAGACTGCTGCGTCGGTCTCTATGCCTGTTGTTGTGGAGCCCGGCACGGCGGTGACACCTGAAGTCCTCCAAGGGGCCGGCGATTTTTCGACCACGATGGTGTTTAACCCTGCGACTCAGATCATCACTGTCACACCTGGTGCAACGCCTCCCTCAGCCACGCCTGGAACCTATCTGGTGGCCAACTACGAACGGGTTTCGCTTGCAGATGGAACCATCGCGACAGCGCGGGCCGTAGAAGTTGTTGATAGCACCATCAATGTTCGCTGAGGGTGAGACAGAGTAGACGTGGTGGACATACGTCGCTGCCGTTCCTTGAAGCCCAAAGGATCACGAACTCGTACCTCGGAACTTAAATCACGCCCCGTGGGGGTCTTAGAACCCACGTTGGCGATTTTTCACGCCCATGCCGTTTAAAAATTCTGGAAACTAGTAATAAGAATGGGAGCAGCAATGAAAATTAGGATGACCCTGCTCATGGTCGCTTCGGCTCTGCTGGCAGGTTGTGCGACCCCATACCAAAAGAGCGGCGGAAATTTTGTGCTTGGCGGCTACAGTGAGAGCAAGGTCAGTGATACTGTTTATCAGGTTAAATTCAACGGTAATGCTAAAACTAGTAAGGATATGGTTTGGTATTACTGGATTTACCGCTGCGCAGAACTGACTAAATCTATGGGCTATCCAAACTTCGTGATTTATCCGGACGCCGCCACGAACCTTCCTCCACCCCAAGTCAGTTTGGTCGAAGATGGCATGCGGCCTGCCAACATGGCGAAAGACGATGGGCTGGGAGATGTTGCCAATTATCGAGCCGTGAGAAGTGGGGGCGCGCCGACCTACATCTACATCCCCGGCGGCGCATACACGGTTACAACATGGGAGTCCCACGCCTATGTGCGCTTCGTCAAAAACAACGAGGCGGGCGTGTCGTCTTATTTCCGGGCGCAGACAATTCTCGATCAATTGAAGCCTTATGTGGAATCGAACGGTAGAGCGCCGGTCCCGACACGAGAAAAGGTCATCAGCGCTGCACTGGTGAAGCTTGAGGCTTTCCCAAGCACGGCCGGTCAACTCCCTAGTTCCGGTGGCAAAAATACGCTCGCTGACTTCGACGGCTTGCTCCCACCTACAAAATAACGAATATGAGACGCTTGCGTCCCGTTGTGAAAGCCCTGGTAGTTGCCATCGCGTGCGGTGGGTTGTGCATATCCTCCGCGCATGCACTGGATGCCGAAGAAGTTTTTCGGCGCGTGTCGCCTGCTGTCGTGATGGTCAAGACTTACGACGAGAAGAACGCACCGCTAGGCACTGGCAGCGCGGTTACAGTCTCCCCGGAAAATCTGCTCACCAACTGCCACGTGCTTGCGAAGGGCCGCCGCATCGAGATCAAGCACGAGCAGGCTAGATACGATGCGGAGCTCGTATACATAGATGTTGAGCGCGACTTGTGCCAGATACGTGCGCGCGGCTTCAAGGCTAAGCCGGTTGAGATCGGCAACAGTGATACGGTTCCTGTCGGTAAAAAGGTCTACGCACTAGGCAATCCACGAGCCCTTGAGTTGACGCTTTCCGACGGCCTAGTGGCGGCCCTCCGAAGGGATGTAAATGGAGTGCTGCGCTACATCCAGACTACTTCACCGATGTCCCCCGGATCATCCGGCGGCGGTCTGTTTGACTCCGATGGCAAGCTGATAGGTATCACGGCCATGGTGCGGCTGGACGGCCAAAATCTGAATTTCGCGGTCCCGATCAATATGCTGCGCGATCTACCTGAGCGCAGCCGGCAGGCGCTCGCCGGGCGCAGGGCTGATTCGCCTCCTCCGGTTGCCGGTAATGCCGTTTCGGGCAGCACAACGCCTCCAGACGGTACGGCCCCGCTGACTAAAGCAGATGGAGCCAAACAACTACGCCCAGGGGATAAGCAGGTTACCGGTACTGCTTTGAGTGAAGTGATGACCCATATGGACAAGGTGCACTTTCGCGGCTCTAGCGACTACGGCGTGACAAATGTGTACCTGAGCAGCGGCGAAGGATATGTGACGTTCACCGGAGCGGTCAGTGGCAACGTGGGGTCCGGCGGTTGGTACACCACAAGTGACGATCTGCTCTGCTTCAACATGCGCGGCGCGTTTAATTTTCAAAAATTAGGCACCTGCTATCGGTTGTTCCAGCTGGGGTCCGGCCAGTACGCGTTGCGCTCGACAGATGGTTCAGTCAACTTGAAAGCGTTTTCGGACTGACTAGATCGCCGTAATAGCAACTAGTTTGGCCGGCATCGGTCGTTGAACTCGATTGGCAGGGGTGAGAAGACGGTCTTGCTGAAAAAACGCATATCTGACCGAGCTTTCTGGTTGGGATTTAGCTTAAATTTTTATTTTAAATTTAAGTATGTGAGCTGCATGTCGGATACATAATATCGCGGTGCGTTGAAAATTTTTATAAGGATGAGAATTATGAGAAAAGTGTTATCGCTCGCAATCGTTGTGGGTGCATCGCAGCTAGCTGGATGCAGCGTAGTATCCATGCATGCCGCATCTACAAGAATGGAAGCGGCACGTTCAGCAAATGCCGGAAAACAACTCGTTCCAAAAGATGGCGGAACCTACCTGATTGCAGTTGGTATGGAAAGTGTCTCCTACTTGGGCTCAGGCGATACTGATTGGAAGATAAACAATAGTTCCTTCACTCAACCCAGAGGCACTTATTCTGTGATTGGAGTGCGCCCAGGTACTTACACTACCTACGCGAACAAACGTGTGGCCGGCGGCGGCGAAGCTAAGGCGCCTGTTGAAATAATGGAAGGCGAGTCAGTTTGCATCTTCCCTGTCAATCCACTGTCAGCTCCGGCCAGAATGGAAATGTACAAGGGCGATGCGTGTGACCCCGTTCTTCGTCCACTAAAGAATCAGAACGCGGTAGCGGAAGTAAAATAAGCTTTAGCGATATCCCTATCGCTGATTCCTTATGAGCCCCCTTTCTGCAGGGAAGGGGGCGAGCGCCGATGTTTTGCAGCGATTTTCTGCCTTCACGCCCGCCTTGACTGTGCGCGAGCTACTGGGCGATAACCCGGTCCGCTGGATGGCGCCAGCATCAGCGTCCGCCCCCGGCCAATAGCGTTCGCTGCAGTATGCACAGAAAATGCAAACCACTGCGTAAGGTGGAAGAATGCCGACCGACTGCTTGGGCTACGTTCAGCCATGACTCTCGAAGAGCTTCACACGTTCTTGATTAGCGCGTTCGATTTGGTCACCGACCCAGTTGAGCGAGGCAGCACTCACACGTACTTCATCGGCAAAGTGGTGTGGCACCCGTCGGCGACCACACGAATCCTTCAGGTTCGGTGGGGCGGGAGCAATCACGTCAGCCATATCAAGCTGTGTGTCTCGTCGGACAACAACAACAGTGTGTTTGTCCGGTTGCCCGTGACCTGGTCGGAGCTTAAGCAAATCGTGGCCAATGAGATTTCGCTGCATGCGGGAGATTCGCTGCTGAATACCTAAGGGCAAGTTCTGAAAGCCGTACCAGGCAGCTCACGGGCAGGAACGGACGATGGTGGGGGCGGCTTTCAGGCAAATCCGGAGAGGCGACCCAATAGGAACTTGCCTCTGAGATACTGACCCAAAATTCCGTCGCTCACCATTTCATGGACCTGATAGACCTTTCGCAACTCACCCGCGAGGATGTCCACGCCATTTGGAACTTGGCAGATGCACCCGTCGAGCTACTCAAAGGCAACGCGGCCTGGTCGTTTGAAGGTAACGGCATTCGCACTCGAACGACGTTTATGCAGGCGTTTCGAGACCTTGGTCTGTCGTTTGTTGAACTGCCTAATTTTCTCAAGACTGCGGAGCGAGCCGTCGATCTAGCCGGCTACCTTGATCCCTTCTACGACGTTTACGTAGTGAGGGAATCTAACCATCAGCGCCTGACCGAATTTGCCTCCGCGTCGCGCCGACCGGTAATCAACGCCATGTCGAGCATGGGGCATCCCTGTGAGGTGCTTACAGACGCGTACTACATTGACCGCTCGGTTAAATCGATCGCGCAAGCCCGCATCTGTCTCTGGGGACCGCCGACTAACGTGCTGCGTTCGTGGCGCGAGTTGGCGCGCCTATTGCAGCTCTCGGTCACCCACATTTGTGATGAGCGGTTACATGAGGCAAAGACGTATGTGAACTTTGCGAAAGCGCCATCCGAGACCTTTGACATTGTCATTACCGATGGCTGGCCAAGCGGCTCAGAGGGGCTTGGTCGATCGCTCACTTTGGCCGATCTCGATCGCATGGGAAAGCCAGTCCTACTGCCGACCCCGCCGTTCTCCATCGGGCGAGAGCTTGCATTTGACCCGCTGCACTACCAACACTTCGCTGGCTATAAACAGAAGGAGATGTTGCTTCCGGTGCAAAAAGCAATTCTGCGGCACGCCCTCGCTCCATTGGACTAGCTGATGTGCTTCAGCTCTCTTTCGACTCACGATGCCGTACTGGACACCATTTCAAAGCATGACGAAGCCAGGGTGCGTTCGTTCATCCGGCGCCACCATGTTCTCATTGCCACGGTAAAAGACAAAATGCAGCCAACCTTCGAGTGCCTAAAGCTGCTGCTTGATGAAGTATCCGAACTCCGCCACGTCCATCGCGCTCGCCGGGGCATGTTCACCATCTTCAACTTCCGAAGTGGCGATCTGGTGCGACGAAGTCAGGAATTGCGTGGGCGTCTGGACATTCACGCTGGCATGCGAGTCGCTGTGGTGCTAGGTGTTCCACGTCATTGGGAAACACTTGTGGCGTGGCGCTTCGAACACGATGGGCGGGAGATATGGGAGCTAGGCGCCTCGCCGACGGTGACCCTCATATCATTCATTCTTGCTTTACTAGCCGGCGTCGTCACTGCAACGTGGGTGGTACTAGACGCCTTGCAAAGCAATCAGCCCGCATTCGGTTTTGGACTCGGCGTCTTCTGTGTTCTGCTGGTTGTCGGGAGACCTTTCTTTGACTGGAGACGCAGCAAGAATATTGCTGCCGCGCTCAGAGTTCATCCGACACAAGAACGTCCTGCCCATGACTAGCGCTTAGTCACAAACTCATTGATTATCGATCCTGGCGTTACAAGTGCTGACGTTAGGGACGTTTCCATCACAAAGCGTCCACTCGCGGGTAGCTGCCTTCTTTCGAATGATCCCTAGCCAGAAGCAGTCAGGCGCTAGATAGCAAAAAATGACTCGATGAAACTCGACGTCGAAGGCAAAGCCGGTGTCAGCAATGCGACGCCAGCACAGATTGCGAGAGCGATTAGGTCGCTCAAAAGCTATGGGCGGTCCTCTTACGCCTCTCTGACGAATGAGTCAGGCAGCTACGTGCAGGTCGCAGGTGGTGTCGTAAGCTGCATGGTCGAGCTATTCGACGCGTCAGCGGAGGTTTGCTCCAGGGCGTTTCACGACAAGCCTAGCGCCGCCCGCCCAGATGGGACCATTCTGGTTTTCGGAGCCGGCAACCTTCCGATGCGGTCCGACGAGTGGTTCATGGTGAACCAGGTTGTCGAGATTTTTCTTGCGTTCTGTGTCAGCGCGCCATTTCCGAGCTACGTCGGTTGGCGCCCGGCGCCAAAGCTCTAACTATCAGTCGGGACATCTTTCGACCAATTCGGCCCGTTCCTCGGGTCTTGGGGGCTTCCCGGGAAACCAGCGACGAACTGTCTTGTGTGCAGCGCGGACACAAACCGCGAGCCTCCCCCACCATTTGTAACATCATCAGGTTTCCACGCCTCGCGCCGAAGGTGCTCAACCCATTGATTTGTAAGTGGAATAGAACCCTACAGATCCTTACAAATTAAAACGGTATCCAATCGGTTGATCGACCAAACTTTCTCCATCAACAGACCACATGCACTGGTCACGGGAGAATGAAGATGAACAACGAGCAACCGAACGTCCAAGGTCAACACTACGCCGGCTCGTCGACGGGCCATATGCCACAGTCGCGCCGTATGCATCCGCTGATGGCCGCTGCTGCCGTTGCTGTGATCATCGCGAGCGTCACGGGCGTGGCTGCAATGACTGGCGTGCTGCCCACCTCGAAGGCTATGCAGGGCAGCACCGGCCCGAACGTCGCCGCGCAACCGGCCTCCACACCGCTCGCACTTGCGGCTCCCGGCCAGACGGCAATGCCGAACCAAGCGGCCGCTGCCTATCCGACACAGCCGAGCGCGGTACACCATGCGGTGCATCGTCCGGCCCCGTCGTATGCGGCACATAACCCGACGTCGAATGCCGACTATGCGCAGCCGCGCCCGGCCGCGAACCCATACGCCGGTCAGGTGACTGCCGTCACGCCGATCGCCGCGCAGCAAGGCAACGAAACCGGTCTGGGCATGATCGGCGGCGCAGTGGTGGGTGGCCTTCTGGGCAATCAAGTCGGCAAGGGCAATGGCCGCACGCTGGCGACCGTCGCCGGCGCGGTGGGTGGCGGCTACGCAGGTCATGAAGCTGAAAACTACTACCACCGCGACACGTCCTACAACGTGAGCGTACGCATGGACAACGGCGCGACCCGCACCTTCACGTATAAGGCCGCACCGGGCTTCCAAGTGGGCGATCGTGTGCACGTGGAAAACGGCAGCCTGGCTGCAGGCTGATCGTTGCACGCTGCCACAGGTTGCACAAAATCGGCCGAGAAGTACTTCAGCGCGCCCTCTAGGCGCCCCGCGTTCGCATTCATCGCTGACCATGCGCCGCCAGAGGTTACTGAAACCGGGCACGACCGCTGCCCGAACCTCGTAGTGGATCAGGCCAAGAGTAGGAAACTGGACGATGAGCTTTTTTAGGTAGACCGATTGCAGTCAATCACAAAGAAAGCCCGGACGATCCGGGCTGTTTTCTAGAGTGCTGCAAGTTCTTCTGTGATTGCCCAGTAGACCTCGACGCCGCGCATTTTGCGCAGACCACTCTGCCCGCCATAGCCATCTAGCAGCGCTGCCAGGAGCGCGCGCTCGTGCCCTTCAATCCGGCGCATACCCTCCACGAACAGCGCACGACGGTCGGTCTGGTCGCTGAAATGCTGGCCAATCCATGTCACGTAGTCGACGATCGCGCTGACAACCGCAAATTGGGCCGGCGCTGGGCTGCCCAGCTCCCACTCCTCGGGCTGCTTCGCGTTCAACCGATGGTGTGGAAGCTCCGCTGCGCGGGGCGACAACCGTGACATGCCGGACCGCCGGTGTGCTGGCGAAGATACCAATCCTCCGGTACCCTCGTCGTAGCGCGAGACGCTTACTCGATGACAGCGCCAATCCTGTCGAGCGTCAAAGATGGAACGAAGTCTTTGTCGAGATACACCGCAGCAAGGTCCTCTTCAGGAACCTCGCGGTTGCCGTTAGGAAGCGCCGTACCGGCCACCGAGAACGCAGCATCCCAAATGGCAGCCAGGTAGCGGGCGCCGGCACCCATCACTTGTGCCGTTTGCTTGCCAAATGCATCCCAGAGCCCGTCCACAACACGGGCTGACGTGCCGCCACCAAGCTTGATGTACTCGTCGATGAGCGTATCGGGCGCCAAAATCTTCGAGGCTTGGGCCATCAACGTCACAGTCGCGAATGCTGCATCTCGGCCGTCCTTGATGTCAGGAATCTCTTCGGCGAATGCCTTCGCTGCAGGCAGAATACTGTCGAGCAGTTCCTTCGAATGGCGGTCGACCATTTTGTCTTCATAGGTCGAGTGGACGCCCTTGCCCGGCCAACTGTTCTTCGTTGCGCCTTCGGCGTCGCGATAGCCATCAGAATGATAGGAACCGTGCAGAGGCTGGCAAGCGTCGCCGACGTAGTGCGCGAGTACGCCGGCAGCACACAGGAACTTGGTATCGTCCTTTGCCTTGAGCTGACGCACCATCTCATCAAAGATTTGCCAGACCCGAAACGGCAGCAGCCCCTGCGATTTCGCATCTGTATGACCGTTGTTCTCATACCAAGTACGCCAGTGTTCGACGGTCATGAACTCTTTGCCTTGGAGTGTCAGGTCTCGCAGCGTTTTTCCATCACTGCCGGGCTCGTCGATGTCAGCGTAGTGGTTCGGGTGCTCCGGTCCAGCGTTCTGTACATAATCGCGACCGCCAGGCACTTTATCCGGTGTCTTCTTCCACACGAGGTCCGGCACGTCTGCCAGCTCGACAAACTCCCCGTTGGCCAGCTTCTCTCGAATCTGGTCGGGACTCAGTTCGTCTGGGCGGAAACTGATGCGCTCAACATTGGCATCAAAGAATGCCTTCAGCTCCAGCGACGTCACGGCCTCGATGGCAGCAGTCGCAATGCTGTAGTGACCAGTTTGCCCCCAGAAAGGATTGGCGCCGGTGTTGTGCGCACGCACGAGGTCGACGTCGAGTAGCTCGCATGCCGTGCTGAGTCCGGTTGCCAGCGCGTAGTTCAAGCGGTCCCCGTTGGAACCGAGAAGAGCTTGGCCGCCCCATTCAACGGCCAACGGATGTAGGCGCGCCGCCTGCTCCTCGCCAGCTTGCAGGTACCACACCGTACCGGAGTCGCCCGCCTGCGTTTGCGCGTGGCCATCCCTCGGGGCGATAAGGAACTGCGAGATGTAGTCGTAGCCAGCCAGTGACTTGTGGCGATAGAACAGTGCCTTGATTTTTCCTTCCAGCGCTCCTGATGCACTGCCGAACGCGACCACGGGCTGGTCGATGAACTGAAGACTGACGCTCAGCTCATTCAGGTCCACGACCTCATCGACGGTTCCTTGGAGCCCGAACGGCTGACTCGTCCACTCGTTCACGTTGTGAACTTCAAGGAGGCCAATGTCGAGGGTGAGATAGCTGCGGCTTCCAGGAAAGTCGGGGAAGACCGAGGTAAATGACTCACGCGTGAGTTGAAGCCCGGATGCGATACCGACCTCTACCACGTCACCACGCAAACGAGCCTTGACCGGTGTACCGGGCTCACCGCACACATGGCGGTTCGTCAGTGCGTACGTGGTATGCCCGTCGGTGACGAGACAACCCACGCTCGCCGTATGCTCGGCACCTTGCACGTCAGCAATCAGCGGGCATCCGCCGCCGATGTAGCTCGCCGGCCACCGAACATTCGCCGGCGCATCCTGCTTCGGCTCCGTGGTCTCAACAGCGACAACGCACACGGGCACCGCAGTGCCGTCCGGCATGTAGAGCGTGCGCGGCACCATGTGTGTTGGGTCAATCGCACCTTGCCTGAACTCCGAAGCGTCAACCCACTTGTTGACCAGCACAAGGATGGCCGGCCAGGAGTACGGGCGCACTTCCGAGTTCTCGAATGTGCGAATTGGCTTTGAGATATGCGGATTATCTTGCTCTGCTGCGGCAGTATGGCTTTGAGGCCACGGGTCATTCTTTCGAATTAGATACAGGCCGATGGCGGTACCGACGACGTTGGCCTTGTTGGACAAGTGCCAGTGGTACAGGTCTCGGGCCTGCAGCAGGTCTTTGAGGGAGAGACTCGAGTAACTCGGTTGCATAGATAGTGGACTCATCTTTCACCTTAGATAGTTGGTGTTAGACCACGAAGGACCGAGCACTGTCCGATGCCTCACGGAGACTCCGCCGCGACAGCATTGGTCGGCGCCGAAAATGCAGAATCAGAGTCCACGACAGTTATGACAGACGTGTGATACTCACCGAATCGCCCGACATGCACTACTCGCAAAATCGAGGGACACGATGAAGAAAGCGTTCAAGCTAGCTGCTGGCCAAATCAAACCATTGGCGACTGGCCGTGGTGGGTGTATTGCGACCGACCGAATAACGGTGGATGGGTATCCCGTAAGATTCATGTACCGGGAGGCGCCGGACAACCGCCTTGATAGCGGCTGGCGATTCATGAGCGGCTTTGAAGACGACGCTTACATGGACGACCCGAATAATCACGGCGTCTATGACATCAACACGATTGCCAACTACGACCCCAGCATCATTCCGTTCCTCGACGCTGCAGTAGGGAGCGTGTTCGAGAAGCGGCCAGAGTTCGAGCAGTTTGTCGCTGTTCACGATTGGAAGCCGTCAGCAGAGTGAGGTGGTGCTAGGCCCGGGAGGCTGCTGGCGGAACCTGCGTCAGTACTCAAGGTACTGGCGAACTTCACATCCACAAACATCGACATCATGGACACCAAGCTACGTGAATTGGGCATCCAACTTCCACCTGTTCTGCCGTCACCAGGGAATTTTCTTCCTTACATGATCCGTGGCAACTATCTCTATCTGTCTGGGAAAGGAGCACCGCGCAGGCAGTTGCAACCTGGGCAAACAGTGCCCAAAGTTGGCAGGGAAGTCAGCACCGAAGAAGCAACAGCCCACGCCAGGGAAATCGGCATCTACCTGCTCGCGTTGATGAAGGATGCGTTGGGCAGCCTGGATCGTGTGGAGCAGGTCGTCAAAGTGCTGGGGATGGTCAATGCGGTGGATGACTTTACCGAGCACACCGAAGTCATCAACGGCTGTTCTGATCTGCTGGTGGAAGTGTTCGGCGCACGAGGTCAGCACACCCGCTCAGCGGTTGGCGTCAAGTCGTTGCCCAAAGGCTTTGCCGTCGAGATTGAAGCCATGGTGGAAATACGCGACTCAAAGTAGACGCAACCCGCATCGCCACCCACCCGGCCACCGATGCGAGCCTCATCCCACTCCCTACATCCCCGACTCAGTCAAAACCGGCATCTGCACCGACGCCCGCGCAAAGTGAGTCAGCGCGCGGGAGCTCTTGTCCCTATTGCTGCCGACGGAGATGAACAGTAGCTCATGGCTCCGTCGGCGGGGTGCGGTCTAGGCCAAATGCGAACACTCTGGAGAAGGCGGTGCGCGTTCGTTGACCGGTCTTTGGGTCTTTGAAAGGCGCGCACGCCATTGAAAAGACAGCTTGCACGGCGGCTTCATCTAGAAGGGTGCTGCCGGAAGACTTTTTGATACGCACGTCAGAGATGCTTCCATCCGGTTCAATCTCGCCCCACACAACAACCGAGCCTTCCATGCGCCTGCGGCGTGCTCCATCGGGATAGTCCGGGATCGGATCGCTGCATCCGACAGCCGGTGGACGTGTTGCTGTCGAACCGGATTTTGGCGGAATGGTTGGCTGGCTGGCGCATCCAACCGATAACAAAAATGGCATGATGCACGCAAGCGGCCGCACGCGATACAGCATGAAGTCCCCCCTGTTTTTACCACGCGAATGTTGGTCTGATTGTTGTGCGTAGCAACTGGGATCGTAGCCGATAAGCGTGAACGGTGCGTGGCTAGCGTGGGATGCGTCAGATTCAGGCAGCCACGGTGTGGCCACCCACCTCGAAGACCGCTACTGCACGGCGCAGCGCATCTGCCTGGTCGGCCATTGCATGCGCTGCTGCAGAGGCTTCTTCGACCAGCGCGGCATTCTGCTGTGTGACTTCTTCAATTTGGCCCACGGCCATGTTGATCTGCTCGATGCCGGTGGTCTGCTCGGCGGACGCAGACGAGATCTCGCCAACGATCTCGGTCACGCGATGCACGGAAGTGACGATGTCATCGATGATGGCGCCGGCTTCCTGCACGAGCCGGGCGCCGGCCTCGACACGCTCGGTTGACTGGCCGATCAATCCCTTGATCTCCTTGGCCGCAGCCGCGCTACGCTGCGCAAGCGTGCGCACTTCGCCTGCCACCACGGCAAAGCCCCGGCCTTGTTCGCCGGCGCGGGCAGCCTCAACGGCAGCGTTCAGCGCAAGAATGTTGGTCTGGAAAGCGATGCTGTCGATCACGCCGATGATCTCGCCCACCTTCGTCGAGCTTTCCGAGATTCCTTGCATGGTCTGCACGACGTCATTCATGACCTTGCCACCGCGAGCTGCGGTGTCTGACGCGTGACCGGCGAGTGTGGAGGCTTGTACGGCGTTTTCGGAGTTGCGTCGCACGGTCGACGTCAGTTCGCCCATGTTGGCAGCTGTCTCTTCAAGAGAGGCGGCTTGCTCTTCTGTGCGCGAGGAGAGATTTTGGTTGCCCGATGCGATCTGCGAGCTAGCTGCTGCTACGCCTTCGGCGTTGCGACGCACTTCGCTTACGACGTTGGCGAGGCTCGTTTGCATCTTCTTGAGAGCACAGAGCAGTTGGCCGATTTCGTCCGTGCCACGCGCTTCAAATGGTTGTGCAAGGTCGCCTTGCGAAACTGCACTGGCCACATCGACTGCACGCGCGAGCGGCTTCGTAATGGTGCGGCTGAATATGAATGCACCAAACAGCCCGAGTCCGAACGCGGCGAACATGAGCACGGAGCTCACCACCAAAGCGGTATGCGCTGCGTCCGCCGTTTTGGATGAGACGGCAGCACTCTCCGTCGCAATTTCGCGCGCGGCCTCGTCCAGCAGGCGTGCCGGCTCGCGGTCTACGCCGGCGACCACATTGTCACCGACAGCCGGATCAAACGATGCTGCCACGAACATATCGTGGCCCTTGCGGTATCCAGCACCCATTTCGATGTGAGCAGCGGAAAACTGCGTGATCAGTTCCTTGCTCTTGCCTGGCGGGAGTGAAGACTGAAGAGCCTTTGCCTGGTCAGCAACAGCCTGCTCGTCTTTCAGGAAAGCGCCCCAGTACTTGTCCAGTTTCACCGGGTCCTTCCCACGAAGGAGCGTGTCTTTCCATTCCTGCACCTGCGTCTTGAAGGTGACAAGCATCTTCGTTACAGCACGCTCGTCCGCCACGCGTGCTTGCACTGTGGTGTTGTATTCGACGATGGAGTGATTGAGCGACGCAATGCCATAGGCAGCGCCCGCGAACATCAGCAGCAGCGCGATGGCAAAGGCAACGGGCAACTTGACCGAGAGTTTCATTGTGATTTGTAAGGCGTTTCGACGTGGACAAGGTATTCGCCATGTCGTCCTCTTATCGGCCGATCTGCGCGTCGCTTAAGACTGTTTTTAGCAATTGACTATGCCGGCACGAGCAAAGTGCACGGCGTGTCACAGTGTCGTCGCGGGTGGCTCACGCGGTATCGAGCTCGGTGTTGGGCGCGCTTCGACAACAAGCACACTCGTGTCAGCCGTTGATAGCCGTCAACATCAGCGCCTCGGACTCGTCTAGAGTTGGCCTGCAGTGAATTGAATTGGTACGTCCGATACAGTCAGTGTGTATGGTCGAGCGGCTACACGCATACAAAAGAGCGGCAGCACCCTCGGGACAGTGCGCCAATCTCGTTGGGAAAGCCGATGGCGCAGCCCCCCAAACCAACTCTGTTACATGCAAACGCGCCAGCGCTTGCCGCGTTCGCCTGTTTGGCTGCCCCGGAGATTGCGACGTTTGAGCGATGCGTGCCCGATTACTTGCTGAGCGACGATCCAGAGATCGGGCACCAGCTTAGAGTCGCAATTCGTAGACTCAGAGCGCTGCTGTGGGCCTATCGGCGACAACTTCCGAAAAAGCTGGCCAATGAATGGCGACATCGGCTTGCTGATGTTGCGGCATTGATTGGGCCGCCAAGAAACTGGGATGTCATCGTCAATGTATTGCTGCGCGCCGCCGTTCCCGCGAGCGAGCCCTCCGCACTGATTCTGCTCGAGGCGTTGGAAGACATCAGGCAACGCGCTCGCACTGAAAGTCGCGTCGCGCTTGATAGCCTTGAACCGGACGGGCTGATGGTCCTCTCCAGTGACTCCATTGCCCACGCCATTGATGCTCAGACAGAGAGTAGCGAGACCCTGAGCGAGCTCGCGCGCACTGGCGTTGCCGAGGCGTCTAAACGGGTGGCGAAGGCGCTTGATCGTGCGGGAAACGGGCGCCTGGAGGCGTTGCATCGCACGCGTATCGAGGTCAAGCGCTTGCGTTACCTCCTGGAGTTTCTTGCGCCAGTGCTGGACAAGAGAGATCGCAAACGTGTTCGCCGGCTTGAACAACTGCAAGAAGCTCTCGGCGATCTGAATGACGTGGTTGTAGGCGCAGGCTACCTCGCACAAGTCCCCGCCGGCGTGGAGTACGCGGCGGCTTACGACCTGTTCGCCCGGTGGCTGAGGAAAGAGAAAAAGGCGAGACGGCGCGCGGCCATTGCTGCGTTGCGGCGCCTTGCTCATTAGCGCCGGCCAAAATTTCGGTGCACCCGGCGGAAGGGGTTGCGTTACTTATCCACAAAAGCTGTGAACAAAGCACCCTTCGACCGCTGTCAGCCCGCGCCCGACTTGAATCGGATCGGTGTGCTCAAACTTTGTGCGCCACGGAAACTGTATACACTGTTTCTAAACACGTCAGAAAAGAGGGGTGGAGAATGGATATTGAAATGGCAAAGCAAGCGGTAACGGACCAGGCTGCGTCCACCAACGCAACAACGAAGGCTCGCCGTAGCAAATCCGCAGCGGGCGCAGACGCACGAGCGGCTAAGCCAAGTTCGACTAAGCGGGCGGCAGCGCCAGCCGCGCAAGAGAAGAACCAGAAGAGCGTGAAGCCGGCCAATGGTGCGGCAGGTAATGCCGAGGCGGCCGCCGGCCAAAAGCCTAAAAAAACTAAGGTGGTTCGAGATAGCTTCACGATGCCGGAAGAAGACTATCGGAAGCTGGCCGAACTCAAGGAACGGTGTCTCGCAGGCGGCCAGAAGGTCAAGAAGAGCGAACTGCTCCGCGCCGGACTCGCTTTGCTTGCATCGCTTCCGGCAAAACGCCTGCTGGCGGCAGTAGCGAGCGTCGAGTCGGTAAAGACCGGGCGGCCAGCAAAGGGTTGATTCGTCCCCCCCCCCCCCCTCGCTTGTAGAGCCGGCCGGCAGAGCGAAGGGCAAAAAAACGCAGCCATCAGGCTGCGCGCGGCGAGAAGGCGGGGTGCGTCTCTCGTCGTGGCGATACATTACACGCGCGTTATGACAGAGAATTGTCACAAACTTGATTTGTCACGGATGTGATTTGAACCTCCCCTCATTGCCATGCACTTGCTGCCCACGGACAATATCCGGACGGGGAAGCGTGATGGAGGCAATATGCAGGCGTGGTCGATTCAAGAGTTTCGGGGCTGCTCGATACATGTGCTCGCGGTCCTCGGACGGGGTTCCGATTTTCGGTACGCGTACACGGGTTTTGTTTGCGGCCCGAAGGGCGACGACATGTCGTACCCAAAGATGCAGCGGTTCCATCATATCTCTGCCGACTTTGATTCGATGGACGCCGCAATTTCGGCTGGCATGCAGGAAGGGCGGGCACTTGCTCTACGGTGGTTCTCTGCATCCCTTGAAGAGCGAGAGACGCCCATCTGACTGCCCGCCCTATGCCCTCTCCAACTGAGGGCAAGCGCCGTCGACATTTGCACCATCACGATGTCAATCGCGATGGCACGTTGATCCTGCAGCTGACCACCGTTGAGGGTGAACGCACGCCCCTCAGAACATCAGCGCGCCGCTGTATAGACGTCGCTGCCGAACCCCTGCAGGCCGTTCATTCCGGCATAGCCAAGATGCGATAACCCGAACACATCCTCAATGCTCTTGAGCAGGGCATAGTGGTTGTATGGCGTATTGCTGACCGTGCCGGGCTTGATGAACGGCGAGAGCACCACGGCACCGACGCGGCCACCACCAGGGCCAGTCAGACCCGGTGCCACCGAATTCGGACCAGTCGGCTCACTGCAGCAGGCAGAGGTGTCACTCGTATCCGACTCGTCGAACGTGATGATCAGTAAGCCATCGGCCTGGAAAGCCGGCGAGTTGGTAATCTGAGGTACCCAGGTCTGCAGGAAGCGGTTCACCGCAGGCAAGCCACCCGCGCTCTTGCCGTCGGCACAGGTTGGCTCGTCATGTCCATCGTTGCACAGGTTCGGCACGATGAACGAGAAGGCTGGCGTGGTCGCAACCCTGTTCAAATCTGTGGCCAGAGAATCGAGTCGTACGACATGGTTATCGCAGTACGACTGGTTATCGATCACCGAGTGGAAATACATGAACGGGTTGTGGCGTGTTGCATAGCCGTCAGTCGCGGTGGCAGTCTGGGTACCATCCTTGCCATTGAGCGCGGGGTGAGAGCAGGTGGAGCTGCCATCGCGTGTTAGATCGTTGCCCATGTCTTCCATGTAGCCGCGCCAGGCTAACCCTTTGGCGTCCAACTGACTGGCGATCGTGCCGATGGCGGCAGGGTAGACGCAACCGGTACCGGTCACCTGCCCATTGGCATCGGGGCTCATGGTGCCCAACCAGTCGGTGTAGTACTGACAGTCAGCCTGTGTTTGCGCGTTAGGTGCCTGCCCGCTGATCATGGTCAGGTAGTTATCGTTGCTGTTGTGGCCGGTGCCGTAGTACTGGGTCAGCAACGCCCCTTGGCTTGTAAGCGTGTTAGCGAGATAAGGAGCCTGACTGCCGGAGCCGAAGGTTTGGGTGTAGCCCTTATTCTCCAACACGATCACAAAAACGTGGCCGATCCTGCTTGTGGTCGGCGTCGCTGAGGACTGCGCGGGTGGCGAGACCGGGGCTGCTGCCGACGACGCCCCTCCAGGTGGAGACACTGCATCGCTTGCCCCGCCGCAGCCTGCCAGCAGGCATGCGAAGAAGGTTGCGGCGATGACGTCGGTGAGCCAGTTCGATTTGGAAAGTCGCATGATTGCCATGATTCAAGGAAGAGGAAAGCCCAACGAGGTGGCGATCGTGCGAAGCGAACTGATGCCAGGAACTCCGGTGATTCCCGGGACGCTGCCCGTGATGGAGCCCGGACACACGCCTCCGAATGGACCTTGCGGAACCGAGTAAGCCGGTGCCGTTAAATTCGGCTGTGAGATGAAGTCGAGCGCGTAGGCGATCGAATTGGTGTCCGGCAGGCCTCCACGCGCACCAAGGGGATTGAGTCCGAAGCGCCAAGCCAGTAACTGGTGGATCGAGCTAGGGTCAAGCGGCCAATGACTGACATGCCCGCGCTTGACGCGTGGTCCGATCAGCACCATTGGCACACGGAAGCCGAGGTAGCCATCGTTGCCCAACTGCGTCTCCGCAGCAGAGACCGGACGCTTGAACGGCGGCACGTGGTCGAAGAAGCCGCCCCATTCGTCGTAGGTGATGATCAGCAGTGTCTTCTGCCATCCGGGTCCGTTACGCACGGCGTCATAGATCTGATTGAGAAAGATCTGTCCGTTTCGGATATCCGAGTTCGGGTGATCATCGGCAGATATGCCCTGCGGGTTCTCCCCGGTAAAGCGCGGATCGACGTATGAGAATGCAGGTAGGGTGCCGGCTGCAGCGTCCGTCAAAAACGTCGCGAATGGTTTGGAGGTGTTGAGATACTTCGTGCCGAACAGCGCCGTGAAAGGCACGTCGCTGAAGTAATAATTGGCCGACACACCCTTCTCGGCAAAGCGATCAAAGATTGTCGGGAGGGAGCAGGTCGCATTGGAGTTGTGTAACCGGTCAGTCTCGCCACACATCAAGTAAAACCGGTTCGGATATGTCTCCGCCAGAATGCCGCAGTGGTAGCTGTCGCATACCGTCCAATCGCGGGCGGCGGATCCGAAGAAAGACAGATCCTCGGCCTGGTAGTAGCCGATGGGAAACAGGTCGCCAGGCGTCTTGTTTGTGTCGGCGGTGAGCAACCATCCGTCCATCTTTCCGCCGTCGAGTTGGATGCGTGCCCCTTCGTAGCTGTGATCCGGATCGGCGAAGCCGCAACCCTGGAAACCATACTTGGGATCAATCGCCAGGCGGAACGAATTCTGCGGGTTGCCAAAGGCGTCGATGAACTGGAGTCCAGCCTGTTTTCCGTTGGCACCGGGCAGCCAGCCCAGATAGTGGTCGAACGATCGGTTCTCCATCACCACCAGCACTACGTGGTCGATGCCCGACTGCGCAGGACTTGGCAATACCGGTGGAACCAGCTGCGTTGGCACGGGCGCGCTGCCCGTAGATGAGGTGCTACCTGAATCCCCTGCGAGGCTGGCATCGCCGCCCCCGCCACATGCCGACAAGCCGGCACCGGCGAGCGTTGCGGCCGCCGCACCAAGCAATCGGCGGCGCGTCTGGAAACGCATCGTTGAAATCTTCTGAGTCACGCAACTTCTCCTGCCTATTTATCGCCCTGAGGACATCCTTAGAACGCGCGGACAGTAGCAGTGGTGCTCGGACCATCATGTGACAGGATCGCGAAGTAGAGTCGTGGCTCTTATTCAAACGGCACGGATGCGTCGTGTGGAGCACACCTCGCCACCGGCCTCAGTTCATCTCAACGCTGCCCATGGCGAGGAGCAGCCGTTGCTGTATTGAGGACAGACGCAATCCGTGAGGCCGCTTGATTCTGCTTAGTGGCTAGACCTCATCGTTGCTGGTTTCTGGTTTCTGGTTTCTGGTTTCTGGTTTCTGGCTGCTGGTTGTGATCTTGGCGGTGCAGGGGCGGCGAAATCAGTGAGCATCTCGGATCGCCACGGGAATGTATCAATCATCCCCGTCATCGTCTTCGTGTTCGCGATACCACCGACGATGGTGGTGCCGCCATTGCTGCTCCCGCCAGCGCTGTTCTCGCCATTCCCGCTCGCGCCAGGCCCTCACTCGCCAGTCTTCGTAATACCCTGGGTCTACAAGGATGGGTTGGGGTTCGACAATGACGGGTGGCGCTACGTAGACAGGAGCAGGCGCTAAATATGCCGGGCCTGGGAAACCGATCCCCACTCCAACATCGACATGGGCCTCGCAGGACTGGGATACGCATATCCCCAACGATGCCAGGGCGCATAGCGCAATGATCTTTCGCACTTCGATACTCCTGTGGTCGGCCTCTAATATAGTTGCGCTCGGTCTGGCGTCTCTTGCAAGAGATTTAGGTAGGTTACGAAATGTAAGAGAAAGGGCGGGAACTGCCCGATACGCTGGCTTGCAGTGTGTGCACCCAACTTCGATGGTCGGCAGATGGGTCGTCTTCGAAGGCGCCTGTCGGCTCGATTCTCTCCATTCCCCCGTCCGTCCGGGCTGTCCTCTCCGGCGCGGATTTCAGCTCGCCTGCTCGACGGGCTTTCTTTAGGAGCAGGAGCGGCGCCCTTTGCCACGGATGTGGCCGAGTAGTCATCGCTAGAAACGCTCTGAGTGCAGGCCGTCACAGAGAGAGTCAGGTCCAAATCGCGAGACCACTGGCATTTCGAGCCTCCATGCGCCAGGGCAAAGGAGTACCCCGCCGCCGGCCTGGCCAGCAGAAAACGCGTGATTTCCCCTGACGATTCCCTTAGAATGCGAACGCGAATTGTTCCTATTACCATTAATCGAGCCGCTTGAGCAGGCCTAAGAGCTTGCCGCGCCAGGGAAATGAAAGACAGCAAACGTGGAGGAGGAACCGGCGGCGCTAGGAAGGTGACGCGGGCATCATGGCATGCGGCCTCGCTGTTGGCGGCGACATTGCTGACAGCGTGCGGCGGTGGGGATGGCGGCAGCGGTACATCGTCCACGGCTTCGACATCGACTGACACGCTCTCGCCCATGGCGCAGGTGGGTAAGCAGATCTTTTTCGATCAGACGCTCTCGGCCTCGGGCAAGCAGTCTTGCGCGTCGTGCCATGACCCGGCACGCGGTTTCACTGATCCCAACAATCTCCCGGTATCGATCGGCGGGCCGAATTCTGATTTGCCCGGCCTGCGGAACTCGCCGTCGCTGAATTACGCGTCGTTCACGCCAAACTTCACGATCGACAGCAGCGGCAAGGCTTCCGGCGGCTTCTTCCGCGACGGCCGCTCTGCGTCGCTGATGGACCAGGCACAGCAGCCGTTCACCAACGCATTCGAAATGGCCAACACCTCGGCCGACGATGTGCTGAAGACGTTGTTGACGCGCCCCTACCTGGATCAGTTCAAGGGCGTGTTCACCCCGGCCAGCATCCAGGACAGCACGACCGCGATGCAGAGTATCGGCCGCGCGCTGGCCGCCTTCCAGAGCGAAGACCCGAGCTTCCACACCTTTGACAGCAAATTCGACGCCTACCTCGCCGGCAAGACAACGCTGACGGATGCCGAAACACGCGGCCTGCTGCTGTTCAACAACCCGACCAAGGGCAACTGCAACGCTTGCCATATCTCGACGGGCAAGGGCAGCACGCCGGCGTTGTTTACCGATTTCACGTACGACAACGTCGGTATCCCGCGCAACTGGAGCCTGGCTGCCAACCACGAAGGCACCACGCTGCCGTACGTGCCGAAGAACGGCCTGGCGCTGGGTGATCCGAACTACAGCTATTACGACCTTGGCATCTGCGGCCCGCTGCGTACCGACTTCCGCGTGGGGGGCTCCACGTGCGGCAAGTTCAAAGTGCCGACGCTGCGCAACGTCGCGCTTACACCACCGTATTTCCATAACGGCGTGTTCCAGACGCTGGATCAGGTGGTGGCGTGGTACATCACACGCGACACGGACCCAGGCCGCTGGTACGTCAAGGCCGACGGCACACCCGATGTGCCGTACAACGATCTGCCGATCGGCTTCGATGCCAACGTGAACGTGGCCGAAGTGCCATACACCCCGGGAACCGCGCCGTCGCTGACTAACCAGGAAATGAGCGACCTCGTGCATTTCCTGTGCACGCTCACCGATGGATTCGATTCGGCCAAGCCGTCGGCCTATCGGGTGCCGGCGCAATGCAGCTCCACTGCAGCGAGCGTGGGTGCCGCCCGTATCCAGACCGTTTCTGCCAGCGGAGCCACGCTGAGCAAGACGGCAACGAGCAAATAAGCCAAGCCAAAATTCCAAGACCAGGGAGCGTCACAACATGAAACGAACCGTCTTGTCGGTAGCCGCCGCCATTGCGCTGGTGGGGACTGGCGCAGCCAATGCCGCTACCACCGCACAGCTGGAACAAAAGCTCGATGCCATGGCCGCGCAGATCGAAGCGCTCAAGGCCGAGCTCAAGGAAGTGAAGGCGCAGAACGCGACGCTTGCCACGCAGCAGCAGACGCAGGCCAAGGCGCAGGCCCAACAGACCGCTGCACTGCAAGACGTGCAGCAGACCGTGCAGACGGCCCAGCTTGCATCGTCCAGGCCATCGCCGCTCGATAACCTCACGCTGTGGGGTTACGGCGAAGTCAACTACAGCCGCCCGACGCGCCGCTCCGAAGACACGAAGATGGATCTTGCGCGCGCGGTGTTCGGCATTGGTTACAAGTTCAACGACAAGACGCGCTTCAATTCTGAGTTCGAGATTGAGCATGCCATCGCCTCATCGTCCGATTCGGGCGAATTCGAGGTCGAGCAGTTCTACATTGACCATAAGCTGACCGACAAGATCGGCCTGAATGCCGGCCTGTTCCTGATCCCGACTGGCTTTATCAACCGCAACCACGAGCCGACCAATTACTACGGCGTGCATCGCAACTTTGTCGAGACGCTGATCATTCCGAGCACGTGGCGCGAGGGTGGACTCTCGCTGTATGGCGATACCGATTTCGGTCTGAATTGGAACGTCGGTCTGACCACCGGCCTGAATCTCGCCAAGTGGAATTTCAACCCAGAAAACCCGCTCTTCACCTCCGCCCTGGAGATGCAGAACAATGGTGCAGGTCCGCTGCAGCAGACACACCAGGAGCTGGGGCTAGCCAGTGCGAAGAACCTGTCGCAATACGTCGCGCTGAACTACACGGGCATTTCCGGCTTGACGCTGGGTGGCTCCGTCTTTACGGGCAAGAGCAGCCGTTCAAGCACCGACGCGCCGCTGCCTGAACAGCGCGCAACGCTGTACGAGGCACACGCGCGGTGGACACCCGGCAAGTGGGATCTGTCGGCGCTGTACGCACGCGGCACGCTCAGCAATACCGACGTCGTCAATCAGGCCAACCCGGGCGCAGCCAACCCGATGCCCTCGGCGTTCTACGGCTGGTTCGTGCAGGCTGCGTACAACGTGTGGCAGAAGGGCGACTACCGTGTTGCACCGTTCGTCCGCTACGAGCGCTACAACATGGGTGAAAAGTACGCAGGTCTTGCGCCGGGCTTCACCTTCCCTGCTGGTTGGCCGTCGCTGTCCGACACCGTGTACACCATCGGCGCGAATTTCTATCTGAACCCGAACGTGGTCTTCAAGGTCGACTACCAACGCTTCAAGCAGAACCGCGATTTCTCGCGTGTGGATCTGGGCCTGGGCGTGTCGTTCTAAGCTGCGGGAGCGGCAAATCCAAGGAGGTGCAAGCCATGCGTTACCAGCCAGTACCCATTGTTCTTGTCTGTGCAGCCGCCGTGGGGGTACCAGGCATGATTGTCACCAAGGCGTTTGCGGCGGACTACCTGTCCGCTGCCGACGCTCAGAAGGCAATGTTCCCCGACGCCACAGGCTTTGAGCCGGTACCGCTCACGCTCTCAGCCGACCAGCTCAAACAGCTGGCCGAACGTGCGGGCGGCCCGGCCAAACCGGGTGCGTGGCGCGCATGGCAAGCCAAGCAAGGTGATAAGGGGCTCGGCTACTTCGTGACCGACGCAGTTATCGGCAAATTCGAACTCATCAACTACGCCGTGGCCCTGAACACTGTCGGCGAGATCAACGGCGTGGAAATCCTCACCTACCGAGAAAGCCACGGCTACGAAGTCCGCAATAAGCCGTGGCGTGCACAGTTTCTGGGCAAGTCCGCCAAATCACCACTCCGTGTGGGCGACGACATCAACAACATCAGCGGCGCAACGCTGTCGTGTACGCACCTCACCGATGGCATCCGGCGCATTGCGGTGATGGCACAATTGGCGCTAGTCAAGCGCTGAAGCTGGCAGTGCAGTCGAGCGTCTGTCGCCGCGCACGCCCCTTGCTGGGCACGATGGTCGACGTGTGCGCCGAAGGCCCGGAGGCAGATGTTGCTGTGGCTGCTGCATTGCAGGAGGTGGCCGCCGTACATGCGTTGCTCAGCTTTCATGCGGATGACAGCGAACTCCAGATGATTAATCGCGCCGCACCTGGTGCCAGGCTCATTGTCGATACCCGCACACTCGCGGTGCTTCGGCATACGGCCATGCTGCATGCCGCGTCGACTGGCGCGTTCGATTGCCGTGTCGGCGCGTCGTACAGGACAGCCGACAGGCGCTTTCCCGTGGCTTTTGACGGCGATATCGTCGAAAAACGGACTTGTGCATCAATGGATCTTGGCGGTATCGCCAAGGGCTATGCCGTGGATTGCGCGGTTGAAGTGCTCAACTCCTTTAACATTGAGCGCGGAGTCGTGAATGCCGGCGGTGACCTTCGCCACTCCGGCGTGCGCCCAATGACGGTAAGCGTCCGCAGTCCGCGTAATGCGGCGCAAGTTGCCGCCTCGGTCTCGCTTGACAATGCTGCTTTGGCAAGTTCGACGGCCGGTGGTCTGGGTGCACGGGCCAATAGCACCTCTCGCATCTATGATGCATACGGGAGATTCCTTCCTTCGCTCGCAGGGGCTACTGTGCACGCACCAACTTGTGTGCTCGCCGATGCGCTAACCAAGGTGGTGCTTGCTACCGGTGATACAACCCACCCGCTGTTGACGCAGTACGGTGCGGCCGTGGTCGTATACTCGCCGGCTTAATAGGCCGCTAGCACGCCATGACCGCTTCAACCCGCTTCTCCCATCATCTCCGCGAAAGTGCCTTCCGGCTCAGCCCTCGTCGGCGCTGGATGGTCTATTGCATGTTTGCCTTGCTTCTCGTGACGGGCCTTGCTTGGCTGGTTGTGCATTTTCTAGACGATGGTAGCGACGCCGGAGCGCTTACCTTAGCGTGGAGCATGAAGCTGCATGGCGGGGCCGTCATGCTTACTTTGCTGCTTCTCGGCATGCTGTGGGGGCCGCATATCCGTAACGCATGGGTGCGAAAGCGCAACCGCGCGGCTGGAGCCGTCGTGGGAGCCGTCGTGCTCGTGCTTATCCTTACCGGCTATGCGCTTTACTACGTCAATGGTCAGTTGGTGCGCCAGATTGCGGAGTATCTACACTGGTTTGCGGGCGTGACGATGTGCCTAGCCCTGTGGGCGCACATCGTGGTGGGTCGGCGCAAACGCAAAAAAGTGTCGTAGTGGGTGGCTCTCACCGCCGGACGATCAGGCCACTCCTTTGAATTGACACGCCTGAACTGACGGGAATAAAACTCCTTTCAAATTGCGGCCGAGGTAAGCACGTCAACAAAAGGTGAGCATCAACACAGGACGCGGCATGTCGGTATGCTCCAGCGGGGGCAGCGCCGGATTTTTGCGTCCAAGCCCTGCCCAACGGCGATACGCCTGACAATCAGCCCTGTACAGACGTAAGGGTAGACCAGTGAAATAGGGCACCGGCGGGAGCAAGATCCCAACAGGCCGCAGGCGAAATCCCGGTGGGTTAGCAAACTTGCATCTCTTCGCCACGCGTAACAAGAGCTGAAAAGAGAGCTCGATCACACGAAATTAGAACGCATACCGCACGCCGGCAAAGAGGCTACGGCCAGTACCTGGATAGAAAATTGCCGTGTTGCTCGCCGTGCGGACGTTGGCGACCGTGCTGATGTCGCTGACGTATCGCTTGTTGGCAAGGTTGCGTGCTTCTGCAAACAGCGTCACCCCCTTACTCAACTCCATGCCCGCCTGAACACCGAACAGCGCGTAACCAGGCACTCGCAGCGTGTTGGCGTTATCGGCCCACGCGCCGCGAGGTACCCAGTCGACCGTACCCGAGACATGGAAACCGCTGGGCCGCGAATACGCTAACGCTGCACGCAGGACATTCATCGGCACGCCGGCGATACGATTGTTGCCATACTGCGGGTCGTTCTTGAAGCGGAAATCGCTCAGGTTCCACAGGCCGGACAGTGTGACCTTGTCGCCCGCCCCCGGACGCGCAATATTGCGGAACAGATCGACGGAAGCCCCTGCTTCGATGCCTTGCAACACAGTCTTGTTCGCGTTGAACGTGGTGGCCGGAATATCGGGGTTGGTAGTGAACTGCAGCAGTTGATCACGAACGATCGAGCGATACGCCGTCAGATCCCAACTGAGCCAGTCACGACTGCCGCGCGTGCCAACTTCGAGCGTCCAGGCGCGTTGCGACTGCAGCGACGTGAACCGCGTCGTGGTTGCGAACGTCTGCGTGAGGTCGGTGAAATCCGGAACGTCCTGGCTGCGCGTGATGTCGATGAACGCCTGCGTATTTTTGTCTGGTTGCCAGAGCAGGCCCAGCTTGGGATTTACGCCGTTATAGGTCTGGCTGGTGGACTTGTAGGTTCGGTCGGCGGAAAGACCACCGTGATCCACGTATTGGCGCACATCCCGCAACGCCTTGAGGCCGGTCATCAGCGCGACGGTGGGCAGGAAGAACAGACGGTCTTCGACATAGGCCTCGTAATTGTAGGCCGACTGCGTGGAGTCGAGCGTTTGCGCACCGCGATTGCCCGATACGTTCAAGTATTGCCTCGCTTGCGTGTTGCCGCCGAAGAACCGCGCGCCGACGATTAGGTCGTTGCTCATGCCGCCCAAGTTCTGCGTCGTGGTGTAGCGTGGTGCGAAGCCATAGGTCCAGCCGTCCTGGTCGAGCACCTGGAAGATCGGGTGATACAGGCTCTTGTGGATGACCCACGTGTCGAAGTCGAGTCGGCCGCTTTCGAGTTGCACTGTGGTGCGGTTGGCAAGGCGCTCGGTGCGCGTGTTGCGGGCTTGATCGCCCGAGAGCGCACTGGGCGTGGTCTTCGTCGGGTTGATTAGTGCGTCGGACAGCGACAGCGTGCCGGGCAGCTTCTGGTCGACGATGTAGGCGCCCAGGTAGAAGCGGGTCTCCACGGTGGGGCTGAACCGGTAGCCGATGTTGGCGTTGAACTGCTCGTATTGGCCGCGCTCGTGATCCCGGAAGCCTTCAGAGTGGTTGACGCTGACCGTCCCCAGATAGTCGAGCGGCCCGTCCACCCGCGAAAGCTGGGCGCTGCCGCGCACCGTGCCGAAGCTGCCGCCTTCAATCCGCAATTGGTTGGGCGCACTCGCTGTGCGCGCCGTGGGTGTCACGAAGTTGATTGCTCCGCCAAGACTGGACGCGCCGTACGTAAGACCGTTTGCGCCTTTGAATACCTCGGCAGACTGCAGCGCAAGGGGATCGATCTGATAGAAGTCCCCGCTGCCGTCGGCCAAGTTCGTCGGGATGCCGTCTTGCAGGATTTCAAGACCGCGCGTGTGGAACGTACGGGCGATGCCGGAACCGCGAATCGACAGCCGGAGTTCCTGCCCATAGCGGTTCTGCACGAATGCGCCCGGAACGTCCTTGAGCACATCGCGCAGCGTGAACGCGTAGGTGTCGGCATACGCATCGCTATTGACGAAGCCGATGGAGCCGACCGTCTGGTCGAGATCGCGCTTTTGCGCCGCCGGCGATTGGGAGGTCAGCGAGGCGTCCTTCGTGCCGCGCACAACGGCTTCCGGCAGCGTGACCGTTGAAGCAGCATTAACGGTGTCCGAAGACTGGGCTGTGGCATGGGTGGCAAGCAGCGCGATCACGCCGGCCAAGGTTGTATGACGCTTGGATCGTGGAAACATGGTGATTCGTTTGATGGGTGGCAGGCAGATGAAGCGCCCCACGGCGCTCCGCCCTGGCTTACTTTTCAGGCCGGGTTAGCCGCACAAATGGCGCGGGGCTATGCAATGCATGCCAGTGCTGCCCTTCGGCCGGGATTTCCGTCCATGCGCGCTCGCCGCTTTCGCACGTCTGCACCACGGGGAGGTACAGGCGCTTACCGCTGTCGGCCGGCAGCTTCATGGCCAAGCCGAAAGTGTCGAAGAGGTTGTCCGGCAACCGGTTGCCGCGCCATTCCACTGCGGCGACGGTCTGGCTGATGACGGCACCGTGCTCGCCCTTGAGCGGCGGTTCGACCGCGCGTTGGGTGATGTTCACCGTCCAGCCCGGCTTCATCTGCGGCTTGACGAACAGCACGCCGTCAGGAATCTCCACGCGCAGCGCGACCGTGGGCGAGCCGTCGCAGCCGTGCGAGACCTTCAAGGCTGTCTCGAACCAACTGCCGGCTGCTCCTTCATCCGGTTTGGCGGTGACGTGTGCGTGAGCGTTGAGGTGCCCCAGGGCGGCCAAGGTGGCCGTAAGACAAAGGAGTGTGCGGGTGGTGCGCATTAGCCGGACGCGGGAGCGCTCCGGCCGCAGGAATGGCAGGTCCATCTGGATGGGTTCTCCAATTGAAGGCTGGCAGCACACGCCTCGCGGAGGGTGCGCATGCAGATACGCCACGACGCGCAGAGGTGTCGTGATCGCGTTGGCTCAGATCAAAGGGAGAGCGGCGGGGCGCGCGGTCGAGCGCTCGTCAGTACGGGTGGGCGCCACAGGCTTTCGAAGCGTGTCGCCAGACGATGTTGGATGCCCCAGACGATCGCGCCAAACGATGCCGTAGCCGGAACGAGAACAGGGGTATGCGAAGCCAGGCTGCAATAGCCGCACGCCGGGCGATCGGCATGCGCATCGTGGGATACCGGATAGCTGCGCTGCGCGTCCGTGTCTGCATGGACCGAGCAGTAGGTCGCCAGCAGCGTCTCAAGCCGGTGCTGTGCCGCCACGGCTTGCGAAATCGTGGGCGCGATCGCTGCCATCAGGATTGCGAGCAATCCGAGCAAACTGCCGATCTTCCGGAGGCGGAGGCCCAGCATGCAGGGCAATGAGTCAATTTGGAGGAGGGCGGATTATGGCATGCAGGCGGGTTGGTGAATATGCGGCTCGTCAAAGAACTGATATTGGCGGGCCACCGGGTCGCAGGCATGTGCATAGCGCTTCGCGGATACAACCCTTCGGGGACCAAGGAGCGCAACCCACAATGGATATCGATGATGCGCCGGCCGACCAAGTGCCACTCTCGGTCGGCAATATGCTGTGCTACAAGAGCGTACCGGTTGCGGAGCCGGATTTGACCTTCTAGAAAATACGATTACGCTGCACACCGCCATTTGCGACGGTCTCCAAGGCGTGGAGATCCAAGATCTCAATCTCACGATGATGAACTCGCAAAATTCCCTCTCGAGCGAGTGCACTGAAAATCCGGCTCACTGTCTCAAGTTGCATGGCAAGGTGTTCAGCAATCTCTTCCCGGCTCATTCGCAAGACGATGTGTCGACTGGAAAGCCCACGTTCTTGCAAACGTCTTGAGAGGTCAAGCAAGAACGTCGCTACGCGCTCATCCGAGCGCAGGGAGCCCATAGTGAGCATCAGCCGCTGTTTGCGCCCGATCCTGGCGCTGAAGATTTGGGCCACCAATTGCTGGATCGCCGGTTCTTCCTGTGCCAACTTCGCAAGCTGCTTCCACGATACGACACAAACTTCGGAATCCTCCAGGGCAGTTGCGGTAGAAGTACGTATATCGGATTCGAAGCCGTCCGTACCGAATACGTCACCGGCTAGATAGAAAGCCGCGATGACTTCCCGGCCATCAGCAGCACCGAGGGTCAGCTTGAACGTACCGTACTTAACGGCATAGAGCTCCTCCAGAGATTCGCCCGCGCTGAACAGCGACTCCCCTTTGTTGACCCTGATCTTTCGATGGGCGACTTCCTCTACCAGGCCGGCTTCTCGTTCGTTCAACCCACGAGAGAGGCAAAGGTGGCCGTTCCGGCACGTGGTACAGCCGTGATTGTGGACATGATCAAACATGCGGGGCGCAGATGGTTAGGTTTGTTATCGACTATAGCTGTCAGACCTCAAGCTGGCTTCCTTGCTAGCCTATGAGGGTCCTATGTTCGGGATCAGTATCTGCTTGCGGCGCAGATTTTGCCAACTTCACTGAAAAGCTCCTCAAGCTGATCTTCAGCATGCGGCAGGCGCCTCGCACGGGGAGCAAAGCCCTGCGCCCCGATCCTCTGGCACACATGTGGCGCGCTTTCACTTCCACGTGACGCTGCGAGCAAGATACGCCCTTCTACGTGACGATCGAAGGGGTGATTGGAGTACGCCAGCATTGTGTAATAGCTTGTGTAGCTGTCTAGTTCGACAGCGAGTCTGTAAGCGACCTACGCTGATGTGGCGTGACGTGCAATATCCTCGCCCCGGGTTGGTTCCAGCCGTGGGCTGGCCTGCAGATCGCTTTGGCGCGCACAGCGTGTGCTGGTGGGGGCTGAGTGGCATCGGTCTGCCTGTTCCCTCTCTCGTATCCTCCCATCGATCTAGCCATCCATGCCGTAGACGGCGCGTTCAACATGCGCTGGCACTGGCTGCATTGATCGCCCTGACCTTCGTGATGGGAGCTGTGTTTGCGATTGGCATGCCATCCACCTTCAAGTATGTAGCGGACGACTTCCCGGCAAACATCGGTGTCGTAACCGGCATTGTGGGGCTGGCCAGCGGGTTGGACGGGTTTCTTCTGTCCATTTTTTCGCGCGCTGTTTGACATCGTCAGGGTGCACTCGTAGTGCTTGATGTCCCTTTACGACATTATGTGGGGCGCGTTGAACGGAGGACTAACGCTAAGATGCGGCGTTCGGAAGAGGGTAGAGAAAGCCGGCTTCCGCTTCCCCAATTTTGCCTATGGGAGCTGTGGAAGATAGAGGGTCACAAGCACTGACGCGCTTTCAATTGCCTCTAGCCAATGCGGTTCTTCCGGAGGAAGTAGCAGGAGATCTCCCGCACGCATGATGTGTGTGCCCGAGTTCATGCCAAACTTCAGGACGCCCTCAAGGCATTGCACTGTGATTTCTCCCGGTGTTTGGTGGACAGGGATACGCTCACCGGCCGGCAGTACGAGTCGCATGACTTCAAGGTGTACCGAGCGGATCAGTGCGATGGACTTTGCTTGCTCGAGTGCGGCGCCCAGTGGGCGGATATTGATCAGTTCTCCGGGGGCGGCGTGCGGTATTGCCATGTTCTCTCCTGGTCGTTAAAACTGAGCCCGTTAAATCGCCCTGCGGGCCAGCATGTTCCGGATCTCGCTGATCGCCTTGGCTGGGTTCAGGCCCTTGGGGCACACGTTCGTGCAGTTCATGATCGTTCGACAGCGGAACAGGCGGTAGGGGTCGTCGAGGCTGTCCAGGCGCGCCGCAGTGGCCTCGTCGCGCGAATCCACGAGGAAGCGATACGCCTGCAGCAGCCCGGCCGGGCCTACATACTTGTCGGGGTTCCACCAGAACGACGGACACGCGCTTGAGCAGCATGCGCACAGGATGCACTCATAGAGCCCGTCCAGCTGGTCGCGTTCCCGAGGCGATTGAAGACGCTCACGCTCCGGCGTTGCGGTGTCGTTGATCAGGTACGGCTTGATCGAGTGGTATTGCTTGAAGAAATCCGTCATGTCCACGATCAGGTCGCGTATGACGGGCAGGCCCGGAAGCGGGCGAAGAGTGATGTGGCGCGGCAGCTCGTTGAGGTTGGTTGTGCAGGCAAGGCCGTTCTTGCCGTTGATGTTCATCGCGTCTGAACCGCACACTCCCTCCCGGCATGATCTTCGGAAGCTCAATGTCTCGTCCTGCGCTTTGAGGCGAATCAGAACATCCAGCAGCATCCGGTCGTCCGGCGTCAACTCGACATTGAAGGCCTGCATGTGAGGCTGCGCATCTGAATCGGGGTCGTGGCGGTAGACCTCCAAAACGCGTGTATCGCTCATGACACTTCTCCTTCGGCGCTCGTTCGCCACCGTGAGGCACCGTGCTATCGCAGCGTGGTGCGATAGTGGCCCGACACTCAGGTGAAAGGACTTTCGACTTGATGGGCCATCGCGTCGCTGGTTCTATCTCTATACCGGCGGCGAGCAGGTGTCTAGAGGGATAAACCAAGTTGACGGCCATGGTCGGCTGGCAGCACGAAAATCTTGCGTCACCTGCCTTACCGTTCCCATCTCTTTCTGCTCGCCATTATCTGTTTCTGCCCCTGCGGGCACGTGGAGAAGGCGCTCCAGGACTGAAGCAGGTGATCCCAGATCCTTCGATTTAAGTTTAGTTCTGGCTACGCCACGTACGTGATGTGGCGTAGCCTGTTCATCTCCTCGTCAAAACGAGGTGCACGGTGAGCGCGATCGACTCCGCAGCGAGTTTGGTCATGCCAGTCGCTACATCGATGGCATTGCGATACAACAGCACTCTCGGTCTGGGCGTATGCGCTCCACCGCCTAGTCGTTTGTCGAGACTGAACGGGAGCCTGAAAATGGCGTGCAGCCATCCATCGTCAAGGCCTGGAATCGGTCCATATCGAGAATGCGGATGTCTTTGCCGCGCACTTCAAGCAGCTGACGCTGCTGCAGTTTGGTCAGCATTCTGCTAACAGTTTCGAGTTTCAACCCAAGGTAGCTGCCAATTTCTGCGCGCGTCATTTTTAGGGTGAACTGTGTCGACGAAAAACCGCGCGCGCTCCAGCGTTCCGACAAATCGAACAGAAACGTAGCGACGCGATCCTCCGCTCCCATCGTGCCGAGCAGCCCCATCCATTTGGACCCGCGCACGATCTCGGCGCTGAGCATGCTCAATACGTGTCGCTGAACGATCTTCAGGTCATGGCACAGGCGTTCGAGCCGCTCAAACGGCATCACGCATACCGAGCTGTCTTCCAGTGCAATCGCATCGTAGGCATGCTTGCCGCTGGCGATACCGTCAATGCCAAGCGGATCACCCGACAAAGCGATGCCGACGACCTGTTCGCCGCCGGTCCGATGGATTACGGTTTTGAAGGAGCCGGCACGGATGGCATAGATGCTTTGGAGACTGCCGCCTCTGCGGTACAGCGCTTGTCCGCGCTTGACCATACGGATGCAGCGCATAGACTCGTTGAGCCGCTCTGCGGCCGATGTGTCGGCCGGCTCAGCGGTGCACAGGTGCGCCAATGCGCAACTGTTGCAAGAGACGTTCGTCGCCTCGATCTCTTGGCGCGCCTGCGGAAAAAGCGTCTCGCAACAGGCGTCAGGCGCGTGGACGCTGTCGGGTTCGATTGTGGTCAGCATGTTGTCCTCTGTCCACCAGTACAAAGGTCACCGGCACGTGTCCGCATCGTTCGCAGATGACCGAATCATCTGCGCTTCGTGCATCCGTTGTGCCGGCCAGATCGATGATCGCGGCGCGCCACAAGACACGTTCGGCGGCATTGATGGCGGACGCGGCAGACATTCAGCCGGCCGCTCTCACCGTAAAGTCAATCACGATGTTGCCCGGATCGCGGGCGACATATCGGGCATCCACGCGTGGCCCGTAGTGCCGCTCAATCTGCGCAAGGAGCGGGAGCGGATCATGATCGTTGACAAAGCGCATCACCTCGCCTGGCTCTAGGGCGTCGAGCGCGCCGAAGATGGCTGCGTGCCGGAAGCGCTTGGCAATGCCCCGCGCATCGAAGACATGATGCTGGGCGAAGATGGTGGGGATGTCTGTCAAGGTTGGCATGGAAGTTTCTCCTGGAAAGGGTGCCCTCGTGATGGGCTTCATTGGGATTTCAGTGCGATGCCACGGCGCGTCGGGCAACCATCGTTGTGCTTAGCTTGGCGAGCTGCTCTCGATCCAGGCACGCCTGTGCGAACACCAGAACCTGACCTTCTTCGACGGCGATGTGACGACGGTATGCGTCAGCAAAGCTCTCTGCCCAGGCGCGCTCAATCGGCCTGACCTGGCCCTGAGCAATATCGGCAAGGACTGCTCGCAACTGCGCCCAGTTCGCTTCCAGAGATCGATGCTCATCGAGCAGCGACGCGATCACCTCGACCACCGGCGAACCCCGAAGCTGACCCTCTGCGATCAGCAACGGAAAGAGATCTTCTTCTTCGTCGGCATGATGATGAGGCCCGGCCACGTCGAAGTAACGCATGATGTTTCGGGCCGCCTGCTGAGCCTGTTCGTCCGCACCGTGCGATGGCAGGTGTGCCGACAGCTTCGCGAGCGTGGCGCATTGCGCGGCAATACGCTCGTGACAGGCCTTGAGCATGTCGAGCGGCTCGTCGAAAGAAGGTGCCGGTTTGGTTAGTAGGCCATCTAGTTTCACTTCGTACCTCATCTTTCTGTTCAGCCTGTCCTGCTGTCGGCTTGCGGGTGCGCCGCTTTCAATCCAGCCTGCAGCGATATAACATGCATTGACAATACATCATTTATTTCGACCTTACAACCTCATCGATGCATCCGCGCTTTACTCCCCACACCGCAGAGGGCTTGTCCACCCGCGAGACCGTCAAACACTACCTGGGTGAGCGCAGATCGCCAGTGCAATCGTCACGCGGCGTGCTCCGACGCAATCAGCAAGGCCGGCGGGTGCTGCCAATTGCACCACACCGGCGTCAATAGCAAGCTGCGCGCTACTGCGATCTGTGACGTCGGCCGGGGAGACAAGAATCGAGGCCGGCTTGAGACAGTCAGCGAGGGGCCTAGTAAGCGACCAGCCGCTGGTCGCCCGCAAGCTGACGCATATGCGGCAGGTTACGTGCGCCTTGCCGGATTGCCTAGCCGCACGCGGTACACCTCTCACTCCGCTGGACCTCGATCACCATGATGGTTTGGCCTCAACCAATGCGCCTGAATCCACTTATTAGCATTACACCGCACCAGATGGCGAGACCCATCTCGCCCGGCCGAATACGCGCATGAGGGCGAACAACGGAGAGGCCGTCATCACGGCCGCCGTGGCGGGGTAGGTGTTGCCGCCGTACCGGCATTCATTTCAACCGAGTTGGTAGCACCGGGCGCGCTGATACCGGTTCTCTCCGAATGATGGGACGGGGGAGTCTCAAGCGTCTTGCTCCCTCACGCACTCGGCGATCTCGGAGAGGCGCATATGAGCGAGGCGATTGAGCAGTGCGGTTTCCGCAGACCCTAGCGCGTCGTCGAGGAATCTGTTGACCGCTGATTCGACAGGGCACGTCGGGTTGTCTTCCGCTCTGCCGATTGAAAATACGCTCGTATGCGCAATCGCCGCATAGACTTCACGCACAGTCAGGTCGTTTAGGTCTCGGGCAAGCGACCATCCACCTCCGGGCCCCGCTATCGACTGAACATAGCCGACTTCACGCAGGGCGGCTAGCGTGCGTCGAACCAGCGACGGTTGCGTGTGCAGCATCTCTGCGATGGTTTCGGAATTCGTCGTGCCGCCACGCAGGTGCATGTGTATGAGTACATGGAGAAGCCTCGCGAGCCTTGTGTCCCGTTTCATTTTGGTCAAGCAGGTTAATTGTGACATTTGATGTTACGATTTGCCGTGGCTTTCAGCAACCATTGGAGCGTGACCATGCAGACATTCACCCAGACCTTCGTTGAAACCAACGGCATCCGCTTAGGTGTCGCCGCCCAGGGAGCGGGCCCACTGGTCCTGCTTCTTCATGGGTTTCCCGAGACGTCTTACGCGTGGCGGCACCAACTGGCTGCGTTGTCGAATGCGGGATTTCGCGCGGTCGCACCGGATTTGCGCGGCTTTGGACGAAGTGATTGTCCGGCTGACGAAGCGCAGTACACGACGCTGGATATCATTGGCGATCTTGTGGGGCTCGTCCAGGCTCTAGGGGAGCAAAGCGCGGTCGTGGTGGGCAATGACTGGGGCGCAACCATCGCATGGCAGGCGGCGCTCGTACGCCCGGATCGCTTTCGCGCCGTGGTCGCACTCGGCGTTCCGATGATGGACAGGGCTCCGCTGACGCCAAGCAAGCTGTTTCCTGTGATGCCGCAGGCGTGGTTCTACACGCACTACTTTGCGCAACCGGGACAGGCGGAGAGCGAGTTTGAGGCCGACGTTGCCGCTACGCTGCGCAAACTCTATTTTTGGGCATCGGGGGACGCAGGGCCACGCGACATCAACACGCCTAACCCTTTCGGGCTCGTACCACGACAGGCAGGGCTTCTCGACGCTCTGCCACAACCTGCGGCGCTACCTACCTGGCTTAACGAACACGACTTCGAGGTTTTTATGAGTGCCTTTGCGGCCTCGGGGTTTCGCGGCGGTCTGAACTACTACCGGAACCTTGATCGAAACTGGGAGCTGCAGGCCGCCTTCAGCGGGCTGCAGGTCCAGACGCCTGCGCTCTATTTGGTGGGGGAATATGACACCGGGCTTGCAATACCTGGAATGCAAGAAATCATCAGCTCGATGCCCAAGCTTGTGCCGGGTCTACGCGGCTCCCAGATTATTGAGGGGGTGGGGCATTGGCTGCAGCAAGAGGCGCAGGAACGAGTGAATGCGGCCGTGATCGAGTTTTTGCGAGGGCTGTAACGGCAGTCCGCTCTTGGCCACCAGCCGCCGTTCGCAGGGGTGCGCTCCAGAATCCTCAAGTGGCCGCTAAGGAGCAGGTAGCGGCCGTTCCAACCGGTCACGGCTTTCGTTGCCCCTCCCGGGTGAGTCATGACGCCCGGGTCAGGGTGGCGAACACCGGCTGGTCTCTGACGCCCTCACGCTTGAGCATTCTCGCGTACCAGGTTTGAAGCGCCTCACACTCCTGAGGCACCGGTAGCTTCACAAGCGCCGCAAATATCAAACCGCCGATGACAGTGATGTCGGCCATCGAGAAAGTCTCGCCCGCGACGTACGGTTGTCTTTTCAAGACTGCATCAAAGTAGCGCATACCCCTCAGCGCTTTGTCGCGTTGACGGAGCCCCCATTCCCGGTTTTGATACGTCTCGACAGTGGGGCCCAATCCGGGCGTGCCGTGATGGAAATAGACGCTGATGGCGTCGAGCAACTCCAACTCTGCGCGCTTGCTCATCATGTGAATCACGCCCTTTTCGCGCGGCGTGCTGCCCGTGAGCGTTGGCGCGCCATCGAGCGCGTCGAGGTATTCGGTGATGGCGGTGCACTCCGCAATACAGGTTCCGTCATCGAGTTCAAGCACCGGCAACGTACCCGAATAGTTCTTATCGGCGATGAATTCGGGCTTTTTGTGCTCCCCCTTGTAAAGATCGACCATCACGAACCGGACGCGCGATTGCAACCCCTTTTCAGCCAGGGCGATGCGGACGCGTGTCGGATACGGCCCTGTCGGAAAGTCGTAGATCTTCATCACTGGAAGTTGGGCTGCGTCGAAATCGACGGTATTGGAAGTCATTGCGGGGCGCTCCGTAGACGATTGCATCGGACTGAGCGGCGTGCTGGCACGTCGCTTACATACCTACCTAACGTTTGTTAGGTTAACGATAAAAGGTACAATACGCGGTGTCAACGCCCATGTCCTATTTGTGGAGGCTGAAGCAGTGAGTAATGACGCGAGCTCAAACTCGAGGGAGAGAATCCTGGCAGCCGCCACGAGGCTCGCGCAGGCGCACGGCTACGGCGGGTTGAATTATCGTGATCTCGCGGAGGAGGTTGGTATCAGGGCCGCCAGCATCTACCACCACTTCGAAAACAAGGCCGATCTCGGCGCAGCGGTGGCAAGGCGGTACTGGGAGCATTCAGCGGCGGCTCTGGATGACATGCTGGCCAGATCGCAGGATCCGCTGCGCTGCCTGCGTCACTATCCAGACACATTCCGCAAGGCGCTTGAGACTGGCAACCGCATCTGCCTCTGCAGCTTCATGGCCGCCGAAACTGATGACCTACCGGAAGTGGTGATGAAGGAAGTCCGGACGTTTGCTGACGTGAATGTGGCATGGCTGAGCAAGGTTCTGTCCTCAGCGGCAGTGGTCGGTTCACGGGAGAGCAAACAGCGGGCTCGAGCGATCTTCGCTGCCATCGCCGGCGCTCAGCTCATCGCGAGGAGCCGTTCCGATCTCGCCCTCTATGACGCACTGATCGAGAGCTATCGAAAGGCAGGCCTTTTGCCCGCGTAGAGGCGCAACGGTCCATGAAACGCATATTGGAAGGCGTGCGCCAGGCGCACGGCCCGCCGGACAATACCGTAACGCCTATTGAGAATTCGTCCAGTCGATGGAAGAAAATGCACCTGTTTCAGCTTCGGTCATAATCCCCTCGGTTTCCCTCCTTATAGCTTCATGGAGCAGAAGACTGCGCCTTGCGCGCGTAGAACGTCGCAACAGCATCGATTTCGCTCTCTGTCATCGGGCGGGCCATGTTTCGCATCTGCGCTTCCGAGTCGTTACGCCGCGCGCCGGATGCAAACGCCTTCAACTGAGTGACGAGATACGCCTTCGGCATCCCCTCCAGCCAAGGTGCCCCCAGCTTCTGGTCGACGCCGCCATGGCAAGAGATGCAGGGCGCTATGTTCCGCAATGGGTCACCGGTTCGCACTAGAGATGGCAACGATTCATCGTAGGTCGTAGGTGCCGTTCGAGCTTTGGGCAAGTAGGCGTAGTAGGCCGCCAGATCGGCGATGTCCCTGTCAGATAGCCTGCCGGCCAACGCTTGCATGATCGCGCTGGAGCGTTTGCCGGCCTTGTAGTCGTTCAGTTGTTTGATGACGACCTCTGGATACTGTCCCGCCAGGTTCGGCGCATCTGATGAGCTCAGCCCCCGAGCACCGTGGCACATCGTGCAATTCAGCGCGAGCGTTGCGCCGCGTCCCACGGCCTCTGTCGTTCCGACGCGGGCCATCTTGCGGTCCAGCACGACTTTCGTCGAGAGTGGCTCCGTTGCCTTGCCGGCCTGGCCTGCGCCACCCCATCGATATGGGACTCCTGCTGCGCGGCAGATGCTTGCCCAGAGACCGTCTGATTGGAAATCAGGATGGACGGCAGGCAACCAGATAAAGCCGACCAACATCGCTATCACCGTCAGGCCGACGAGCGACAGCACGCTCCATCGAAACCCGCGATTGCTCCAGGTGTAGGTGCGCGGCTCGCTCATCACCGGCTCCCAATCGGAATGACAGGCACGTAGGCCTCTTGTAGCGTGGCCATCTGCGCGATGGGGTAGCCGTAGTTGACGACCGTCAGCCCAATCATCATCGCCACCCAGATGCCAAGCCGGTTCAGCACTTCAGGCGGTCGTGCGCTGGGATGGACCGACACGCTGAACTCGAACGGGGCGGGAGCTGCGCTCTGCCGCTTGGCGGTCGCGAGAATGAACACCAGCAAAATGCCCGATAGAACGAGAAGCGCGCCGCCGAGCGTTGACGCTGTGACCGTCCAGGCTTGCGGGTGCAGCGCGGGATGGCTGTAGTCGTAGTAGGCCATGCGCCTGGGCATCCCCAGCAGGCCGACCCAGTGCCAGGGCATGGTCAGCACCATCATGCCGACGAACCACAACCACAGCTGCGCCTTGATGAGTGCGGCTGAGAGGGGGCGGCAGCCGGTCAGCTGCGGCCAGAGCTCGTACGCAATCATGAAATACATGATGACGATGGCGCCGGCGAAGATTAGGTGGAAGTGCCCCGTAACCCACTGGGTGTTGTGTATCGACTCATTGAGCTGGTAGCTCATGTTGATTAGCCCGCCGGCCCCGCCGAAGCCGAGCATGATGAAGGCGAAGGTGACGGCCAGCATCATTGGACGGTCCCACGGCAACGCCTTGACCCAGCCGAACAAGCCTGTGCCGCCGCGCAGCCGCGCCGCGATTTCAACGGACGCCAGGATGGTGAAGACCGTCAGCAGCGTCGGCACCGAAACCATGGCCGTCATGGCTGCATGCACGAACTTGAATCCGGCACCCACCTCCGGGTCTGCAAACAGGTGATGAATGCCGATGGGCATGGAGAACACCAGGAACAGCGCGAAGGCCACGCGTCCCATCGTGTCGCTGTAGAGACGCCCACCCACCGCGCGGGGCACGATGGTGTAGAAGGCGATATAGGCCGGCATCAGCCAGAAATACACGATGGCGTGCAGTGTCCAGGAAAACAAGACACGGGCCAGCCCCGCGTTGATGGTGTCGGTCAGATGCAATGACGCGGGGAGAACAAGGATGAGCACTTCAGAGGCGGCGCCTACGGACGTCCACGCCCACAGGTAGGCGCCTGCCACGTTGCCAAACATGGCGAGCGGCACTGTCGCACCCGGGTTGGCCTTGCGCCACGCGTGGAGGTTGATGGACATCAGCGCCACCCACACCCACGACCCCACCACTACAAAGACAACGCCGAAGTAGTACACCGGGCTGCCAATCATCGGCGGATAGAACGTGTACAGAACCGATGCGCCGCCAGCCGCGACGGTCCCGCCGGCGAGGAGCGTTCCGAAGACCACCATTCCAAAGCCCCCCCACGCCCAGCGCAGCCCGATAAGCGGGCGCTTCAGGCTCAACTCGCAGATGGCGTAGCCAAAGCCCATGGCGACCAGTGTTGGCAGCACGTAGGCCATGACCGTGCCGTGCGCCGTGACTGAACGGTAGTAGTGCTCAGGGTTGTTGACCCACGCGTGGAGCGGGCTGCGGACGAACATCTGCCACTCGCCCAGGAACAGCGCGGCAAGGAAGGCGATGAACGCCACCCACAGGTGAGCGAGAACCAGTCGTTTAGCGAGAAACACAGTTCAACCTCCGGCCGTCTGCCGCTTTCGCCAGGAACTCGTCACGCGGCAATACCTGAACTTTCGCCCACATTGCCTCGTGCCCCGTGCCGCAATACTCGTGACAGGGCATCAGCTGCTCACCCGGCGTCTTGAACTCGGTCGTGAACGTTGCCACAAAGCCTGGAACCAGCATCGTGTTGGCGTTGGTTCGCCCAACGATGAACCCATGAATGGCATCGGTGCTTGTGCCCCGGAAAGTCACCGGCATGTTGGCCGGCACCACCAGACACTGAGGCTCGAACGAATACTGCTGGGCGATCAAGCGAGTGGTCACCTTGCCGTTGCTGTCCAGCACCGTGCCGAGATTGCTCTCCACAAACTCACCCGAGATATGGACGGTGCGCGGGTCGATGACCTCAACGCGTGATGGCGGCATCGAGGTCCAGTGCAAGCCTGTGAAGACCATCAAGACAACAAGGAAGGCAATGATGCCGCCGACGATAAACGTCCATCGACGCTCCGCTTCTTCGGCGACGTGGTGAGAACCTTCGGGCGGATTCTGGGCCGGCGTGACCGGAGCACTCATTGGACGACTCCTCTGGGCACATACACGAAGATGTAGAACAGCAGCACCGTCACCACAACAATGGCAGTTGCCACGCCGGCCACGGCGAACGTCCCAGCTGGACCTGCGGCGACGATGCGCTCCACTTCTCGTTCCGTTGCGGCGTGCGGGTCTGCCGCGCTTTGCCGGTCGGGTTGCGCCATTGCGGCCTCCTTACTCGGGCAGTAGTTTGCGTAGTTCGCTGACCTGGGATGGCGCGACCGGCGTTCCGCTGTTCTCCCAGGCGACCCGGATGTAGGTCACCACGGCCGCCACTTCTTTGTCGTCGAGGATGTGCGAGAACGGAGGCATCCCGTGTGGGCGCGGATTTTTGCGCGTGCCTGGAGCGTAGCCACCGTTGAGCACCATGCGAATCGAGTTCACAGGTGAGGACATCGTGATGGACTGGTTGCCGGCCAATGGCGGAAATTCAGGAGGCTGCCCCTTGCCTGCGTCACCATGGCAGACGGCGCACTGCTTCGCGTATGTCGTGCGACCCAGCTCCATGACGCCTGGGTCGACCAGACGAGCCTGGCTGGTCGGCAGGGCCTCTGAATCCCGGGGTGGCAGCGCCTTGAGGTACTCCGCCATGGCCTCTGCATCTTCATCGCTGATGTACTGCAGGCTGTTGTAGACCACTTCGGCCATAGGGCCGTACACGGTGCCCCGGTGGGAAGCGCCGACCTGCAGCAGGTCCGAGATTTCCTGAATGCTCCAGTTGCCCAGGCCCGCCTCCCGATTGGAGGTTAGTGATGGCGCATACCAGTTCTGGTTGGGGATCATGCCGCCCTCGAACGCCTTCGATTCCGAGGAGCCCCCCAGCGCGTTGATGGCGGTGTGGCACATCGCACAGTGGCCGAGCCCTTGGACCAGATACGCGCCTCGGTTCCACTTCTCAGACTTCTGCGGGTCGGGCGTGAACTCGGCTTCCTTGAAGTAAAGAGTGCGCCAACCGATGAGCAGCTCCCGATTGTTGAATGGGAAGCGCAGCTCATGCGGCGTGTTCTTCTGCGCGACCGGAGGAATAGACATCAGGTAGGCATAGATGGCGTCAGAATCCGCGCGCGTGACCTTGGTATACGAAGCGAACGGCATCGCGGGGTACAGCAGCGTTCCGTCACGCGAGATGCCGGAATGCATAACGCGGTAGAAGTCCTCCGGCGTCCAGAGGCCAATGCCCGTGGCCTCGTCGGGGGTGATGTTCGATGAATACAAATTGCCAAAGGGCGTCGGCATGGCCCGGCCGCCGGCGAACTCCTTGCCTCCGGGCACCGTATGGCATGCCACGCAGTCGCCCGCTCGAGCTAGGTACTGGCCCCGCGCAATGACCTGCTGGCTGGCATTGAGCGGTGTATCGCCCTTGTGTCCGGGGAGCATCCCTGGCCGCAAGATATACAGCGCCGCCACCACGACGCAGACGATGACCGCCAGTCCGATGCAAGAAATCAAGAGCGGGCGAGTCTTCATTGCTGGCTCCCACAGACGAACGGCATCCGGCCCGCGTTGCGCGGTTCGGGTGTAGGTTCTTTGGGGGCGTTCTGCGAGGCCAGCCAACCGGCGAGCGCAGCGACGTCGGTCTCGCTCAGCCTTGAGGCGATCCGGCGCATGCAGTCGGGCTCGCGGGCATGGCGCTCACCAACGCGCCACCGGGTGAGTTGGGCTGCAATGTAGGTGCTTTTAAGGCCAACCAGCCCTGGGATGCCAGGCTCCATGCCAGTGAGCCCCACACCGTGGCATGCCGCACAGGCCGGGATGCCGCGCCCACTATCACCGGCCGCAACCAGTTTGGCGGCACGCTGCAGGGCTGCGGTGTCAACCGTTGGTATTTCAGGCTGAGCAAATGGCGGGCGTTGCTTTGCAAAATACTCGGCGATTTCGTGAAGGTAGGCGTCCGGCAGATAGGCCACCAGGTAGTTCATGGGCGGGTACTCACGCGTCCCGTCCCGGAATGCCACCAGTTGGTTGTAGAGATAGCCAGCGGGCTTTCCTGCAATGCGGGGGTAGTAGCCGTTGCGCGTGCCCTGTCCGCTTTGCCCATGGCAGGTGACACAGCCCTGAACGCGTGCCTCCATGGAATCCTTGCGCTGGAATGCAGGAACCGCATCCTGCTGGGCAAGCGCGCTGGGGCAGAATGCGAGGCCCACAAAGTACAGCAGAAACATCGGGAGTTTCGCTGGTCGAGTCATCGTGGCAATTCACAAGAGCGTCAACGGTGAGGTGTCACTGCTATTACGCGAATGTGCGCAGTGGGTTAGCAAGCGACATACCTGCGGACCACCCTCTGTCTCAGATGGCGGCGACCCTGCAGTAGATACGTTTAGTACTTAAGCTGCCCATGTTCAATAGGGAAACGACTGATGCATTGTCCCGTGGGTCTGCGCGTGTCTAGGTTTGCAGACCGATAATGCGGTCTCGATTGCGCTCGGGAGCGCCCCGCTGGTCATTAGGGGTAGGGTAAGCGTGGCGACTTCTGTCGCTGCGCCCGATTGACGCTCGCCTCCTCACGCTCCGTTCGAAGGGATCTGATCTTTGGGATCTGCCACATCGGGTCGCGAGCGCGGTAGCCAAAACCCGCATACCAGGAGGGACAGCGCTTTCATGCAGAGAACTCCATAGCCTTGTTTTCGGTCCGCTTGGGATCGAACCTATGGCTGTACAGTGCCACACGTCCCCGCTACAAAAAAATGGCCGGTGAGATCGCCGGCCGAACGTCCTTGAACCCAGTGACGAATCAAGGTCGATATGATTTGTCGTCGACGCACCCCCCCGGGGCGCGCCGACCTATCGTGATGAAGCGAATCAGAAGCGGTGACGTACTCCGACCATCGCACCGGTCTGATTCTGGCCTGGTAGCGTGTTGGCTGTGCTCGTCACACCAAACGTCGCATTTCCCTTGTTGTTGACATAGCCGATCAGCGCGTAGGCGTCGGTACGCTTGGACAGGGCGTAATCAGCATCAAGCACGAACATCCACGAGCTGTTGCTGTCGGTACGTGCGTTCGTATAGTAAGCAGCCCCCGTCAGAGTGAACGCTGGGGTAAGTTTGTACAGCGCGCCCAGCCAGTAAAGATTGTCGTGGCGTGCAGTGCCGGTCGTGACTTCATCGCGCAACCAGCGATAACCGGCAAACACCTTTGCATCGCCTACTGCGTAAGACGCGCCCACTGCAGCGCGTTTGGCATCGAGCCCCGAGGAGGCGAGAGTGCTGCCCTGGTACTGGTCATAGGCGACGCCTACCGAAAGCGGGCCATTTGCGTAAGCCAGGCCAGCGCCATAATTCTTGCCGACCTTGAAGCTGCCGGGGACCTCACCTCCAAGTCCGGAGTTACTGTCACGCCCAAAGCTATAGAAGCCCGTTGCAGTCAGCCCGCCGAATTTGCCTGTGTATTTGACTGCGTTGTCGGCACGACCATTGAACTGGTTGTCCACCGAATTCAGCGAGTAGCTCGGCCCAACAGCCATCGGGTCGTAAGAGGCGAACAAGTCGTAGAGTGCATTTTGTTGTCGCCCCATCGTGACGGCACCGAATTCACCCTGCAAGCCTACGTAGGCCTGGCGACCAAACAATCGACCACCCTGTGCGGATTTGCCAGTGTCGATGTCAAAACCACTTTCGAGTACGAAGATACCTTTCAGGTTATTCCCCAGGTCTTCAACGCCACGGATTCCCCAGCGCGATCCAGACAGCCCCCCGGAGGTGAGCGCAGTGACCGAACCGCTACCGTTGGCACCACCATTGACATGGCTTTGATAGCTGACGCCGGCGTCCACAATGCCGTAGAGCGTGACATTCGAAGACTGCGCAAATGCGGCGGCAGGCAAAGTGCCAGCTGCAATCGTCGCTGCGAGGAGAGTTTTTTTCACTGTTAGCCCCAGTTGTTGTTTGAACAAACAAATTTGCGATGGGGCCTGTCGTGACCCGCTAATGAACTCGCCCCGAACGCTGAGGTGCGATAGTGCGTCAGTTATATGACGGCAATAAGTAAACAGTTTCCTAAAAAAGTCATGAATAATTTCACTATTGGAAATAGTGTGTCTGTGTATTGCATGACAGAACGGAAGTCGGAGCACCATCCCTGGTTCCAACGGTTGGTGTTAAAGCCGAGTGGCAACCTCCCATGGCGTGGAGTTCTACTGCCACCATGGCGAAGCGCTGCGTGTGATGCTCTGACGCAAAGAAAAAAGCCCCTCTGCGATTTGCTGAAGGGCCTTGTTTGGTGAGAGGCGAAGAATCTGTTGGATGGCAAAGGGATTTCGCTTATCCACATACTTTAATCAGGCAGGCAATGCACTGTCCTCGACCGTGAAGGCCTCGATTGCACGGTGCAACGCATCTGCCTGATCAGCCATTGCGAGGGCTGCTGCAGAGGCTTCTTCAACGAGCGCAGCATTCTGCTGTCTGATTTCCTCGATCTGGCCCACGGCCATGTTGACCTGCTCGATGCCGGTGCTCTGCTCAGCGGAGAGGGTGCCAGTGGATGCCCTCGCTTGCATATGCAGAGCACTTTGAGGGGTGATGCGGGAAACCAGGGCGAGTCCGCCTTCCGACGCCGTTCAGCGGACTAAGCAAACGGTGGACCGAGTGCCGCCCATGCTTACTATGACCCAAAACGGCCTTCAACCGAGGGCGCCGGTTTCGGCATCTGGCGGATATCAGTCCTCGGAACATCCCGCCACCGGCCGTGTGGGGCGTACCCAACACGGGGTGCGGCTTGAGTGAATTAAGCAAAAAAAAGAACAGATATAAGTTTTCCTAACAAAGGCGTTCCGGTAAGCTTGTCAATAAGATGTATTCGAAATGCGTTTTTATCGGTGGGGCTGATGCGGTTCTTGCTCTCGGACCGAAATTGCGCCAGCTTTTGTTGAGAGTCCCTAAACCTTAAGGTCTAGATCTCGCCAAGGATCTCGATGAGCGCGCATGTCACCGCCGATGGCTGAAGCCTTCGCCCACGATATCGAGATAGAAACAACGTAAGAGGCTTGGCGATTGCAGAGGGCATCGGCTGCTGAGCCGATCTCTACCGACCACGGTTGCTTCCCCGCACCCCACAGGGAAGCAAACTCTTGCGCTCACTTTTCCCCGTGAGCGCTTTTTTTTTGCCCCCGCAACTTGCCATGCTGCGTGTCTGTTAGCACGACGTAACTGGAGCGAACTTCTATTGCGCGTCCGGGCTCTTCATACCGATGTGCAGGCCGCGAGACTGGCCTACGCATGTGCCAGACTGTCCGGTAGCGGCTCCCAGTTGGTGAAGACGGTCTGGTTCTTGCCCCACGTTTTAGCAAGGTACATCGCGCGATCAGCGTGACGGATAAATGCCGGAATATCGGCTCCTTGTTCTCCTATCCCAGTCGGTACCAAGCACGCGCCGATGCTTGCCGAAACTGATACCGGATGCCCGTCAATCGTCCGAATTTCTCCCAGAATGGAGTGAATCCCGTCTGCAATAGCTTGCACATCTTCTTGGGATCGCACATGACGGGCCAAAACCACAAACTCGTCGCCGCCTAAGCGGCACGCCGTGTCCCCTCGACGGGTGCGCGCTTTCAGACCCCGGGCAAACTGCCGGAGCAACGTATCACCGACGCCATGCCCATACTTGTCGTTAACCTGCTTAAAGCCATCCAGGTCTATCAGCAAGATGGCTATTCGTTCTTCGGGACGGTTCCGTGTGCTGACGGCCTCAGCAATGGATCCTTCCAGGCGTTTGCGGTTATCGAGGCCCGTCAAAGGATCAGTGCCTGCAACCGTCTCGAGTCTGTGGACCAGTACGGCAAGATAGCAAGAGGTCGCTGCGACTGCCAAAGTTATGCCGATTGAAGCTTGTAGGTTTTCGTGCCACCAAGGTTCCCAGCGGATCAATGCGGCGAGGCCTAGGAGCGCCACGGTGCAGGAAACTGTCAGCATGCGTTTGCCATGGCGGCAGCCTGCCCCAACCACAAACCAGAAAAGTGCCCAAACCATTGGTAGTGCAAGCTCACCGCCCACGGCGAGCAGGATCAAAACGGACGCTTGATCCGTGATGGTGGTGACTATTAAGCGAAGGCGCGAGGGAGCGGGTGTGGAAATGACGGCCGCATGTGTCGCCACACTAAAGACCACATAAAAGAGACACGCCAAGACTATTGGATACGCCTCTGGTGCCGGGCGAAACAAGGCAACAGCTGCATAGGCGAAGAGCGGAAGTGGACCGAGGTACACGCGCAACAGCGCTTGCTCGAGCTCAGGCGGCTTATCCACGAAGCTCAACGCGCTAACGTTCCCCGGGCTCTCCCATTCTGCCGACTTCATATGAGCTTGCGAGCCTAACTTTTCCTCTAGTGGGTCAGTGTAGCGTAGGTATGGAAGGCAGCGATCTAGTCATTTGGTGGGGTGCGGCGAGCCTCCTTCATAGCGGTCCCATTGCCCTCGATCTTCGGCTTCGAGGTTGCTGCTCCTCCTCGGGCCACTGTCTATTACCGTCAAAGCTGGCGTGCTCAGAGGGACGCAAAGCGTAGTGAGGCGAAAGTCGCCGCCGAGAGGCGTAAGCCTGGAGTAAAGCCCCAGCTATAAAACTGGTCTCAGACGTAGTGCGGTACTCGGGGGCGCGACGGACGCCGTTCGATCACTGTGGACATCTGCTTTTGCGTTCGCCACGAATAAGGTCTACACGCTAAGGAGTAACCCTCTTATCTCGGTTAGGGCTCTGCTAGCCTAGTTCGGAATGCATCGTCTTACTCGAGTCCGTCCCTTTTATATGGCGCTGTATCCATGAAGAAGGTCGCGCAAAAGTGATTTATTCGGCACGGTAAAAACGATTGCGACGTTGTTTTACCGTTGAGGTGGCTCAAGAACTAGTCGAAATAGACGATATTCCCGTGCACGGTGCGATGCAAACTGTAATAAAGGACCGGAAATTCTTGCTGACTCCTAACGTGAACATGCTGTCAGCGTCCTGGCACCCCGCGCCAACGCTTGTGGCACGGCAGAGCCGAAGGGGAGGGAGCCCCAGCCGGCACTGCGCGTATTTTGACCTAAACGCATGAGCGGGCGGACCAGTTGAAGAACTAAAAACACTATTTGCAACTGCCGGGGGGAATGGGCGTGATCAAATGTACGCAAATTAGAGGTCTTCATTCGCGTATCTTTCTCGTGATATGTGCGGCCGCATTTCCTTTGTTGATCGGTAGCGCGTATTACGTATATAGGCAGGCTGAGTTAATACGCAATACGGCTCGCATTGAGGCCAATCAATATCTCAAGCTTGCTGCTGAATATGCAAGAGCCGAGATACTAGGCGCGGGTGAGGCGCTTGCAGCAATTTCGGCTACACCAGCAGTCCAGGGAGGGAAATGGTCACTCTGCAATGAGTATCTTCGTAGGCTGGTGGCGCTGCGACCGTCCCGCTATTCCAATATTGGTGTTGTTGGTCTTGACGGTAACCTGCTTTGCACTGGCGTGCCGGTACCGACGGGTCTGGTTCCGAACTTTGCGGACCGAAACTATTTTCAGCTTGCTCTTCAACGGCCTGGCTTATCGGTTGGGGACTACCAAAAGGGCAGGCTGACGGGTCTGCCGTCCATCTCCGTGGCGATGGCGATGCGTGATGAGAGCGGACAGCCCTCTGCTGTGGTGTTTGCTTCCCTAAGACTCTCATCTCTTGAGCGAGACGAAGCAAGCGCAGCCGATAGCGAGGCACACATAACGGTCCTCGACCGAAATGGGCTGATCCTGCAGGGGTCGGAGCCCTTGATTGGAGACATCGGCGCCTCCCTTCAGAGCACAACGCTTCGCAAGGCGTTTGCGGCGACGACTCGCGACGTAGAGATTTCTTCGGACCGTTCGGAAGTGTTTCGATTGGTTGGCTCGATGGCCGCCGGCCCTCAAGATGATCCGTCTGCCATTACTGTCCTCTACACGTCTCGCGGTTCGAGCCTGTTTGCAGGCCTGTATCGAGATCTATGGCTACGGACGATTGCCGCCCTTGTGCTGATTGCGCTTGCGGTCGGCGCCGGGTGGACGGGTACAAACGCATTGATCGGGAGGAACATTCGCCGCATAGCCGACGCCGCCGGTCGTTTGCGCGAGCGCGACTTTCGTACCCGTGTTGCCAATGACGTATCTGGCAGTGAGTTCCAGCTAATTGCCGTCCAGCTAGATGAGATGGCGAAAGAGCTGGAGCGTCGGGAGCGGGAGTGGCAGTCGTCGATAGAGAGGCAGTCCCATCAGGTCGACCTCTTGAGGCGCATAGCGCGAACCGACCCCCTTGACTCGGTCCTCGCCTCAATATGCGAGTTCGCCGAAGAACAGGTACCGGGCGCCAGGGCTTCATTGCTTCTTGTTGATGAGGATCGACGCGTTACGAACTGCATCGCTCCTCATCTGCCAAAGACCTATTGGCTGGGACTCATTGGTGTGAAGGCGGTAAGCGGTGCAGGTTCATGCGGCACTGCGATCGCGGAGAACAGAGTTGTTGTCTCGAGCGATATCGAAACGGATTCCCTGTGGGTCGACTATCGTCATCTCGCCGGGGCGCATGGATTGAGAGCCTGCTGGTCTTATCCTGTGGTGTCGGCGGGGAGCCGCGTTTTGGGCTCGTTTGCTCTCTATTTTGATGTGCAAAGAGTTCCCCATACCGATGAGCTTCCTGTTAGCAGGATGGCGGCGGAACTCGCTGCAGTCGCTATCGATCGACACTATACGGGCGAAGCTCTCTCTCAATCTGAAGCCGAATACCGCTCGCTATTCGAGACCAATCCTTACCCCATGTGGGTGTCCGAGACGACGAGCGGACGCTTTCTTGCGGTAAATGAGAGTGCTATTAAGCACTACGGATTCTCCCGCGAAGCGTTTCTCGGTATGCGGGTGAGTGATCTTGATGTGCCCGCGACGCTCGCTAACGAGAGTGACGCGACATCAGAGCATCCTGATGCAGTGGCGCCCGTCGAGAATGGCATAAGGCTGCATCGTGACGCACGGGGAGATACGCTTGAGGTTGAACTTGCATACTTCCCTCTCCGCTTCCAAGGAAGAAATGCGACGCTTGCGCTCATCTCTGATGTTACTTATCGAAGCACGCTCACTCATACGATTCGCGAGCAGAAGGAATTTTTCTCTCTTCTTATGGGTTCTACGGTCGAGGCCATCTGCGGGCTGGATCAGAACGGGTGCTGTACGTTTGCAAATGCTGCCTGCGAACGACTACTTGGGTACTCTGCAAAAGAGCTCATCGGTAGACCGATGCATGCGCTAATCCATAGCAAGCACGAGGACGGTTCTCCTTATAACGTAGCCTCTTGTCAGATCCAGAATGGCATAGCGTCGGGCGTCCATGTTCATGTCGATGACGAGGTGTTCTGGACGAAAGGGGGAACTCCACTGCCCGTTGAGTATTGGGCTTATCCGATCGTGAGAGATGGGCAGATTGCTGGCTCGATCGTAACCTTTATTGATACGACTGAACGTCGGAGGCAGCAAGAAGAACTGCGTCGACGCGCCACCTTTGACGAATTAACAGGGTTGCTCAATCGCTCCAGCTTTGTAACGGCTCTAGAGTCTAGACTTCGGCGAGCTGACATCATGGACCGCCGCCCGGTTGTGGCAATTATGGACCTTGACGGGTTCAAAGAGGTCAACGATTCGTTGGGACACGCCACTGGCGATGAACTCCTACGCGAAGTAGCGCGACGGCTGTTAGGAATGCTGGGGCCCTCAGCTGACATTGGTCGCTTGGGAGGCGATGAATTCGCGTTTGTGCTGGAAGAGATGGATGACCTTCCAACGTCAGGTCGGATCGAAGCCATCATGAACTTCCTTCGCCAACCCTTCAGCATTTCCGGTCTGGATCTTGAGATTCGCGGAAGTGTCGGGGCAGCCCGCTTCCCAGGTGCAGGGTCTGATGTAGATTCCCTTTTGCGCAGCGCAGATGCCGCGATGTATTTCGCGAAGAAGGAGGGTCAGGGATTTGCGTTGACGGACAGCATCGACGCGGGAAGTACACGACCATTCCTCCTCAGCGAACTACGGCGGGCGCTGCAGGAAGAGGAGTTTGAATTGCACTTCCAGCCCACGATTCCATTCCAGGGCCAATCGCTCTTCGGCTTTGAGGCGCTCATTCGCTGGAACCATCCAAATCTTGGCATGGTGAGCCCTGACGATTTCATGCCCATGATCGAGGTTAGCGATCTAATTCATCCGCTCACTGAATGGGTCATCGCCTCAGCGGTATCAAGATTCAAGGAGATCGTGAACGTGTGGCCAGACGCGTTCGTTGCGGTGAATGTATCAATGCGCAACCTGATGAACCAGAAATTTGCCTCACGTGTTCGCGCCCTGCTCGAAGAGCATCGATTCCCAACAAGGAACCTAAAGATCGAGGTAACAGAAAGCGCAGTAATGTCGGATCCCGACCGGACACAGAGGGCCCTTAACGATCTCCATGCCTTAGGCGTTCGTATCGCAATCGACGATTTCGGGACGGGCCATTCATCTTTGGCTTACCTGCAGAAGTTGCCGGTGGATGACCTCAAGATTGATCGGTCGTTTGTCGGCGATATTCTGGAAAATCACTCGTCGAGAACGATTGTGCTCTCCATCATATCGCTCGCACACAGTTTGGGCATTTCCGTCACTGCGGAGGGCATCGAAACCGAAGACGTCATGCAGATGCTTCGCAGTGCAGGGTGTGACTATGGGCAGGGATATCACATTGGCCGACCGATGGCGTTTGATCTTCTACATGGGTGGCTTGATGCGACTCAATTCTTAGAGGCTTTCAGCGCAGACCGAAAGTCATGAACTGACCGGTGGGTGGGCTCCCTTCGAAAGAAGGGTATTTTTTCTGAAGTGTGATCGATACTGAAAGGAACGTGGGCACTCGGCCAACCGGCTGCCCACGCTGCGGTGATTTGTGCGGACCTCACAGGTTTGCACCTACGCGCCCACGTGCGTAGCTTGCATTCGTGGGTTATTTAGCCCAAACGGCATTGACCTCACGCAGCAAGTGGCCGCCGAGGATGTAGTCGCCCAGCGTTGCTGCTTTTGCCTCAAGCTCTTCCAACTGACCCGCCGGCAATAGGTCCAGGTCGAACTGGCAATAGAGGTTCCGCTGCCGGAACGTCGTCTTTGCACGCGAGAGCCCAGCAACAAGTGCCTCAGGCGATTTGACTGCGATGCTCTCGTGGCCCCGGAATTCCACGCGAACGCCAACTGCTCGCCCGAGTCGGCCGAGTTCAACGGCGTCTTGCCAGCCCGACTCGTAGTCGAGCTCTACGACTGCGACGCCACCCGTCCCAACCAACCGTAACGCTTCTTCCCTGGTGCTGGCGCGTGCCGTGGTTTTTGCCATATGGTCGTTCCCCGTGATTCGCGAGGGTCTGCATACCGCGTGTCCTGTTTGCATCATCTGGTCGGCGCGAATCCACATGGACTCGGTTGGTTGATAAGCGGTGTTACTCCACTGAGGCTGACCAGCTTGCGTGAATCAGGGATGAAAGTACGCGTGCCTCGCCACCGCTTGGGGCGAGGTAGTCGCATGCCTTCCTCTGTCAGCATTCTGGTGCCTCGAAATACTGTATAAATATACAGTATTTCGGATGTGGCAACACGGGTGTCGGCGGCACCCTATGCAAGGAGCTTTCTTCGGATGCGCTCCGTCCGGACGTCGCAGCATCGCACTCCGGAAGAACCGGTCCGCTGCTGGAATCCACGTGTCAACCGAAGGGCGCCCGGCACGCGTAAGACATTGTCCTTTGCATCTGTGCGGACAGAGATGAAGTGCTGTCGCAGACCCCATCTCAACTCATTTCAGCAGTGGCAGTGCGGCACGCTCCATTACGTGCCACAAGGTTAATAAACCATAACTGTGCCGGTGCTTGTCACGCGCTAGCATCACCGCGTCGGGAGACGCGATGCGCGGCATTTTCACTTAATGCAGATATAAATAACGCGCAACGAGAGTCATTCTTCATAGGGAGGCGCAGAGCTCCGCAACCCTTTAATATCCCGGCGCAAATTTCCAGTTTGGGCCAGAGGCCTTTCATCGATGGCAGGCGTGGTCCGGCATTTGCCATCGTTGGAGGGAGAGCATGGTCTTCGTGCCCCAACTATTGAGTTTGCAGCACGCAGCCGTCGCGCAATGCCATCGGCTGTCCGCATCAGAGCGCGGCTGCGGCGCTGACGTGCTTCTGATTTTCAGATAAGCCACTGCTCTTACCGATGTATCTGCCTCAATCCGCCCTGTCGGCGCTATCGGGCCTCCTCGGTCAGCATACGCGCCAGATCACGATCGAGACTGCACTGACCACGGATAGCTTGGTTGTGGAGCGCTTCACAGCCAAAGAGGCGGTGTCTGCGTCATTTACGTTGCATATCGACTGTCTGAGCCCGTCCGCTCATCTCGATACCGTCAAGCTGGCGACCGAGGAAATCACGTTGCGTCTGATGTTGCCCGATGGCAACCGGCGCGCGTGGCACGGCTACGTGATCGCCTGTGCTGCGCTCGGAGGCGATGGCGGTCTCGCGCGCTATCGACTGACGGTTGGCTCTTGGTTTGACCGCTTGCGCACGCGCAGCGATTGCTTCGTCTTCCAAGACAAGACTGCGCTGGAGATCATCGAAGACGTGCTGGCCGACTATCCGTTGGCGCACTACCGTTTGGCAGTGAGCCAGCCGTGTGCCAAGCGCTCCGTCTGCTCCCAGTATCGCGAAACCGATTTCGCGTTTATCGAACGCCTGCTGGCAGAGGAAGGACTGTCTTATCGCTTCGAGCATCAGCAGGGCGATGCTTCTCAGTCCAGGGATGGCAAGGCTGCGCAGTCGCGCCATTGTCTGGTCATCTTCGACAACGACGCCGAACGGCCAGCCTGTGCGCAGCCGCAGATCCGCTTCCACCGCGTGGATGCAACCGAGCGGGAGGACGCCATCGAGCGTTTCTCTCGGACCCATATGGCTGGCACCAATGCGGTTACGCTTAGCTCGTGGGACTACAAGGCGCTCGCAGCGACATCCGCGCAGGCAACCGCCAGCGAACCTGGCGGTGAACTGCCGACGTTGGAGAGTTTCGAGGCTTCCGGTCCGTATCGATTCAAGGACGCGCAAGGCGCAGACCGCGCGGCGCGGTTGCGCATGCAGGCACACGAAGGTGGCTATTTGCGCTTTCAGGGCCAAGGCAGCGTACGCCAGTTGGGTGCCGGTGAGCGATTCACGCTTACGCAGCATTTCGACAGCCGCCACAGTGAGTTCGTCACGCTGCAGATCGAGCACGAAGCCGCGAACAACCTTGGCACCGACCTTGCCCGTCTGTTGGGCACCACGGACATCGAATCCGGCAGCTACCGCAATCGTTTTGTAGCGGTGCCGGCTGAGGCCCCCATCGTCCCGCAGTATCGCCGCCGTCCCACCGCGCCGGAAGGACAAGCTGCGGTGGTAATCGCTGATGACGGGGCGCTGCTTACGACGGATCGCGATCACCGCGTGCGCGTCCGCTTCCCGTGGTTGCGCGCTCCAGATGCCAGTTCCTTTCGAGACCCAGACAGCAGCGACCGCAGCCAGGTCACTGCCTGGGTGCGTGTAGCGACTTCCAGTGCAGGTCCGAATTGGGGCGCGAACCACTTGCCGCGCGCGGGCACACAGGTATTGCTCACCTATATCGACGGGGATATTGATAGACCGCTGGCGGTCATGCAACTCCACAGCGAGCAGGATGCTTTGCCTTGGCCGGCTCCTGATGCGCCGCTCGGACAGGCGCTCTCCGGTTGGCACTCGCAGGCCCTGGGTGGCGATGGCTACAACCAGTGGGTCGTGGACGATCATCCTGGCCAGCTGCGCACGCGGCTTGCCAGCTCTACGGCCAACAGCCAACTCAGCTTGGGCTACGTGATGTCGCACGGTGCGATCGGCGGCGATCGCGGCAGTTGGCGAGGCACAGGCGCAGAGCTGCGTACCGATGCATGGGCCGTGGTGCGCGCAGGCGGCGGGCTGTTGCTTTCGACAACGGCACGTCCGCAGGCGGCGGGCACGGTGCTCGACATTAACGAGGCACGCGGCCAACTCACGGCAGCGCAGAAAACCGCGCAGCGCCTGTCCGAGGCGGCCACCAGCCAGCAGGCGTTACCGCTCGCTGCCAACGAAGCGTTTGACCCGCTCGCCCAGGCACTGGACCCGGCCCAAGACGGGCGTTACGAGGATAACGTCAACGGACAAGACGCCATCCAGCCGAACAAGGCACCGGTCGAGCGCTTCGGCCAGCCGTGGCTGGTGGCAGAGTCGCCCACGAGCATTGCGCTGGCATCGCAGGCCACCACGACCGTCTACGCAGGCCGGCATCTGCATGGCACCGCCCAGGCCGATTGGCATCTGGCCGCAGGCAACGTGGTCGCAGCCGCCGCAGCAAAGGGCGTGAGCCTGTTCGCACAACGCAACGGCATTCGCGCCATTGCAGAGGGTGGCCCGGTATCAATTCAAGCCCATACCGATGCATTGGCAGTGCTGGCAGACAAGGCCGTCACCGTCACGTCATCTGCAGATTCCGTTGAAATCCTGGCGCAGCAGAACATCGTGTTGCACGGCGGCGATTCGATGATCCGGCTGGAAGGCAATGCGGTCACGTTCGAGACCTCAGGGCTGTTGTCGGTGAAGGGAGCTGGACATCCCTTGGTCGGGCCGGGAGGACAGGCGGCTGAGTTGCCCCCGCTGCCGCTCGGGGTGGTCGACCTGCACAACAAGCTTGAGTTAAATCTAACGGACGACAACCTGAAACCGGTGCCGAACGCGCCATACAAGGTGCGATTCAGCGACGGCACCACGATAAGCGGAAAGCTGGACAGCAACGGGCATGCGGTCCTGCACGACGTGCCCGGCCCCGGCAAAGTGTTCTTTGGCGAAGACCCGCGTCCTTTCACGCCGGCGGCGCTGCCTGCGGCGAAGGCGATTGATCCGGAAGACGTCCTCAAGGAGCTCCACGACGCAGGCCATCAGGGCATCAGCGACGAGAACCTCGCCAGTCTGTTCAATCAATTCTCAGGCCGTCCGGACGTGCAATGAGCGATACCGATCAACAAGCTATCCAAGACGCGGTCGAGCAAATTGGGCTGTCGATGGCCGCGAATGCGTTTCCGTTGTTCTATGTCGCGCAGAACGTGTACGACACATCGGAGAGCGTTTGGAACGTGTGGAACGCCCGAAACAGCACTGATGAGCTTACGAAGATCGAGACAGGCATCGACCTTGTGTTCGCCGTGGTAGGTTGGGTGCCTGTGGTCGGCGCTGGTGTCAAGCGTACCTTCCGTCTCGTCAATCACAAGTCGGAAATCTACGGGCCAGTGCTGTTCGATATCTTGCGACTCGTGCTGCAAAAAGCGGGTGTGCATACGAGCCCGGAAGAGCTTGTCGACAAGCTGTTCGACGCGTCGGGCTTGAAGAGACTGTTGACCGAATCACGTGAGCACATCGAGCATTCCTGGATGTATCGGAGAATGCCGACGTCGGTCCAACTTACATTTAACCAAGCCCTTGCATGGGTGGAAGTCAATCTGCCGTACTGGTTGACTCAGTTCGTCGAGCGCAAGCTGCTGCACTGGAAGAAGAAGCAGCCGAACTCTTCAGCGGAAGGTTCTGTGGCGCTGCGCAAGGAAGCTGAGAAGCCGGGCCGCGTAGGCGTTGAGGCAGAGAATGGGCACAACCGGTCGAAGTCGACCCCGTCCACAGGGGTCGTGAATGCCAAGCTGGCCGTCACTGAGATCACAAATAAGATAACCGGGATATTGGGCGAGCATATCGCTGACTACCACTGCTATGAGCACTTGAAGTGGGGCTCTGGCTGGCACGCACATGACCAGGGGGCGCTTGGCCGTTGGCTAACGAAACCTAGTGCGGTGGTTCTCGGCAAGCTCAATGACGACGGTCACCTCAATAAGCTCTTCGAACCGCAAGCCCGTGGGCAGGGCATCGACGGTGTATGGCGTGCGACTCCTGCAAACAACAACGGGAAGCCCTTTGCGATTGTCGAGGCCAAGTCATCAAGAGTGGCAAAGCCACCCAAGAACAAGGACCATAAGCCGGGCATGGTGTCCAGGCTTGGGGAGGCCACCCGGATCGTCGACGCAGTACTTCCTCGGCCTGATGAGCTGCTGGAGCCTCCCGAAGACGACGACGGTGACACGTCCGCGCCGGCTCAAGGCGGCAAGAAGAGTGGTGGTAAGAAAGGTGGTGGAGCAAAGGCGCCAACCAAGGCCGGCCCCGCAAACTCTTCGGACGCAGGCCACGAATCTTCAGGAGGCGGCAAGGACAATGACAAGGGTGCCACGGCAACCCGTAAGATTGCGCAGATGACGGAACAGTGGGTCCGACAGAGTCTGCCTACTGCGGTCGGCAAATCCCTGGCGGAGACTATTTTGCTGCAAGGATATGCTCGACACATCCTGTACGTTCCGTTCTACCTCCCCAGCGCGATTCAGCACGAGAAGGCGTTGATGACAGGCGCTGAGCACGATCACCCTAACCACGAAGTGACGTTGCACTACAAGGAATTTGAAGTGGCGGAGGCTGCGAAAGAAAAGCAGAAACGGTTGAACAAGAAATACGGAAGAGCTTAGACAATGAACGATTTTTCGACTCGCCGACGCCAGCGCTTCATTAGTGAGCAGTATTTCAAATGGTTGGCAGGTTTTTCCGTCGACTCTATCGAGAAATGGTCGAAACTTTTGCCCGCTAACGGTTCGGAGGACTCGAAGCGCGCCATTGCGGCATCGCTCCGCGCAGAGAATCGGTTTGAGTTACTGCTGCTCCGATACACCGCAGGCGAGCCTATCGCCCCGATGCGCGAGGAGTTGGACAAAGTCATTGCAGACTACGAAGAGTACGCCAAGTATCAAAGCAAAGAATTCGAGTCCCCGAACTGGCCCGCGTTTCGCCTGAGCGAACTGAACGAGTATGAGCGAGCGATGCAGCTTATCGGGTTGTGCTACCTGCTGCACCGTCGTGACTTGCTTCCCCGCATTGCTGCGTTGGAAGATCCGACGTACCGGGCACAAGACACGCTCTATGAAGATCTTCTAGCGTATGGCATGGATGGCCGTGTCGATGTGGACCAGTGGTTCCACGAGTCCTACCGCGACTGCATCAATAGCATATATGGGGACTCTAATGAGGAAAGCCTGGCCGACCTCAATACCTACCTAGATAAGTGGTACGCGTCGATGCGCGGTGTCGATTGGCACGATAGCCATCTCGACCTTTCCGAAGAGCGCGGCCTTTACTTTGGCTACTGGGCAATCGAAGCCGCTGCGTTGGCCTATCTCCTAGAGTTGGATGACACTTTGTTGCGTGAGCACATCGTCTACCCGAAGGACCTAGTTGATTTCGCTCGCAGCTTCCAGGGTGGTAATGGTGTGGGTGGCGAAGGTGCGAACAGACTCAGCTTGCGTTGTGAAGCCGGCCAACCGTGCCCGAAAACAGGCTACTGGATGACACCGGCACAACCGGGATCGCGTCGGCATTTTCAGCAAGGCGCCGTGATGCCGGAAGTCCACTCTGACTACGGCAGCACTATCTGGCAGTGGGACAACGATCAGTCTGATCCCAAGCTCTAACAGAAGCTAAACAACCATAACCTGTCCAAATGGCCACTTTATGCTTAACGGCACTGCCAGGGCTGCTGCCAAAGACCCAGTTGCCTTTAAGGAGAGGACCCGGGCTCAGTGGAATTACCGCGAGCACGAATGTCGCGACCGAGAATGCGTGGCGCGTTGGTACGTGGACCAGAAGGTGGTGCTCTCCGAGATAGCAAATACAGGTGACGCCGCTGCGCAGTGAGGTTTAGAGCGTGCGCCAGCTACCCCTCAACCTCCCGATGCCTCGATGACTAAAAACGACCTACTTGGGTTGCTAGCCACAATGCGGCAACAGGCAAGTGCGCAAGGCACTAGTTCTCTGGGAAGCCATCAGCTTGAGGTCCACTGGTCCGTGGCATATGCATGCGAACGACCTCCTGAAGCGTGGGAAATGTACCGAATTCCCGCGCTGTACAGCATGCCTTCTACCGATTTCTATGCAAAGCATGCAACGGAGATTCAGGAAGCTCTGCAACCGCACGCTCGTTGGGAGCTCCTCCGGCTACATGCCCTTCCCAAACTGGAACTGGAAGCGGGAATGTCGAAGGAAGACTGCAGACGTCACGGCTATCCCGGCAAGGCCCAATACTTCGATGCCGAGCGAGGCATTTGGAGTCCAATTGAGGTCCCCGCTGTACGATGGTTCGACGGACGGGAGCGCATCCGAGAGGGGTTGCTAGAAAAGAAGGAAGAGCTGGAAGCGAAAGTCGCTAAGACCCTCCAACGTTACAAGGATGCTGCTACCAAGGACCCCAGCGAGAAGCGTTTGCAGACGCTGACAGGCTACGAGAAGTTCATCCGAGAGTTACTTCCCGACCGGCTTCGAAAATTCGACCAAGAAAAGGCTCAAGCTCGTGCTTGGTTGCGGAGACTAGATGCCACGCCTGATTTCGGCAAGACGTTGTTCACTCTTGTTCGGCGGGCTGAGAATGACGTACGGCAATCCATGGGGGTACCCGCCATCGGCGAGGCCTGGGTCTCCGAAACGGAGTTGCTGTATCGAGTTCGACAACTGCTTCCAAACATGGAAGTCATCGCTCACGGGCAACCGAGGTGGCTGGGACGCCAGCACCTCGATATCTGGATTCCCGGCCTCAACGTCGCCGTCGAGTATCACGGTGTTCAGCATTACTGTGCGGTTGACTATTTCGGTGGCGAAGAGGCGTTCAAGAAGGTACAAGAACGAGACAACCGCAAGCGGGAGCTGTGCCAAAAGAATGGCGTGCGCCTTGTCGAAATTGCCTACGACGGGAACGTGGATGACACTGCACTGAAATCGCTTCTGGTCAAGGGCTAGCCCTCTTTCGTATGCCAGCACTCGCAGGAGGCAAAAATACTCGCTTCCCGCCGCAAACAGCGGGTCGGTTACTGGCACGGATTGGGGCAACGCGAACGGTTACGTCACCTGGACAGCAACTCCACGCAAGGCATGACCTCGACCGACTCCGGCCCACAGCATGTTGCGAGTGCCGGCAATCAAGAACACCATCGGTTCGCTTCTTGCATGGCAAATCTTCCGCCACTCCCGCGTGTCAATTGACGATGGCGTAGGGTTGGTTTCCGGATGGGTATGCCACTCGCCGATATAATCCATCGTCTCGTGCTCCGCTTTCCACTGCTCCAGGGCAATCTTCTGATGCTGTTGAGCCTGCCGTTGGAAGCCGTAACGGTGCTGGGTGTCCCCTGGCTGCGGCGTCGTCATCGTCGACACATGAAGATGCATACCCCGTCGATAACCCAACAGGATGCCTCCAGACTCAGGTGCGGCAACGCTCGTTTGCCGAAAGAGCATCAGCGCTGCCAGCACCGACGGCTCAATCAGGATTCGAGCGTCCTCGTTGAATGGATGTCGAAGAATCAGGGATTCTGGCATGCAGGGCACCCGTCCATCGGAGCGATATCTTGGTTCTTGACCCGCAAGGCACTCGCCGTTTCCAGATACCGCGTGCGAAATCTCGGGCTAACGCCATCCTTCAGCCAGTCGCTGACCATATCGGCGGCTAATGCGGCCGCAGACATCGGGGCTGAGACCGCGTATGGCGTGAACGAACTACATCCACGGAATTGTGTTCGAGGCGGATTCGCTAGAACTGGAAAACGGTCTTTACGATAGTTGGACCCGATTCCGTGGCGCAGGCATTGAAAGCAACCAAACTTCGAAGAATCAGACCAGAGTGCCTGCACACATTCACCGTTGCCCTTTACCCATACGTACAGGACGGGGCCTAGCCGGTGCGCCATGTGCGAGGCATTCACGAGACTGCTCAGGGCTTCTTCCCCGGTGGCCTCAATGATGAGGTCGGTCGCAAAGAATTTGTCGTTCAGTCTCGGCGTGTCAGTTTGTGCCTCGACCTGCAGATACGGGAACTGCCGAATCAGCTCATCTCGAAGTGCAACAGCCTTGTTCTGATACAAGGAAGGGAATCCGAGGGCATGTCGACCAAGATTGTCCGGCTCGAGTTGCCCAACGTCGACGAGCCGCAACAAGCCGCCTTTTCCGGTGCCTGCTCCAAGGCGAACCAAAGCTTGCGCCAGATATCCCCCAATTGCACCGCAACCAATGAGCGTCAGCCGCTTACCGGCCAGGCTGGGATATTCTAGGTTTCGCGAATGGATGTAGGTCGGGCCGATGTCGTCCATCTGCAGCCGCAGAATTGCTACGTCCCCACCCGCGTTGTGGAGGTAGTTGCGGTAGCGCTTCGGGGTTTTTTCGTAACCCATGCGATGCATTCTGTTCAACAGGAACATTACGCCAAAGCGCCCAGCCGGCGTCGCGATGGCAATCACGCATCCTTGCCGGGATAGGTAGGTCTTGTCCGAACCTAGCTGATGCTGAATCGCGGTGGCTAACTCGCCGTCCCAGTGCTTCACCCATGCGAAGAACTGCTTGATGGTTGCGGGCAAACCGTCAGCCGGCACACCGGGTAGCTTATCGCTCTTGAATAAGAAACACGTAAAAGCGCCCTTGACTACCTTCTCAGCTTCAATGCCTGTAGCAATGCGCTGTGCGGCAAAGATGTCCCGCGCAATCAGTGCTCGCCGGTCCTGTCCAGGTTGGTCAAGCAAGAAATACATCGCCGACTCGGCATCGGGTTCAAGCTCATCAACTAGAACAGGATAGGCCACCGGCGTCTGTCCAGCGGTCCAGTATGCAACAAACTCATCTGCAATATCTCGGTCCCGAGTGCGCCCTTGGGCCATGCGATTCAGGACATCGATGGCGACGAGCAGACACTGATGAACGGCCACATCGGGCTCAAACCGGTCAAGGACAACAGAGCCCGGTGCCAAGTAGCACAAGCCGCCTAGTGCATCAACATGTTCCAACAGTTTCGGCGTGCCGGCTGGTCGCTTGAGCAGCGTGATACGCGGGTAGCGCAGAAAGTCCCAGTCCTCAATTTCGAATCGAACCGGCACTTCTCCCGCATTTGTTTTGAGGCCACCTTCAAACGCACGAACACCCGCGCGAGCCTTGACCGGCTTCAGCCCAAATTGCGTCAGCACGCGCAAGGCGCGGCCGTAGCCACCTTGCGTCATACGCTCATCCTGCGTTCGTCGCCGGAACCACAGGGGGAGGCACCGATGCCGCCGGCACGCGACGAATGTCTTCACCCGATGAATCCGCATCGACCCAGCTAGGCTGATTCGGCAAGCGGTCGCCCAATTGACCTTGCAGAATCAAGATGGCGCGCTCGGCCTGCACGAGATTCTGTTCACGCGCCTCACGCATCGAATTCGCCAGTGCTTGTGCAAGAGCAGACGCCTCAAGACGTTCCTTTTCACTGAGGCGCTTGTTGAAATCGTCTTCCCCGTTGTCGATGCCCGGCTCCCGGATATCAGTCAACAACGCTTTCGCAAGCGAACGCGCCGCTAGTTCGAGTGCAAGGTCATCTCGGCCGGAGACCGGCGCGAAGCTTTGGGCCACGGCAATCATGATAGAGACAGAAGTTGGCCCCTTCACAGCCCACCGGTAATCCCGCCAAGCCTTCAGGAAGCGACACACCCGCAGAAGCTGCGGCCCATGTTCTTGCACACGGTCCTTGAACCACTTGGCTACGTCATTCGGATCCGATGGAATCCATTCCCCGGAGCGGGTCGCGAGCACGATACCTTCCATCTCATCCCAGGTCTGGCCGACCAAGTCGCCGAATGCCGCATCTTCAGCAAAGTCGGCTGAATCATTCGCGAATCCCTTGCGCAAGGCGGCCGCCTCCACCAACCGCACCTCCGTTACCTTCTTGAACTCTTGTTCGGAAGCCGCGTAAAGGGGCACGTCGATATGCGCCCAAGCTGCGACATTGATGCGGATACAAGTATCTTTAGATGTGTCCAAGGTCCATCCTTCGTTCTTGCAGAGGTCTTTCAGCAGTTGCTCAACCAGTGCGAAGTACGCTTGGGCCATATCGATAGGCGGTCCGTTCTCCTCCCAAACCGTGATGGGCAGGTAGACGCCGTAGTCCCAATCGATTTCTTGTGGAGGCAATGTGCAAGGATGCACGCAGGTTTCATAGGCCCAAGACCCTTGGGTGCGAAAACGCGGTGCGACTTGTCGGTTCATGCCAAGCACTGCTGTCGACGCTTTCGCGATAGCCGGCCCCAAGTGGTTACGAATCTTGTTCTTGCATGACACCAGGAACAGTCGTTGCCGAGGGGAGACGGTGATGTTGTCACCAAAGGTGCCGTTCTTTACGGAAGAGTGCAGCAGGCGGTTCAGTTTTAGCATTACGCGACCTTTCGAAAGTTGGCGCGAGGGCCGTAGTGATAGACCGGCGAAGCCGCCGTGTACTCCATGAATTCTTTGAAGGCAGTGCTACCCACGAAGTCCTTCGCCGCTTCGGCAGCGGACCCGAGCAGCACTTCGCGGGCGGCTGCATCTGCCTTATCAAGGGCAACCGCCTGAGCACGCTCGTCTGTCAGAACATCGTCGACGTGCACGTATTTGCCCCCGGGGAATTGATGTCGGAGCATGTGGTCGGCCATCGCCTCCTGAGCAGAAATGCTCAGCCCGAAAAGGCGTTTGGGCGCGTTGACCGGCCACCAACCACCCCAGTCAAGCGTCCCGCCGGAGCGGTTCCGCTTGGGGTTAACCGTGAACTTGGAGGACATCGTGCCGATAGAGAGCACCCGGACGTCGCCCTCCGACCGGGACACGCCAAAGAACTTGTACGCTTCGTGGACACCCAACTGCCCCGGGGCGTTGGCAAAGAGTCCACCATCCACATATTGGCAGTCATTGAATACATAGCGCGGGAACACAATCGGCGCCGCACTGGTCGCCATGGCGACATCGACGATGCGGTGGCGATGGTCCGTCTTGAAATCTTCGTGGTGTGGTGTCTTGAAAACGACCGGCAGACCGCGCGTGTAGTTGATGGACGGCACGATGACCGGATGTAAACACTCGCCAATCAGGCGCTGACCAAATACGTCGTCACTGGACAGGTGCTGAAACAACGTCTGGCTGCTGTACTGGGAGCGAAAGAACCCGCGAATGGAGAATCGCCTGCGGAAAATGGCTTCCCCGTGCTTCTCGAAAAGCTCGACCATCTTCTGCGCGGGAATCTCGAGGGCAACCGCGAGGGCCAGGATACCGCCGATGGATGTGCCCGTGACCAGGTCAAAGCGCGAGCCGATAGGCGCTTCGATTTGCCGCTCGATTTCTGCCAGGATTCTGGCGGTGAACAGCCCTCGGTAGCCGCCGCCCGACAGGGCGAGTATTTGAAACCGCGATTTTTCTGTACCCATCCACTACCCCTAAACAATGCAGACAAGACCATCCACACTAGTTCTTGATTTAAATCTAGGGCTTGCTGCTATGCAGCGGTGTCTCCGCCTACAAGCGAGTTAGCACTCATCATTCACGAGTGCTGACGCCTACTATAGGCAGGGGCTTCCGATAAGGTCAAGGCACTACATATAGTGTCAATATGACTCATGCGCCATTTTTTGTAAGCGGTGTTGACGGTAGGCTCTAACTCATCGTGCCCGACGCGTTTCATTATTTGATTCTGGCCGTGGAAGAGGACTGCCACCAGATAAGCTAGATGGCTAGAACCAAGTACAATTGCCCACACAAAATGTCATCCGAAAAATAACAGGGAGGGGTTGTGACCGAAGTTCAGTACTACGTAAAGCCTGCGCCGCGCCCACGTAACCTTGACGCTGATTTAGCCATCGCTCGTACCGCGCCGGCATCAAATGTTGTCTCGACTGCGGTCGAGGCAGCGATGGCTGTGGGTGCTAAAGTGGTTACCGTGGTAGCAGACACCGAGTCCGCACTTATTAGTGCAACGGCCGAGCAGCGCCTGCAAATTGAGGCAACTGCTGGCCTCACGTTGTACCCCAATTACGAGTACGAGCTGGCGGCCTACCTCCAACCCTACATGGATAGTTTGGCAACTGCATCAGCAAATGCGGCCCTTGCTGGGCCGCACGAATACGTATTCGTTGTCGAGGGGCCTAAGAGTCAGCCGATTTCCGGCGCTCGCGTCGAAGTATGGTTAGTGGGGAAGCCGGAGCCGGCGGTAGCGGTAACTGATAGTACGGGTACCGCCAAGTTCGAGCTATGCGAAAAGCAGGCACATTCCGTTGATGTGTACCCAAGAGCAAATTATTGGTGTGGCCGATTTGAAAAACCAAATACGTCCGCCACCCCTCGTAAGCTCCCACTGGAAGAGATTTCGCTACCATTCAAGGATTCGTTAGCGCATTTTTTTCCCGTGAGAGACGAAAAACATGGCGCCGGAGTAAAGGTTGCTATTATCGATACAGGTATCGCCACTCACGCGGACCTGCCTGTTCCTGTGGTACAGCGAACCATTCTCGACGGTAAGATTTTGGATGGCGCGGATGACAACGGCACGGACCACGGCACACACGTTGCTGGCATTGTTGCCGGACAAGGTAAAGGCATCAGAGGCGTAGCACCTGGGGTATCTCTCATGGCCTATCGCGTGTTCGCAGAGGGTAGTCGAACTGCGAAAAGCATCGATATTACAACTGCCATTGACTTGGCAGTCATAGATGGTGCGGACATCATTAATCTAAGCCTAGGCTTCGAGGGCAGCGACGATTCAATTAAGACCTCGATTCTTAACGCTATTAGTTCTGGGGTTCTTGTCGTCGCTGCAACGGGCAATGACGGCAAAGATAAGCTACGCTTTCCAGCTCTGATGCCCGAAGTTTGTTCCGTGGGCGCGGTCGGTTTGTCCGAAGCATTCGCTGCTACGTCTACTCATCGGGCAATTGGTGTACGCCAAATGAATGACGACAGCGAGTTTGTTGCCGCCTTTTCGAACTACTCGTCGACCGGGGTTGATAGTGCGGGGCCGGGCGTTGCCGTCATTTCTACAACTTATGCCGACGGGTATCAGGCCCTGTCTGGGACGTCCATGGCAGCGCCAGTCATCGCGGGCGTGGCGGCTGTTCTGCTCTCTCGTGACCCCCAGGTCGCGGGGCTGTCCGGCGACGAACGTGTCAAGGCCCTACAGAAGTTGCTATACAATGAAGGCAGGACGTTGAAGTTAGACAGCAAGTATGTCGGCTCAGGGGTTCCAGCCTTATAAGGAGGCTTTCAATGAGTCAGTTTTTGTTGTACTACACAGGTAAGGGCCTGAAACCAGCAGAAGACGTTGCTAAGGTGCGGGCCATTCCTGGAGTCGTTGTCATCAACGATTCCTTGCCCCGTGGCGTCGTACTCGAGGTGTCCAGTAGCCTTGCTCAACAGCGGCTCAGGAAGATTCCAGCATGGAAATTGCAGGAGTCTCAGGACGTAGAGCTCGACCCCCCCCCGATGACCGTCGGACAAAACGGAGCGCGCGCAACTCGCTTCAGACTAGTCTGAAGAGGGGCAAAAAAAGGGCGGAGAATCCGCCCTTTTTTCGTTCTGGCGAGGAAGGTCATGAATGCGAGCGAGCATCTCAAGCAGGGCATTGAGAGTGAGCTGGGTCCACTCCGAGCCTTTGCGGTAGTCAGCCAATCGTCCAAGCGCGCCTGCGTTAGGGCCGAAAGGTTCACGTGAGTCCCAGCCAACTGATTCCAGTCGATTCCGCCACCGCCCGAAAGCCATGGCAGAGTCGCCAATTGGTCACCCAATCGGCTTGCGACCTCCACCGGCAAAACTTTTGCGTTGCCTGTCTTGAGCCATTGTTGGATATGTTTGCTGGCAATGTACATGTTTGCTAGCCACCAATTTCCTCGGCCAGCCCGAGCAATATTCCCTCGGGCCCTCTGATGTAGCAAAGCCGATATGTGTTGCCGTATTGCACGACATCGCCGACGAGTGTCCCACCGTGTTTCCGTAGGCGTGCGAGCGTGTCGTCGAGGTCTGCGACGGTGAACATGACACGCAAGTAACCAAGCGCGTTTACGGGAGCGACGCGGTGGTCGGCGACCACGGATGGGGACAGAAAGCGGGAGATCTCCAAGCGGCTGTGGCCGTCCGGTGTCCGCAACATGGCGATCTCGACGCGCATGCCATCTAAGCCTGTGACGCCATCTGCCCACTTCCCCTCGACTGGGGCACGCCCTTCGAGCTCTAAGCCGAGTTCGGTGAAGAATTCAATGGCGGCATCGATGTTGGTGACGACGATGCCAACGTTGTCCATGCGCATAACGGTCACTGCAGTCACCCATCCTGATAGTCTGACTTGCCAGCATTCTAGCGACGGGCTATCAGAGCACGTGTAACTGCCTCTCGTTTTGCATCTAAACGCACCTGTCCTAGACTCTGCAGAAGTACTCTCACGGTGCTCCTGCTGGTGCCTCCATAAGTCGAACTACACCCTGGCAGCAATTCCCCCTCCCGTCACGACGGAGCCCGGTCGGCTCCATAGCCATGTAGCGCGGACCGCAGTTCTTCCCCTTACCCCCTCGTGGGCTGTCCTGTGTGCCGGGAAAACGCGTTCATGTGTCCGATTCATACGTCCGAAACCTCCATGCCCGGGAGTTCATAGGCCCTGGAGCGTGTATTCCCAACAAAAACGAAGGGATGGGGCGAAGGGACGCAAGGAAAAATATCATGTCATTCGGTCCGGCCACACCCGTATGTTTGCAGCCTAGCGCTACGCTGATTCGATGGAGAGTGTTCGAAACGGAGACGGGCGAGCGCCATTTCGCCGGCTACTGCACTGAGAGCGGCCACGGCCGCGTGACGTCAGCCATCACGTCCTTCGACCCGCAAACCGGTATCGGAACTAGCTCGAGCGGCAGGGCGTATCAGCTGCGCGGCAAGTCCGAGTTTGACGATGATGCTGATTACGTATGGGTACTCTGGAGCCTCTATAACAAGGTGGAATGGTCTAAAGATGTCAGCCACGAATACCGTGCGTTCGATGTCGGCGAACACTGATGCTGGATGTTGGAAGGCTATGCCACCTCAGCAGAATGAACGGCATCTCTTCAATGGAGCTACGGTGGGCCGCCCCTAAATTATGGCAAGGAGAATCCTATCCGAGCCGCCAGCTAGGCCGCGTGAGCGAGCGACAATCGGGTCGGGCCCAACTCTTCCTTGCATTCTTTTGCGCGTAGCCTAGACTTCCGGTGCGGGATTTTACGTACCTACGTTGCGAGGTGGCATGATGCTCCACTTGCCGGCAAAACAAGAAACCGATCGTCAACGGATCCCGGCTGTCTCTTCGATGTCTTTTTGGTCAACAAATCTGCAGAGTTGCGATACCGGCGCGAATGAAGACAGCTGGAGGATTAGCGAGAACGGAAATTCTCCGAGGGAAACGATGGACTCCAGCGTCTCCGCCTCTATCGAGATGTCCATCTCGGACAAGCGCACTGCGAACGTATGGATGTCCATGTCGCCGGCATCGAGTTCGTGCCGCAATATACGAGCGGCAGCAGTCTCCCATGAATCGTTCGTCTCCAGATACGGTTCCCACTGAGCCGGGTACTCCGAATCCAGCGCCTTTAGGATTTGTATAAAAAAGGAGAATCGAAAAGACCCGCGTTGAATCTTACTTTCGGCCCCTCGGACGGACTCCGGAACGCCCATTGCACAAAGCGCTTCAGCAAGGGATTCATAGGTTGCGCCTTTACGCGCGAGAAGTCCGCGTGCTGTGCGTGAAGCGAGGCGCGTCCAAGGCGTGTCAACGTGGGCCACAGGTAGTACTTAGGTTGTCAAAAGCGACTGACAGAAGAAGAACTCCAACCTTAATGGTGAAGTCGCGCTTGTCAAAGACGGCAACGGTACCGATTCCTAGATTCTAGGACCTCCTGTCCCACGAAGGTCTAAGTGCGGTCTCTCCGGTGTCGCGTTCCTCGTCAGGGAGTCGCTATGGCACCCGCGACCCTTTACCTCAATTTTGACGGGGTGCTCCACCCTCGGAGCGTTCGGCTGCAGGCAGGTGCGAAACCGCGACTGCTTGTCAGTGGCCACACCCTGTTCGAAAACAATCCGTTCCTTGAACGTGCAGTTTATGCGCGACCGCATACCCAAATTGTATTGCACACATGGTGGGTGTACTTGCTCGGTTATCGATTCGCGGCTTTGCAACTACCGCCGGCCGTACAGGCGCGCGTTGTTGGCGCGACATTGCCGGGTAATAGGGTTTTCCCGCGCAGAAGCCAGTCGTACGGTGACCGTCGCGACTGGCTTCGTTGCGATGTGGCGCGACGCTGTCCAGACTACCCACTTCTTATTGACTGTGACGTTGCCCAGGTACCCGCGAGGCTAACTGACAGGGCTCTGATCCTCGATGGTCAAGTGGGCCTTTCGACAGAGCGACAGCTTGAAGAGTTGATCGCTCTGCTGGGTGCAGTTTAGACGTCGGAATAGACGGCGATGGCTGGCAGCGGAAGACTCACTTGGCTGCAGGGCTTCCGTCACTCAACGCGGCGGACGCAGTTTCCTTTGTGCCGATTTGGCCGGCACCGGCATGGATTCCACCTCCATTGCCGCCAGGCAGGCCAGCAAAAAAGCCGCAGAGAATCGCTTCCTGTTGACCTTGCGGTTTATCTGGTCTGCCGACTCGTCGATTCCGTAGCGCTCCAGACGCCGAGCCAGTTCTTTATAGGTCAACTTGCGCTGCGCCATCCCCCACAGTACCAATTCCTTTGCACGGTCTTCCCATTCGGCATACGCCGCCCCGTCTGCGGGCACGCTTGCGTTGAGCGGGGTGGCGTTCATCAGACGTTCTCCAGTCATGCCTGCCGACAGCGTTTTCGACGCTCCCCATAAGGAAGCGAACAAAAATCGGTCGTATACGACCGAATGGCTAATTATGCCAGTCGACGTGACTACACGCGTTTACTAGGAACTCTTCTTTGCCATCGCCATGTTGGATAAGGCCCAACTTACCGAGCTTTTCGACCGGTTTAGTACTCCGCCGGCCGGTCGTAAGCTCATCTTGGATGCGCGCGTCCAAGCTCCTGTCCGTGACGTCAAGTCACGAGGGGGGAACGTCATCACCTTGTTAGCCAGTCGCAAGATGGGCGGCGACATCGAAATTGCGACCGAAAGCCGGCACATCGAGTTCGCGGCGGCTGTTGGTCTTGAGTACGACAACAACGTACTCGAGTTCTATACGCAGCCGTGTCAGCTCAAGCTCGAACTGATCGACGAGGCGACAGGGAAAACACACTCTTCCACGCACGTGCCGGACTTTCTGTCCATCCGGACCGACGGGTTCATGCTGGAGGAATGGAAGTCAGACGTCAAACTCGAACGGCTCGCCGAACGCTTTCCATATCGCTACGTTAGGTCGAACGATGGGCTGTGGCGGTCCCCTCAGATTGAAACTCAGCTTGCCGAACTGGGAATCCGATACCGAATCTTCAGCGATTCGGCGATGCCGCGCCGACGTGTTGAAAACCTGCTGTATCTCGCCCATTACTTTGGCCCCGCAGCGGAGCCTTGCCCCGAAGAGGCGTTAGCGCAGTTGCAATTGGCTCTGCGTGAGCACGGACACCTCACGTTTTCCGAGCTTCTTGCGCCGCCATATGAGTTCAGTGCTGATTTGCTCAACAAGGCAATCGCAGACAACTTGGTTGCTACGGACCTCGATAGCGAGACGCTCACAGAAAAGCGCCTATTCAATTTGTATCGCGACGATGTGCTGCGTGACTTCATGGTGGCAAATGTCACGTCCAGTGGCGCTTTTCCGCTTACGCCGTTCGCTCTCGATATCGCAGATGGCACCAAGTTCTTGTTCGAAGGGCAAGAGCTGACCATCGTCATGGTTGGCGAAGGTAGCGTGGTCTGCAATAGGCCGGACGGCTCTTCAATAACTCTCACTCGCGAGTGGCTGCTTAGCGCGCATGAGAAGAACCGCATCACTGGAATTCAAAGCGCACGGACACAGAGCCGGGGGCTGGGTAGCTATTCGAAAGAGCAGCTTACGACTGCGCTGCAACGGCAGGCGCTGCTTGAATCGCCAGAACGCCCTTCCGGTGTCTCAGAGCGCTCTCTGCGGCGTTGGTCTGCTCGGCAGAATGTTGCCAACGCGAACGGCGCTGACAAAGTATTGGCCTTGGTGCCCCATTGCAAACAGCGTGGAAACCGGAAGCGTCGTCTCAGCGACCTGCAACTGGCAGTCATGGAACGAGTCATCGACGAACACTGGAGAACCAGCGAAGCAATCAACTACAAGACGTGCTACCGCTTTCTCGTTGTGGCGTCTGAGAAAGAAGGGGTGAAATCGCCCTCATACCCAACGCTGATACAGCACATCCAGGCTCTTGAGACCAACCGCGATGTTCGTGTGCGACATGGAAAGCGCTTGGCCTACCAGCAGGACACGTTTGTCGACGTTCTGTACTACGACACACCTGTGCACGGAAGCCGTCCATTTCAATACGTGCACATTGATCACACACAGCTCGACATCGAGGTCGTCTCAAGTCGTACGGGAGATGCACTCGGGCGCCCCTGGCTGACAGTTGCCATCGACGCTTGGTCTCGCCGCATTCTGGCCTTCTACCTGACCTTCGATCCGCCGTCCTACATTTCGGTGATGATGGCTATCCGCGACATGGTGCGCCGCTTCAGTCGATTGCCCGAGTTCATCGTTGTGGATAACGGAACGGACTTTCTGTCAGACGCTTTCAAGACGTTCCTCCGCGCTATGGGCACCCATTTGCGATTCAGGCCCGCAGGCCGTCCACGCCACGGTGCCGTTCTGGAGCGCTTGTTTGGGCGGCTGAATACTGAGTACATCCACAACTTAGCTGGCAATACCAAGGCAACAAAGAATGTGCGAGCAGTGTCTGGTTCGCATCTCCCCAAGAAACTGGCGCAGTGGACGCTGGAAGCCCTGTATCGCGGCGTTGAATATTGGGCTACCGAGTACTACGACAACGAGCCTCACCAGGCGCTGAATGAATCCCCTCGAGATGCGTTCCATCGCGGCCTGCGCGAGAGTGGATTGCGGCCGCAGCGGCAGGTGGTCTTCAACAAAGACTTTCTGATCGCTACTTGCCCGCCGGTTGATCGCAAAGGCACGCGCATGGTCAATCAGCAGCGCGGCGTCAAGGTCGACGATCGCTTCTATTGGAGCGGCGTATTTACGTCGCCCAAAGTCGCTGGCGCCAACATACCTGTGCGCTATGACCCCTGGGATGCCTCATCTGTCTACGTACTGGTGAGAGACCACTGGCACCACGCCGTCTGCCGAAACTTGTATGACCTCGGTCAATTGACCGAGGCGGAACAAAAGGCCTTCTCCGAAGAGTTTCGGTCGCGTACGGGGACGCGCCCGACCGAAAAAGGTGCCGCTCAACGGCTGCGCGAGTTTATGCGCATCTTCACGCCGGAGGGTGCGATGGCCGTTCAGTTTGAACGCCAAGCCGAAAACAAGGCGCTCTACAACAGCCTGCAGATGTCGAGCGTTACACCCGTAATCGCTCCACATCGATTCGATTTTGATGAGGACACAGCAGGTTCCACCACTTCGTCACGGCGGGACCAGAAGACAACAACTGCACCGACGCCACCCAAACGCCCGGCAGTCTTGGGCGACTCCACTGAATTTGAAGACTTCTGACTTTCACTAATGAATAAACAAACTTACCCATTGACCCCAGTAAAGGCTAGCGCCTCCATCCTGCCAACCAAGCGCATCAAACACACCCGTGTTACGCAGGTGATGGACGAACTGAGCACTCTGATCTATCCGGATAGCCAAGAGAGCATCCTGTTGGTGTGTGGCCCAACGGGCGCCGGGAAAACGACGCTTGCGAAGTTTATGGTAGAGAACGCACTCAACCAGTCGCACGCCGAAATGGAGTTGAATGCAGGTGTGATTCCGGCCATCTATGTCCAAGCGCCAGCGTCAGGCGAGACCAAGTTCTCATGGCGCCTGTTCTATCAGCGCATTCTGAATCAGCTTGGCGATGATCTCGATTCTCCCAAGGTGGCATATGGGGTGGATTCTCTCTCCGGCAGACTTGTGCGTCCTCGTGGTGCGAGCGGCAATTCGCTAGCGGCACTACGGACAGCAGTGGAGCGCGGCCTGCGAGCTCGGCAAGTACAGTTCATGGTCATCGACGAGGCCGCGCACATCTTTCGCGACACACAGCGCAATAGCAAGTTGGAGGTCCAGCTCGATACGCTGAAGTCCCTGGTCAACGAGTGCGGCACTCAGATCGTCTTGGTGGGCTCGTATGACCTCTACCACCTTGTGTCGTTGTCTGGCCAAATCGCGCGCCGCACCCATGTGCTGCATTTTGAGCGCTATCGCGAGGACTGTCCCGAAGGTGTTCAGGCGTTCGAGCGTTGCCTTCTGTCCTTTGATAAGGCTCTGCCGGAACTGTGGGGCGGCCAATTGAGCCGGTACGCAAAGCAACTCATGGCCAACACGCTGGGATGTGTTGGAACGCTGAGCAGCGTGTTGACGCGCGCTGCGAGACTTGCTGAAGCCGATGGGAATTGGTCGCTGGAAGCGCTGAAGCGAGCTCTGTTGAATGAAGCGCAGCATAAGCGGATTCTTGAAGAAATCATTGAGGGCGAAGCAGCCATCGGACCAAGTCTGACCCGTGTCATGCCGACGATGCAACGCTCGACAGCAAAAGCTGAGAGGCTCACAGCATGAACATGATGTCGTCTAATCCCCGCTCTTCGTTGCACGCCCTCGCACCCATCGGGATTGGCACAGCAGAGGTTGAAAGCCTGCTGAGCTACCTGTGGCGGCTGGCAGCCTCCCACTCCGTCTCAGTCACTGAGATGTCTCGGACGGTCTCAGACACTATCGGCCAAGAACTGTCGGCAAACTACAACTGGCAGCGCCTACACCTTAGCGGGAACGGCGAAGCGGCGAGGAATTGGTCCGGCGCACTTTCGGCTCTGACGAGCGTTAGCCATCTTGATCGACTGACTCTTCTCCCATGGGAAGATGTCATTGCCCAGCAGAGTCTGACCACAGTACAGGCGCGTTGGTGCCCACATTGTTTGGATGAGGACAGGGCCGCAGGACGGTCGCCTCATATGCGGCTCGCATGGGACGTCGGATGCGTTACGGCATGCCCACGGCACGAGTCGCAGCTAGTTCATGTCTGCCCTGAATGCGGACGCACGGACGCGCGTCACAAGTACGCCTATGTCGTACCTGGATGGTGCGCGCATTGCGGTGCGTTTCTGGGGGATTGCAAAGAGTCGGTCCCTGCTGCGCCGGAGGAAATTTGGAAGGCTTCACAAGTCGGCGAGATGCTGAAGGCTCAAGCCACCCTGGAATGCCCACCGACGCGGGAATCCCTCCAGGACACAATACAAGAACTTGTGACGCGACTAGACAACGGCAAGAGCGCAGCATTTGCGCGCCGTATCGGCGTGAGCAAAGGGACGGTACATCACTGGCTTAAGGATGGCGGTACTCCTACGTTGCCAGCGCTTCTTCAGATCGCGGGGCACGCCGGACTATCACTTGCCAAAGTATTGACGGGAGATCTGACGAACTGGTCCCCGCCGGCCGACACCTGCAAACAAGTAACCATGCTGTTTCATCGCTCGACGCAGCGCGCCCCCCGTCGAACGTTGGACTGGGGCGATATTCGTAGTCAACTTGTTGCAATGCAAGGGGACCTGGTACCCGTGAGCGTGGCCGAGGCGGCGCGGCGTCTCAACGTCGATGTACGTCAGATTTATCAGAACGCAAACAAAGAAGCTCGCGTACTGGCGGAGCGCTGGCGGCAGCATATGCGACGCAGGGGCGAGCAGAGTGTGGAAAGGGCCCGAGATGCGATTGATGCCGCCTGCCAGGACATCCTCAGCGAAGGGAAGGCGATCAATCTCCGCGAAATAAGAAAGCGCGTCCCCCAAGAGGTGCTCGGCAGCGTTAAAGGCGTGATCACCTTGCTGCAGGAAGCGCGGGATCGTATGGAGGCGGACTGAAGGTCACCGAAGCGTAAGAGTTCAAGACAAAAGCCGGCCATTGGCCGGCTTTTTTTGCCCGTCGGTTTTGCGACCGTCTGAGGATCGCCCGTCAACGTGCGCCGTGCCGATAAAGCATAACGTGGCCGATCGGGTAAACAACCATAACCTGTCCAAATGGCCACTTTATGCTTAACGGCACAGTTTTGTTGTTCCTCAATAAATCATGAGATGGTGGGACGTACAGGATTTGAACCTGCCTGCCTGCGTCGGTAAACCGTCGCCGCTCGACCCATGAGCTACCGTCCCGCCTTCACTATATCGACCCTTCCTGAGGAAACCCGAGTCGGGACATCCCCCTAGCCGGATCGGTCAGTGCATCGTCCCCGAGGAGGCATCCGGACGCTCTACCCCGGAATGATGCTGCGCTGGCGCAAGTCGTCGAAGATGCGCATGAACATCGCCTCCGTCTCCACGTATTCGTGAAAGCCAAAGCGGCGTGCCTTGGAGCCGTCGCCGAACATGTCGTAATCCCACGAGAAGACGAAGTCGGCAAAGCGCCACGAAGACACATCGCGGTAGGGCGTGTTCGCCAGACCATGCTTGGCGATCATGCTCTGCCAGAGCGGCGCCTTGTCGGCCATGACGTTGTCAAGCGACAAGGGCAGCGGTGGGGCGACTTCCAGGTCAAAGTACCGCGCGATCTTGGGCCACATTTCGCTCCAGCGGAATAGGTCACCGTTGTTGATGTTGAAGGCCTGGTTGGCGCAGCGCGCGTCGGTGGCAGCCCACACGGTGGCGCGGGCGAGCAGGCCGGCATCGGTCATTTCCAGCAGGTGGTCGTAAGCGCCGGGTTTCCCGGGAAAGCGCAGCGGCAGGCCCAGTTCTTTCGAGATCGACGCGTACATGGCGATGGCCACGGAAAGGTTCATCGGATTGCCCAGCGCAAAGCCGCCGACCACCGACGGGCGCATTGCCGACCATGTCCACGCCTTGCCCACCTGTCGTGCTTCCAGGAAGGTCTGCTGATCGAACATGAATTCGGGCGGCATGAAATGCGCATCGGTTTCACGTGCCGGGGTTTTGAACGGCCCGAGGTGGCCGCCGTACACCTTGTAGCCCTGCATCAGGCTGATGTGCGTGAGATGTGGCGACGCGGCTTCTATGGCGGCAACCACATTGGTCAGCATGGTGAGGTTGGGCGGCACCAGTTCAGCCCAGGTCGGACGATCCTGAAAGGCGGCGTAGAAGATGTGGGTAACGTCGCCAAGCGCGCGGAGCTTGGCGCGCGTGCCGACCGCGTCGAGCAGGTCGACGGCCACATGTTGGATGCGCTCAGTGGATTCTCCGCCGCGGCGCGACAGGCCCACGATGCGCCAGTCGTCCAATGTGGCGAGGTGCTCAATCAGGTTGCGGCCGATCACGCCTTGTGCGCCCACGACGAGCGCGACTTTGTTCTGTGCAGTCATGTTGGTGTTGGGTTGAACCCAACGCAGCGATGGCAATGGCGGCCAGTATGAGAACGATCGAATCTGTGCGATAGACTGCCTGCAAGCACAACATCTATGAATTGAAATCACAATGTCGCGGCTTGATGTCAATCGCTTTGGCGAAATGGAAGTCTTCGTGCGGGTGGTGGAAGAGGGCGGTTTCTCCGCTGCGGCGCGCGCTTGCCGGATGACGCCATCGGCGGTGAGCAAACTGGTCGCGCGGTTGGAAACCCGGCTGGGCGCGAGGCTGGTGAACCGTTCCACCCGGCGCTTTCAACTCACGCCCGAGGGCATGGCGTTTTACGAGCGCAGTGTGACGGTACTGGCCGATCTGGAAGAGGCCGAGCGCGAGGCTTCCGCCGGGGCGCAGCCTTCGGGGCGATTACGCATCAATGCGAATGTGCCGGTCGGCACGCATTTGTTGCTGCCGATTGTGCCGGCGTTTCTGGCATGCCATCCGGAGGTGTCGCTCGACATTGCGCTCACGGATCGCGTGGTCGATCTGCTGGAAGACCGCACCGATGTTGCGCTGCGCAGTGGTCCGCTGAAGAGTTCGCGGCTGGTGGCGCGCAAGCTGGGGCAGACGCGCTTGATGGTGGTGGCGTCGCCGGCGTATCTGGCACGCGCGGGCACGCCACGCACGCCGGCTGATTTAGCAAACCACAATTGCCTGGCGTTCAGTTACGTTCGCGCCGGCAACGCCTGGCCCTTTATCAAGCGCGGTCGCCGCACCGAATTCACCCCACACGGCAACACGCAGCTCAGCGATGGCGAGGCGCTGCGCGCCGTAGCGGTCGCTGGCCTGGGTTTGGCGCGCCTGGCCGAGTTTCAGGTGCGCGCCGATCTGGAGGCGGGCCGTCTCGTCCCCGTCCTGGAGGATTACAACCCGGGCGAGACCGAAGACATCCACGCCGTCTATGTCGGTCAGGGAGCGCATCTGCCGGCGCGCGTGCGGGCATTTCTCGATTTTCTGGTCGCGCACGTAAAGGTTGCCTAGGCTTGTGTTTCCCCACGCAGGAAGGGCGCGGCCATCACATTCGCAAAACCCCTTCAAGTTGCCAAACGCCGTGCCGTTTACCGCCACATAACGTGTGCTTGAACGGGGGAAGACAATGTCGCAGCACGAAGTTGATGAACGGACCAATCTGACAAACAACAACCGTTTTGAACTGTTGCTGTTCCGCCTGGGCGAATCTGCGCGCTCCAATCAGCGCGAAATGTTCGGCATTAACGTGTTCAAGGTGCGCGAGATCATGGTCATGCCGCCCGTGACGCATGTGGCCGATGCCGGCGCCCATATCCTGGGTGCGGTCAATGTGCGCGGCCAGATCATTCCCGTGATCGACCTTGCCAGCGTGATCGGCACCAAGAACGGCAATGCCAATATCCTGCTGATTACCGAATACGCGCGTTCCACCCAGGGCTTTGCGGTGGAAGAGGTGGACGAGATCGTGCGCCTGGAATGGAGCCAGATCTTCCCGGCCGAGGCGAGTGTGGGCAGCAGCAACATCACCAGCCTGGCGCGCCTGGACGGCAACGCCGACAACTCGCGCCTGGCGCAGGTGATCGACGTTGAACAGATCCTGGTGGATGTGTTCCCGACGCGCCGCACCGATCTGGCGCCCGACAATGACGAGCGTCCGATCAAGCTGCCGCCGGGCGCCAAGCTGCTGGTTGCGGATGATTCGGGCCTCGCGCGCTCGCTGATCGCCAATGGCCTGGAGGCGATGGGCACACCATACGTGATGACCAAGAGCGGGCAGGAAGCGTGGGATACGCTGCAGAACATCGCACGCGATGCCGCCCGCGAAGGCAAGACCGTGCGGGACAAGATCGCCCTGGTGCTGACCGATCTGGAAATGCCAGAGATGGATGGCTTTACGCTGACGCGCAAGATCAAGACCGAGCCGGCATTCCAGTCGATTCCGGTGGTGATCCACTCGTCGCTGTCGGGCTCGGCCAACGAAGACCACGTGCGCCGTGTTGGCGCCAACGGCTACGTCGCCAAGTTTGAAGCCAACGAACTCGCGCAGGCTATCGCTTCTGCGCTGGGCTAAGCCCTGAAGCCCTGGCGGCGTGCAATGCGCCACCAGGGCTGTGTATCACTTGCGGCTCTGGTGATCGCCGCCAAGCGGGTCGACGACGATCATGGTGCGATCGAGCACGCCGTTGTCGTCGAAGAGGGCGTTGAAGTGCGCCTGCTGATACCCGAGCACGTACATCCGATATGACCACGCTTCCCGCTTCATCAGAGGGTAGTACTGCGTCGGCTCTTTCGGTGTGCCGAAGCGCTCAAGCACATCGCGTTTGGTCCACACACCAGGGCGTGCCTCGTAGATTTCCTTTTCCGTCAGCATCTGCCGATAGTTGGTAAGCTTGCCGTTGGCATCAAAGTCGGCGGCATAGACTTCGTGCCCCATCGGCTGCTTGGAATAGATCCAGCGGTGCGTGCCGTTTGCCAGTTGATACGTCTCGGTGGGCGTGCCGAAGGTCTCGCGTACGGCACTTTCGGGCTGGCCAATCATCTTTTGTGCTGTCTGGATGGGTGAGAGCGACGCGCATGCGCTCAGCACGAGCGCGGCGGCGCCGATCCATCTGCCTGGTCGCATCTGCATGGTGATTCTCCGGTGTGTGTGGCTTGTGCTGATGGTAAACACTTTGGGTGCGGGCAATATTCCATCGGCCCGCCGGTCCGGCAGTCTCTACAGGCCGTTTTCCACCATTTCCACCACACGCAATGCAATGGCGCCGGTCTGCTCGGGCGGGCGCCCGCGCAACGGCCCATCAATGATGAGCAGGGCCAGCCCGTGCACCGCCGACCACGCGAGGTATTCGGCGCCCGGGCGGCGTTCGGCCGGCAGTACGCCGGCAGCGGTCATCCTGTCCAGCGCCAGGCTCAGCAACTGGAACGGGTTCAGGCCGCTATTGCCGGCCTTGGCGGGGTCCGCGTCGTTTTCTACTTCATCGGGCACCGCAAAGGCTGTGCGAAAGAGGCCGGTTTCCGACTGCGCAAACCGCAGATAACCCACGCCGATGGCGCGTAGCGACGCACGTGCGCGCACATCCTCGGGCCACGTTGGGTCGATGGCATCCAACTCCGCTTCCATGGCGCGCGCCAACGCCGCCAATGCTTCTGCCCGGACGGCCTGCAGCAGGTCCTGTCGCCCCGCGAAATGCCGGTAGGCGGCATTCGGCACCACGCCCGCGCGGCGCGTGGCTTCGCGCAGCACGATGGCGTCGGGGCCGCCGGCGCGCGCCAGTTCAATGCCGGCGTCGAGCAGCGCACGCCGCAAGTCGCCATGGCGATACGTGGTGCGCACGGGCGGTCGGGGTGGTTCCTGGGTCATGCAATGCAACTCCGCAAGTTCTATGTGGACACCGTCCATTATGTCTGCTACTGTTTGTGGACAGTGTTCACAATTCAACCGTAGGCGCTGCTTCGCAAATTTCCAAGCCTTTATTGCGACAGATCTTTCGGAGGCCAACATGACCCTAGCCACAGCTGCAACGGACGATGCAGCGGAGCTCCGCACGTTGATCGACGCATGGGCTGCCGCCGTCCGCGCCAAGGATATCGACGCCGTCATGCGTCATTACGCGCCCGACGTAGTGGTGTTCGATGTGATGCCGCCGCTGTTCGTCAAAGGTGTCGACGCATACCGCCGCAACTGGCAAAGCTGGTTCGATGCGCTTGAGGGCCAGGCCGATTTCCAGTTCGCCGAACTGCATCTTGAGGTGAGTGGCGATCTGGCCTATTGCTTCAGCATCAATCGCCTGCGTGCGCGCTATCGCGACGGTGCGAAGCACGATGCACAGACGCGCGCCACCGTGTGTTTCCGCAAGCGCGATGGCCGTTGGCAAGTCGTACACGAGCATGCATCGGTGCCGATGCCGGTGCCTGAACCGGCGTGCGGCTGAGCGAGGTTTCCCCCGACCGCGTGGCGCAATGCGCGGCTTTGCAGTCCCCCGAGTCCACCCCCAAGGAGTTGTGATGCAAGTTCAACCGTATCTGTTCTTCGAAGGCCGTTGTGAAGAAGCGCTGGAGTTCTACAAGAAAACGCTCAGCGCCAAGGTCGATGTCGTGATGCGCTACAAGGATGCGCCCAAGGATGCGCAGCCCACTGCCGAGCAATGCGGCGGCGTGGCGCCCCCGCTCGACAAGGTGATGCACGCCGCCTTCCGCGTGGGCGAAACCCAGATTCTGGCGTCCGACGGCATGGCCGGCGGCAAGACGGATTTCAAGGGTTTCGGGTTGTCCGTCAGCGTGCCCGACAACGCCACTGCCGAACGGACATTCAAGGCACTCGGCGAGGGCGGACAAGTCACGATGCCGATGTCCGAAACGTTTTTCGCCAACGCATTCGGCATGGTGACCGACCGCTTTGGCATCACGTGGATGGTGATCGCGCCCAAGCCGATGTAATTGCTGCAATGCGTGTGCAAGCGGCCACCGAGCGGTGGCCGTGCTACGCAAAATCGTAGGAAGCTTGCCTTGGCGCAGGGCGATGGTCCGGTGCTAGACTGCGCGATCACCGGGGCATTACCAATATCAACGAAACCACCCCCTTGGTGACGACCGGCTGGTCTGGCGCGACCCTTTGTCTGGCCCACGCAAAGGCGTCCAATTCACGTGCTGCCCCATCTGCCGGAGCGCTCTTCATGCTGAAGATCATTGCGTTGGGCATCGTCGTTGCGATGACCGCTGTGCCGGGCACATCGCCAAGCTGGCGGGCCTTTTTCTGTATGGACGCGATGGCCGGCAAGGGCTTTGAAGCCGGTCTCGCCAACCTTAAATCGGCTGCGCAATTCTGAGCGACATCCAGGCGCAGCAGCCAAGCATAGGAGTGATTCCATGACGCATGGCATCGACGAACGCAAGCGCTGGCTTGCCCTCATCGTGCTCTGTCTGGGCGTGCTGATGATCGTGCTGGATACGACCATCGTGAACGTTGCGCTGCCGTCCATCCAGGCAGACCTGGGCTTTACCGAAACCTCGCTCGTGTGGGTCGTCAACGCCTACATGCTGACCTTCGGCGGCTGCCTGCTGCTGGGTGGTCGGCTGGGCGACCTGTTCGGACATCGCAAGGTGTTCCTGCTCGGGCTCACGCTGTTCACGCTGGCGTCGGCCGCATGCGGGCTCGCGAATTCGCAAGGGCTGCTGATCACGGCGCGCGCCGTGCAGGGGCTGGGCGGCGCGGTGGTGTCGGCGGTGTCGCTGTCGCTCATCATGAATCTGTTCACTTCGCCGGCGGACCGCGCCAAGGCAATGGGCATCTACGGCTTTGTGTGTGCGGGCGGTGGCAGCATCGGCGTGTTGCTCGGTGGCTTGCTGACGAGCACGCTGAGTTGGCACTGGATCTTCTTGGTCAACCTGCCGATTGGTGTGGCGGTATACGCCGCGTGCGTGGCGTTGTTGCCTGCGGGCAAGCCGTTGGCCGACCGTACGAAGCTGGACGTGGCGGGTGCGATTGCCGTGACCGCATCCCTGATGCTGGCGGTGTACGCCGTCGTGCATGGCAACGAAGCCGGTTGGACGTCCACGCAAACGCTAACGCAGTTGGGCATTGCCATCGCGTTGATGATCGCATTCCTGATCATTGAATCGCGCGTGTCGCATCCGTTGATGCCGCTGCACATGTTCGCTCTGCGCAACGTCGCTACGGCCAACGTGGTGGGGGTGTTGTGGGCGGCTGCGATGTTCGCGTGGTTCTTCATCTCGGCGCTATACATGCAGCGCGTGCTCGGCTACAGCGCCATGCAGGTGGGGCTGGCCTTCCTGCCGGCCAACATCATCATGGCGGTGTTCTCGCTGGGCTTGTCGGCCAAGCTGGTGATGCGCTTCGGCATTCGCGCGCCGCTGTCGTTGGGCTTGCTGGTGGCAGGCATCGGGCTGGTGCTGTTTGCACGGGCGCCTGCCGGCGGCAGCTTTGTGATGGACGTGCTGCCCGGCATGCTGTTGCTGGGCTTGGGCGCCGGTGTGGCGTTCAATCCGGTGCTACTGGCCGCCATGAGTGATGTGGCGCCGGATGAATCGGGCCTGGCGTCCGGCGTGGTCAACACGTCGTTCATGATGGGCGGTGCGCTGGGCTTGGCCATCCTGGCAAGCCTTGCTGCAGCGCGCACCGAAGGCTTGGCCGCGGCAGGCGCCGATGCCACGACGGCGCTCAATGGCGGCTATCACCTCGCGTTCCTGCTAGGGGCAGTTGCCGCGGTACTCGGTTCGGTGCTGGCGGGCGTGTTCGTTCGTACGCGCACACACGGAGCGGCGCAGGGCGAAGCATCTTCGGCAGCGCCAATTTAAGTCGCTGGAAAAGAAGAGAGGGAAGGACGCACCGCATGTCTCAAACGAGGCATGCGGTGAAACCCGTTATTGACCGACCGGTCGGACGGTTTATAATCGATCCATCCAAAACACGGCGCGCATGACGTGCCGTGCACATGCCCAAAAGCAGCCGGAGGATCGCATGTACACCCAAAGCCTCGACCAGCCCGGCGGTCTGCCCACAGAGCAGGAACTGGCCGTCGCCTCCCAAGGCGAAGCGGATTTGCAGGCGCGCTTTGATGCACGCATCGGGGCCGACCACAAGATCGAGCCGCAGGATTGGATGCCCGCGCCGTACCGCAAGACGCTGCTGCGGCAGATTTCGCAACACGCGCATTCCGAGGTGGTGGGCATGCTGCCCGAGGGCAACTGGATCAGCCGCGCGCCGTCGCTCAAGCGCAAGGCTATCCTCCTGGCCAAAGTGCAGGACGAAGCGGGCCACGGCCTCTATCTCTATTCCGCTGCAGAAACACTCGGCAGCTCACGCGACGAGATGATCGACGCGCTGCACGAGGGGCGCGCAAAGTATTCGTCGATCTTCAATTACCCGACGCTCTCTTGGGCAGACGTGGGCGTGATCGGCTGGCTGGTCGATGGCGCGGCGATCATGAATCAGGTCCCGCTGTGCCGCTGTTCGTATGGCCCATATGCGCGCGCCATGATCCGCATCTGCAAGGAAGAGTCGTTTCACCAGCGTCAGGGCTACGAGTCGTTGTTGACGATGATGGGAGGCACGCAGGCGCAGCGCGACATGGTGCAGGAAGCCGTCAACCGCTGGTGGTTCCCGGTGCTGATGATGTTTGGGCCGCCCGATACCGCGTCGCCCAACAGCGCGCAGACCATGGCCTGGGGCATCAAGCGCATCTCGAACGACGATCTGCGGCAGCGCTTTGTCGATGCCACCGTCGAGCAGGCGCGCGTGCTCGGCGTGACGCTGCCCGACCCGGGCCTCACATGGAACGAAGCGCGCGGCCATTACGATTTCTCGCCGCTCGATTGGTCCGAGTTCAAGCGCGTGCTGGACGGCCACGGCCCGTGCAACCGCGAGCGCCTCGCCACGCGCAAGCGCGCACACGAAGAGGGCGAATGGGTGCGCGAAGCAGCGCTCGCCTATGCGCGCAAGCAGGCCGAACGCGCTACCGCCAACCAACAAGCTGCCTGAACGGGAAGGAGCCCAACATGCATCAACACGAATGGCCCCTGTGGGAAGTGTTCATCCGCAGCAAGCAGGGCCTGGAGCACAAGCACTGCGGCAGCCTGCACGCGGTGGACGCCAAGCAGGCGCTGCAGATGGCGCGCGACGTCTACACGCGCCGGCAGGAAGGCGTCTCGATCTGGGTGGTGCCGTCGGCCGCCATCACCGCCAGCGAACCCGACGACAAACCGATGCTCTTTGACCCGATGGCTGACAAGATCTATCGGCACCCGACGTTCTATCGGCTGCCCGATGAAGTCAACCACATGTGAGCCGCGGTGATGACTTCTGACGCGCATCTGCAATACATCCTTCGCCTGGCCGACAACGCGCTCATCCTCGGCCAGCGCAACGCGGAATGGACGGGCCATGGCCCCGTGCTGGAAGAAGACATCGCGCTGTCCAACCTGAGTCTTGACCTGATCGGCCAGGCGCGGTTGCTCTACACGCGCGCGGGGCAGATCGAAGGCAGGCTTACCGGTACACCGCGCACCGAGGATGAGTACGCCTACTGGCGTGCGGAGCCCGCTTTCCGCAATTACACGCTGCTGGAGCTGCCGCACGCAGGGCCGATGGTGGCGACCTCGGCAGCCGCGCGCGACTACGCTGTCACCATCGTCCGCCACTTCCTGTACGCGGCATTGATGGTGCCGCTTTGGGAAGCGTTGACGCGTTCGACCGACACTGAACTGGCCGCCATTGCCGCCAAATCGGTGAAGGAGATGCGTTACCACCTCGCCCATACGCGTGATTGGCTCGTGCGCTTCGGTGATGGCACCGATGAGTCGCATGCGCGGGCCCAAGCCGCGCTCGATTGGCTGATGCCATACACCAACGAAGTCTTCGCCACGGACGATGTTGAAACTGCCGTGGCCGAGGCCGGCATTGGCGTGCGCCCGGCAGACCTGCGTGACGTATGGGAAGCCACCGTGCGTGACGCGCTGGATGAGGCGACGCTGCGTTGGCCGGAGCCTGGCCCGTATGTCAGCACTGGCAAGCACGGCGTGCATTCCGAACATATGGGCTATCTGCTGGCCGAGATGCAGGGGCTGGCGCGCCAGTTCCCGGGGGCATCGTGGTAAGCGAGCGGTTGGCCCGCGCACGTATCGCGCTGGAGGCCGTCACCGACCCGGAGATTCCCGTGGTGACGATTGCCGAGCTTGGCATCCTGCGCGATGTGCAGCTCGACGAGGCCGGCACACTGGTGGCGACGATCACGCCTACGTATTCCGGCTGCCCCGCCATGGAGCAAATTGCCGATGATGTGAGTCGTGCGTTGCAGGCGGCAGACGTGGGTGCGTATCGCGTGCGCTCGGTGCTGTCGCCGGCATGGACGACCGATTGGATTACGACTGAAGGGCGCCGCAAGCTGCGCGACTTTGGTATTGCGCCGCCGGCACATGTGACCGAAGCGGATGGTGCACGCCCGATTCGTCTTACTCGCCCAACGCAGGCCGAGCACATCGCCTGCCCGCAATGCGGATCGCACGATACGGTACTCATCTCCGCCTTCGGTTCGACAGCTTGCAAGGCGCTGTACCGCTGCCGTGTGTGTCGCGAGCCGTTCGACTATTTCAAGCCCTACTAAGCCCCCTGAGCGCGATCGCCATGACTCCGCAATTCCACCCCTTGCGTGTTGCCGAAGTGCGCGGCGAGACGGCCGATACGATTTCCGTGCGCTTTGACGTGCCGAACGATCTGCGTAGCGCATACCGCTTTACGCAAGGCCAGTTCCTGACGCTGCGCGTACCGCCGGGTCAACTGCCCGGACACGAAGAACTGCGGCGCTCGTATTCCATCTGCTGCGCCGTACAGGACTATGACGCGCACGGTGAGTTGCGTGTGGCAGTCAAGCGTGTCGATGCGGGGGTCTTCTCCAACCACTTGCACGACCGCATCCGCGTGGGCCAGACGCTCGATGTGCTGCCGCCAGACGGCCGCTTCTACGTGCCGCTTGCAGCCGACAGCGCCCGCCACTACGTGGCCTTTGCGGCTGGCAGCGGCATCACGCCCATCCTCTCGCTCATCAAGACGACGCTGGCGGCGGAGCCGCAGAGCCGCTTCACGCTGGTCTATGGCAATCGCAGCGTCGACAGCATCATCTTTGGCGAAGCGCTCGAAGATTTGAAAGACCGCTACCTCGATCGCTTCGCCCTGTATCACGTGTTGTCGCGGCAGGCGCAGGAGATCGCGCTGTTCAACGGGCGGCTCGATGGCGTGAAGGTGCGCGCTTTTCTGGACACGCTGATCCCGCCCGACGATATCGATGCTGCTTTCATCTGTGGCCCGTCGACGATGATCGATGCGGTGGAGGCGGCGCTGCTCGAGCGCGGTGTGCCGCGCGAGCGCGTGCATGCCGAGCGCTTTGGCGTGCCGGTGGGCGATGCGACGGCGGCGGCCAAGCCGCGCAAGCATGCCGCCGTGGCGGGCGATGTCGCGCTCACCGTTGTGCTCGATGGCAAATCGCACGAGGTGCCGATGGCGGGCGACGCCAAGGTGCTGGACAGTGCGTTGAGTGCGGGGCTGGATCTGCCCTATGCGTGCAAGGGCGGCGTGTGCTGCACGTGCCGTGCCAAGGTGCTGGAAGGCCGTGTGGAGATGGACAAGAACTTCACCCTGGAAGACTGGGAGATCCAGCAGGGGTTTGTGCTGACCTGCCAGGCGCGGCCGCTCACGCAGCGCGTGGTGGTCAGCTATGACGAGCGTTGAACGTCAGCCTTTCGTGCCGCTCGGGCCAGCTAGCCCGCCCAGGCCGTTCTCCAGCATGTCGATCACCATTTCCGCATAGCCTTCGTACGAGAGCGGTCCGTCAGGTTTGAGCCAGGTGAACGTCCAGTTCATCATGCCGAAGAGCATCATCGTGATGGGCGTTCGGTTGGCTTCATCCACCTTGTTCGGGTAGGCGGCACCAAGTTGCCGCCCCACGGCTGCCACCACGTCCCGCTCGCGCGCGAGCACGATGTCGCGCTGTTCCGGCGCCAGGTATTTCACATCATTGAGCAAGGCCACATGCCGCGTGCGCGACGTGGCGTACTCGGCCAAAAACGTGCGGATCAGCAAATGCAATGTGGCGCGTGCCGAGAGCTTGGCATGGCGCGCGTCGCTCTCGGCGCGTTCAACCAGATCGGCCAGCCGGCGCGTGTAGCGGTCGAGCAGGTCGAAGAGGATAGCTTCCTTGCCTTCGTAGTAGTGATACAGGCGCGATTTCGAGCCGCCGCACGCAGCGGCAAGCTGGTTCATCGACACGCTCGGGTAGCTGTCGGCCGCAAAGGCTTCGGCGGCGGTGTCGAGCACGCTTTCGCGGCGTAGCTCGAATTCGTCTTCGTTCTTGACGCGGGACATGGCTGGCGGCACATCGGTTGGATGGCCGCCATGTTAACCGGCTGCGTTGCCGCGTGTCGATGTATCAAACAGTTTCGAGCACGCCCAGGAAATCCAGCACGGCTTCAAGGAACGCGTCCGGCAACTCCACGTTGGCAAGGTGCACGGTGTCCAGCATGTGCAGTTGCGCTCCTGGAATAGCGGCGGCAATTTCCTCGCCATGGCGGGCAGACGTCACGGTGTCGTGCTGACCGGCAATGACGAGCGTCGGATGCGTGATCAGCGTGATTGTGCGGCGCAGGTCGGCATCGCGCACCGCCGTCCACCCGCCGATGATGCCCTCGCGCGGCGTGGCCAGCAGCGTGCGGCGGAATGGGTCAACGGCAGGATCATTCGACTCCAGCATGCGCGCCGGAAACCAGTTGCGCAGGAATGTTTCGGTAGCTGCCTGCATGTCGGGCGCTTGCCGAAGTTCAGCAATGGCGTGATCGAAATACTGCGTCGGACCGATGTGCGCGGCGGTGTTGGAGAGGATCAGCCGGTCGATGCGCTCCGGCACATGAATCGCCAGCCATTGCGCCACGATGCCGCCCAGCGACAACCCCAGCATATGCACACGCTGGATGCCCAGCGCATCGAGCAGTTCCACCACGTCACGACCGAGACGATCCATCGAATATGCGCCGGCCGGTGCATCCGAAGCGCCATGACCGCGCGCGTCGTAGCGCAGCACGTGAAAGTGCTCGGCCAGGCGCGGCACGCTCACGTCCCACATGTGCAGGTCGGTGCCGATGGAATTGGACAGCAGCAGGACGGGCTTGCCCGCCGCGCCGTCGAAGCGATAGGCAATGCGTGTGCCGTCACCGGTGGTGATGAACGAGAGGTCGTTTCGGGTGGTCACGATGGGCTCCTGAGAAAGACGGTTGAAACGATTGGGATGTCGTCATCCTAGAAGCCGATGAGGTTCGTGGATACTATGAAGTTCTGACGAACTTTGTAGGTTTTGCCGACAATGCAGAACTTCACGCTTCACGAGCTGCAGTGCTTCGATGCGGTGGTGACGGGCGGCAGTTTTCAGGCGGCCGCCGACCGGCTGCATCGTTCGCACCCTTCCGTGTTTGCGGCGGTCGCCAAGCTGGAGGGGCAATTGGGTTTGAGCCTGCTAGACCGCAGCGGCTATCGCGTGCGCTTGACGGAGGCGGGGCGATCGTTCCACCGCAAGGTGCAGTCCGTGCTGCGCGAAAGCGATGAACTGCGAACCCATGCAAAGCAGCTGGCGATGGGCGAGGAAGCCGAGCTACGCGTGGTGCTGGGTGACCTGTGCCCGCTGCAGCCCGTGCTGGCATTGCTCAGCCAGTTCTTCGGTCAGTGCCCGCAGACGCGTCTGCAATTGCAGTTTGAGGCCGTCACCGGACCGTGGGAGCGCTTGCTGGAAGACGACACCGACCTGATCGTCCACCGCGTGTCGAAAGAGGATGTGCGCATGGAGTGGATCGACCTGGGCAAGATCGCCATGGTGCCGGTGGTGGCGCCGGGCTTTCTCCCGTTTCCCATCACATCGGCAGTGACGCCACAGCAGATGCAGCGCTTCATGCAGTGCGTCATCAATGATTCGGCGCGGAACCCACCGGAGCAATCCCACTACGTCATCGAAGGGGCGCCGCAGTGCGCCGTGCCCGATCAGTTGATGAAGAAAGAGCTGATCCTCCACGGCATGGCGTGGGGGCATCTGCCGCGGTTCCTGATCGATGCGGAATTGCGCGAAGGGACATTGCTGTCGATTGCGGGGCGGCATTTTCCTGGCATGGTGCAGGAGCTGGCGGTTGCACGACGGCGGGATCAGCCGCACGGGCCCGTCGCCAATCGGCTGTGGGATTTTCTTGGCGACCACGCACCGTTGCTCAAGCCGTCGTTGGGGCGCATGCCCCGTCAGGCGGGGGCGGCCGCCAGAAAACGTGCGTAATCCCGCGCCTTGCCGGCTCCTTCATGCCTTGGCAGGCATGTCATCTAGTCGACTTGGCGGAGTGCCCGCCGCGCGGTTCCGGACTATAACCATTCATACCCAAGCATCCTCTTGGGCAAAGGTGGTGAACGATGGCTGCGCATGGCACCGATCAGGTCTTCTCCGGTTCGATTCCCGAGCTGTATGACACGCTGCTGGTCCCGTTGATCTTCGAGCCCTATGCGGTGGACATGGCTGCGCGGGCGGCGGCATGTCAGCCGAAGCGCGTGCTGGAAGTTGCCGCAGGTACCGGAGCAGTGACGCGCGCACTGGCGCGTGCACTACCCGCAACCACGGAGATTGTCGCAACCGACCTGAACCCGCCCATGCTCGATCGCGCGGCCGCCGTGGGCACGGACCGGCCCGTGACATGGCAGCAGGCCGACGCCCAGCAACTGCCATTTGCCGACGGCTCTTTCGATCTGGTGATCTGCCAGTTTGGCGCGATGTTCTTCCCCGACCGCCCCAAGGCCTTTGCTGAGGCGCGTCGTGTGCTGACACCGGGCGGCAAGCTGCTCTTGAGCGTGTGGGGCCGGATTGAAGACAACGACTTTGCAAATGTGGTGACGAAGGCGCTGGTGCAGCGCTTTCCCGAGAATCCGCCCATGTTTCTGGCGCGCACGCCGCATGGCCATTACGACCCGGCGCCGATTCAAGCCGACGCCCGTGCGGGCGGTTTTACCGCAGACGTCATGTACGACGTTGTTGCAGCGCGCAGCCGGGCAGAGACGGCACGCGGGGTGGCCATCGCCTATTGCCAGGGCACACCGGTGCGCGGCGAACTGGAGGCATTCGGCCCCGATGCACTGACCGACGCCACCGAAGTATGTACCGATGCATTGACGGCGCAGTTCGGCGCGGGCCCAGTCGAGGGCAAGATCCAGGCGTTGATGTTCAGCGTGACTGCTTGAGGGGAGCTGCTAGCGGCATCGGCATCGCGTTACGCATCGCAGGTGGTGCGGAGGCGTCGCAGCTCAAGATTCTTGTTGGCCCAGGCGCATACGCGAGGCGTGTCGACGGTTGCGCATCCAGTCGACGGCGCGCCGGCCCAGGGCGATGGACGGTCGCTCGACATAGCGATGCAGCAGCATGGCCAACACCAGCGTGAGCGCAAGGTTGACGGTAAACAGCATCAACTGCGTGCCGATCCATTCCGGCGCCAGCCTGCCTACCAGTCGGTGCGTGGCTTCGATCACGCTCGGGTGCACGAGGTAGAGCGCGTATGACAGCTCACCCAGCCAAACGGCGACGCGCGGCACGCGAAGCTCGCCGCAGTGCTCCATGGCCACCATGCCGATCAGCAAAGCGCCTGCGGGCAGCCCGCGGGCGAGCAGATCGAACTTGGGAACAGGGCCAACGACCGATATCTCGAACGTCGCCACGCCCACCGCCATCAGTACCCGCGCGAAGGCCGGGGTGAGACGATGCCGATGCGCTGCATACAGCCACGCCAGCCCCGCGCCCAGCAGAAACTCCAGCACAAGCGGGTTGGCTGCCATGGCCTGCAGCGGTGTGGCCCAGTCGTACAGTGCTTCCGGGTTGCGCTGCACGGCCCCGCTATGCCAGAACGGCACGATGATCGTGGTCGTGAATAGCGCCAGCGTCACCAGCCCCAGCGCACGCCGGCCGAACAGCGCAAGCCCCACCGCGCACAGCCCATAGAAGAACACCTCGTAGTTGAGCGACCAGCCCACATACAGTGCCGGATACCCGAAGTACGGTGCATCCACATTGGCCTGCGGCACAAACGCGAGCGACGTGAGCAAAACGCCCGCCGACACCGGGTTGAGCCACGTGGAATGCAGCACCGACATCAACCAGTAAGGCGGCGCCAGCCGGAATGCACGCTTGACGAGAAATTCGCCGGCCGGCTCAGGCCCCTTCGGGCCAAGAATGGCGACCCACGCAATGATGAAACCGCTGATGACGAAGAACACATCCACCCCTACATGACCGCGCTTGATCACATGTGTGGTCAGCCACGCAAGGGCAGGGATGTCGGTGTGGGCCAGGGCCAGCCCGGAGTGGAACACCACCACATACAGCGCGGCAAAGCCCCGCAGCGCCTGAATGCTGAGAAGGGAAGACGGAGAACGGTTCACGCAGGATGGACGGCTGCAGCGCAATCAAGGTTCCGCCGCGGTCGTGTTGTCGACAAGCCAATCTGCGTAGCAAGCAGCGTGCCGCGGTGTTACTCCGGGGACGCGCACTTGGCTGCGCGCTCCAGCAAAAGCGCGCGTTCCTGCCGATTGTGTGCGAGTGCAGCAGCGCGCTCGTACTCCACGCGGGCTTCCTCCATGCGGTTGAGGCGCGCAAGAAAATCGGCGCGTACGCTGGGCAGCAGGTGATAGCAGCGCAACGCCGGTTCGGCGAGCAGCGTATCGACGATGTCGAGGCCGGCTTGCGGCCCATACGCCATGGCCACAGCAACGGCACGGTTGAGTTCGACGACGGGCGAGGGCGAGAGCTGGGCGAGCGCGTCGTACAGTGCGGCAATGCGTGTCCAGTCGGTTTGTTCGGCGGTGCGCGCGCTTGCATGGCATGCCGCAATGGCCGCTTGCAGCCCATAAGGGCCAAGCCCGCGCCCGCAGGCTTCGGCTTGTGCAAGCGCCGCAAAGCCACGCTGGATAAGCAGGTAATCCCAACGGCTGCGGTCCTGCTCCATCAGGAGGATGGGCTGGCCGCCGGGGCCCACGCGTGCACGCAGGCGCGAGGCCTGAAGCTCCATCAGCGCAAGCAGGCCAAGCACTTCCGGCTCGCCTGGCATGAGCCCCGCCAGGATGCGGCCCAGGCGCTGCGCCTCTTCACACAGCGTGGGGCGCGTCCAGTCGTCACCGGCGGTGGCGGCATAGCCTTCGTTGAAGACGAGATAGATCACCTGCAGCACGGCCGAAAGCCGCTCGGGTAACGCTTCGGGCTCGGGCAGCTCGAACGGCACGTGTGCTGCAGAGAGCGTCTTCTTGGCGCGCACAATGCGCTGCGCCACCGTGGGTTCCGGCACCAGAAAGGCGCGGGCGATCTCGTGTGTGGTCAGCCCGCCAAGCAGTCGTAGTGTGAGCGCCACGCGGGCTTCGTGCGGCAGCACCGGATGGCAAGAGATGAAGGCCAGCCGCAGCAGATCGTCGCCGATGGCCTCTTCGCGCGCTGTTTCGGCATCGGCCTCGGCTAGCTCCTGTTCGATCTCAAGCTCGATGGCAAGCAGCGCATGTTTTTGCTCCGCCAGCGTGTGATGGCGCAGCCGGTCAATGGCGCGGTGTTTGGCGGTGGCAGTAAGCCAGGCGGCCGGATTGTCGGGGATACCGGATGCAGGCCACTGCTCCAGGGCCGCGACCAGCGCATCCTGCGCCAGTTCTTCGGCCAGCCCCACGTCGCGCAACAGGCGTGCAAGCCCGGCAATGATCCTGGCCGATTCGATGCGCCACACCGCATCGATGGTGCGGTGGATGGCGAGTGCATCGGGCGTCGAACCGGCCATGACGGTGCCGCTTATTGCTGCCTATTGCTGCCTGGCCGCCAGTTCTGCGCGCAGGCGGTCTTCGCGCTCGCGGGCTTCGGGGGTGAACTCCGCACCAAAATCTTCCGCTTCAAACACGCGCCGGATTTCCAGCCGCACGTTGCCGCCGGCATCCAGTGCGGGCCAGCGCTTGACCCACTCCAGTGCTTCTTCTTCCGACTTGACCTGCAACATGGTGTAGCCGGCGATCAGCTCCTTCGCTTCGGCAAACGGGCCATCGATCACGGTCGGCTTGCCATGCTTGAATTCCACGCGTGCGCCGCGCGAGCTGGGATGCAGCCCTTCGCCGCCCAGCAGCACGCCTGCCTTGGCCAAGTCTTCCATGTACTTGCCCATGGCGGTGAGCAGTTCTTCGCTTGGCATGACGGCGGCTTCGGTGTCTTTGTCGGCCAGACGCAGAATCATGAATCGCATGGTGCTTCTCCTTCGGTTCGATTGGGTTGGAGGCGACGGATGATGTTCGCGCCTCTACTTGCACGTCGAATGAAGGGTGGGCGGAATCGACAGACCTGGCAAGCGAAAATGTAACAATATGTAACGGTGGCGATGCCTGACGAGCGCGCCACTGCCGTTCAACGGCATTTGACCTCGTAGTCGACAACGTGCGGCGGGTCGTCCTCCCCCGCGGTGGTCACGGTCAGCTTGCCTGCGGGGCTGGTGTAGCTGAAGTCGCAGTAGGCGAGGCCGGTGCCCGCACAGTTTTCGGTTTCCACCAGGCCCTGCTTGACCAGGGCGCTCTGGCGCGGCTCACCGTTGGGGCCGCCTCGTACCGGTTTCCAGCCCTTGGCGGCAAGTGCCTTGCGGGCCTTGTCGATCGGCATGCCATAGATTGTCGGCACCTTGGCGCGGCCATGGCAGACGGCATCTTCGTCGGCAATTTTGCCCAGGCGCACCGTGCCATCGGCGTCGACACGCAAGTCACCGACCGGCGACGCAACCATGTCGCCGTCCCACACGCGCACGGCGCCGCCTTCGAGCGCAGTAAGGGTGCCGATGGCGGTGTCTTCGGCGGATTTGCCGTAGGCCAGCGCGACGAGCTTGTCGTTGTCGAACACGGCCACGTTGCCTTGCGTGATGTTGCAGGTTGCGCTGGTACCGGCTTCCAGGCGGCCCGCAAAACTGATGGCGCGATACGTGCCGGAAGATGCCGAGCCAAGCGGCACATCGGCTATCACCGCCCAGCCTTGTGCCGCTACCTGCCTGGCTGGTTCCGACACGGGGTTCATGACGGCCTGGGGGCAGTCATCGCGGTCGCTCTTGCTGCCATTGGCCTTGGGCAGCACGTTCAGCGCCTTGATGCGGATGTCCTTTACATCGGAGGCCACCCGCAGGGCGTTTGTTTGCGCCAACGCTGGCAACGAGAATGCCAGGCTGAGTGCCAATACGGCACTGCGCAAGGTGCTCGGCAAAGGATTCACGGAAGTGGAATTCGGCATGGAGTGGCGTTGCATGGGGAGCGAGTCGGTCCGACATGATCCACTGCGCATGTGAATCGAGGATTAACAGCGAGCCAAGGTCGAACGAGAGGCGAATTCGGCAGATCGATTCGGGAATGTCAATTCCCGATGTTCCACGCGTCGGCGCCGAAGCCGCTCACGGTGGTGCAGGCTGGCGAAGGCCGTGCATCGACACGGTTGACCAAGCGGCCGCCCCAGCCCGAAGCGGCCACTCGCCCGAACCTGCCTAGATGGTGAAGTACTCCGGACGCAGCCGGCGGGTAATTTCCAGCACCGGCAGCACATGGTCCAGGTGCTCACGCATGGCGCGCACGGCGCGTTTCGGATTGTTGGAGGCGAGGGCGTCGATCACCGCGCGGTGCTCGGCCAGGACTTCAGTCATGCGGCCCTCGAGCGGGAGCGTCAGCAGCCGGTAGCGGTCGATCTGCGTTTTGACTTCCAGGATGATCTGCCAGACGCCGGGGTAGCCGGACAGCTCGGCCAGCGTGGCGTGAAAGGCTTCGTCGGTGCGGAAGAAGCCGCGCCGGTTGCTCTCGCGCACGCATTGCGCTTGCCGTTCGAGCACGACGTTCAGCTTGTGGATGCCTTCGGGCGTCATGCGCTCGGCAGCCTTCTCGATGATGGCGACTTCCAGCGCGCCACGCACGAGCATGGCTTCTTCCAGCGTGTTGAGCGGAATGCGCGACACGAACGTCCCGACACGGGCCTGGACATCGATCAGCCCTTCCTCGGCCAACCGCTGGACGGCCTCATGAACTGGGGTACGGCTGGTGCCAAATTCTTCTGCGAGATCCTTCTCGACGATGCGCGTTCCGGGTAGCAGTTCCATCTCGACAATCCGCTCACGCAGCTTCAGATACACGCGTCGGGCGGCGGTCATGGTGGCCTCGTCCTCAGGGGGCGAGGGGAAAGGGCGCGAAGTCATACAGCTCGCAACGAGTTCGGGAGGAAGTGGAAGGGATCGCAACGGCGCGGCCTGAGGTGTCGATGCGGTCAGAGACCAAGGGCAGCGCGGGCACCATGATAGCGGCAAACTCCGCGCACTTGAACTGAGGCGAACCCGGTCACAGCGTCCGGGCGGACGCCGTGACCGGCGTTCAAACCGGTCAGAACCGGTGGATCATGCCGACAGCCACGGTAAGTTGCGACCCGGTTGCCGAGGGCGCGCCGTTCTGGCCATCGCCGATGGACGCCGTGGCATCGATGATGCCCCCAGTGGGGGAGATCGTCTTACCCTTGGCTTTCTGATACGCCTCCAGCAGGTACAGGCCCGTGCGCTTGGAGAAGCTGTAGTACTGCGACAGGTTGAACTGGTGATATGTCGCCGCGTCCGCAATGCCGTTGGCCTTGGTGGCGCGCGTGTACGAATAGCCGGCTGCCAGGTCAAGCGTCGGGGTGGCCTTGTAGTGCAGGACGGCGCCGCCGGTGTTGAAGATCGCCTCGCTGGCGAACTTGGAGTTCACGCCGGGGATGTACTGCACGTTGGAGTACGACACCGACACGTCCCATGCCGGCGAGAACGTGTACGAACCGAGCACGGCAAAGCGCTGTTGCGCCGCCGCCAGTTGGTAGCCCGCGTTGATGGCGGACACGGCTGGCTGGCTGCCGTTGTTGGACAGCGCCGAGTTCGCGCCCCAGGCACCGCCGCCCACCGTCGAGTTGTTCACGCGCATGAAACCGGCACCCACGCCGACCGGGCCATTGGCATAGCGCGCGGCAAAGCTCCAGGTCGAACCGTTGCCCACGCTGCCCGGCGTTTCGCCCATGCCGTAGGAGCCGCTGAAGGTCACGCCGCCCAGTGTGGGCGAGGTATAGACCACGGAGTTGTTGACGCGGTAGTTGGTGTCGAGCGAGTCGATGTCGCCCGGGTGCGCACCGTAGAAGCCGGTCAGCCAGTTGATCGGGCTGTACGGGGCCAGGATCGAGAAGTACGCCGTGTACTGGCGGCCCAGCGTAACGGTGCCCAGCTCGCGGTTGGCCAGACCGACGAAGGCCTGGCGGTTGAACATCAGCCCCGAGACCGATTGCGAGCCCGTGTCGCCATTGAAGCCTTCTTCAAGCACGAACTGCGCACTGTTGCCACCGCCCAGGTCTTCGTTGCCCTTGAAGCCGAAGCGGCTGCCCGACCAGATGCCGCTGTTCTGCTTGACGACCGAATGGCCGTTCGACGTGGAGCCGACCGAGGTCTGGTTGCTCTGATACCCGACCGACACGTCGATGTTGCCGTACAGCGTGACGCTGCTTTGCGCGTACGCCGATCCGGCGATTCCCCCCGTGAGTGCGATCGCTGCCGCGATGGCGACTTGGCTCTTCATGATGACTCCTTCCTTGATGTCGCAGCCGTGGCTGCATGTTGGTTATTGGTTGGGTTGCTTCAGTACACCGGGTGCCCGTTGATCACGCTCGGCAGCCAGGTCGAGAAGAACGGCATGTACGTGACCACGTTGATGGCGGTGAAGATGGCGAGGTAGTAGGGCCAGGCGATCTTGGTGGTCTCGCCGATGGAGACTTCGCCGATGGCGCAGCCGACAAACTGCACCGAGCCGATGGGCGGATGCACCAGCCCCAGCGAGCAGTTGAGCAGCAGCATGATCCCGAACTGCACGGGGCCGACGCCGCAATGCATGGCCATGGGCAGGAACAACGGCGTGGTGATCAGAATGTGCGCCGCCATGTCGACGAACGTGCCCAGGAACACCTGCAGGATGTTGATGTAGAGCAGCATCAGCCACGGTGCGGCGCTGGTCTGGGTGAGCATCTGCTCGATGGCGTCCGGGATCTCCAGGTAGGCCATCTGAAAGCGCAGCATGTTCGATACGGCAATCAGCAGCAGCACCACGCCGGTAGTCTTGGCGGCGTGGGCCAGCGCACGGCGAAACTTGGCCCACGTCATGGAGCGATAGACGAGCACCGTCAGGCAAAGCGAATAGGCGACTGCGATGGCGGCGGCTTCGGTGGCGGTGGCAATGCCCATGGCCACGCACACCAGGATCAGCGCGATCACCATCAGGCCCGGAACTGCGCCCACAAAGGCACGTGCCACGGCAAACCAGCCGGGGAAAGGCGGCAGCTCGGTCGAGCCGTCGGCGCGGCGCGGGAAACCGTAGCGCTTGGCTTGCCAGTAGGCGGCAATCAGCACGAAGCCCATGACCCACAGCACCGGCAGCAGCCCCGAGAACAGCAGGTCGCCAATCGACACGCCGCTCACCTGCTGGCCGTTGAGCGAGCCCACAATGCCCTGCGCCGCAAAGGCGTAGATGATCATGTTGGTGGAAGTCGGCATGAGCGCGCCGGCCAGCGAGGCATGCGTGGTCACGTTGACGGCGTAGGCGGCGCTGTAGCCTTCGCGCTTCATCAGCGGAATCACCACGCCACCCATGGCCGACGTGTCGGCGGTGGGCGAGCCCGAGACGCCGCCGAACAGCGTGCAGGCCACCACGTTGGCCATGCCCAGGCCACCGCGGAAGTGCCCCACCAGGGATTGCGCGAAGCGCAGGATGCGGTCAGCAATGCCGCCGTGCAGCATCAGCTCGCCCGAGAGGATGAAGAACGGCACGGCCAGGAACGAGAACGCGTTCATGCCCGAGATCATCGACTGCATGGCGGTGGCCGCCGGCAGACCCTCGTGCAGATACGTCAGCACGCATGACAGGCCGAGCGCGAACGAAACCGGCACGCCCAGCAGAAGAAACGCCAGAAAACTGACGGAGAGAATGGCGAGATCCATGGTGACTTAACTTGCGTCTTGCGCGAACAGCCCGATCAGGCGTTCGAGAGCGAACAGGGCGATGGCGACACTGGCCACGATAGGAATCCAGTAGCGGACGGCTTCCGGCAGGCCCAGGATGGGGATGCGGTCACCGAACGTGGTTTCGGCCATGTCGAAGCAGCCGATGAAGATCACCACGGCAAAGGCGATCAGACAGAGCTTCTGCAGCACGTGCGCGGCGCGCTTGCCGCCCGCGGGCAGGCGTTCGACAAAGGAATCCAGGCCGATATGGCCGCCTTCGCGCACCTTGAGCGCGGCCCCGAACATGGCAATGGCCACCACCATGAGCAGGGCGATGGGTTCAACAAAATCCGGCGCGTTGTTGAAGACGTAGCGCATGATCACGCCGTAGAAGACAAGCACGGTCAGCGTGGCCAGGCATGACGCCGCCACAAGCGTGAGCACGAGCGCAAACGCATCGTTGATGCGTTTGAGTAAAGACATCGATTGCATGCTGAACCTGGAGGGGAGCGCGGTATCGGAGGTGGGCAGGCGGGGCCGGTGTACCAACGGCATACATCGGGGGCCTGCCCGGCGTGGGGCCTGCGGGAAAGTCGCAGGCCCCGCGCTTGAGCGGTGATGCAGGCTTACTTGGTGGCCACGATTGCGTTGACGATGTCCTTCATCTGCGGCGTGGTCTCGTACTTCGTCCAGATCGGCTGCATGGCCTTGACGAAGGCGGCACGGTCAACCTGCGAAGCCGGCACGATCGTGGCGTTGCCCTTGGTCACGGTTGCCGTGGCCGCCTGCTCGCGCGCGGTCCAGAGCTTGACGTAGTAAGGCACCGAATCGGCAGCAGCCTTGCGGATTGCGGCTTGCTCCTGCGGCGTCAGCGTGTCCCAGATTTTCTTGGAGAAGACGAGCACTTCCGGCGTCATCGCATGCTGCGTTTCGGAGTAGATCTGCGCGACTTCAAAGTGCTTGGTTTCTTCATACGACGGGATGTTGTTTTCCGCCGCATCCACCAGGCCCGTCTTCAGGCCGGTGTAGACCTCGCTGAACGGCATCGGCGTGGGTGTGCCGCCCATGGCCTTGATCTCGTCGACCATCAGGTCCGACGGCTGCACGCGGATCTTCACGCCCTTCATGTCGGCCGGCGTGTGGATGGCCTTCTTGGCATAGATCGAGCGCGCGCCGCTCTCATAGAACGTCAGGGCGACAAAGCCCTTGGCGGCAAACGCATCGAGGATCTTCTGGCCGACCGGGCCGTACATCACCTTGCGGAAATGGTCGATGTCGCGGAACAGGAAGGGCAGCGAGGGGATCACCGATTCCGGGACGATCTCGTTGAAGGCCGCGCCATTGGCGCGCACCATGTCGATGGCGCCGATGCGCACTTGGTCGATGGTGTCTTTCTCCGAGCCCAGCGCGCTGTTGCCGAACACCTTGACGGAGTCCTTGCCGTCGGTGGCCTTCTTGATCTCCTCACCCATGAACTTGACGGCCATGTTGGTGGGGTAGGTATCGCCGTGCACGTCGGCAACACGGAAAGTGCGCGCTTGCGCAGCGCCGCTTGCAAAGGCGGCCAGCAGTGCGGCGAACAGCAGGGAGGTACGAGCGATTGCGGTAGGGCGTTTCATGATGGATGGATGGGCAGCAGGGTCGGAATAAAAAGGCGCTGGCCAGCAGAACCAGCCAAGCGCGAAGGAGGCGGGTTGCTCAGCGGGCGTCGGTTACGGTGGTGTTGAAAGTCTGTCCACCGATCACGACGTTCTGCAGCGTGATGTCGTGCACGTTGTAGGCGTAGATCGGCCCCGGCGTAGTGGCGCTTGCCGGGCCTGCCGCCGTGGGCGTGCCGAAGTTGCAGTTCGAGATCGTCACGCCAGTGATGGGCGGAACGGTGGGCACAGGCAGCGTGCCGTTGTAGTCGAACGCCACGGGGCCCTGCGCAACGATGGCCTGGAAGCACGAGCCCGTCAGGCCGCCGGTGGTGACGTTGCCGGCGGTTACGTTGGAGATGTTCACGTTCTGCACCAGTGCCGGCCGCGTACGAATGGCATCGGCTGCAGGCTGGTAATCGCAGTCGAACGTGATCAGGCCGCCTTGCGAAGCTGACGGGTTTGCTGCGGCCGCCGTCACCACGCCCAGCGGCACCGTGCTGTTGATCGGGCTGCCTGCCAGCATCTTGCTGCCGTAACCGGCACCGGTGAGGTTCACGCCGTTGGGCAGGCTGACGTTGGTGACATAGAAATTCTTCACGAACCCGCCACGGTTCATGTTCGTCTTGATGCGGATGGCGATGTTCAGCGAGTTTGTCGCCCAGAACTGGTTGAGCATCGCCAGGTTGCGCGCATAGATGTTTTGCACGCCGCCGCCCATTTCGCTGCCCAGCGTGATGCCGCCGTGGCCGCTGTTCATCGTGCAGTTCTGGATGACGTGGTCTTGCGCCGGGCCGTAGCCGGTGTCGAGGTTCTTGCCCGACTTGATGGCGATGCAGTCGTCGCCCGTGTTGAACGTGACGTTTTCGCACAGCACGTTGCTGCAGGCGTCGGGATCGAAGCCGTCGTTGTTGGGCCCGATGCTGTCGACCGTTACGCCACGGATGACCACGTTCGTGCAGTGCACCGGATGGTGCTGCCAGAACGGCGTGTTGACCGTGCGGTAGTTCTCCATCAGCACGTTGGTGCAGCCGATGAACTCCACCATGCTGGGGCGCAAGTAGTGACCGAGCCCGAAGATGCGCTTCTCAACCGGCACGCCGGCTTCGGACAGCGCGGGCAGATAGTTCTGGTCTTGCTGCCAGGGCGTTGCCGGATTGGTGAGCAGCGTATACAGCGCGCTCGGAATACCCGGCACCGCGGTCTGCAAGTCGACGTTGTTCGGGTTGCTGTAAGCCTGCGACGGCGTACTGGAGCTGGCGCAGCCATAGGCGCCGTTGGTGCCCTTGAAAGTCCACCAGCACGTGCTGGTGTTGCCCGTGCCGGCAAACGGTGTCATGGCCTGGCCGTTGAGCACCGAGGTCGCCCCTTCGCCCGTCAGCGCAATGTTGCTGGCGTTGCGTGCGTAGATGGGCGAGCCGTAATTCAGGCAATCGTCGGCCTGCCAACGGCTGTAGTAGAGCTTGCCGTTGGTGCCGCAATCGATCGGGCCATCCTTGGCGTAGTCGGCCGGATTGGCGCTGAAATAGATCGTGCAGTTGGCGCTGAGGTGAAAGTTGACGTTGCTCTGCAGCACGATCGGCCCGGCGCAATACCACGTGCCCGACGGCACCACCACGCGCCCGCCACCGGCTGCGTTGCATGCTGCAATGGCTGCCAGGAATGCCGGGCGCGAATCGAATGCGCCGGGCGCCTGCGTTGCGCCGGCGCCTGAACTGACGGGCGACTTGGTCGGATCGGTGTAGGGGCTTGTTTGTGCGACAACGCTGCACGGCTGCGCGCCATACGCTTCGACCTGGAAATCAACTGCCGGGAACGCACTCTGCGCCACGCCCTTCAGCGACGAAATGATGGTGGTGGCCAAGCCGTTCGTGCCCCAGATCGGGTCCGCTTGCACAGGTGCGGTGGGCGTGGTGGCGACCGGTGCTGCGGCGTTGTCGGAGCCGCCGCCACAGGCGCTCACCAGGGCGCCCCCGACCACGGCACCGCCGTAACTCAGAAAGGCACGTCGCGACGGACTGTGCGGGGCGCGGGCATCAGATGCCTGCCGCCGCCGGTTACGGAAGGGCGCTGTCATTGGGTCTCCTCGTCGGGTTTTGTCTGACGTGTCGACCCGGCAGGAGGCTGCTGAATCCGGGCACGTCTTTTGATATATCAGAATTTATTGATTGATATATTAGCGGTCAAGGGCGGGTTTTCCCGATCCCCACCAGCGGGGTACGGAGGGCGACGACAACTAGGTAACCCGCTCGGTGCGGCGTCGCATTGGGCTCGATGGCAACGTCTGCAGACATGCTGGGGCGACAACGGATCGTCCATCTGCCACCCGCTGTAGGTGCTGCTGCGGGTCGGGGCAGCGCATGGCAGCGCGGTATTGGCCCTCCCGCACAGCATCAAACAGGTGCTCTGTTTCGGGGTATCGAATTGCGATTTGATGCAGTCGCGATTGAATGTGTACGACTTAAAGAAACGCCCCTGTCACACATCATTCCTACCATGCGAGTGCCAATCGATGTGACCGATTCATTTCATGAATCGCAGGCAATAAAAAGAGCATCGAACGCATTCGCAATCTGAGGATTTTTGAGAATGTTGTTTCTCGGGGGCTCAGTGCGGTTGATCTGTGTCGATGAGAATTGCGGCTTTTCAGGCATCACTTCATTTCCCTTCGAGCGTTGGACCAACCCTGCGAATTGCGGCGGCAATCGCTTTGCCTTCTGGGTAGCCTAAAACGTAACGGAGAGAACCATGTCAATGAAAAGTGGGGCCGATCAACAGCAGCTGACGCTGGATGATCTGGCCGCTGTTCCTGAGCTGAAGCGCCGGCAATTGCTGCGCATGATGCTGGCTTCGACGGCGGTCGGACTGTCGGGCGTGCTGAGCGGGTGCGGTGGCGGCGATTCGCCGGACGCCTCAACGGGTTCAACGGGCACCCCGCCAAGTGCGGGCGATCCGGGCACCGGAACGACGACACCAAAGCTGGTGTCGTCATTCACGCTGGCGGCCTTGCCGGATACGCAATTTTATCCGCGCTATGCATCTGCGAAAATGGGCGGGTTGTATCAAAAGAATTATCCGACGATCAATCCGCAATTCGACAATCCATTCAAGGCGCAGACGCAATGGATTGCCCAAAATGCAAAAGCGCTGAAACTGGCTTTTACCACGCACCTTGGCGATATTGTCGACCAGTCCTGGTATTACACGTCTGAAGGTTCGGCGCCGTGGAGTGCGAGCACAGATCTGCTGAGCAATAGCCAACTCACCAACGGCACGGTGACCAAAGAATGGGAGCTGGCGAGCCAGGCGATGCAGGTGCTGGAAAAGGCCAACTGCAATTATTCGATCTGCGCGGGCAACCACGACGTTGGCGCCATCGGCTCGTCGATGCAATGGGGGCCTGACTGGGGCGTTGGCGTCTCGGGCTTTGACAACACCGATGGGTACCAAGATGGCGGCAGCCACCGGCAAGGGTTGGTGGAGCCATATCTGAAGGTGTTTCCGACCGCGCGTGCACAACGGCAGCCAACCTTCGGCGGCCGCCATGGCTCGGGCTTTCACGAGTACCACGTCTTCAACGCGGAAGGGAATCAGTTCCTGGTGTTGTCGATGTCGTGGCGCGCTTCGGACGATGCGATTGCGTGGGCCAACTGGGTCATCGCAAAGAACCCCGGCATTCCGGTCATCCTGATTTGCCACCAGCTTGCGGGCATTGGCCCGGACGCTGTTACGGCAGCCGATACGGCGTATTCGAATTACATGTGGGACAAGCTGATCAAGAATAACGACCAGATTTTCATGGCCGTGTCCGGTCACTATCACGGCTCGTGCAAGATGACGAAGAAGAACGCCGCCGGCAACGACGTCATCTTCATGGTCGTTGATTATCAGATGGCGTATATGGGCGGCAATGGCCTGATGCGCTTGTACGAATTCGATCTGACGAACAACAAGATCATCGCCAGTTCGTTCTCGCCGTGGGTGCCGGTCAAGCCGGAAGCGAGCCTGAATCAGTTCGATTCGGCATGGTTGACCGCGGATAACCAGAACTTCTCGATCGACATCGATTTTGCCAAGCGCTTTGCCGGCTTCAACCCCGCCTTCAAGGCGGCAGCCGGCTCGGTGTCGGGCAGCCTGTCGGACGTCGCCAAGGGGCTGATCCTGGCGAACTATCACAACCCGCCGCAGGATGCGGGCAAGCCGGCGTCCAGCCCGAACGACTACCCGGTGGTACCGAACACGCTGGCGCACTGGCGCTTCTACAACACGGCCGCTGCGGAAGGCCAAGCGCTGTCGCCGTACCAACCGGGCTTCCAGATCAAGGACGCCTCGGTGCCGGGCGATGCCACGGCGGGCGCAAATCCCATTTCGCTCAACACGTGGATGGGTGGTCAGCCCGGCGACCTGGTGTGGTCGAAGGATCATCACCCGCTGTCTTCCGCTCCGGGCAGCCTGCAGTTCAAGAACGCCAGCCAGACGAGGTCTTCGTATTTCACGACAGACCCGACTTCGCCGTTGAATGTGCAAACGTTTGCCAACGGCTACACCATCGAGGCGTTCGTGAAGATCGACTCGGCCTGGACCGCGCAGAACAACGCGTGGATGGGCATTCTCTATCGGCTTGGCGCGCGCAGCGCAGCCACTGGCGTGTCATGGCCGGGCGATGTCGACCAGGGCGACACAATGGCGATGTTCGCGTTTTCCAACCTGATGGAGTTCCAGTGGGAGGTCATCCCGACCGATAACACCGAGAACCTGGCGTGCTGGTCGGGCGGTGTCTCGGCCGGGCAATGGCTGCACGTTGCCATCGTCAACGATGGAAAGGGCAGTACGACGATGTACGTGGAAGGCGCGCCCATTCTGCGCAACAACAGCGGGATGGACGGCATCCGCTACGTGGCGAGCAACCAGCAGATGGCAATCGGTTGCGCGCAGTACGGTGGCAGCATGGGCAATGGTTTCTTCGGCAGTCTCGGGGAGATGCGGATTGTGGGCGCCCCGCTGGAACCAACTCAGTGGTTGACGGCACGCGCTTCGTAACGTGAGGGCGGCTCCCGCCGAAGCGGTTTGGCGGGAGCGCGGCTGGAGCCCGCCCGTGTGGCCGCTGCGCGACCTGTTCGTCCACACCGGAATAGCGATTCAATTCCGACTCAAGTGTGCGCAAGACACGCGTTTTGCGCTTCATTTCATTGACGATGTCGGCGGCACAGCGTTTCATGTCAGCAAAGCAGCTTGCATGGAGACGCACGTGCCACACGAAGACAACGCAGCGCCGATGTACCGAAGCGGAACGGCCGCCCGCATGGCCAAGATGCCTGTATCCACGCTCCGTGTGTGGGAGCAGCGCTATGGCGTGATTTCGCCCACCAAATCACAGTCCGGCCAGCGGTTGTACTCGAGCGAGGACGTCAAGCGCCTTGCCCTTCTGCGCTCGCTCGTCAACCAGGGGCACGCGATCGGCGCCATTGCGCATGCAGACAGCACTGAGCTCCAGCAGTTGCTGGACGCCTCGCTCGCTGCTGAAGCACCGGCGCTCGCGCCGGCCACCGCCGCAATTTCGCTTTCCGTCTGTGGCACGTTGCTGGCGGAGCGCGTCCGGCGCAGAAAAAGCACGCTGGTGTCGCTTGGGATCGAGCCCGTCATCGAATTGCCCGCGCTGGACGCCGAGGCCCAGCTTGAGTCACCGCCGAGCACAGATGCGTTGATCGCCGAAGCCGCGTCCCTGCATCCGGAAACGGCGGAAGCCTTATTGGCGCTGGCGCGGCGGTGCGGTGCCAGCGCCGTCGGGGTGATCTACAGCTTCGGCACGGTGCGCGCTACCGACATGCTGCGCGCGGCCGGCGTGCGGCTGTATCGGGAGCCCAATGCGCACGGTGAGCTTGACCAGGTTCTGCAAGAACTGGCGCAGCTCGTGCGCGTGGACGCGGTCTACGGAAAGCTCGAACCGTTGCGACGCAATGCGCGCAGGTTCACAGACCGGCAGCTGGAGATCTTTGCCAACGCTTCGCAGACGCTTGCCTGCGAGTGCCCGCGGCACCTTGTCGGGCTGATTCGCCAGCTCGATGCATTCGAGCGTTTCAGCGATGGCTGTGCGGTGCGGTCTTCGCTTGATGAACAACTGCACCGCTATCTCGGAGATGTCGCCAACCGCGCCCGGTTGATGCTCGAAGACGCCATGGAATTCGCAATCCGGGCGGAATCGCTGCATCCACCAGCAGGATAGCCACGTATATACCGTATGCGTCCCATCCGCCTCGCTCGGGAGCTTGCCTGAGGCGGCATGGGCAGCGACAGCACCGCCGAATTTTCGGAGCAACTTCAATGAAACTGACTTTGGATCCGCCCGGGTTTGCCGGTGCGGCTGGCAGCGTGCCGCTTTCTGTCCGGATTCGTGAGCGGTTGATGAGCGCAGGCCACCGCTTTCACGCCAATGACAACATCGCGGCCTACCTGCGCGATGGCGAACTGGATCTCCTGCAGGCCGAGGTTGAGGAGCGCCTGCAAGCCGTGCTGCGTGCGCTGGTCATCGATGTCGAGCAAGACCACAACAGCCGGGAGACGGCTCGCCGCGTCGCCAAGATGTTCGTGCGCGAGGTATTCGCGGGGCGCTACGTCGAGGCCCCCGAAGTGACCGCGTTTCCGAATGCGGAGCGGCTCAACGAACTCATGGTGGTGGGGCCGTTGCGCGTGCGCAGCGCCTGCTCTCACCATCTGTGCCCGGTCATGGGGCGTGCGTGGGTTGGTGTCATGCCGCACAAAGACTCCCAGTTGATCGGGCTGTCCAAGTACGCCCGGCTGATCGACTGGGTCATGAGCCGCCCCCAGATCCAGGAAGAAGCCATCAAGCAGATTGCCGACTTGCTGGAAGACCGCATGGCGCCCGATGGCCTGGCGGTCGTGCTGGAGGCGGAACACTACTGCATGCACTGGCGCGGCACGAAGGACGACGGGTCGCGCATGGTGAGCAGCGTGATGCGCGGCGTGTTTTTGACCGATCCCAGCTTGCGGCGCGAGTTTCTTGCGCTGCTGCCCGGCCGCACCGGCGATTGAGCGCCAAGCCACCCTAAGAGGCATCGCCTTGAACATTCTTCAGTTTCCTGCAAAGCGCATTGCCGTGGTCGGCTCCGGTATCTCGGGGCTCGCGGCTGCGCATTTTCTTGCGAAGCGGCACGCCGTGACGCTGTTCGAGGCCGCCCCTCGGCTTGGCGGGCATACCAATACAGTCGATATTGAAGAAGGCGGGCAAGTCTTCGGCGTCGACACCGGCTTTCTGGTCTTCAACGCGCGCACGTATCCTAACCTCATCGCGCTGTTTGACGAGCTTGGCGTTGCCCATTGCGAGAGCGACATGTCGTTCAGCGTGTCGGTTGACGGCGGGGCGCTGGAATGGGCCGGCACCAGCCTGGGTACGGTCTTTGCCCAGCCGCGCAACTTGGTGTCGGCGCGGTTTCTGTCGATGCTGGGCGACATCCTGCGCTTCAACCGGCAAGCCCACGCCAATCTGGCGGCGGCGCGCAACGAGCGCCACAGCCTGGGCGCGCTGCTTGCCGCCGGCCGCTATGGCGAGCCGTTCTGTGCGCATTACCTGTTGCCGATGGCGGCGGCAATCTGGTCCACGCCCAGTCGCGACATCCTGGCATTTCCGGCGGAAACCTTTCTGCGGTTTTGCCTAAACCACGGCTTGCTGCAGATTTTCAACCGGCCGCGTTGGCGCACCGTCAAAGGCGGGGCACGCAGCTATGTCCACACGATTGCGCGCGGGCTGGCAGATGTGCGCGTCGGCACGCCGGTACGCGGCATCCACCGTGCGGCGGACCACGTCGACGTGCGGACCGATTCCGGCAGCGAGCGCTATGACGCCGTCGTGCTTGCCACGCACGCGCCCCAGACGCTGCGTCTGCTCGACGATCCCACGGACGACGAGCGCGCCGTGCTGGGCGCCTTCCGTTATCAGCCCAACACTGCCTTCCTGCACCGCGATACCCGCCTGCTTCCGCGTCGGCGGCGCGTGTGGTCGGCGTGGAATTATCTCGATGCCTCGCGGGCGGGCACGACGGGCGCGGCGCCGTGCGTCAGCTATCTGCTGAACCAGTTGCAACCGCTGCCGGTGTCCACGCCGGTGGTCGTGACCTTGAATCCGTCCGAACCGCCCGCGCCCGAGCTGGAGTATCAGCGCTTCGAATATGAGCACCCGGTGTTCGATCAGCCGGCCATTGACGCGCAGGCCCGCTTGCCGGAGTTGCAAGGTCGCGGCCACACCTGGTTTGCAGGCGCCTGGACGGGGTACGGCTTCCATGAAGACGGGCTGAAGTCTGCCCTGCGCGTGGTGGCGGATTTTGGCTGCGCTCCCGCCTGGGCGCAGGTGGCGCCATGAACGGCGACGCGCAGCTTCTCGTCGGTCAGGTCATGCACCGCCGCCTGCGGCCGGTGGCCAACCGCTTTGTCTACCCGGTGTTTGCCGTGCGCGTGAAGCTCTCGGCGCTGGGGCGACTGACGGGCGCGTGGTTTGGCGTGGACTGCTTGCGGCCGCTGTCGTTGCGCGTGCGTGACTATGGCCCGCGGGACGGCACGGATCTGCTCGCCTGGATACGTGGCGTGCTGAGCAGCGCGGGTTTGCCTGCCGATGGCGAGGTCTGGTTGCAGACCTTTCCGCGCATTGCCGGCTGGATGTTCAATCCCGTCTCGTTCTGGTATTGCCACGACGCGGCCGGCACGCTGCGCGCCGTGCTGGCTGAGGTCAACAACACCTTCGGGCAGCACCACCGTTACCTGCTGTGCGCGCAGGACGGCGGGGCCATCGACGCACAGACCGTGCTGACGTGCCGCAAGCAGTTGCATGTCTCGCCCTTCTGCAGGGTCGAGGGCGGTTATCGGTTCCGCTTTACCGAGACGCCGGCAACCGCGCTGGTGCGCATCGATTACCACGACCAAGACGGTCTCTTGCTGCATACCGCCATCGGCGGATGGCTGCAGCCGTTTGATGCGGCTCACCTGCGCCGTGCGTTGCTGCGGCAGCCGTTGCTTGCGCTGCAGGTTATCGGTCGCATCCATTGGCAGGCCCTGCGTTTGTGGGTCAAGGGCGTGCCGTTCTTTGGCCGTGGTGCCCACGACAGAACTTCTCCGGAGAATTCCCGATGACAGCCTCGCGCTCCCTGGCCTGGGTGCCGCCTCATGTTCCTGCGGCCGGCCGGCTGTTCCTGGCGCTGGCCGGTCGGCTGCGGCACGGCTTCCTTCATCTTGTCACGCCCGACGGCGATGTGCAGATCGGCGATGCCGCGTCGCCGCTGTCGGCCGAGCTGCGCATTACCGACTGGCGCGCGTGCGGGCGCATCCTGCGCAGCGGCGATGTGGGGTTTGCCGAGGCCTATCGCGACGGATGGATCGACACGGGCAACCTCGCCAACCTGCTGCGCCTGGCCATCGTCAATGCCGCCACGCTTGATCAGGCGATCTTCGGTCATGCGCTGGCGCGTTCCGTCCTTCGCTTGCGCCACCTGCTGCGCAGGAACAGCCGTCGCGGCAGTCGCCGCAACATCCACTTGCATTACGACATCGGCAACGATTTCTATCGGCTGTGGTTGGACGAAGGCATGGCATATTCGTCTGCATGGTTCAACGGCAACCTGCGGCAGGGGTTGGCAGACGCCCAGGCCGCCAAGTACCGGCGCGTGTGCGATCTGCTCAGGGTGGGGCCCGGCATGGATGTGCTGGAAATCGGCTGCGGATGGGGCGGCCTGATGGAAATGGCCTGCGCGCGCGGTGCCCATGTTCACGGCATCACGCTCTCGGAAGAACAGCGACGCTACACGGCCGAGCGCCTGGCCGACGAGCCACGCGCCCGCGTTGAACTGCGCGACTACCGAGACCTGGACGGTGCTTACGATGCCATCGCCTCGATCGAGATGTTCGAGGCGGTAGGCGAATCTTATTGGTCGACCTACTTTCAGACGCTGGTGCGCTGCTTGCGGCATGGCGGGCGGGCCCTGGTGCAGAGCATCACCATCGACGAGGCGCACTTCGAGCGGTACCGCGCCGGCACCGATTTCATTCAGCAGTTCATCTTCCCGGGCGGCATGTTGCCCAGCCGCGAGCGCTTTATCAGGCTGGCGGAGCAGCACGGCTTGCGACTGGTCGACCGCCTCGACTTCGGCCGCGACTACGCAGAGACGCTGCGCCGCTGGAGCCAGCGTTTCGAAGCCCGATTGGAATCTGCGCGCGCACTCGGATTCGACGAGCCCTTCATCCGCATCTGGCGCCTGTACTTCGCGTATTGCGAGGCCGGCTTTGACGAGGGCCGGATCGGCGTGTCGCAGTTTCTGCTGGAGCGGGGGTGACCATGTCGGCGATCGGCGTCGCACTCGTTGCGCTGGTGTTCCTGGTGGCCGTGTTCAGCGCCGTATGGGCGTGGCAGTTGCGCAGTGGGAACGCCGGCATGGTCGACCCGGTCTGGGCGTTCTCACTGGGCATGGTGGCATTGCTTTACGCGTGGTTGGGTGCGGGGTCGTTGCTCGCGCGCGTGTTGGTCGGGGTAGGCGGCGCAGTGTGGGGCGCGCGCCTTGGCTGGCACTTGTGGCGCCGCAATGCGGGCAAGCCGGAAGACGCGCGCTACCGGAAACTGCGCGAGGAGTGGGGCACTGCCGCACCGCGAAACATGTTTGGCTTCTTCCAATTGCAGGCGGCGGTATCGATGTTCCTGTCGATCGCGTTTGCCGTGCCGTGTTACCGGCCCGATGCACCGAGTGTGCTTGCCATGGCGGCCGCTGTGGGCCTGTGGCTGATGGCGGTAACCGGCGAAGCCCTGGCCGACAGGCAACTGCGCAGCTTTGCGGCGGACCCGGCAAACCGGGGCAAGACCTGCCGGGTGGGGCTGTGGCGCTATTCGCGGCACCCGAACTATTTCTTTGAATGCGTGCACTGGCTGGCCTACGTGCCGTTGGCGATCGGCACGCCGTGGGCATGGCTCACGCTGTTGCCGCCGGTGGCCATGGCATGGCTGCTCGTAAAGGTCTCGGGCGTTCCCATGCTCGAAGCCCATATGCGTGCCACGCGCGACGACTATGCCGAATACGCCCGCACAACGAGCGTGTTGATTCCCTGGCCGCCGCGCCACTGATGTACAGACATACAGACCCAAGGAGCCTCACATGACTGCGCTGTCCACGCCGACCATACCGCCGCAGGCCGCGGCCGACGCCAGCGACGGCTGGCTTATCCAATGCTGCGAGCGCGGTTGGCTGCCGGATGTGCTGGTGCGTGCCGGCATGCGCGCCCTGATGCGCCAGCGTTTGCAAGATGAAGGCCTTCATGACGGCGAACTGCGTTCACGGCGCTTCAACGCGCTGCTGGATGAGTTGGACGGCAGCCCCATCGCAATTGAGACAGACGCGGCCAACACGCAGCACTATGAATTGCCACCCGCATTCTTCGAGGCCCATCTGGGGCCGCAGTTGAAGTATTCCTGCGCGCTATACCCAAGCGGCGATGAAACGCTGGCCGAGGCGGAAGAGGCCATGTTTGCCTGCTATGCCGAACGCGCCAGCTTGGCCGACGGGCAGTGCATTCTGGACCTGGGCTGCGGCTGGGGATCGCTGTCGCTGTGGATGGCCAAGCGCTATCCAAACGCACGCATTGTGGCGTTGTCCAATTCGCGCGGTCAGCGCAGCTGGATCGAGGCCCGGGCTGCCGAGCGCGGGCTGACGAACCTCAGCGTGCACACCGGAAACATCGTCGATTTCGATTTTGCAGACATGCCCGCGGGTGGCCGCTTTGACCGCGTCGTGTCGATCGAAATGTTCGAGCACATGAAGAACTACGGCCTGTTGCTGGGCAAGATTGCTCGCTGGATGCGACCGGATGCGGTGCTGTTCGTGCACATCTTTGCGCATCGCACGCTGGCGTATCACTTTCAGGTGCAGGACGGCACCGACTGGATGTCGAAGTACTTCTTCACCGGCGGCACCATGCCATCCGAAGCGCTGCTGCTGCATTTCCAGGAAGACCTGCGCGTGGCGCGGCAGTGGTGGGTCAGTGGCGCGCACTACGCGCGCACGGCGGACCATTGGCTGGCCAATCTTGACGCGGCCCGTGGCAGGTTGATGCCGGTGTTCGTGCAGACCTATGGCGAGCGCCAGGCCGCTGTGTGGTTTCAGCGGTGGCGCATGTTCTATCTGGCGGTGTCGACCTTGTTCGGCTATGCCGGCGGCAACGAGTGGGGCGTGGCGCATTACCGGTTCGTCAAGCGCTAGCTGAACGCCGGCCGCCGTGGCCGTCAGGGCAGGCTGCCGGTTCCGTCGCTGCGCTCGCCCATCCATACCAGGAGCGGCATCCATACCGCCCACCCGAAGGCCAACACGCCCAGCGTGGCGGTCAGATCGGGAATGAGCGCCGCTCCAAGTGCCGCTCCCGCACGAAACGACAGCGGGCCGGCAATAGCACCCAGCGCCATGGCCAGCCACCACCTGCCGCGCAGCCAACGAAAGAGGACATTCACTTGGATCGCGAACAGCACCCACAGCGCCAGCAGCCAGGGCGGTACGAACCCGGCCCACACGGCCCCGTGCGGATAGACGATGACACCGGTGCGTATCAGCAGGGTTTCCCACGGCGCCGCGAGCACCACCACCCACATCACGAGCCGCAGTTCCTGGTATGGCCGGTGGGCTTGCCGCAGATGAAGCGCCAGCAGTACCGCGACAAAAACGATGCCGACCCACGCGGCATCGCGCGCGGCGCTCAGCACGCAGACAAACCAGCCGGCTTGTCCGGCTACCGTGTAGAGGAGAGCACGATGAGAACGCATCAAAGAGGCCACCGTTGGCTCACCCTGTCAGGTTGGGCACGTCGTTTGGCGGTATTCACGCTGGCCATCGCCAGTGCCGCCTGCTCCAGCCCACCCCCGAATCCCAACCCACGGGCTGCCGTGCCGCTGAAGACGGTACCGGTTGATCTGCCGCGCTACATGGGGCGCTGGTATGTCATCGCCAACATTCCGTACTTTGGTGAGCGCGGCAATGTCGGCAGCTATGCCGAATGGTCCCTGCGGCCCGATGGCCGTATTGACGACGCCTATGTCTACCGGCCGGGCAGTTTCGATGCCCCCTTCAAACGCATGCAGTTCGTTGATTCGGTGGTGGAGGGCAGCGGCGGTGGCGAGTGGCGAGTGCGTTTGTTCTGGCCGATCTACGTGTCGCAACTGACGCTGTATGTCGATCCGGAATACCGGGTGACGCTGCTCGGCTATCCAGACAAGAGCCTCGGCTGGGTGTTCTCGCGCGACCCCAACATGAGCGATGCCGACTATCGCGCAGCACTGAGCCGTTTCGACGCGATGGGATATGACATTTCGCGTTTCCGGCGTGTGCCGCAAGTGCCGAGCCAGATTGGGCAACCGGGCTTCCAATCGCCGGGAGATGCCAACTAGCCTTGCGTGCGTCAACGTGACTTGCCCAGAAGATGACGACGCAGGGACGGAGCGCGCGTGCCGGGTGCCAGCCAGATATCGAAGAAGGCACGCGCGAAGGCCGGATCGTCCACCTCGGTCGTCAATTGTCCATTGGCGTAGAAGCGTGCACCGCGCCCGGGCAAATACACGCCGCACAAGGTGTCGCCCGGCTTGACATCGGGGAAGGCGGGGGTCATTGCACGCTGCCATTGCGCGAGGGTGTCATCGGACGGGACGGGCGCCTGGAGTCTGCGGATCTCGTCAATGGCGGTCTCGATGAGGCGGCTGCGTTCGATCGCGCGCCGATACGTCACCTCCAAGGCAAAGGGCGCGTTATAGCTGGGCGGGAGTTCTGCGGTCCATAGTTGTGCATCGTAGAGGCAGAATCCGAAAAGGCACAGCGCGCCCTTGCCGGAGAGTTGCGGCGCGGGCACCGTGTCGCGGCAGTCGGCCCACGCTCCAACGCTCATGAGCGTGCAAAGCGTGAGGATCAGGGCTCGGACGGCGTGAATGCGTTGGGCTGGCATATCGCGAGGGCATGCTTACAGGTGGGTCAAGCGGCGGACTGTCGGCTTCCAAAGTCTACTGACGCAGCGTATGACACGGAAACGCTCGCACCAAGTTTTCTTGATGCAAATCCTGCTCACGATTGACATTGCTGAGCACCACCGGGATTGCGGCTGCGTGAGCTGGCATGCCAACTCAAAGCATGTTCATTGGCGGAAATGAGCCGCTTGTTCTGCTGCATTTCGTTGACGGGCAGCGCTGCGCAGCGTTTCATGTCACAAGTAGCGGCATTCACTCTAAGGGGACTCGAATGGCAGATGCGTTGACAACCGCATTTCAATTCGCGAAGCGCGCAGGGCTGCATGGCGGGGGCATGTTCAAGCAGATCGGCGTTGTTCTGCGGGCGGCAGCATTTTCCGCAGTGCGTGCGCGCCTGCACTGGCTGGCTCCGCTGCTTGCAGGGGCATTCCTGGCAGGTTGTGCGCCAACCAGCCCGCCAGAAGGCATCACGGCCGTCACGCCGTTCCATCTTCAACGCTACCAGGGGCGCTGGTACGAGCAGGCCAGGCTCGATCATTCTTTTGAGCGAGGCTTGACCGATGTCTCGGCCACGTACCAGCCGCAGCCCGATGGCAGCGTTCGCGTGGTCAATCGTGGCTTTGACCCTGCCAAGGGTGAATGGCGTGAGGCGGTTGGCAAGGCGCTCTTCGTGGGCGACCACGATACCGGCTCGCTGAAGGTGTCATTCTTCGGTCCGTTCTACGGCGGCTACCACGTGGCGGCACTCGATCCAGGCTATCGCTGGGCCCTGGTTGTCGGCCCGGACCGCAGCCACTGCTGGGTGCTGACACGCGACAAGCATCTCGACCCCGCACAGCGTGACGCGATCTTTGCGCGTGCGCGTGCGCTGGGCATTGACACGTCCGCGCTGATCTCCGTGTCACACGAGCGGCAGGATCCGTCCAAGTAGCGGCGAGGGCGCATGCACCACACCAAGAGCGAGCACGCAGCGCAAGACCGTGGCGCCATGTTCCGGCGGGCAATGACATGAACCAGAGCGCAAAGACGATCCGGCTGGTGCTGGGCGATCAGCTCAACCCGCAGCATTCGTGGTTTGCGTGTGTGGATCACGACGTGATCTACGTGCTGATGGAGGTGCGGCAAGAAACCGATTACGTGCTGCATCACGCGCAAAAGATCCTCGCCATCTTTGCAGCCATGCGCGATTTTGCACAGGGGCTGCGAGCCAGCGGCCACCGGGTGCGCTATGTGGCGATCGACGATGAAAGCAACCGCCAGTCCCTGACCGAGAATCTTGCCGCATTGGCCAGACACTACGGTGCCGAGCGCGTGGAGTGGCAATCCCCCGATGAGTGGCGCTTGGATGCGCAGTTGCGCGAATGGGCCCAAACGCAGCCGCTATCCACGTGCGAAGTCGACACAGAACACTTCCTCACGGGCAGGCATGATCTGGCCACCATGTTTGCAGGCCGCAAGCAGTGGCTGATGGAGCGGTTCTATCGTGAGATGCGCCGCCGCTTCAACGTGCTGCTCGACGACACGGGCGGGCCGGAAAGCGGGCAATGGAATTTTGATCATGACAACCGCAAGCCATGGCGCGGCACGCCCCCCGAACCTGCCGACGCGCGCCCCGTACATGACCACCAGGCGTTGTGGCTCACGGTGGAACGCTGCGGTGTGAAGTCGTTCGGCGACCCGCAGGCCGGTGAGTTTCGGTGGCCCGTGAACCGCACGGAAGCGCTGGCTTGCCTTGACGCATTTATCGAACAGACGCTGCCGCATTTTGGCGATTTTGAAGACGCCATGAGCAGCAGCCACCAGCGGCTATTCCACTCGCTGCTGTCGTTTTCCCTCAACGTGAAGATGCTGAATCCGCGCGAGGTGATCGCCCGCGCAGAGGCAGCGTATCGGCATGGCAGGGCGCCGTTGCCTGCAGTGGAGGGGTTCGTTCGCCAGATACTGGGCTGGAGGGAATATGTACGCGGCATCTATTGGGCGCAGATGCCCGGATACGCGTCGTGCAACGTGCTGAATCATGATGCGCCGTTGCCCTCGTGGTTCTGGAGCGGAAAGACGCAGATGCGCTGCCTGCAACTGGCGATTGGCCAGTCGCTGCAAACGGCCCACGCCCATCACATTCAGCGCCTCATGGTGATCGGCAACTTCGCCTTGCTGGCGGGGCTCTCACCCGACGAGGTCCACCGCTGGTATCTCGGTGTGTACATCGACGCATTCGAATGGGTGGAGCTGCCGAATACGGTGGGAATGAGCCAGTGGGCAGACGGCGGTCGCATTGCCACCAAGCCGTATGTCAGCAGTGCCGCATACCTTTCGCGCATGAGCGACTACTGCAAGGGCTGCCACTACGACAGCAAGCAGCGTGTCGGAGAGCGCGCCTGCCCTTACAACGCGTTGTACTGGGATTTCTTCGCACGCCATATTGACGTGTTCGGCCGCAATCCGCGCCTGTCCATGGTGTATCGGCAACTCGCCAAGATGGAAGCCGAGGAGCGCGATGCCCTGCGCACGCGTGCAGCCCAAGTGCGAGCGCGGCTCGAAACGTTATGACGGATGCGACGGCCTGCGCGGCTCAACTGCAACCAGGAGACCAAACATCGTGCGCATCTTGTTGACTGGCGGCACCGGATTGATCGGGCGTGCGCTTTGCCGCCAGTGGCGTGCGCAGGGCCACGATCTGGTTGTCTGGAGCCGCTCGCCTGAACGGGTAGCTCGGTTGTGTGCGGGTGCACACGGTGTGGCAACGCTGCGTGAGCTGGATGGCGCCCCGCCGTTTGATGCGGTCATCAATCTGGCCGGCGCACCGATTGCCGATCGCCCATGGACGGTTCAGCGGCGGAAGGTTCTATGGCGCAGCCGGGTCGACCTGACACGGGAGCTCGTGGATTGGCTGAGCCGTTGCGATCAACGGCCTCGCGTGCTTGTTTCCGGATCCGCCACCGGTTGGTATGGAGATCGAGGGCAGGCGCCCCTGGATGAAGACAGCCACCCGGGCGAGCACGACTTTGGCAGTCAACTCTGCGTCGCATGGGAAGACGAAGCCCGCCGCGCGGAGGGGCTGGGTATGCGCGTCGTATTTCTGCGCACGGCGCCCGTGCTGGCGCGTGACGGCGGCATGTTGCCCAGGCTGCGTCTGCCGTTCAGCATGGGACTTGGCGGACGGCTCGGCAGTGGCCAGCAGTGGATGCCGTGGATCCATCTTGACGACGTGGTCGGCCTGATCGATTTCCTCTTGCATCGCACCGATTGCCGCGGCGCCTTCAATGCATGTGCGCCGCATCTTGTCAGAAATGCGGACTTTGCCGGCACGCTGGCGACTACGCTGCGCCGGCCGATGCTCTTGTCTGTTCCCGCGTGGACATTGCGCATGGCGCTAGGCGAAATGTCAGTGTTGCTGCTGGGCAGCCAGCACTTGCAACCCAAGAAAGCGATGGAGGCCGGCTATCGATTTCGCTTTCCGCATCTGGAAGCGGCATTGGGTTGCCTGTTGGGGCGCGAGAAACATCCCGCTACCCGGCGCCCCGCAGAATGACCTGCAGCGGAGGGCATTGCGCCCGCAGCGCATAGCCGGCTACCGACCCGAGCCCGAAAGCTCTGGGCTGTCTTCGTCAGACCTGCCGCAGGTTGCGCGACGTCACCGCCACCGTGGTGGGGGATGGGGGATTCGGCCAACCCCGCAAAGCGGCGTGTTGCGCCAACGAGCGCATCGATGCCGCCCGTTTCGATGTCATACACCCCGCCGTACAGATTCATACGGCCCTGCTTGAGCATCAGTGCCACAGATGGGTGCGTTGTGCGATCACGTTTTCGCAAACCATCCTAGACATTGCATCCAACGCGCACGGGTGTGCGTATATTTTCCAGCGCTCTGTCTTGAACTCAACCTGTATGTGCCCGCACTTGATTCATATCTCATCGAGCATGGGCGGCGTTGACCGCTCCCCGTGCGTTTGCCCGGCATTTTTTTGGCTGCAAGGAGGAAGTCGATGCGTGGCGTAACCCGCCGAGCATGGATGGCAACTGCGTTGGCGAGCCTCGCAGGATGTTCCGCCCTGGACGTGCTCAACGCAGTGACCAAGTCCGACGCAAGTGTGCCGACGCTGGGTCTGGCCTATGGTCCACACCCGCGCCAGAGATTGGATATCTATCGACCCGTCCGGCCGATGGAAGGGCCGCCCCGTGCGGTTGTGTTCTTCTACGGCGGGTCGTGGCGCGAGGGAGACCGCAAGGACTACGCATTCGTGGGTGAAGCATTGGCCGCAACTGGGGCGATTGCGATGGTTGCCGACTACCGGCTGTATCCGGAAGTGCGCTACCCCGACTTCCTGCTGGACTGCGCAGCCGCCACGGCTTTCGCGCGGCGGTGGCTGGATCGGCAGGGCCATGCCGGCTCGCGCTTGTTCGTCGCCGGGCATAGCGCGGGCGCCTACAACGCTGCGATGGTGGCGACCGATGGCCGCTGGCTCGAAGCGCAGGGTCTGCGCATCGAAACGCTATCGGGCTGGATCGGTATGGCCGGCCCCTACAACTTCCTTCCGATTCAAGCAACCGATGTGTTGCCCGTGTTCAATCATCCGAACGAAACAGCGGATAGCCAGCCGCTGTTCCATGTAAGCCAGGGGTGGCTGCCTCCAGCTTTGCTGCTCACGGGGGAGCACGATGCGTACGTTGATGTCCGGCGAAATACGTTCTCGCTTGCCGAACGCCTGATGCAGTATCGGCACCCGGTGGAACTCAAGGTCTACCCGCAGCTGGACCATAAGACACTCGTGGCAGCGCTGGCTTCGCCGCTGCAGTTTCTGGGGCCTGTGCTGTCAGATATGGCGCGCTTCGTGGCCACTGCCTGAGCGCGCCCGGCGCAGCTGCACATGATTAGGCGCGAATTGCATCTTCAACGGCGTGCCCCGCTGATTGAATCGGGGATGCGTTGAAAATTCGCGCCCGGCCGGCTATGTCACATGTTGATTGCGGGCCCGTCATCCATATACTCGGTCGGGCCGATCAAGCTGCGCTGTCAGTCGCCGAAGATCAATGAACTACACCGTCGTCTGGTTCAAGCGTGACTTGCGGGTGCGCGACCATGCCCCGCTTGTCCATGCCGCCCGCCAGGGAAAGGTCCTGTGTCTGTACGTCATCGAGCCCAGCCTTTGGGCTCAGCCGGACGCCGCATCGCAGCACTATTTCTTTATCCAGGAATGTTTGCGGGATCTCTCGCAACAGTTGCGTGCGTGCGGCGCACGGTTGCAGGTGGCCGTGGGCGAAGTGACAGAAGTGTTGGCGCGGCTGCATGCAGCGGCGCCTTTCAGCCACCTGGTGTCTCACGAAGAGACGGGCAATGGTCATACATTCGCGCGCGACAAAGCCGTCGCCCGTTGGTGCCTTGATCACGGTGTTAACTGGCGCGAGTGGCCCCAGCATGGGGTGGTGCGGCGCCTGCCGACCCGGGACGTCTGGCACGACCGCTGGGCCGAACACATGTACGCGCCGTGCGTGGCCGCGCCAGAAGCGGGCAGCTTGAGTGATCTTGCCCTGCCATGGAAGACGATGGATTGGCCTGGGTGCGAGGCTCTTGGCTTGGATGCTTCTTCGCCACCGCGCCGCCAGCGCGGCGGACGAGCGCGCGGCGCAGAGGTACTGCGCGAATTCCTGTCCGAGCGAAGCCGCCACTATCGAGGCGGAATCTCCTCACCTTTGACGGCGCCAAGCGCGTGCTCGCGACTTTCCCCTTACTTGGCATACGGATGCCTGAGCATGCGTGAAGTGGTGCAGGGCACCGAGCAACGCCTGCTCCAGCTCAAGGGCAACGCAGACGACGATGCGGTGTGGCAGCGTAAGGGGCTGTCTGCGTTTGTCAGTCGCCTGCATTGGCATTGCCACTTCATCCAGAAACTGGAATCTGAACCCGCCATCGAGTTCTGCAATCTGCACCGCGGCTACGACGGCCTGCGCGAAGCGGGATGGAACGCGGCGCACTTTGCTGCTCTGATAGCTGGGCGCACCGGCTGGCCGATGGTGGATGCCTGTGTGGCCATGCTGAGAGAAACCGGTTGGATCAACTTTCGCATGCGGGCCATGCTTGTCTCCGTTGCTTCCTACCCGTTATGGCTGCACTGGCGGCCGGTGGGCCTTTGGCTGGCCCGGCAGTTCATCGATTACGAGCCGGGAATCCACTGGAGCCAGATGCAGATGCAAGCCGGCACCACCGGCATCAACACCACGCGGGTCTACAACCCCATCAAACAGGCGCAGGATCAAGACCCCCATGGCCGTTTTGTCAGGCGCTGGCTGCCAGCGCTGCGTCGCGTGCCCGATGCATGGCTCCTGCAGCCGTGGCGCATGCCTCCCGATGTGCAGGCCCGCTGTGGCGTGCGGGTTGGGGAGGACATCCCCGTTCCGCTGGTCGATCTTGAGGCGGCTACGCGGCAGGCCAAGACGCGCGTGTATGCGCTGCGCGCCCGGCCGGAGGTTCGGGCCGCCAATGACGTTATCGTGAAGAGGCACGCCTCCCGCTCGCGCCGGGACCGTGTTGACACCCCCGGCGGGAAAGGGGCCACGTACTCGCAGCTCAGTCTCGACTTTTGAATCCGTCGATGCACAAGAAGCTGAATCTGCCGAGCAAGCACTGCGTGCACTGCGGCTTGCCGTTCACGTGGCGCAAGAAGTGGGCAAGGGACTGGGATGCGGTCAAGTACTGCTCCGAGCGTTGCCGCAAAGATGCCAAGCAAGGCAAGGCACGCGATGGAGAAGCGCGTTGAGTACCGTCCTGTTCTGGTTTCGCAACGATCTACGGCTGCATGATCAGCGGGCACTGCGTGCAGCGTGCGAGAGCGGGGCCGGGCACCTCGTACCGGTGTACTGCCATGCCGACTACGACGAGCCGACGCCCTGGGGTTTCGCACGCGTGGGCGTGCACCGTCGGGCCGTGCTTGCGGCAGCTGTCCGGGATCTGAGGCGCCAGTTGGCCGATCTCGGCCATCCGCTGGTCGAGTGCTGCGGCCCGCCAGGAAAGGTCCTGCCCGCATTGGCGCATGCTATGGGTGCCACGACCGTGTTTTGCGAAGACATCGCCGCACCATACGAGCAGGCGGAAGTGGCCGAACTGCGAAGTGCGGGACTGCATGTGCACACCGTCTGGCAGAGCAGTCTGATTGATCCGCTTGGCCTGCCTTGGCCCGTTCAATCGCTGCCGCGAGTGTTTACAACATTCAGGCAAGCGATCGAGCAAGCGCGGATCGAACCGTCGCAGCCTCTGACTCCGCCGGCCTACCTTCCGCCACAGCCGCCTGGTCTCGTCTTTCCGCCTGGCCTGGTGCGTGTGCCTGCTTCCGATGCAGCCGAAGTGTCGGCGGCGGATTCGCGCTCGTCGTTTCCGTATGGCAGGCCGGAGTTTGATGGAGGTGAGAGGGCGGGCCTTCAGCACCTTGCCAATTACCTGCAGCGCAAGCTGCCTCATACGTACAAGGACACACGCAACGCCTTGGCGGGGCTGGACTTCTCAAGCAAGTGGTCTGCGTGGCTGGCCTGCGGCGCGTTGTCGCCGCGGCGCGTGGTGGCGGAGCTGCGGCAGTTCGAACAGTTGCACGGCAAGAGTGACGGCAGCTATTGGCTGTGGTTCGAGTTGCTATGGCGAGACTACTTTCGCTTCCTGCATCTTCAGCATGGCGCGCGACTCTACCGCGCACGCGGGCTCTCCGATCAACCGCAGCATGCCGGGCGCCTCGATGCCCAGGGTTTCGAGCGCTGGCGTCGTGCATCGACTGGGGAACCGCTTGTCGATGCGGCGATGCGCGAACTTGAGGCCACCGGGTACCTTAGCAACAGGCTCAGGCAGGTGGTCGCCAGCTACCTCGTGCATGACCTGAATGGCGACTGGCGCGCAGGTGCCGCGTGGTTCGAATCGCAACTCGTGGACTACGACGTCTACAGCAATCAGGGCAATTGGTTGTATATCGCGGGGCGCGGCACAGACCCACGTGGCGGCAGGCGATTCAACACCCGGAAGCAAGCCTCCGAATACGACCCCGAAGGGGCTTATCTGCGCCTATGGGCGGCGCGATAGTTCTCCCGCTAGCTGCCGCTGGAGGGCGGCTGAACGGCGCGCCGGAAAAAGGCTGAAGGCAACTTGGGCGCCGTGGCGCTTGTGCGCGAGCACTGGTGTTTGAGAGTGGCTCAGATGAGTCTGAACCACTGCGCGCTTACACCGCGCGGCGCACCATCAATTCCTTGATCTTGCCGATGGCCTTGGTCGGGTTCAGACCCTTCGGGCACACATCGACGCAGTTCATGATGGTGTGGCAGCGGAAGAGGCGGTACGGATCTTCCAGGTTGTCCAGACGCTCGCTGGTGGCCTGATCGCGGCTGTCGGCGATGAAACGATACGCCTGCAGCAGACCAGCCGGGCCAACGAACTTGTCCGGGTTCCACCAGAACGACGGGCACGACGTCGAGCAGCTCGCGCACAGAATGCACTCGTACAGGCCGTCGAGCTCTTCACGCTCTTCCGGCGACTGCAGGCGCTCCTTCTCGGGCGGCGGCTCGTCGTTGATCAGGTACGGCTTGATCGAGTGGTACTGGTTGAAGAACTGCGTCATGTCCACGATCAGGTCGCGCACCACGGGCAGCCCCGGCAGCGGGCGCAGCACGATCTTCTCGGGCAGCTCACGCATGTTGGTCAGGCACGCCAGACCATTCTTGCCGTTGATGTTCATGGCGTCCGAGCCGCACACGCCTTCACGGCACGAGCGACGGAATGCGATCGACTCGTCCAGCTTCTTGAGCTTGACCAGCGCGTCGAGCAGCATGCGCTCGTGACCGTCGAGCTCAACCTCGTAGGTCTGCATGCGGGGCGCTGCGTCCTTGTCCGGATCGTAGCGATAGACTTCAAAAATACGCTTCATTTTTGTGGGCCCTTCTTATCCGTTAGAACGTACGCGCCTTGGGCGGCACCGATTCCACCGACAGCGGCTTCAACTGCACGGGCTTGTAGTCGAGGCGGTTGCCTTCGCTGTACCACAGCGAGTGCTTCATCCAGTTTTCGTCGTCGCGATTCGGGAAGTCGCTGTGTGCGTGGGCACCGCGCGATTCCTTGCGGGCGGCGGCCGACACCATCGTCGCCTTGGCCACTTCCACCAGGTTGGCCACTTCCAGCGCTTCAACGCGCGCGGTGTTGAACACCTTGGACTTGTCCTTCAGGTGGATGCTGCCAGCGCGCTCGGCCACTTCCAGGATGCGCTCGACGCCTTCATCCATCAGCTTCTGCGTACGGAACACGCCGGCGTGCGACTGCATGTTGCGGCGGATGTCATTGGCAACGTCCTGCGCGTACTCGCCGGAGCTGGACGAATCGAGCTTGGCCAGACGCGACAGTGCGCGGTCCGCTGCATCGGCCGGCAACGGCTTGTGCTCGCGGTTCTTCAGGTTCTGCGCAATGATGTGGTTGCCCGCCGAACGGCCGAACACCACCAGGTCGAGCAGCGAGTTCGTGCCCAGGCGGTTGGCGCCGTGCACCGACACGCACGAGCATTCGCCGATCGCGTAGAAGCCGTTGATGACCTCGTTCGGGTTGCCGTTCTTCGGCACCACGACCTGGCCGTGATAGTTCGTCGGAATGCCACCCATCTGGTAGTGGATGGTCGGCACCACCGGAATCGGTTCCTTGATGGCATCGACGTTGGCGAACTTCAGGCCGATCTCGCGGATCGACGGCAGGCGCTTCATGATGGTCTCGGCACCGACGTGGGTCAGGTCGAGCAGCACGTAGTCGCCGTTCGGGCCGCAGCCACGGCCTTCCTTGATTTCCTGGTCCATCGAGCGCGACACGAAGTCACGCGGCGCCAGATCCTTCAGCGTCGGGGCATAGCGCTCCATGAAGCGCTCGCCATCCTTGTTACGCAGGATGCCGCCTTCGCCACGCACGCCTTCCGTGATCAGCACGCCCGCACCGGCCACGCCGGTCGGGTGGAACTGCCAGAATTCCATGTCTTCCAGCGGGACGCCTGCGCGCGCTGCCATGCCCAGGCCGTCACCGGTGTTGATGAAGGCATTGGTGGACGCTGCGTAGATCCGGCCTGCACCGCCCGTGGCGAACAGCGTCGTCTTCGCTTCGAGGATGTAGACCTCGCCGGTTTCCATTTCCAGCGCCGTCACACCCAGCACGTCGCCGTCCTGGTCGCGGATCAGGTCCAGCGCCATCCATTCGACGAAGAAGTGGGTCTTGGCACGCACGTTACGCTGATACAGCGTGTGCAGCAGCGCGTGGCCGGTACGGTCAGCCGCGGCGCAGGCACGCTGCACGGGCTTCTCGCCGTAGTTCGACGTGTGGCCGCCGAACGGGCGCTGGTAGATGGTGCCGTCGGCGTTGCGGTCGAACGGCATGCCGAAGTGTTCCAGCTCATACACCACGTTTGGTGCCTGGCGGCACATGAACTCGATCGCGTCCTGGTCGCCGAGCCAGTCGGAGCCCTTGACGGTGTCGTAGAAGTGATAGTGCCAGTTGTCTTCGCTCATGTTGCCCAGCGAAGCACCGATACCACCCTGCGCCGCCACGGTGTGCGAGCGGGTGGGGAAAACCTTGGACAGCACGGCCACGGAGAGGCCGGCTTCTGCCAGCTGCAGCGATGCGCGCATGCCCGAACCGCCCGCACCGACGATCACCACGTCGAATTTGCGGCGCGGCAGCCCAGTCTTGACTGCGACCATGTCTTAAACCCTCCAGAGAATCTGAGCTGCGTAGCCCGCGCAACCGACGAGCCACAGAATCGTCAACACTTGCAGCGTCAAACGCACTGCCACGGGCTTCACGTAGTCCATCCAGATGTCACGCACACCGATCCAGGCGTGATACGTGAGCGACACGAACGCCAGGAACGTCAGCATCTTCATCCACTGGTTGGAGAACAGCCCCGCCCAGCTTTGGTAAGACGTGTCTTTGGAGAGCAGGAACGCAGCCAGCAGCACGACGGTGTAGACCGCCATGATCACGGCGGTGACGCGCTGCGCGAGGAAGTCCTTCAGGCCGTAGTGCGCGCCGACAACGAGGCGCTTGGGACCAATATTGTTTTGTGCCATTGCGGATTCCTCAGAACAGGCCGAACAGCTTGGCGCCGAACACGACGGTCAGCAGCAGGCTGACGATCAGCACGCTCACAGCCGACTTGGAGGCCGAGGCCTTGTCGATGCCGATATGCAGATCGAGGATCAGGTAACGGATGCCGGCGCAGAAGTGGTGCAGGTATGCCCAGATGAGGGCAAGGACGACAACCTTGGCAAAACCGTTGGACAGAAGCGCCGAGAACTTGGCGAAACTGATTTCCGACGTGAGACTTTGCTCGAACAAGTACAGCACGAACGGAAGAAGAAGGAACATCAACGCACCGCTGGCACGGTGCAAGATGGACACCTTACCGGCCCAGGGCAAGCGGTAACGGGCGATGTCGCCCAAACCGATGTTCCTGTAGATGGCGGTGCCATTTTCTGAATTGATTGCCACGTGGCCCTCCGAACAGAACTCCAGACACAGATGAAGTTGATGAACTTGACGCAAAGCTCGTCTTTGTGGGGTAACGATCTTCGGTGCTCACCCCGGGCTTGCAAGACCGGTAAGCATGAGCGACGCCACTGCTACGAAGGTCAATAGACTGCGCAACCGGAAATACCAGGCTGGTAGTGCCCCCCAACGTAGAAAAACGGCATCCGTCAGCCAGCAGGCTGCCAGCACCATCGCCATCCTGATGAGCGCAGTACGCGGCTCGCCACTCATGGTTGCGCCCCACGCTGCGAGCGATGGCACAACGCTCCAGGCAAGCTGCAAGACATGCCTGCGCGTGGTGTTTGCCTCGTTGAGTACGCGCCCCCAGTGCACCGCACCTACAAAGGATGTAATGGACGCCGCGTACACCACCAGCGAATGCTGGTATTCGCTGCTCCCCGAGGTGTCCCGAAGGCCAAGCCACGCCAACGCGATAAATGGGATGAGACCGCCGATGCCGAGCAGGACAGCCAGGCCGCGCAAGTCTTTCGGCTGCGTACTCATGACTTGGGGGGTACGAGTAATCGCCCTTGGCCTCCATCCACGCCGATCTGCTGGCCGGTGATCCAGGAGGCTGCAGGACTGAGCAGGAATTCCGCAAGTGCCGCGGTGTCCTCTCCTTGTCCGAGCCGGCCCATGGGGTTCATCTTTGCGAGTCGCTCCGCAACTGCTGGAGCACTTGTCAGGCGAGAAGACATTGCTGACGTGGTCAGCCCCGGATGAATGCAATTGACGCGGATATTGCGATCCGCATACGTTGCGGCCGCCGACTGTGCAAGCGCTCCGACGGCAGCTTTCGCGCTGGCAATTGCTTCATGGTTCGGGAAGCCGGCAGTGGCGGCAACCGAGCCGATCAAGACCGCGCTTGCGTGCACTCTGTGGCGAACAGCCTGCTGTACAAACAGACGCAACACATTCCACGCCGAGAAAAAATTGGCGTCGAATGCCTGCTTGAGTTCGTCCTCCGAAGTCAGGTGCAGTGGCTTGATGATGATCGAACCGACGCAGTGCGCGAGGCCTTCCGGCGCGCCAAACTGAGCGACACCGGCCTCGACTGCAAGCTGAGCGCTATTCCGATCCGTAACATCGGCTGGACATATCAGTGTCGGGCCCGACTTGAGCGAACCAGCAAGCTCTTCGAGCTTGCTCCCGTCTCGTGCACTCAGCACAAGCGGAATGTCTGCCCTGTTCAATCGTCGAGTGAGGGCAGCGCCTACAGCGCCGCTAGCTCCAGTAATCCAAACAAATCCCATGATGACTTCCTGACGTGTGCCCAACTGAACAGCAAAGGCGCAGGGGCAGGGGTCTTCGGAAATATCGCTTGAAGCTGCTCATGGCAACCGTCGCGTGGCGCGCCAGGGGTGGTTTAGAGCTTAGCCCCGTTGAGCAAGTCTTCTTGACGGACGATTTCGGCAAGCGCGGTCTCAAGCAGTTGTACCGCCCGGTTTGCGACGTTCCCGAGCCGGCGGTGCAACAGGGCGTCTTGCGCCGAGCGGTATATGCACTCATCGCTGTAGCGTTGGAACGCGCTGAGCTGGATCACGAGTTCAGCCAAATGCCGCGGGCATTCGCATTGAATCGCTGAGGCGTGACCGGCCAGAGAGGCGAGTGCCTTGTCGTCGAAGCGGCGGGCCGAGCGCCTGCGAGTGTCGGCATTCAAGACGTCTGCCTGGCGGAGCGCCGTAGCCCAATCGACAAGCTCAGCGACGAGCGGTTCAGGTTTGGCTTCAGCGTCGGCTTGTCGGATTACGCGTATACCGCCCAGGCCCGCGCGCTCCGTCGCGTGCGCTGACGCCTCAGAGCAGATCACGCTCACCGCTTTCGCGTGTAACGCTTCGGCCAGTGCCGCAATGCGTGAGATCGTTTCTTCCTGAAGCGAAGGGACAAAGGCCAGCAGTGCATCCGCCCTCGTACCCGTGCGTGCACTTCGAATTGCGTCTTCAAGCGATCTAGGGCGTCCGCAGACACGCATGTGGGCGCAAGCGCAATGAGCGATGTCAAATGACACAGGGCCTACGATCAGAAGCGAAATGGGCTCAACATTGGCCGTCTGAACAAAGCCAGTCGATTCCACCAGCGCCTTCAGAGATTCCGCATTCAAGCTCGCCACGGCGCTGATGGGGTGCCCACGGTCAACAAGGTCTCTGATCAGGCGCAGGCGTTCTATGTCGTCCTCTGTATAGAGGCGTTGGCCCGAGGCGCTCTTCGGCGGCGAGACTACAGCGTATCTGCGCTCCCAAATGCGCAGCGTGGATGCCGGCATCCGAGCCAGTTTTGCTGCTTCGCCGCTTCGGTAATGCCTGGGGGCTAATGACTTGTAGAGCCTTTTCACGAGTCCTCCTCATCACCCTTGTAGGGTAATGCCCCGTTACAACGGAGAACAGCGCATTTCTCTACGGCAAACCACAATGCCCGTTGATGAGTCGGAAATGCATCAAATATCCATGCTCCCGTCGTCGAGCTCTGAGAAGAACTACTCGAACATTCAACCTGCTGATTGCGATTGCGCTTCCTCTTTCATGAATCAGGATACTGATTCAGGCGCTCATGCGATGTGGCTGCACTGTGTAGAGACGACCTTGGCCAGAGCAACCAGAAGGAAGTCCCTTTGGCAGTCTGGCTTTGTGGTGTCACGCCGCACTCAGCCCGGTCGGCAGCCACTCGCCATCGGTGTAGCGCTGAAGCTCGTTGTGTCCGAACCGCCAGAGGTGAAGCCAACCGTTTCTGACAAGTTGCCGGACGACGATCTGGTTTTCAATCACCCGGTCAATGGCCTCCTGTGGCGCATCCACCAGGACGGTCAGCCGAAGCGGCTCATGGACCCAACGCTCTCCGTCATGAAGCGACTGCCGGGATAGGCCGATTCGCAAATCGCCTCCATTGCCTTCAAATACCCCGATTGAGCTGCCGACGACGTTATGCAGGAGTTTGTTGCCGCTCCCCAGATGTTTTGGATCACATGTTGACGCGTGGTATTGCCAGTTGATCCAGTGGGTCACGAGCATGGGTGCCGTCAGCAATTGATCGAGCAGGCTACCGTCGGGATCGGTGCGGTGGTCGTAATCATGTAAGAACACGCGTCCGTCGAGCACCGCACCCTGGGTCCGATAACGCGGAGCGATCACGAATGCTGCATTGCCGGCCAGCCCCCATTCCGGTCGCGTCTGTGCGCCGTCGTTGGCGCGCCGCAGGAGCTTGGTCAAGAGTTGATCATGCGGCAAACGTGCATCGATACCCAGCTTGGGCGCACGCTCGCGTCTGACCTGATCGCAAGCGTGTTTCATTGCGTCTTCAAAGCGTGCCCAGCGCTCAAGCGCGGATTCGGGCAACAGATCAAGGTCGAAGCCTTCGATCTCGTCGGTTGTCGTGTTATGCAGCGCCGCCACAAATTGCACCCGTGCGGGAACGTCGACGCCCAAGTTGATTAGCTCGGCGCGCACCTTCGGGTCATTGAGGAGCAGGGCCAAGGTGCGGGCATTGACCTCACCGCTTTGGCCACAGCATGCGCCGCAATCCAACGATGCCGAATGCGCGTTGTTGTTCGACTGGCTGCCATGACCGACCAGCACCACTAGCGGGGCCAGATTGTGAGCGAGCCCCATGGCGCGGAGCACGCGCGCCGCCAGGTCAGCTTTTTCACGTGGAGACTGCGATAGCAGTGTAGGCCTGCACACCTTCTTGTACCGGGAGGGCAATCCTGCCAAGTCTGCACGCACGCGCCGCTGCGTCGACGGACGGACCCACCGCCACAGCGCGCCGGCGTAGCCAACACCTGCAACCTCGACAAACGAGAATGCACCACTGGGCCAGCGACTGGATTGATTCAACTGTGCGGCAACCCCGAGACGGGTGCGCCGTGCGCGTGTGACCGTACCGTCAGCAGAGGGTCCGTCTTGGCCTGTATTGAGGTGGACACTGTCTGTTACCTCCATTGAGGGCGACAGTAAGCCGGGTAGTTGCGGGCGCCGTGCCCCTGTTCCGAGCGGCGTATAGGCAACGGGTATGCCGAAGAATCCCGCAAAGCCCACCGTCTGGATGGCCGGCCAGACCGCCTCCAAGGAACGGCGCAAGGGTTCGCTGCGGACGTCAATGCAAAACGCTGCTTGTACTTCAATATCGGAGGGCTCAGGCGCCACGCAGGACGCCCCTACACGCTGCGCCAGTTGGCGCTGGTAACCGGCTTCCAGGGCGTACTGCCAAACCTCGTCGATCAGCAAAGCCTCCTCGGCCTCTGCAAGCGTTGAAGATGCGCGGCGCCAGGCGTTGCGAAGAGTGGAGATGGCGGTCTTCGTGCTGTAGTCGTCGTGGCACTTCTGCAGAACGGCGCCCCAGGCAAGCCGGATGGCAAGCAACTCACGCAGGTTGGGGTCTTCCTTCCCGTCCTGACGAGCTTGCCACCCAAGGTAGGCGCACCAAGATGCCCAGCCATTCACCGTGAGCAATACGGCTTCCAGATAGTCTGGCCAGACATCGCTGGACAGATCCAGTTGCTCCAGCGCCCAGTGTTCCGCGTCCCGGAACGTGGGCGGCAACTCCGCCAGATGCTGATCAAGATTCGGAATGCCCATCAGCAAGCCAATGCCGCGATCGTGCCGTAACGTGTCGCGCCAGAAGGCATACAGCCCATCGTTTTTCTGGATCGCCCAGTCCGACTGATTCTCGTCGAAATAGGCGGCGCAGCTTTGGCTGACCTGGTGCGTGATTGCCTCGCGCCAGGAAAGCCTTGTATGGCGCAATGGATCGGTATCAAGTATGTCGATCAGCAACGGCAAACGTGGCGCTGACCAATCGGTGTTGATGGCATTCAGGCATTGGGAAACCGTCAGACCGGAGACTTTGGCGACGGGCAAGGCAGCAAGCGCATATTCGACGTCGTCTTTGGTAATGCGGCCGGATTGCCATGCCTGGCGCAGGCTTGGACGACTCGGAAACACCTGGATGCCGCCAAGCACTGCCATCCGAGCTGCCACTTGGCGAACAGGCCTGCTCACCCGGCCCCAATGAGGATTGACTGCAATTGCCCGATCTAAAGGCCATGCCGGTGCGATCGCTGCGCATGCTTGATTGCAGGCGGCTTCCATCTGCGCCAGCCGCGCAGCGTCCGTGTACTTTTCCGCCTCAAGGTTGACGCACGCTGCGTTAAGTTCCGACGTCGCGCTGGGATCGGTGGAGGAGGCAATACCGTTGTTCATGTGAACCTCTTTGAGCAGCATTTACTGGTGTGCATTTGCCTTGGCGGCCCGGGCTACTGCGAGGGGGAAGACATCCGAGCGACTCGGCGTCCAGTTGGTCGGCCACGAGCGCAAAGCCAAGCGGGTATAGAACTCATCCAAGTAAAGGCCCGCATAACAGGCACGGCGCACAGAAGCCAAAGCATGGGGAGATGTCTGCAACGCCACCAGGACGCAATGCATGGCAGCCATACCGAGCAACGCTGCAATGCCGCCACCTGTGTCGGCGTGGTCCGCTATGCCGGTTGGCAAGAGGTGCAGGACGATTGCTGCGCCCATGAGACCCGCAATACTGATCAGGCTTGCGGCAAGTCGGGCCAGCAGCATTGCAGAGGTCGAGCCTTCCTCGACGGATGGCAGCCAGAGCAGTGGTGCCCAAGCAAGCGCGAGAATGCCGCTCCACCACCAAGGCCAGGGAACCTGATTTACCAGCGCATGAAGAAGGACGGCGATGCCGATTGCGATGACGGGGGCTGCGTACAAGCTCAAGCGAGACCGCTTTTCATGGCCAAGGAGCTGTTCCACGCGAAGCCGATCGACCACCGAGGACGCGGAGAGAAATGCGTGCGCCTTGTAAAGCGAATGGCCGAGGAGGTGAAGCGCCGCCAGTGTGTACAGGCCCAATCCACACTCCATCACCATGAACCCCATCTGCGCCACCGTGGACCAGGCCAGCCGGACCTTAATGCTGATGCGGGTGAGCATGATCAAACCCCCCATGACTGCCGTGGCGAGCCCGACCGTAATCAGCAGCCAGCGAGCCGGGGCGCTCTGGCTGAGCAGAGGGGCAAATCGGATCAGCACATAGCCGCCCAGGTTCACCACACCCGCATGCAGCAAGGCCGATACCGGCGTCGGAGCCTCCATGACCTGGATGAGCCATCCGTGCACGGGCAGCAAAGCTGTTCTCAAGATCACACTGACGGCGACGCAGACCGCGCTGACCTGAAGGCTGGCGGATACCCCTTCGCGCGCAATGTGAAGCCATAACTGCGACAGCGAACCGCTGCCTACCTCGTGCCAGGCAAACGCGGCTGCCGTAACCAGAAAGACATCTGCCAACCGGTCTGCCAAGCGCTTTTTGTGCGCGGCAAGCATTGCGAATGGTCGGTCGGGATAAAAGCACAGCAAACGCTGCAACGCGACGCCGATCGTCGCCCAGGCCGCGATCAACACCACCCAATGGTCTGCAAGCAGGAGCACGTGCACAGATGCCAACACCCCGGCAAGCGCGCCGAGATAGCTGCGTTGCCCTGGCTCGCCTTGCAGGTACCGCGCAGAGAACGCGCCGATGCAGGTGCCCAGCAGTTGGACAAGCACGGCCATCCAACCGCCAATCAGAGACAGGTGCAGCCAAGGCGAGAGGACGGAGGTGCCAAAAGGCTCGCCGGAACTCCACGTCGCCCAGGCCAAAGAGAATATGGCAGCACATAAGGCGATTGCCGACAGTGCGATAAAGCCGTGCCAAAGTGTCGGCGTACTTGCGCGGACGGACCGGGGAAGGAGGGCGGCCACCCCCATCAAACCTGCCGGCAGGAGTGTCGAAACAGCCGTAAGAACGTGAACGATATCCATGGGAAGCGCTGGCGAAAATTCATGTGCCCGCATCTTCTCCTTTGGAAATCATTCTGTAAAATTCAATGATCAGAACGATTTGATATATAAAACAGAATGATCAGGCTGGAGCAACTGAACTTCCATCACTTGTTCTACTTTTGGCGCGTGGCCAAGTTGGGACACCTCACGCGCGCCGCCCGTGAGCTGCACACCTCCCAGTCGGCGCTTTCCGCTCAGATCCGCCAGTTGGAAGAAAGACTTGGCGACGCTCTATTCAGCCGGGAAGGACGCAGCCTTGTGCTGACCGAGACCGGCCAGGTCGTGCTGTCTTACGCCGAAGACATTTTCGGACTCGGTCAGGAGATGCTCGGAAGATTGGTTGGCCGAAGCGAGGGAATGACGCGACTTCGCGTTGGAAGCGTGGCGACCCTCTCGAGAAACTATCAGGAGAACTGGATCAAGCCGCTCTTGGCTGACCCCGAAGTGCTACTCACACTCGAATCCGGGGTTCTCGAAGACTTGCTCGGGCGGCTAGTTGAACATCAACTTGACGTGGTGCTCGCCAATGAAAGCGTGCCCACCAATCCGGATCGCCCTCTCCACTGTCAGTATCTTGGTAGCCAATCCATTTCCCTGGTAGGACCAGCATCAGTCTGGAAAGGCCGAACCCTGCACATCCCAGAAGATCTTGATGGGCTTGAGATTGCGTTACCTGGGCCGCGCCACGCGCTTAGAACTCAGTTCGACGCCCTGTGCGCGTCAATGGGTGTGGTGCCCCGGTTGCGGGCGGAGATCGACGACATGGCCATGCTGCGTCTGATTGCTCGTGACAGCGGCTGGTTGGCCGTGTTGCCCGAAGTTGTCGTTCAAGATGAGTTGCGAACGGGAATCCTGGTGACTGTAGGGCAGTCGACGCAATTGCAGGAACGCTTCTACGCCATCACCACAATACGCAGACACAGGCTTGAAGCGCTAGAGCGATTGCTGTCTCAGCCGGTCTAGGCAGACGCTGGACATAGCCTCCAAACCGTAGTCGTATGAGGTTCCCGCACATGGATGGAGAGCTTGTCGAGCCGTGCGGCGATGCAGGCCATTGCCGGTTGCTGCCGGACGGCTGCGGCGAGCACACAACGCCTGCATCTCAGGGGTAGGCTGATTCAAGCACGGTTGGCTTGGATCAAAGAACCAACGGACGCACCGGCGGCATAGTCGGCGCCATGTCCACGGTATCCGTAAGGAGCCCCCCATGAATGCTCCCGACAATGTCCCCAGCGTGACCCGGCATAGCCTGCTTGAGGACGTGCTCGCCATCGTCACCGGTACGCTCTTCGTGTCGCTCGGCATCACGCTCTTCAAGCAGGGCGGCCTGCTGTCTGGCGGCACGGCCGGCGTGGCCTTTCTGATCCACTACGCCACATCTCTGCCCTTTGGCGTGGTGTTCTTCACCATCAATCTGCCGTTCTATTACCTGGCGGTGCGGCACATGGGATGGCGCTTCACGCTCAAGACGTTCTGTGCAGTGGCGCTGGTGTCGTGGCTGAGCGAGGTGCACGCGCATTTCGTACAGCTGGGGTCGCTCAACCCGCTGTATGCGGGTGTCATTGGCGGCACGTTGATGGGCGTGGGCTTTATCGTCCTGTTTCGGCACCAGGCCAGCCTGGGCGGCGTCAACATCGTCGCGCTGTATCTGCAGGACAAGTACGGCATTCGCGCTGGCAAGCTGCAGATGGCGGTGGATGTGGGCATCGTGTTGGCCTCGCTGGTCGTGGTCAGCCCGATGGCACTGGCGGCCTCGCTGTTGGGGGCGGTCGCGCTCAACCTCAGCATTGCCCTGAACCATCGGCCCGGTCGCTACCTGGCCACGCAGACTGCCAGCACTGCCGCTGGGCATGTCGGCAGCAACGGCTCGCCGGGGTCCTCAATGGCTTAACAAGGCTGCGGCGCGTTGCGGCGGGCATAGACGGCCTACGTCACCTGCACGCACCGCATGTAGACGGCGATGCAGCAGCGCAGTGTTGACCGAGCCGTCAGCATCACCGAGATGCCGAAGCGTTTGGGGATGAAAAACCTACCGTACGCGCTGGTGATGGGCCGGAAAGCCCAGCATGGCAGCGGGTTCCTTACGTGCATGCTGCGCGGACTCAGCATGAGAACGCAGTGTGTCGGTATCGGCCGCGATAGGGTGGATCGTAGCGAATCGACTCAGCACCCGCGACCCGGTCCGTTTCTCTTCATTGGGGCAAGACCGGCTTTAGCGTGCTGGCGCGAGGCTAGCGGGGACCGTACCGAGCCAACGCCGACTTTGATGGCAGTTGAAGCTATCGTGCGTTGACCGTTCTCGAAGACGATCCAGGCAGCGGCAAGGTGATCGACACCCGGAGCAACGGGTACCCAGTAGAAGAACGGTAAACCAAAGCGCGCAGGGGCCTTCAATTTGTAGGGCGGCACTCACAGCAGACCGGTGAAGGCCTGTCGCCCCTGCGGATTGTGGATAGCGTGATGGCGACTAAACAGCGGCTGCTAAAACGAATGCTTCATGCCTGCCATCACCCCGAGCTGATTGCCGCCAGGCGCGGGGTTGCTCGTCCCTCCACTGCCGCCGGCGCTCACTGAAAGATTCGACTGCCCACCGTTATCGATGTACCCGCCGGTGAGATACACCGACGTCCGCTTTGAGAATGCGTAGGTGCCCCGGATCGCGCCCAGCCACGCCTTGTTGGCACTGTTGTTGAAGTGCAAGTAGTAGACCTGCCCTGCAAGGTTGAGCGCGGGTGTGATGTCGTAGGAGGCACCTGCGTAGTACAACTGGCTGTGTGATGGCGTACTACCTTCGTTGTTGCGGAACGAAGCGCCGATGCCCACCTTTGTTTTGTCGAATAACGCGTAAGCCCCGAGGAGCAGACGATCGTCCTTCAGTTTGCTACTGGTGAGGCCAGCCGCTGCGCCGGGGCCACCTCGCAGCGAGTCGTACGCGGTTGAGATGCCCCAGGTGCCGGTTTCGTACATTACCAAGGCGGACCACTCGCGGCACGCGCGGCTGTCCGATGCCTGTTCGCCGGCACAGTTGGTGCCGGCTGGGTTGGCACCGGCATTGACCGTATCCCGGCCGAAGCTATACGTGGCGCCCACGGTGAGGCCGCCGAACTTGCCCTTGTAAGCGATGGCATTGTCGACACGCGCATTCGGGCGGTAGCTGTCCAATGCGTTACCGCCATAGACGTTGGGTCCAAGGATGTCCGAGTCGAGAATCGCCCAGAACAACATAGTGTTCTGTCGGCCAAACGTCACCTCGCCCCACGGCCCGCGGAGCCCCACGTTTGCTTGCCGGCCGAATAGCCGTCCGCCCTGATTCGAGATGCCGGAGTCCGGCGCGAAGCCCGATTCAAGCGTGAAGACGGCATGCAGACCGCCGCCCAGGTCTTCTTTGCCGCGCACCCCCCACCGCGACGGCACGGTGCCTGTGAGGTTCGGCATGCGCACCAGCCCGCTTTTCGCAGCCCCAACGTTATTGACGTATTCAACGCCGGTATCCACCAAGCCGTAGAGCGTGACGGACTGTGCGGCGGCCATCATCGGGGTGGCTGCACCGATGCTCATGCCGATCAGCCAGGACGTGGTTTTCATGGTGAGGTCTCCTCTGTGTTGTACCCGTGCGTGGCACCGCGACGGGGTTTTGTATGGTTTTTTGGGTGCGCTCCGCCAAGAGGCGGTCGCACATGGCGACCCTCTTGGGGCAATACAGGAAGGTAGGGGGATGGCGCGCGGCGGCGCCTCGATACCTAGGGCGAGATGTCTTCGAGCGCCCGGTTGGTGGTCTCGATCATGCGCATGGCCGCCAGCAGGCCGATAACGTTCACCAGCGCAAACATGACAAACACCGACGCGATGCCGTAGCCGGCGAGAACCACTCCGACGATGGCCGGCGCAGCAGCCGATGCGGCACGCAACCATGACGTCGCCAGCCCGGTGCCGATAGCACGCATGCGGGTTGGATAGATTTCAGGCGTGTAGAGATACAGCAGTACGGTGGTCGTGCCCATCACAGCGTAGGCAGAAGACGCCAGGATCATCACGGACAGCGCACTGCCGGCACCGATCGCCGCCAATGCTGCCAGCAAGGCACCACTGATCAGGAAGCACGCCATGGCCCAGCGCCGACGGCCGACGCGATCCACCAGGAGGGCGCACACCAGCACTGCACAGGTGCTCAGGACGTTTGAGACTGACGCCATATGCAGAGATTCCTGCAGCGGCAGGTGGTACACAGTCTTGTACAGGCTCGGAAGCCAATTATTGATGCCGTTGGCAACAAAGTAGGAACTGGCCCACAGCACCCACACGACGAGGGTCCGGCCACGGTACAGTGGCGAGAACAGTTCCTTCCATGAGCCCTTGCGACGTGTGCGAATGCCCTCGAGCAGCGTGGCGACTCGCGTATCGATTTCGGTGCTGTCGCGTTGCGGGTCGAGATTGCGGTGGGGCGTACTGGCTTCAATGTCCCGGATCACGTGTTCTGCTTCGTCAAAGCGGCCCTTGCCGATCAGCCAGCGCGGCGACTCCGGCAAGCGCATGATCAGCAGCGCCACGAGAATGCCCGGGATGCCCCCGACCAGAAACATGTATTCCCAGCCAAAGCGCGGCACAAGGAACGCGCCAACCTGGGCCGCCGCCAGCAGCCCCAGCGGAAAAATCAGTTCGTACAGGATGAAGAAGCGTCCGCGCCCGTGCGCTTGCGACAGCTCGTTGATGTAAGTCGCTGCCACCGGCACTTCACCCCCAACGCCGATGCCCTGCAGGAACCGGCACAGAAACAGCATCTGAAAGTTACCGGCAAACGCGCACACCACACTCATGATCGACATCAGCCCGACCGTGATGGTGGCGCTTCGCACTCGGCCCAGACGCTCAGCTAGCCAGCCGAACACCAGCGCGCCGATCACCTGTCCAAGATAACCGGCGGCGATCAACACGCCGATCTCGCCCGGTGAGAGGTGCCACAGTCCCACAAGCACCGGCATGACGAAGGCCAGCGATAGCGCGTCAAAGGCGTCGAACAGCGTGGCGCTGCCCATGATGATGCGGGCCTTCGTGTGCCAGCGACTGAAGGGGACGTTCTCGATACGAAAGAGAAGCTGTGCGGCGCGCAAGCCGGAATCGGCCGACGCTGTGCGCGCGCTCTCCTGCACGCCGTGGTGTGCCAGGGCGGGCGTGGTGATGGTCATGTTGTCTCCAGATGTCATTGTTCTGATGCGAGGCCGCGGGTTGCGCCCTGCATCGATGATCTTGTTGTTCTGGTGGCAGCCGTTGGTCGGCTGTGGCGCCGGGCGTGGCGCTTTGATAGCGCTTGTATCACGCCCGGACAGGTACCGCTTATGGTGTGCGCACGCCCTTAAGGCGTTGCCGGCAGCCTGCTTGCCTTATGCGGCAAGAGGCTGCACCACACCGGCACCCGGGCCAGTCAGCCCGGCCGAGCGCATCGCGTTGGCAATGTCGATCTCCGCGCCGGGTTCCAGCGGCAGCAGCGGAGGGCGCACAGTGGCGTGCTCAAGGATGCCCCTTGCGACGAGCGCGTGCTTGAGCGCGACGGTGCCCTCCATGTGCGAGCCACGGTGATAGACGTTCTTCGTGATCGGCAACAGCTTGTCATGCAGGGCGCGCGCGCGAGGGTAGTCCTTGGCCTTGCCCGCTGCGATCAGTTCGATCAGCAGTTCGGGCGCGATGTTGCCGTATCCCACCAGTGCGCCGTCTACATCGAACATGGTGTGCAGCAGGTATTCATCGTGACAGGTCAGGATCTGAAGATCGGGGTTCTCACGGCGGATCACGGGAATTTCCGTATCCCAGCGGCGCATGTTGCGTACGCCGTTCTTCATGGCGAACACGCCCGGTTGCGCGGCAATCTCAAGCTGCGTTTCGAGGTTGTACGTTGCCTTGGTCACGTCCGGATACTGGAAGAGGATCAGCGGTAGACCACTTTCCTCATAGATGGCGCGATAGCGGTCCTGCGGTGCACCTTTTTGGTAACCGAAGCGCAGCCAGCCGTGCGACGGATAGACCAGACCAGCCGAGGCTCCGGCCTTGACGGCGCGCTTGGCCTCGGCCGCGGCCACCTGCGTACCTTCGAGCGTGATGCCGGCGATGACGGGAAGCTTGCCGTCGACCGACTTCACGAAACTCTCGATCACGGCGGTTTGTTCATCCTGTGAAAGGAAGGTGCCTTCGCCGGCGTGTCCGAGCACGACCAGGCCCTTCACGCCGTCAAAGCTGCCGAGCCACTTGCCTAGCCGCTGGATGGCCGCGTGGTCGACAGCGCCATCGCGGGTGAACGGGGTGACGGGGGCGGGTACGAGGCCGCGCAGATCAATGTCTTTCATGGAGTCTCCTCACGAGTGGATCGATAGGTCTTCCCGGGGGCGTCATGCCTTTGCCCGGGGAGCGCTCGTCGCCGGCGAAGCCTTGGAACGCCTGGGTGGTCAACGTGCTTGCGATGCAGTCTAGGGAGGCACTGGGCATGCCGGAAGAGTGAATTCCGGCATTTCAGATATACTAAATTGACATATCAAGAACGTGGGGACACCGTGGATTACGCGGGCTGGAAACTGTTCATCGAGGCCGCCGAGCTTGGCAGCCTCAGCAAGGTGGCATTGGCGCACGGCACCACGCAGCCCCATATCAGCCGTCAGATTGCAGAGCTGGAGCAGGCAGCCGGCGGCCGATTGTTTCAGCGGACGGGCCGGGGCGTCGTGCTCACGGAACTGGGGCAGCGCATCGCACCGAAGGTGCGAGCATGGCTGGCGGGCACGGAGCAGTTGGCCAATGACATTCAAAGCTCAGCCGGCAAACCGATCGGGACCGTACGCCTGGGCATCATTCCCTCTACAGCGCATCCTCTGGTCAGCACGCTGTATTACCGCTTGCGCGAGCGCTATCCGCTCGTGCAACTCAGCGTGCGAGAAGGTCAAGGCGCGCAGTTGGAAACATGGCTGGAAGAAGGCAGCGTTGATCTTGCCCTGTTGTTCCGGCACAGCCCGACACCCAAGCACGGCGACATCTATCTGACCGAAGCCGCGACATACCTGGTTGGCAGACCCGGCGATCCGCTTCTGGCCGAGCCCACCGTGCCGTTTGCGGCGGTGAACGGTCTACCGCTGGTTTCGTTCTGCCGGCCCAGCAGTTGGCGCGATTGGCTCGACCACCTCGCGACCCAACGCGGCATCTCTCTGAACGTCGTGGTGGAAGCGGATTCCCTCAGCCTGCAGACGCGCATCGTCGAGGACGGCGGCATGTACGCGCTGCTGGGGCCCTACGCCATCGCCAACGCCGTGCGCGAAGGCCGGCTGCAAGCCGCCAAGGTTGTGGACCCGACGGTCTATCGATACATCGCGCTGGCAATGTCGCGTCATGGCGATCTGACGCTTGCAAGCCGCACGGTGATGCAACTCACCAAGGAGATCGCCCAAACGGGTACAGCGGTCTCCGAGCATGGCCAGTAAGGAAAAAGGAGAGCCGCCTTGGAGCGCCTGCGCCTATGCGAACCACAAGCCACCTCGACAGACTTAATTTACATCCGACAGGCTTTATTTTTTTCCGATCACCATACAGCAAGCCATCCCGGATCCCGCTACAATATCGTTGACACATCAATCGTTGATGTATCATTTGTATTGCTGCTTCTCCGCCATGGCCGTTCACACCGCGCTTCCGCATTCTCATACCCAGGTCCTGCCGTTCAAGGAATCGCTCTTGGCGATGATCGGCATCTGCTTCGTCGTCGTTTTGGTCGCCTTCGATCAGACCGTGGTCGGCACGGCGCTGCCCACGGTGGTGGCCGAACTCAAGGGCTTTGAGCTGTACGCGTGGGTGGCGACGTCGTATCTCCTGACCTCCGTTGTGACGGTGCCGATCTTTGGGCGCCTGGGCGATTTTTACGGTCGCAAGCCGTTTGTGATTGCCTCCATCGTGGTGTTCACGCTGGCGTCGGTCATGTGCGGCATGGCGGGCAGCATGACGTTCCTGGTGTGGTCGCGGGCGCTGCAGGGCATTGGCGGCGGCATGCTGGTCGGCACGGCTTACGCGTGCATTCCCGATCTCTTTCCCGATGCGCGTGTACGTTTGCGCTGGCAGGTGATGCTGAGCGCGTCGTTTGGCATTGCCAACGCCATCGGCCCGACGCTGGGCGGGTGGATGACGCAGGCGTTCGGCTGGCGGTCGGTGTTTTACGTGAACATTCCGTTCGGCGTGCTGGGGCTGTGGTTTGCCTGGCGCTTCCTGCCGCATCTTCGCCAGAACGTGCATATCGGGCGTATCCGGCTGGACTGGCAGGGCGCGGTGCTGATCACAGTGGCGCTTGGGGCCCTGCAGTTGTTCGTGGAATGGCTGCCGCGGCATGGCCTGTCGCTGCCGCTCTTCGGTTGGCTGGTGCTGTCGGCTGCGGCGTTCGTAACGCTGTGGTGGTGGGAGCAGCGTGCCGAACAACCGCTGCTGCCGTTCGACATGCTGCGCAATCCGGCGCTGGCTGCGCTCTTCATGCTGGCGTTGCTGTCGGGCTTTTCGATGTTTGCGGTGCTGTTCTATGCGCCGTTGCTGTTCCAGGGCGGGTTTGGCATGTCGCCGCAGCAAGCCGGCCTGGTGATCACGCCGCTCGTGGTGTGCATCACGCTGGGCAGCATCATCAACGGGCGCATTGTCACGCGCATTCCCAAGCCCAACGCCATGCTGTATGCCGGCTTCGCGCTGCTGACCGTGGCGGTGGCCGGCATGTCGGTGTCGTCCAAGGGCATGCCGCATGCGGTGCTGACGCTGCTGATGCTGCTGGCCGGTCTGGGCCTCGGTTTCGTGCTGCCCAATCTGACCGTGTTTGCGCAGCAGACGGCAGGCCGTGCGCATCTGGGCATTGCCACCGCGCTGTTGCAATCGCTGCGCATGGTGGGCGGCATGGTGGGCACGGCGCTAGTTGGCACGTTGGTGAGCGAGCGCTATGCCTCGGGCGTAGCCAATGCACTGAGCGCTGACAGCGCGATGCAGTGGCTGCGCCAGCTTGCCGATCCCGAAATTCTCATCGATCATGACGCGCAAGCCGCCTTGCTCTCGCAGTTGCATGCCGCCGGCCACGATGGGGCGGCGCTGCTCGAAGCCGCGCGACATGTGCTGGTGAGTGCCATCCATATCGGCCTGATCGTGGCGACGGTGGTGGCGCTGATTGGCCTCTGGTATGTGCGCCGCGTGCCGCCCGTGGTGCTGCATCATGTCGAGCCCGTGCAACATACGGAATAGGCGAGACACGCCGGAGCGGTTAGGATGCGCGGTTCCCCAGCAATCTCAGCCCTGATCGATGACCTCTGAACGCGAACGCTTCGCCGTCATGCACCAGTTCGGCCGCACCTATCGTGCGTTCATGGCCGCCTTCGAGGCGCATGTCGGCCAGCCCATGCCGCGCTGGCGCATCCTGCTGGCGCTGCACGACAACACCGGCGGCGGCATGGCCCAGAAGCAGTTGGCCGAGCGCCTGCAGATGGACCCCGGCGCGCTCACCCGCCAGCTCAAGGTGCTCGAGCAGCTCGGCTGGATTGAACGCACCACCGATGCGCGCGACAACCGCCTGACCAACGTGTCGCTGTCAGACGCCGGCTTGGCCATCGTGCTCGAATGCATGCCGCGCCGCATCGCCTTCATCAATGCCACGCTCGACGGGCTGCCGGACGATCTCGTTCACGCGCTGTCCGAAGCGCTGGCGCAAATCGAAACGCGCCTGGCCGAAGTGCCGGCGCTGGCCGCCGCGGCCTCCACCGCATCCGATATCAAGACCGCAGATCGCCCCGCAGACCGTTAATGCGCGCCGAATGTGTTCCGGAGACAACCATGTCCATGGTGATCAACAGCGCGCTGTATCGAAACGGCAAGCGCGAGCGTGACCTGTCCGTCGAGGCCATCAGCGACGTGCTGCACACGCCGGGCTCGTTTGTCTGGCTGGGCCTGCATGAGCCCGACAACGCGATGCTCGACCTCGTGCAGGAGGAGTTCGGTCTGCACGATCTCGCCATTGAAGACGCCCGCAACGCGCACCAGCGGCCCAAGTTGGAGGTCTACGGCGACGTGCTCTTCATCGTGCTGAACACCGCGCAGATGGAAAACGGCAACGTCGTCTTTGGTGAGACGCATCTCTTTGTCGGCAGGGATTTTCTCGTCTCGGTGCGGCACGGGCCGTCAGCGTCGTACTCGCCGGTGCGCGAGCGCTGCGAGCGCACGCCACAACTGCTGGCCAAAGGCGCACCGTTTGCGTTGTATGCGGTGATGGACTTTGTGGTCGACAACTATCAGCCCGTGCTGGAACGCCTGCAGGAAGAGTTCGAGCACATCGAAAGCCAGATCTTTGGCGACACGTTCGACCGCGCAGCCATCGAGCGGCTCTATACGCTCAAGCGCCAGCTTCTGCGCCTGCGCAATGCTGCGCTGCCGGTGGAAGACATCGCCGGTCAGCTCGTGCGCCTGCACGAAGACGTGGTGCCCAAAGAGCTGCGCGCGTATTTTCGCGATATAGCCGATCATGCGCACCGCGCGGTGGGCGCACTCGACGTGATTCGCGAAATGCTGACCACGGCCATCTCCGTGAACGTGGCGCTGGTGTCAGTCACGCAGAACGACATTGTGAAGCGCCTGGCGGGGTGGGGCGCTATTCTGGCAATTCCGACCGTGGTGTTCAGCAACTACGGCATGAACTTCAAGGGCATGCCGGAGCTGGAGCATCCGGCGGGGTATCCCATCGTGCTGGCGTGCACGGCCACCGCTTGCGTGTGGCTGTATCGCAAGCTGCGCAAGTCGGGCTGGATCTAGGAGACAAGACATGGCGCGCTGCTGCTGGGCGGGCGAAGACCCGCAGATGATCGCGTACCACGACACCGAGTGGGGCGTGCCCTCGCACGATGATCGCCACCTTTACGAGATGCTCATTCTCGAAGGTGCGCAGGCCGGGCTGTCATGGCAGACCATTCTTCGCAAGCGGGCGCGGTACCAGGAGGTGTTCGAGGGGTTTGATGCGGCACGCGTGGCGCGCTTCACGCCAGCGCGCATCGAAAAGCTCCTCGCTGATCCGGGCATCGTGCGCAATCGCGCCAAGGTCGAGGGCGCCGTCATCAATGCGCGGAAGGTGCTGGAACTTCAGGAAGAAATGGGTTCGCTCGACGCATTCCTGTGGTCGTTTGTCGATGGCAAGACCATCGTCAACCGCTGGGACAGCTACCGCGACGCACCCGCTGCGACCGACGCTTCCAAGGCGATGAGCAAGGCGCTGGTCAAGCGCGGTTTCAAGTTTGTCGGCCCGACCATCTGCTACGCCTTCATGCAGGCCACCGGCATGGTCGATGACCACGAAGCCGGGTGCTTTCGCGCTGGGAAGGCATAACGCTCAAGGGCGCTTCTTGATCCGGCGAATGTCCGTTATTCTCGCCAGTCCCAACATTGACGGAGTCGTTCTTCATGTCGCTGAATTTTCTTGGCATTGCCGGCAGCCTGCGCCGCAAATCCACCAACCAAGGCCTGCTGCGTGCCGCGTCCGCCCGTCTGCCCGCCGGCGTTGAAATGGACCTGGCCGACCTGACCGATATTCCGTTCTACAACGCCGACATCACGGACAAGCCCGCTTCGGTGGTGCGCGTGCTCGAACAGATCGGGCGTGCCGATGCACTGGTGCTGGCCTGCCCTGAATACAACTACTCGCTGGCGCCGGCGCTGAAGAACATTCTGGACTGGGCCTCGCGCGAGCCCAACAATGCGCTGCTGGCAGGCAAGCCCGTCGCGATCCTGGGTGCGGGCGGCGGCATGGGCACGTCGCGCGCGCAGTACCACCTGCGTCAGGTGTGCGTGTATCTGGACCTGCATCCGCTGAACAAGCCGGAAGTGTTTGCCAATGCGTTTGCTGGCGGCTTCTCTGCTGATGGCGATCTCACAGACGAGCGCATCGCCGGCCTGATCACCGAGCAGATGCAGGCGCTGGCCAACTGGACGTTGAAGCACAAGGCTTGAAAGAAGGCTTGCAGTAGATGAGTTACTCGCCGGCGTGCAGCGTGCGGTTGCGCCCGGCGAGCGAGCCCGCCACGAGCGAGGCCAGCGCAATCGCGCTGAACAGCCAGCCCATCACGGCCCAACTGCCCGTCAGATCGTGCAGCACGCCCATGAGATACGGCCCCGCAGCGGCCATGGTGTAGCCAATGCCCTGCGTCATGGCCGACAGGCTTGCCGCCACGCGCGCATCGGCCGAGCGCAGCACGATCAACGACAGCGCCACGCTGAAATTGCCGCCCTGGCCAAGGCCCAGCAACACCGCCCACCACCACAGCGTCGACAGCGGCGCGTACAGGCAGCCGATCAGGCCGGCCCAGCACATCAGCATCATCAGGAACACGGCGGGGCGTTGATCGCGCCCGAGCCGCGCCACGAACGGCCCGCCCAGCGCAGTGATGAGCTGCACAAGAATCGACACCGCCACCACCACGCCCGACTGCACGGCGGATAGCCCGCGGTCTTGCAGGATCACGGGCAGCCAGCCAAACACGCAATACGCCAGAGACGATTGCAGCCCCATGTAGAACGTCACCTGCCAGGCGATCGGTTTGTCCCACAGCGACACACGCTGCAGCCGAGTAGCCGCGCCCTTGCCGTGCGCATGCCGCATGTGCGGCCACCAGCCGACAAAAGCCAGCAGCGCGGGCAGGGCCCAGAACGCCAGCGCGGGCTGCCAGCCGCCCAGCCACGCCGAAAGCGGCGCGCTTGCCCCTGCCGCCACCGCGGCACCAAAGCACAGCGCCATGGTGTAGACGCCGGTCATCAGGTCAGCCTGGCGGCCGAAGTCACGCTTGACGATGCCCGGCAACAGAATGCCCGTCACACCAATGCAGGCGCCCGCCGCCAGCGTCCCGATGAACAGAGGCGCAACGCCGCCTGCGCTGCGCAAGGCAATGCCAGCCGCCAGCGCAATGAGCAGGCCGCCCACGGCGCGTTCTGCACCAAAGCGCCGAGCCAACACCGCGGCTGCTGGCGCAAACAGGCCCAGGCACAGCACGGGCAGCGTCGTCAGCAACCCTGCCGTGGCGCCCGACAGCCCCGTGCCGGCTGTCACTTGTTTCAACACCGGCGACAGGCTCGATAGCGCAGGCCGCAGGTTCACGCCCACCAGCACCAGCCCGACAACGAGCAGGATCAGCGCGCCGGGCGAACGGCGGTCTGCTGCGTCATGCGCGGCAGGAGAGGGCGAGGCGTATGGACGTTGGGACATGGCAGAACAGGCGTGCGGGCAAGCTGACGATTGTAGGGTGCGCGCCGGATTGGTGCATGCGCGCAGTCCAATGCCAATGATGCCGACGACGCTATTCAGCAGCGCTGAGTCGCGTAGCGAGGTCGGCCAGCACGTCTGCGGAAGGTGCGCCGCGCTCGGCGGCCAATGCCAGTGCACGCCTTGTGAGTGCGGTGTACAGCGCGGCGTGATCGGTGCCCAGTGCTTCCAGCGCTTGCAGATGTTTGTCGATGACGCCGCCGTCTCCGCGCGAGACCGGGCCCGCCAATGCGCCCGCCAGGCCACGTGCGCGTGCCGCGGCCAGCGTGCCGTCCACCAGCGGCCACATGGCAGCCACGGCCGCATCTCGGTCGATGCCCGCGGCCTCCCACAACGTGGCGGCTTCATGGAGTGCGCACAGCAGGAAGCTGGCGGCGTAATTGGCACCGGCGTGATACAGGGCACGTTGCCCGGCACGCACCTTCAACGGTGTGCAGCCGAGCCGCAGTGCAAAGCTGGCGAGCGCCGCATCGTGCGGCGCATCGGCATCAATGGCGATGGACGCCCCGCCCAGACGTTCGGCATCGTCCGGCAAACCGGCAAACAGAAACAGCGGGTGAAAGCTGGCGGTATCCGCGCCGGCTTGGCGGGCGGCATCCAGCAAGTCGCGCTCGCCGGCGCCGCTGCAGTGGAGCACGAGTTGGCCGGGTCGCCAGCGCACGTTGCCCACCACGTCCGGAATGGCGTCATCCGGCACGGTCACGAACACCCAATCGGCGGCATCCGCCACGCCTTGCGGGTCGACCGCCTTGGCCCCGGTGGCTTGCGCGAGCCACGCGGCGGGTGAGCTTGAGCGGTTGGCAACCGCCACGGTGCGTACACCTGCGCTGTGCGCCCGAGTGGCCAATGCCCGCGCCAGCCGCCCTGCGCCGATCCAGCCCACGGAGACTGGCGTTTCGATTGCAAAAGACGTCATGGCAAACCTCGATTTTTCATGGTCCGCATCTTATAGCGAAGCCACTTCTGTAAGCCGCGTTGCGCCAATCAGGCGGTGGGGCGGTACGGCCGGTAAACTGCACGCCTTTGCCGGCAGCGTTGGGCCGGGCGTGAACAATCGGTTTTCTTCAGGCGGACATGTCAGTGCAGGCAGGCGTTATGCAAAGCAAAAGTCGGGCAACCCTCATCGGGCTTATTGCGGTGCTGTTATGGAGTTCGATCATCGGGTTGATCCGGGGCGTGAGCCAGCATCTGGGGGCCGTAGGTGGCGCTGCCATGATCTATACCGTCGCGTCGGTGCTGTTGGTATTGACCGTTGGCTTCAATAACTTGAAGACGTTTCCGCGGCGGTATCTGCTGTGGGGCAGCCTCTTGTTCGTGTCGTACGAGCTGTGCCTCTCGCTATCGATCGGCTATGCCAACAGCGGGCGGCAGGCGATCGAGGTCGGAATGGTCAATTACCTGTGGCCGACGTTCACGATGCTGTCGGCCATTGCCTTCAACAAACAGCGGGCGAATGCGCTGATCGTGCCGGGTGTCCTGATTTCCATCCTCGGGATTTGCTTCGTGCTTGGCGGTGATCAAGGCCTCGATATCGCCGGCATGGCCGAGAACGTCAAGGACAACCCGCTCAGTTACGGATTGGCGTTCACGGGCGCGGTGATCTGGGCGGCGTATTGCACGGTCACCAGCCGCATCGCCGAGGGCAAGAACGGCGCAACGCTGTTTTTCATCCTGACGGCGCTGGCCCTGTGGATCAAGTTTCTTGCCACCGGCGGCGGGCCGATGCACTTCAGCGTGTCGGCGCTGGTCTACCTTGCGTTGGCCGCCTCAGCAATGGGCTTCGGCTACGCCGCCTGGAACGTCGGCATCCTGCACGGCAATGTCACGGTGCTGGCTGGCGCGTCGTATTTCATCCCCGTGTTTTCTGCTGCCCTGGCGGCGGCCCTGTTGCATGCCCCGCTGTCGTTTGCATTCTGGAAGGGCGCATCGATGGTGGTTGCAGGGTCGATCCTGTGCTGGCTGGCTACGCGCGGTGGTCGTGCAAAGACGTTGTCTTCGTCCAAGTCTTCCGCCTGACGTAAGAACGGGGCACACGGGGACCTCCGCCGTTTCCGCAAATTCGCAATTAACCGCCAGGAATTCGAGAAAACCGTACATAGAGCCAGCACGGGAACGGGGCGTGCTAGATGCCGGGTAAGCCGCTGCGCCAAGACGGAACGGCGGCATACCAACACAGAAACAGGAGGCATCATGTTGAGCACCATTCTCATCATCGTTCTCATCTTGCTGCTGATCGGCGCGCTGCCGTCGTGGCCGTACAGCCGAGGTTGGGGCTACGGGCCGACGGGCGGGCTCGGGCTGATCGTGGTGATCGTCGTCATTCTTGTGCTACTGGGCTATATCTGACGCCACGCGTCGATGCCGATGCGCGCATGCTTCTGAGCATCGCCTGACCGCTTGCCGAGGGTTGGCTGAGCACCATAGCGGGGCGAGTGTCTTGCAGGCGCTTGACTGGGCATAATCCCAGCTGCGTTCCCGAAGGACACTTCCCATGAAGACAGGTCGACACGCCGTTAGCCGCGCGCCCGGCGGTCGTGCCCGATTCGCTTCGCTGATGCTGGCGCTGGTGCTGGCCGGCTGCGCGGTCGGGCCCGATTACCACATGCCGCCCCTGAGCGGCACTGAAGCCCCGCAAGCCTGGCACGCCACGCTGCCGCACCACGGCAGCCGCATGGCGCTGGCGCACTGGTGGGAGCAGTTTCACGACCCCGTGCTGACACAACTGGTGGAGCAGGCAGACGCGAGCAGCCCGACGATCGCGCAGGCGGTCGGCCGCGTGCGCGAAGCGCGTGCGAGCGTTTCCACAAGCCAGGCGGCGCTGTTGCCGCAGCTGAAAGGCTCAGGCTCCGCCACTCGGCAGGGCGGGTTTGGCGGCAGCCAGTTTGCCGGCGGTGCAGGTGGGCTGTCTGCCGGGGCGCTGAGCCCCACGCTGGGCCTGGGTACGATCACCACCTTGGCGGCACAGGCCGACGCGTCGTGGGAGATCGATCTCTTTGGCGGCAAACGCCGCAGCCTGGAAGGTGCCGATGCGCGCCTGACCGCCAGCGAAGCCGATTGGCATGACGCGCGCGTGTCGCTCGCCGCCGAGGTTGCCAATGCCTACTTGCAGCAACGCGAGTGTGAGGCGCTGGTCAACATCGGCGCGGCAACACTGTCATCCCGGCAGGAAACGCTGCAACTGACCGAACGTAAATTCCGCGCGGGCTTTGTCGCACCGGCTGATTTTGCGCAAGCGCAAGGCACGGTGGGGGATGCCGTCAATGCGCTGGAAGGCCAGCGTGCGCAATGTGCGCAGGGCATCGACAAGCTCGTCACGCTCACCGGCATTGACCACGATGCGCTGAACGGCCTGCTTTCCAAGGCCAGTGCGCAGATTCCGGCACCGCCCGATGCCGGCGTGCCCGACGTGCCGGCGCAGGTGCTGTCGCAACGGCCGGACGTGTCGTCGGCCGAGCGCGCGGTGGCGGGGGCAAGCGCCGATATCGGTGTGGCGGTGGCGAGCCGGTTGCCGTCGATCACGCTGGCGGGTTCCATCGGCATCAATTCGTACCGCCTTGGCGGGCAATCTTTGACGACCAAGTCCTGGTCGTTCGGGCCGTCGGTGTCGTTGCCGATCTTTGACGGCGGCTCGGGTGCGGCGCGCGTGGAAACAGCGCGCGCCCGTTATGACCAGGCGCTGGCCAGCTATCGCAGCAAGGTGCGCCAAGCGGTGCAGGAAGTGGAAGACGCGCTGGTGCGCCTGGACGCGTCGGACCGCCGTGTCGACGCAGCCACGATGGCCGACGCCCAATATGCCAAGGTGCTGGAAGCGTCCAACGCCCGCTATCGTCTGGGGGCTGGCAGCCTGCTGCAGTTGGAAGACGTGCGGCGCACGGCGTTGCAGGCTTCGCAGTCCTTGGCAACCGTCAAGCTCGAACGCGCGCAGGCCTGGGTGGCGCTGTACAAGGCCGTCGGCGGCGGCTGGCGCGACGATGCGCCCAATCCTCATCCCGATAACAAGACCACTGCGCCGACCGCACAGGGCCGCGCGCATACCGGAAGTGCTTCATGACAGGACAACGAGTTTGGATGGCCGCGCTGGCGGTGGTGCTGGCCGGCGCGCTGGCGGCGTGCGGCAAATCTGCTGAGAGCAAGAACAAGGAACAGCCGCCTGCCAAGCCGGCGCTTGCCGTCAACGTTGCGCATCTGGCACAGCACCTGTGGCCCCGCGCTGCCACGGCCAGCGGTGCCGTGCAGCCGTGGCAGGAAGCCAGCATTGGCGCCGAGGTGAACGGGTTGAAGCTGGCGGAAGTGCTCGTCAATGTGGGCGATGTGGTCAAGCAAGGCCAACTGCTTGCACGACTGTCGGATGAGACCGTGCGCGCCGATGTGGCCGCCCAACGCGCCAGCCTGGCCGAAGCCGAGGCCTCGGCCGCGCAGGCGGCCGGCGAGGCCCACCGCGCGCATGAACTCGACAAGAGCGGTGCGATCAGCCAACAGGATCTGATCCAGTACGACACGCAGGCCAAGACGGCGGCTGCCAAGCTGGCCGCAGCACGCGCGCAGTTCGAGAGCCAGCAATTGCGCTTGCGCTACACGCGTGTGGTCGCGCCGGATGACGGTGTGATCAGCGCACGCACCGCTACCGTGGGCGCTGTGGTGTCGTCCGGCACCGAACTCTTCAAGCTCATCCGCAAGAACCGCCTGGAATGGCGCGCCGAAATGCATGGCGACGTTCTGCCCCGCATCCAGCCGGGACAGGCCGCACGCCTGCGCCGCATGGATGGCGGCGTGGTGAACGGCCGCGTGCGCCAGATCGCCCCCACGGTCGACGCCAACACACGCAATGGTCTCGTCTATGTCGACCTGCCGCCGGAAGCAGCAGTCTCGGGCGTAAAAGCGGGCATGTATCTCTCGGGCGATGTGCTGCTGGGCGATGCGCCCGCCGCGACATTGCCGGAGACCGCCGTGTTCTCGCGCGATGGCTACGACTACGTGATGGTGATCGGCCAGCAAGGCCGCGTGCGTCAGACCAAGGTGACGGTTGGCCGCCGCCAGGACGGGAAAGTTGAAATCGTGCAAGGCATCGGCGCGAATGACGGCGTGGTCGCCGCAGGGGCAGCATTCCTGAGCGATGGCGATGTGGTGCGTGTGGCCGCCGCCGGTGCAGCCGCCGCGCCCGCCGCATCGTCGCCCGCAGCCGGAGCCAAGCCATGAACTTTTCCGCCTGGGCGATCCGCAAGCCGATTCCGTCGATCCTGCTGTTCATCCTGATCACGGTGGCGGGGTTGGTGTCGTTCAAGATGCTGTCGATCCAGAACTTTCCGGACATCGACTTTCCTGCGGTTTCCGTGACGGCCAGCCTGCCGGGCGCCACGCCCACGCAGATGGAAACCGAAGTCACGCGCAAGATCGAAGACAGCATTGCCAGCATCGGCGCGATCAAGCACATCACGTCCACCATCAACGACGGCAGCTCGACCACGATGGTCGAGTTCCAGCTTGAGAAGGATGTGCAGGAAGCCGTAAACGACGTGCGCGATGCGGTCAGCCGTATCCGCGCGCAATTGCCGTCCGACGTGCAGGAGCCGGTCATCTCCCGCGTGACGTTCGCGAGCATGCCCGTGTTGACGTACGCAGTGGAAGCGACCGACATGGACGCGGAGGACCTCTCCTGGTTCGTCGACAACACGGTCAACAAGCGGCTGCTGTCGGTGCATGGCGTGGCCAAGGTGACGCGCCAGGGCGGTGTGGACCGCGAAGTGCGCGTGCAGCTTGACCCCGTGCGTCTGCAGGCATTGAACGTCTCGGCGGCGGATATCAGCGCGCAAGTGCGCGGCATGCAGCAGGAAGCGCCGGGTGGGCGCGGCAACATCGGCGGGCAGGAGCAGGCGGTGCGCACGCTCGGCACGGTGAAGAGCGCGCGCGAACTGGCGCAGATGGACATCCCGTTGTCGGACGGCCGACGCATTCGCTTGTCAGATGTTGCTGACGTGCGCGACACGGCGGCCGAGCCGCGCCAGATGGCGCTGTTCGACGGCAAGCCGGTCGTGAGCTTCCAGGTGTTCCGCTCGCGCGGCGCAAGCGAAATCTCGGTGGCCAAGGGCGTGCGCGAGGCGCTGGGCGCATTGCAGGCCGAGCGGCCCAACGTGCATGTGACCGAGGTCTACAACATGGTCAAGCCGGTGTCGGATGCCTACACCGCGTCGATGCACGCGCTGTACGAAGGCGCCATCCTGGCGGTGATCGTGGTGTGGCTGTTCCTGCGCGATTGGCGGGCCACGTTCGTGTCGGCCGTGGCGTTGCCGCTCTCCATCATTCCGACGTTCGCGGCCATGCAGTTGCTGGACTTCACGCTCAACGGCATCACGCTGCTGGCGCTCACGCTGGTGGTCGGGATTCTGGTCGACGATGCCATCGTGGAGGTGGAGAACATCGTGCGCCACCTGCGCAATGGCAAGAAGCCGCTGGAGGCTGCCATGGAGGCGGCGCAGGAGATTGGCCTGGCCGTGGTGGCGACGTCGCTCACGCTGGTGGCGGTGTTTCTGCCGACGGCCTTCATGGGCGGTATCTCGGGCAAGTTCTTCAAGCAGTTCGGATGGACGGCGTCGCTGGCGGTGCTGGCCTCGCTGCTGGTGGCACGGCTGCTTACGCCCATGATGGCCGCGTACATGCTCAAGCCGCAGGACGAGCCCAACCGCGACGGCTGGATCATGACGCGCTACCTGCAGGCTGCACGCTGGTGTCTTGTGCATCCGTGGAAGACGGGTGGCATGGCGGCGGCGTTCTTCGTCGTGTCGGTCGCCATCATCGGGCTGATTCCCGCAACGTTCCTGCCGCCCGAAGACTGGGCACAGCTCCAGATGACGGTGGAAAGCCCGCCCGGCAGCACGATCGCCCAGACACGCGACAACACCGAGCGTGTGCGCAAGATCGTGATGCAGCACAAGGAAGTCCGTCACGTCTATACGGCCATCGGTTCGGGCGTGATGGCTGGCGTGCCGGGCTCCAGCGGCGGGGAGGTGCGCAACGGCACGCTCACGATCTCACTCACCGACCGGCACGATCGGCACATCAAGCAGCAGGACGTTCAGCGCCAGTTGCGCGAAATGCTCGAAGGCATGCCGGGCGTGCGAATCTCGTTCGGTGCGGTGGGCTCCGGCGAGCAACTCCAGGTGGTGTTGACCGGCGACGACCCCGCCACGCTTCAGCAGGCAGCGCGCGACGTGATGCGCGATCTGCGTACCGTGCCGGGGCTGGGTGCGGTGACCTCGTCGGCAAGTCTGCTGCGGCCCGAAATCGTCATCCGCCCGGACTTTGCGCGCGCGGCACAGCAAGGTGTGACAGCCGCCGCCATCGGCCAGGCCGTGCGCGTGGCCACCGCCGGCGACTACGACGTCAACCTGCCGAAGCTGAACCTGCCGGAGCGGCAGGTGTACATCCGCGTTGAACTCGACCCGAAGGCGCGCAACCAGATCGACACGATCCGCCAGTTGCGCGTGCCGGGCCGCAACGGCGCGGTGCCGCTGGAGAACATTGCCGATATTTCCATCGGCAGCGGCCCCGCACAGATCGACCGGTATGACCGCAGCCGCAACGTCACCATCAGCGTCGGGCTGGAGGGGCGCGCGCTGGGCGACACCAACATGGCGGTGGAGGCGCTGCCGTCCATCAAGAACTTGCCGCAAGGCGTTCGCCGCATTGCCTCGGGCGACGTGGAGGGCATGCAGGAGCTGTTCAGCAGCTTCTTCCTCGCCATGTTCGCGGGGGTGCTGTGCGTGTATGCGGTGCTGGTGCTGCTGTTCCACGACTTCACGCAGCCGGTGACGATCCTGGCGGCGCTGCCGCTGTCGGTGGGAGGAGCGTTTGGGCTCTTGGCGCTGTTCGGTTTCAGCCTGTCGCTGCCGGCGTTGATCGGCTTGCTGATGCTGATGGGCATCGTGACCAAGAACTCGATCCTGCTGGTCGAATACGCCATCGTTGCGCGCCGCGATCTCGGCATGTCTCGCACCGAGGCCATCATCGATGCGTGCCACAAGCGTGCCCGCCCCATCGTCATGACCACGGTGGCCATGACAGCCGGCATGGTGCCGATGGCGCTCGGTCTGGAAGGCGATGCCGGCTTCCGCGCGCCGATGGCGGTGGCGGTGATCGGCGGTCTGCTGACTTCTACGCTGCTGAGCCTGCTGGTGGTGCCTGTGGTGTTCGAGAAGGTGGATGACTTCAGGGAGTGGGCGCTGCGTAAGTTCCGTGGCGTGCGCCATCACGGGCGCAGCGCTGAGCCTGTACCGCAGCAGGAGCAGCGGTAACGGCAGCGCCGTCCATGCCTCACGGAAGCCGCCGAAGCGACGGCCACTGGGGCGCTACAGGGAAGCGTCTCCGTCTTCGGCAATCGATTCCATGGGGTGGCGGCCCCGACGCGCGACGGCGGGCAGCGTCGAGGAAGTCAGCACTGGGCCTTGTTGTCGCGCCCAACGCGGCGCGCGCACTGCGTCAAATGCGGGGTTGTCCATGACCGCATCCTCGTGGTCAACCGAAAAGCGTGAGAGTGCGGCCGCAAACTGATGTGCGTCGGCGTGATAGCCCAGTCCGGGCGGGCCGCTGGTTTGCGGGCGTTTGCCGTTGTACCCGTCGGTGTCGGTCAAGCCGAGCTTGAGCTGTACAAGCCCCGGGTACCGGTAACCGCCCGGGCCCTTCATGATCCCCATCAGCCCGCGATGTGGCGCGCGGGCATAGTCGAGGGTGACCGCAACGCCGCGGGGCTTGCCGTAATCGACATCGAGCGGGCCGCCCCTGGTGGCGCGGCGGCCCTGGTTATTGTTCAGGAGTTGCGGGTCCAGCAAGATCATGGACGGCTGCCTTGGCAGCAGAATACGGCTCTCAACCGTCGCGCGAAAGCTCTGCGCCATGGCTCCGCCCATAGAAGCGCCAGAAATGAAATCCAGTTCGACATGGTTGGGCCGGGACAGAATCTTCGCGAACAATTCACCGGCCCGCTTGGTCGCGCGGTCGACATCGCCAATCCGGCCGAAGGCGCTGCTGATGTCCTGGCGCACATCCCGGAAGTTCTGTGTGCCGCCGAAGAACATGCGCACACGCTGCGGCCCGTCGGCTCCATCGGCACGCGCAGGTTCCAGTGCGAGGCTGATGTGAGCGACTCGCATGGCGCTGACTAGTTCAGCGTGTTCAGCCTCCGTCAGGGCGCCGGATAAGGCGGGATGTTCTATCGCTGAAAGACTGTAGTTGCGGAAGTCGCTGCCGATTTCCTTGGCAAATTTCGAAAACGTTTCGCGTATGGCGTCCCGCTGCTGTCCGCGCACGTTCGCGTCTTCCGACGACAGGGCACCGAATCCCAATGCCTCGGAAAGCGCACTGGCGTCCCGGTCTGGCAATTCGTCGAACGTGCGTAGCGCGTCGTGGACGAGGTTGATCTTGTGCCCCGATTTCAGATTGTTGATTGCTGGCTTGGCCGCGCGTGCTGTCGCTGGCGGCACCCGGACGTCGGGCGCCACCCGCAACTCAGCCAACGGATTCGTGGGCAGCCCTGAGCGTCGCGTATTGGCCGTTGCTGCGTCGGAGGGCAGTGACTTTCGGTCACGAAGGTTGCCGATCCACGTCTCGCGTTTGGCAAGTTCCAGAAACGCCTTTGCGGCCACGCCCGTCTTGGGGATGGTATCCGGCGATCCGCCAAATCGCATCGTCAACACACGCGCGAACGTGCGGCCTGCTCCGTTTGGCGTGCGCAGATCAGGGTTATGCGCCAGCATGGCGAGCACCGTGTCTTTGTTCGCAGCCTGGGCGAGCCGCATGACCGCCGTATTGCCGCGCGCGTCTCGGGCATCGATTGGCGCGCCCGCACGGACGAGCATATCGACGGCTTGCGCAGAGCGCGCGTTAAACAGCGGCGTTGCGCCTTGATTGTTGGTCGCGTGCACATCGGCTCCGGCTTCGAGCAATTGCTCCAAAAGCGCGGTGTCGCGTCCTGCCACGGTATGCAGCGGCGTATTGCCAACGCTGTCCTGCGCGTTGACATTCGCGCCGTGCGTGACCAGCGCCTTGGCCAGCCTGAAGTTGTCGCAGCCCAGCGCGCTCACGAGCAGCGGGTCGCCATGGTGGTCAACGGCATTCACGAGGTCGGGATGCTTGGCGAGAATCTCGTCAAGGCGCTCAGATGAAAAGTCGTGCTGCCAGACCATGTCGAGCACCTCTGCGCGATGCTCGGCCTGATGCAGGAACGTCATGCCCCAGCCATCGCCGGGTGGAATCGACGGTGCGGCGCCCTGATTCTGGGGCGACGTTGCCGACGCTGTTTCCCGGCGGCTTGTGCTTGGTGACCATTGCGCGCCTGCACGAATCGCCTTGATGGCGTCGTGTAGCTCCGGGTCGGCGGACGTGCGCCCCGAAACCTTTGGGCTGCTTGTAGAGGCGGCGCTGATGGCTGGCGGTGTTCCTGTGTGCCTGCGTGCGGGCAGCCGGCTAAGTTGAGGCGAAGCTTTGCGAGCGCTGCGCCCCGTGCTGCTCGTCTGCTCCGGTGCTTGCCGGACATCGGCCACGCGGTTTGTGGGCGCAGACGAAGCGAGCCAAGTGCGAACAAGGGAGACCGGGCTTTTCATGGGATCGTCCCATCAATATTAGAAAACACGAATCACTGGATTCAATAGTGTTTTCTGCACGTGTCAGCCGCGTACCGTGTTGCGAAATGGTGAGTGCGTGCGCGAAGCGGCGCTGCCTTGTTGGTTGACAATGGTCCCGCTGCAACAGCCCGGTGGCACTTGGCGCATGTTGTTGCAAGGGAATCAAAAAAAGCACCGGCTAGATGTCTCCAGCCGGCGTTTTTGTGGGGGAGGCGCGACGATCAGGCTGATGCGGTTTCTGTTTGCGCACGCTTGCTGCCAGCGTGCTGCGCATTCGCATGCTTGGCGCGCAAGCGGCGCGTGGCTTCCACCATACCTTGCAGCGCCGCTTCCACTTCCGGCCAGCCGCGGGTCTTGAGACCGCAGTCGGGGTTCACCCACAGGCGTTGCACCGGCACGACCTGCGCGGCCTTATCGAGCAGCGCTTCCATCTCTTCCACACGCGGCACGCGCGGCGAGTGGATGTCGTACACGCCCGGGCCGATCTCGTTCGGGTACGCAAACTTACCAAACGCGTCGAGCAGTTCCATGTTCGAGCGCGACGTCTCGATGGTGATCACGTCGGCATCCATCGACGCGATGGCCGGCAGGATGTCGTTGAACTCCGAATAGCACATGTGCGTGTGGATCTGCGTGTCGTTGCGCACGCCGGAGGCCGACACGCGGAATGCACGTGCCGCCCATTCCAGGTAGCCCGGCACGTCAGACGCGCGCAGCGGCAGGCCTTCGCGGAAAGCCGGCTCGTCGATCTGGATGGCGGCAATGCCAGCGGCTTCCAGATCGCACACTTCATCGCGCAGGGCCAGGGCGATCTGCAGTGCGGTCTGCTCGCGCGGCTGGTCGTCGCGCACGAAGGACCACTGCAGCATCGTCACGGGGCCGGTCAGCATGCCCTTCATCGGTTTGGCGGTCAGGCTCTGTGCGTACTTGGACCATTCAACCGTCATTGCTTCGGGGCGGTACACGTCGCCGTAGATGACCGGCGGCTTCACGCAGCGCGAGCCATAGCTCTGCACCCAGCCATTGGCGGTGAAGGCGTAGCCCCACAGCAGCTCGCCGAAGTACTCGACCATGTCGTTGCGCTCGGGTTCTCCGTGCACGAGCATGTCGAGCCCCAGCGCTTCCTGGCGGCGTACGACGTCGGCAATTTCGGCGCGCATGCGTTGCAGGTAGTCCAGTGCAGGGAGTTCGCCGCGCTTGTGTTGTGCGCGCGCCTGGCGAATCTCGGCCGTCTGCGGGAACGAGCCGATGGTGGTGGTCGGCAGCAACGGCAGGTTCAGGCGGGCTTGCTGCGCTTCAGCGCGCGTTGCGTAGGGCGCGGCGCGGTCGGCATCTTCTGCGCGGATCGCGGCCACGCGTTTTTTCACGCTTGCGTTGTGCACGCGGCGCGATTCGGTACGTGAGGCGATGGCGGCGCGGTTGTCATCGAGCGCCTTCTGCACGGCAGCTTGGCCCTCGACCAGCGCGAGCTTGATGATCGCCAGTTCGTCCAGCTTCTGGCGCGCGAAGGCCAGCCAGCCCTTGAGTTCGTCGTCGAGCTTGGTTTCGGCAGACAGGTCCACCGGCACATGCAGCAGCGAGCAGCTCGGTGCCACCCACAGGCGGTCGCCAAAGGCTTCGGCCAGCGGCGCCACGCGTTCGAGCACGCGCGCGAGGTCGGAGCGCCAGATGTTGCGGCCATCGATCACGCCAACGGAGAGCACCTTGTCAGCAGGCCACGGTGCGAAGGCACCAAGCTGCTCCGGTGCACGCACGAGGTCCAGGTGCACGCCATCGACCGGCAGGGATTTGATCAGTGCAGCGTGGTGGGAGGCGGCTTCAAAGTACGTCGCCAGCAGCAGCTTCGGGCCCCTGGCAGCGGCCAGCGCCTGGTAAGCGGGGGCGAATGCATCCGCCCAGGCTTGCGGGAGGTCCAGCACCAGCGCCGGTTCGTCGATCTGCACCCATTCCACATTCAGTGCGGCCAGGCGCTGCAGCACAGCCGCGTAAGCCTGAAGCACTTGCGGCAGCAGGGCGAGCTTGTCAGTCAGGCCGTTGCGCGCCTTGGCCAGATGCAGGAACGTCACCGGCCCGATGAGCACAACCTTCGCGCGGTGCCCGGCGGTCTGAGCCTCGCGCACTTCGTCGAACAGCCATTCGGCGCCGGGCCCAACGTGGAGGTCCGGCGTGAGTTCCGGCACGAGGTAGTGGTAATTCGTGTCGAACCACTTCGTCATCTCCATGGCCGCATGGTCGGCATTGCCGCGCGCCAGCACGAACGATTGCGCCAGCGTCAGTTGTGCGGCGTCAAAGCCATAGCGCGTGGGAAGGGCGCCGAGCAGGGCAGCCGTCTGCAGCACCTGGTCGTACCAGGCGAAATCACCCACGGTCACAAAGTCGAGGCCCGCGTCGCGCTGGGCAGCCCAGTGGCGCTCGCGCAGGGCACGGCCAGTAGCACGCAGGTCGTCTTCTGACGAGGCGCCCTTCCAGAACGATTCGAGGGCGAACTTCAGCTCGCGTTGTGCGCCGATGCGCGGGTAGCCGAGGGTATGGATGGTCGTCATGGTGGTCGCAGGAGAGGCGATTCGTTTTTCAGTCCTGCGATGATCGGCGACCCTCGTCCATGAATCAAATGATATTATTTTCGATAACGTTGAATCGTATTCATATATTGGAAGCCGCACCAACATGCTTGAAATCCGCCATCTGCGCACGCTGATCGCCCTGGCCGACGGTGGCTCCGTTTCGCGCGCTGCCGAGCGGCTGCACCTGACGCAATCGGCGTTGTCGCATCAATTGCGCGCGCTGGAGTCGCATTACGGGCTGGCCGTCGTGCGCCGCAAGGGGCAGACGGTGGAATTGACCGAGGCCGGCGAGCGCATGCTCGAACTCGCGCAAAAGGTCGTCGCCGATATCCAGACCGCAGAGCGCGATCTTGAGCGCATCAAGGGCCGCGCGGCCGGCACGCTGCGCATCGCGCTCGAATGCCACACCTGCTTTGACTGGCTGATGCCTGTAATGGACGCCTTCCGCCAGCGCTGGCCGGAAGTGGAAATGGACCTTGTGTCGGGTTTCCACACCGATCCGCTGGCGCTGCTCAAGGACGGCCGCGCCGACGTCATCATCGGCTCCGACGCCAAGATGCGGCGTGGCGTGGTGTTTGCGCCGCTGTTCCGCTTCGAGATCCTCGCCGTGTTGCCGGTTGACCACACGCTGCGCAACAAGAAGTGTCTGGACGCGAAAGACTTTACGGACCAGACACTCATCACGTACCCCGTGCCCGAAGAGCGCATCGATCTCATCCGCCAGGTGCTGACACCTGCCGGCATCGCCTTCAACCGCCGCACGGCCGAGCTGACCATCGCTGTGCTGCAGCTCGTTGCCAGCCGACGCGGGCTGGCCGCGCTGCCGAGCTGGGGCATCAAGAACTACGTCGATTACGAATACGTGGTGGCCAAGCGTGTCGGCAAGGAAGGCCTGTGGAGCGATCTCTACGCCGCCATGACGCGCGACTACGCACAGGCACCGTTTGCGCAGGACTTTATCGAGACGGCCAAGTCGATCTGCTTTGCGCAGTTGCCGGGGCTGATGCCGCTAGACGCGTAATCAGGCGCGTTCCTTCAGGGGCAGGCGCGGCAGCTTGCCTTGCAGCCCCTCTTTGAGAAAGTCCAACAAATGCCGCGTGGCCAGCGTCCGATACCGGCTTGGCATCGCCAGCATGTAAAGGCGGCTACCGAACACGCTGAATCGGTAGCCGGGCAGCACGCGTTTGACGTGGCCTTCGCGCAGATCATCAGCAGCGGCGTAATAGGGCAGGATTCCCAGGCCGTTGCCCGCACGCACGGCGGCCTGCAGGAACAGATAGTTGTCGGATGAGACGCCGGGGTCCAACGTGACGAGCGTCCGTTCATCGCCCAGTTGCGCCGATAGCCGCAACGGTTGTCCGACGGCCGGCGCACTGACGATGGCGTGCCCGGCCAACGCCTCGAGTGTTTTCGGCACGCCATGCGCGGCCAGGTAATCCGGCGCCGCGCACAGCACCCAGTCAACTTCATCAAGCAGCGTGGCAACGAGCGATTCCGGCGGGTTCGAGACGATGCGCAGCGCCACGTCCACATCTTCGCCAATCAGGTCGGACACGCGGTTGTCGAACCGCACATCAAGACGGATGTCCGGATACGCACGCTTGAATGCCACCAGCAGTGGTGACACCAGCAGGTGCCCCAGCCCCGTCGGCACCGACAGGCGCACGCTGCCTTGCAGCGACTTACCCAGCGACGAGACCAGCGCATCGGCGGCGGCCATTTCGCGCAGGATGCTGCGGCCGTGTTCGTAGATGCCGGCGCCCACCTCCGTCGGCTCCACGCGGCGGGTGGTCCGACGCAGCAGTTGCACACCCAGTGCGCGCTCAAACGCCTTCAGCCGGTGGCTCACGTTGGAGCGCGTGGTCTGCAGCCGGCGCGCCGCCGCCGACAGGTTGCCCGCGTCGACGATTTCCACAAACAGCTTGAGCGCATTCAGGTCCATGACGGCACGCCAGATTGGTGAATGAGGCTCGACATTCTGTTGATGCCGGCCCCGATTGTCAAAACGTCCCAACCCGGTAACATCGGCCGGAATATCCCACAGGAACCAGCGACATGGCGCTCGACGACGAATCCTTCGGCCTGCTGCAGCAATCGGTGCAGCGCTTCATCCAGGAACGGCTCGTGCCGGCGGAAAACATCCTCGAGGAAGAGGATGACGTGCCCGCCGACATCGTTGCCGACATGAAAGAGATGGGCCTCTTCGGCCTGTCGATTCCGGAGGCGTACGGCGGCATTGGCCTGGCGATGGCCCAGGAGTGCGAGGTGGCATACGACCTCGGGCACACGGCGCTGGCCTTTCGCTCGGTGTTCGGCACCAACGTAGGCATCGGCTCGCAGGGCATCCTGATGGACGGCACCGATGCGCAGAAGGCCGATTACCTGCCTCGCATCGCCAGTGGTGAGCTGATCATCTCGTTTGCCCTGACGGAGCCGAATGCCGGGTCGGATGCTGCATCGCTGCAAACGCGTGCCACGCTGGACGGCGATCACTACGTCATCAACGGCACCAAGCGTTTCATCACCAACGCGCCGCGCGCCGGGGCATTCACGCTGATGGCGCGCACGGGCGGCGAAGGCGCGGGCGGTATCTCGGCCTTTATCGTGCCAGCCGATACGCCGGGCATCACGCTCGGCAAGCCCGACAAGAAGATGGGGCAGCGCGGCACCAAGACGTGCGATGTGATGCTCGACAACGTGCGCGTGCCGGCGGCCAACATCATTGGCGGCGTGGCGGGCCAGGGCTTCAAGACAGCAATGAAGGTGCTGGACCGCGGCCGCCTGCACATCTCGGCGCTGGCGTGCGGCATGGCGCACCGGCTGATTGCTGATGCGGTGGCGTATGCCAAGGAACGCAAGCAGTTCGGCCAGCCCATCGCAGACTTTCAGTTGATCCAGGCCATGCTGGCCGACAGCCAGGCGGAGCTGTACGCCGGGATGTCGATGGTGCGCGACTGCGCGCGCCGCTACGACGCCAAGCCCGTCGGTAAACAGGACCACGAAGTCAGCATGCTGGCGTCGTGCACCAAGATGTTCTGTACGGAGATGGTCGGCCGCGTGGCCGATCGCGCGGTGCAGATTCACGGTGGCGCGGGCTACATTGCCGAGTACAAGGCCGAGCGCTTCTATCGCGATGTGCGCCTGCTGCGCTTGTACGAAGGCACCACGCAGATCCAGCAGCTCATCATCGCCAAGAACCTGCTGCGCGACTAGGCTGGCTCTAATAATTCGCCTGAATTTGGCTCTGTTTTGGAGCCACGTTCTGGCTCAGAATGGGCGTTTTCCTGTTCGATTGCACGGTCGCTGCCGGAGTCGCCATGTACATTCCCGCCCATTTTGAAGAATCGCGCCCCAACGCGTTGCACGACCTGATCGCGCAGAACCCGTTCGGGACGCTCGTCACGCATGGCGAGCATGGGTTGGACGCGAATCACATTCCGTTCCTGCTGCTGCCGGAAGAGGGCGAGCTTGGCATGCTGCAGGCTCACGTGGCACGCGCCAACCCGGTCTGGAAAGACGTCGCCAACGGCGATGAGGTGCTCGTCATCTTCCGCGCGGGCGATGCGTACATTTCGCCGACGTGGTATCCGAGCAAGCACGAAGCCCACAGGCAGGTGCCGACGTGGAACTACCGTGTGGTGCATGCGCATGGCCGCATCACCGTGCGTGACGATGAGCGTTTTGTACGCGGTGTGGTGGCTCGCCTGACGCGCACGCATGAGGCATCGCAACCTACGCCGTGGAAGATGTCCGATGCCCCGGCCGACTACACCGACACGCTGCTCAAGATGATTGTCGGCATCGAGATCGAAATCACTCGCATCGAAGGCAAACTCAAGCTGAGCCAGAACAAGGAAACACGGGACATCGTGGGCGCCGGCGAGGCGCTCAAGGCGAACGGCGAGCGCGTGATCAGCGATGCGATGCTCGCTTGCGCCGCTGCCAAGACGGAATAAAAGAGGGAGCGACGGACTGCTCATCCGCCGCCCCGCACTGCGTTACTTCACGCCGCGCGCCGGCAGAATCTCGCCGCGCACTTCCCCAAAGCCAACCCGATAGCCATCGCCCTGGCACCAGCCGGTCATGATGACTTCGTCGCCGTCTTCCAGGAACGCGCGCGTGATGCCGTTGCCGAGATCAAGCGGCTGCTTGCCGTTGAGCGTCAGCTCCAGCAGGCTGCCGTACGAATCCGGCGTCGTGCCGCTGATGGTGCCGGAGCCCATCAGGTCGCCCACGCGCACGTTGCAGCCGGACACGGTGTGGTGCGCAAGTTGTTGCGCCATCGTCCAGTACATCGCGCGGAAGTTGGTGCGGGCGATGGTGGTGCGTTCGCCGCCGTGGGGGCGCAGTGCAGTTTCGAGGGCGATGTCGTAGGCGTTCGGCCGGCTCTGTCGCAGGTATTCCAGCGGCTCAGGCGATTGCGCCGGGTTGGTCACGCGGAACGGCTCCAGCGCGTCCATCGTCACGATCCATGGCGAGATCGATGTACCGAACCCCTTCGAGTTGAACGGGCCGAGCGGCACGTATTCCCATTGCTGGATGTCGCGCGCGCTCCAGTCGTTGAGGAGCACGACGCCGAACATATGATCCGGTGCCGCGTCGACGGAAACCGGCTCACCCAGCGCGCTCGGCTTGCCGACCACAAAGGCCATCTCCAGCTCGTAGTCCAGTTTGCGGCAGGCCGTGAAGATCGGGCGCGGCTGATCGGGCAGCTTGATCTGGCCCATCGGGCGGTGCAGCGGGGTGCCGCTTACCACCACGGAGCTGGCGCGGCCGTTGTAGCCGATCGGGATTTCCAGCCAGTTGGGCAGCAGCGCGTTCTCGGGATCACGGAACATGCGGCCGACGTTGGTGGCGTGTTCCTTCGATGAATAGAAATCCGTGTAGCCCGGGATGTCGATGGGCAGATGCATCACCGCATGCGCCTGCGGCACGAGCGCGCGAGTGTGCAGCGTGGCGTTGTCGCGCACGTGGGTGTCGTTCACGCTGAATAGCGCTTGCAGCTTCTTGCGCGTTTCTGCCCACACGGGCTTGCCGAGGGCGATGAAACTGTTGAGCTTGCCGGTGCGGAACGTGCCGCGTGTGGATGCGGGCAGCAGGCCGGCGTCATCCAGCACGCCGAGATCGATGACTTGATCGCCCAGCGCGACGCCTGCGCGTGGCGACGGGTTTTCTTTGGTGGAGAAGATGCCGAAGGGCAGGTTTTCCAGCGGGAAGTGCGTGTCGGGAGTGTTGGCGGATTCTAGCCAGCTTAGTTGTCGGGTGGTCATGATGGGGGCGATGGTTTGTTTGTTGAGTCGGTTGTTGCTTGACGTTGCTGGCGCATCTGCTGTTTCACCCCCTGCCGGGGGCGACTCACTTTCTTTGTCTTGCCAAAGAAAGTAAGCAAAGAAAGGCGCGCCCGAGATGGCGAAAGATTCCTTGAATTTATGACGCAGAGAGGGGAAGGGAAAAACGCGCTTCGCTCAGACAGTTTCCCTTCCTTTTTCCTCCCTGCAACAGAAATTTAAGGCGCCATCTAGGGCGGGGTACGGCCACACCTTCGCGGCGCTTGCCTTGGCGTCAAGGTGGATTTGGTTAGCGCTTGCTTGGGTCGAAATGCTTCTTCAGGCCTTGCCAGCATTCGAAGTACTTGGCCTGCAGTTGCGCCGATTCCGCTGCGAAGCGCGTGGGGCGGATCACGGCTGGCGTTTCGAACATGAAGGCCATCGTTGCGTCGACCTTGTGCGGCTTGGTGGTGTCGCCGTTGCTGGCTTTCTCGAACGTGTCGGCGTCGGGGCCGTGGCCGCTCATGCAGTTGTGCAGGCTGGCGCCGCCGGGCACGAAGCCTTCGGCCTTGGCGTCGTACACGCCCTGGATCAGGCCCATGAATTCGCTGGCGACGTTGCGGTGGAACCAGGGCGGGCGGAACGTGTTTTCGGCGGCCAGCCAGCGCGGCGGGAAGATCACGAAGTCGATCGTGTCCACACCCGGCGTGGCGGACGGGCTTTGCAGCACCAGGAAGATCGAGGGGTCCGGATGGTCGTAGCTGATCGAGCCGATGGTGTTGAACAGGCGCAGGTCGTACTTGTACGGCGCGAGATTGCCGTGCCAGGCTACGACGTCCAGCGGCGAGTGGCCGATCTTCGCGGTCCACAGGCTGCCCTGGAATTTTGCGACGAGTTCGAAGGCGCCCTCGCGGTCTTCGTACCACGCGTGCGGTGTGAGGAAGTCGCGGGGGTTGGCCAGGCCGTTCGAGCCGATGACGCCCAGGTCCGGCAGGCGGAAGAGCGCGCCGAAGTTCTCGCAGATGTAGCCGCGCGCGTCGCCGTCGGGCAATTCGACACGGAAGCGCACGCCGCGCGGGACGACGACAATCTCCAGCGGCTCGACATCAACCACGCCCATCTCCGTCAGCAGGCGCAGTCGGCCTTGCTGCGGGACGATCAGCAGCTCGCCGTCAGCGTTGTAGAAGAAGCGGTCGGTCATCGACGCGTTGGCTGCGTATAGGTGGATGCCGCAGCCGGTTTGCGCGTCGGGCCCGCCATTGCCGGCGAAGGTGACGATGCCGTCGATGAAATCGGTGCCGGCAGCCGGTGCGGGCAGCGGGTCCCAGCGCAACTGGTTGGGCGAGGGCGGCACCTCGTTGAAGCTGCTGTGGAAGCGGCCCTGCGCCATGGCCTCGAACGGCAGATGCACGGCGCCCGGGCGAATGCGATATAGCCACGAGCGGCGGTTGTGCGCGCGCGGGGCGGTGAACGCCGTGCCGGAAATCTGTTCCGCATACAGGCCATACGGCGCCTTCTGCGGGGAGTTCTGGCCGTGCGGCAGCGCACCGGGCAGGGCTTCGGTGGCGAACTCGTTGCCGAAGCCGCTCTGGTAAGCGGGCCGGTCCAGCGACGCGGGGGTGAATGCGTTCTTGGCCGTCGGGGCGAGCATGTTCATGGTGAAGTCCTTGGAGAAAAAGTCAGGAGCGTCTTCAGGGAAAGCGTAGTCGTTACCGAGCCATCAGGCGGGCTTGCCGGTTGGGCGACCCGAGGCAAAGCGAGCGGCGTCCGGGCCACTGGCGGCCAGCGTAAGCGCCAGCACCATGCCGAACGACACCATCGCCGGCACCGCAGCGGCCGAGAACAAAGCCGGGCCGCTCCACTGCATCGCAATCAGTTGCCCGCCAATCACCGGGCCGATTACGGAGCCGATACGGCCCACGCCCAGGCTCCAGCCGATACCGGTGGCGCGCAGCGTGGTGGGGTAATACGTGGCGGCCAGCGCATTTACCGCCGGCTGCCCGCCGACGATGCAGAAGCCGGCTACGAACACCACCGCCACCAGCATGGGCAGCGCAGCCGCCACATGGCCGATCAGCCCAACGGTGACGCAGGCGATCAGGAAGCACACGGCCAGCACGCGCACAAAGCCCAGGCGATCGATCAGCCGGCCCAGCGTGAGCGTGCCGATCACGCCGCCCACCTGCAGCGCGGTCGCCACCAGCACAGCGGTATCCGTCGGATACCCCACATCGCGAATCAGCGTTGGCAGCCAGTTCGAGAGGAAATACAGGTCGATCAGGTTCATGAAGTTGATGACCCACAGCACGAGCGTGACCTTGGCGCGGCCTTCCGTGAAGAGCGCAGAGACCGGCATGCCACGCGCGGCCGCCTCGGGCACCACGAATTGCGTTTGTGCGTTCACCTGCAGTTGCGGGGCGAGCTTGCCCAGCCAGCGAGCCAGACGTTGATGGCGCGTTTGCTGCATTTGCCCATGGCCCTTGAGCACCAGGTATTGCAGGGATTCCGGCAGCCACAGCACCATCATCACGCCAATGGCGAGGGGTACGAGGCCGCCCACCAGAAACACCGACTGCCAGCCGAAGCGTGAAAGCAGCGCCGCGCTCACAAAGCCGCCCAGTGCCGCGCCCACGGTAAAGCCGCACGACACCAGCATCATCCACGTCACGCGGGAGCGCGCGGGGCTGAACTCGCCGGCCAGCGCCATCGCATTGGGCATGATGCAACCCAGCCCCAGGCCGGTGACAAAGCGCAGGATAAGCAGGGCGCTCACCGTTTCCACCTGCGTGGTGGCCAGCATGCACGCTGCAAAAAAGAAGGTCGCAACGATCAGCACCGGCCGCCGCCCGAAGCGGTCGCCCAGCACGCCAAACACCAGCGAGCCGACCAGCATGCCGAACAGCCCCGCGCCAAATACCGGCCCGAGGCTCGCCTTGGTGATGTTCCAGTCCTTGATGATGGCGGGCGCCACATAGCCCATGGCCTGCACGTCAAAGCCGTCGATGATCAGGCACAGGCCGCAGATGGCAAGCAACAGGATCTGGAATCCGCCGACCTTGCCTTGATCAATCAGGCGGGCGAGGTCGATGGACGTGGATGGCGCTTCATGAGCAGCGGGAGCAGGGCGCATGGTGGTCTCCGGTGGCGGCGTTGCCGCTCTGTTCTGGATTTTTGGTATGCGCGTATTGTCCGGATTGGGTGAAAATTTGAAATATCAATGCGAGAATGCATGCTATTGATATTGTGAATGTGGGGCGACCGCCATGCTCAATCTGCGGGACGTGGACCTGAACCTGCTGGTGCTGTTTCAGGAAATCCTGCGCGAAAAGCGCATTTCCATCGTGGCCGAGCGGCTGGGCCTGTCGCAACCGGCGGTGAGCAACGCGCTGTCGCGCCTGCGCCAGACCTTCGACGACGAACTCTTTGTCCGCACCCCGCGCGGCATGATGCCGACGGCACTTGCCGAGCAATTGGCTGAACCGGTGGCCACCGCGCTCGACACGCTGCAACGCGCCTTCGGCCAGCGCACGCACTTTGATGCGGCCACTTCCACGCGCACCTTCACCATTGCCATGAGCGATGTTGGCGAGGTGTATTTCATGCCAGTGCTGGCGCAGTTATGTGCCGAGCAGGCGCCGGGCGTGCGCCTCGACACCCTGCGTGCGGGCGGGTTCGACATGAAGGCCGAGATGGAGGCCGGTGCCATTGACCTTGCCATCGGCGCCTTCGATGATCTTTCCGGCGAGAGCCTCTTCCAGCGTCGCCTGTTCCGGCAGGATTACGTGACCATGTTCCGGCGCGGCCATGCGCTGTCGGAGGGCAAGCTCACGCTGGAGCGCTTTCGCGCCGCGTCGCACCTGGTGGTGGCAAGTTCGGCCAGCCCCTACAACGCCATCGGGCCGCTGCTCGACAAGGCGGGCATCACGCAGTCGGCGCGCTTTTCGGTGCCGCACTTCGTGGCGGTGCCGTACATCGTCAGCACGACCGATCTGGTGGTGACGGTGCCGCGCAAGCTGGCCGAGCGCGCGGCGCCGCCGTTTGGGTTGGAGTTCGTGGCACCGCCGCTCAAGCTGCCCGCGCTGCAAACGAATGTGTTCTGGCACCGGCGTTTCCATCAGGACGCCGGCAACCAGTGGCTGCGCAACCTCGTCGCGCAGCGCTTTGCCGAGTTGGAACGCTAGCCGTCAGCCGGCTGAGACCGTGCGCTGCAATTGCTCGCCCAAGCCGGCGATGCCCAGGCGCATGGTCTGCCCAGGCTTGAGGTAGACCGGATTCGGCTTGATGCCCAGTCCCACGCCCGGTGGCGTGCCTGTCGAGATGACATCGCCGGGCTGCAGGCTCATGCAGCGGCTCAGATACGCCACGAGTTGGGCCACGCCAAACACCATCGTCCGTGTATTGCCGTTCTGGTAGCGGTGGCCGTCCACCTCCAGCCAGAGGTCCAGCGCCTGCGGGTCGGGCACCTCGTCGCGCGTGACCAGCCACGGGCCCAGCGGGCCGAACGTGTCGAAGCCCTTGCCCTTGTCCCACTGGCCGCCGCGCTCGATTTGCCATTCGCGTTCGGAAACGTCGTTGACGATGCAGTAGCCGGCCACGTAGTCCAGCGCGTTGGCTTCGTCGATGTACTTGGCGGGCTTGCCGATGACCACGCCAAGTTCGACCTCCCAGTCGGTCTTGACGGAGCCGCGCGGGATTTCGATGTCGTCATTCGGGCCGCAGATGGCGCTGGTCCACTTGTTGAAGACGACCGGCTCGGACGGTACAGGCAAGCCGGACTCCGCAGCGTGGTCGGCGTAGTTCAACCCGATGCAGATGAACTTGCCGACACGCCCGACGCACGGGCCAATGCGGGGTTGGCCGCTGACGGCCGGCAGCGTGGCAGGGTCCACGTCGCGCAGCTTGGCGAGCGATACGTCCGACAGCACATCGCCTGCAATGTCGTCGACGATGCCCGACAGATCGCGCAGGGTGCCGGTTGCATCAAGCAGGCCGGGTTTCTCTTGGCCGTGGGGGCCGAAGCGCAGCAGTTTCATGAAAGGTTCAAATCGGTTGGGGGAAAGGCATCAAGGTATCAATTTGACCAGCCGCCGTCGATCAGGTGGACTTGCCCCGTCGTAAAGGCGGATTCGTCGGAAGCCAGATAGGCGGCCAGCGCGGCAATCTCTTCCGGCTGGCCGAGGCGCCCCATCGGCTGGCGTGCGACAAACGCCGCTTCGACTTCCGCGCGCGATTTTCCCTGCGTGCGGGCTTGTTCATCGATGCGCTGGGCGAGGGATGGCGACACCACCGTGCCCGGGCAGATCGCATTGCAGCGGATGCCGCGCGCCACAAAGTCTGCCGCCACGGATTTGGTCAGCCCGATCACCGCCGCCTTCGATGCGCCATACACAAAGCGGTTCGGCACGCCCTTGATGCTCGACGCGGCGGACGACATGTTGATGACACTGCCGCCACCGCGTTCCAGCATGCCCGGCAGGAACGCGCGCAGGGTGCGGTACATCGACTTGACGTTGAGGTCGAACGAGAAATCCCATGCATCCTCATCGCACTCCAGCACCGAGCCGGCGTGTACGAAGCCCGCGCAGTTGAAGAGGATGTCGATGCCGCCAAGCTCGGCGGCGAGCGCATTGACCTGCTGGGTATCGCGCACGTCGAGCCGACGGACGTCGAACGGCACATCGTTCAACGCATCGATGCGCAGGTCGGTGGCGATGACGCGGGCGCCTTCGCGCGCGAAGCGCTCGGCGCAGGCACGGCCGATGCCTTGGGCGGCGGCTGTCACGAGCGCAGTCTTGCCCGCCAGGCGCCCGGGGGAAGCGGTGCCCCTCATTGCTTCGGAAGCAGATAGGCCTGGCGCGCAAACAGGCGCCAGCCGTCCGGATGCTTCTTCCACACCTGCAGCACGCCGATATGCGCGGTACTCGTCTTGCCGTCGGGCAGGTTGTTGACGGAGTCGAACACGTGGCGCACCCAGGCGTTGTCGCCGTTGACCTGCACGGTCTGGTTGGTCAGCGCAATCGACTTGAATGAATTCGTGCCGTCCAGCGCCTTGAGGAAGGCTGCGTGGTCTTCCAGCTTGCCCGACGAGTGGCCGTAGGTCAGATCGTTCTCGATCAGCTTGGTGAGCGTGGCGCCGTCGCTGGCAACCATGGCGACGCGCATGTGTTCCACGGCCTGCGCAACCGTATCGGCATCGGTGGCGGCATGGGCGAGGGCGCCGCCGGCCGCAAGGGCGACGGTCATCGCAACGCTCGCAATGCGGCGGACAAACGTGTGCAACGGCATGGGCAATCTCCTCTCTGGTCTGGTGTGCGGTGCATCGCAGGCGTGGTCAGAAATGGGCTTCGCGGTGCGCAGCCTGCGGCGGCAGGCCCGCGGCTTCCGGCTCGGGTAACGGCGCCGCACGGCCCACACGCCGCACCCACATCGCGGTCAGGATCGGCACGAGAATCGCCGTGACGAGACACGCCGTGGCCACCAGCGCCGTGGCAGCCGGCACCATGGGTTTGAACTTGGGAATCATCTCGCCAATGATGGCCGGGTTGGCAACCGCCGCGCCGGCCGTGGACGATGCCGCCAGCCCAGCAGCGCCATTGCCGCCCGCAATGAACTTGTCCGCCAGTATGAGCGGCACGCCGGTAATGACGATCACCGTAAGACCGAGCAAGAGGCCAGGGAGGCCGCTCTTGGCAATCACGTGCAGGTCGATGCCGTTGCCCAGCGCAAAGCCGAAGAACGGAATAAGCGGATGCACGCAGCGGCCGAACAGTTCGCGCAGTTCACTGTCGAGATTGCCCAGCGTAAAACCGATCAGGAACGGCAGCACCGCGCCCACGAACAGCCTGGGCTCAAACACCGCGATGCCCGTTGCGCCGAGGATCAACATGCTGACCAGCGGGCCCGATTCGACCGACATCAGCACGAATGCGCTGGCTTCTTCCTTGGTGCCGTACTGCTGCATGACGGCGGCGTAGAGCCCGCCGTTGGTCATGTCCATCGACGTGGTGATCGCCAATACCGACAGCCCGGCAAGGAGGCCGGTCTTGATGCCTTCGTCCGGAATGAACTGTGCAGCCACCAGCGTTGCCAGCCACGCCACTGCAATCTTGGTGACGAGCAGCGTGCCGGACTTGCGCAGCACCACGCCGGTGGCATGCAGGTCGATGGTCGCGCCCATGCAGAAGAACCACACCGCCAGGATCGGTACCGTGCCGGTGATCAGGCCGTTGGTGAACGAGCCGAAGTACTTCCCCGCGTCCGGCGCGAACGTATGCACGCATGCACCGAGCAGCAGCGGCACGAGCATCAGCCCGCCCGGAATGCGGTCAATCGCCTTCTTGATCTTCACGTCTCCTCCATGAGCCTCTATGGGCTCGGTTGGTCAGGGTCCAACATCGTGGAGTGACTATAGCGGATGATATGGAACGATGTTCCATGTTTTTTGATTTCAGGGATTTATCGTTTACCCTGGGGCGCAAATGTGTGCGGTGCAGTGTGGTCCCACTTGATCTGGGTCTCATTCGAAAAATGTGGATCGACGTTCCGTGTTTGCGTTTTTTGTGCTTCAATCCCACCCAGAACAGCCGGCAGCGCGATGAATGCCGGTGCATTCCCTACGGAGAAACGGCATGGAAGTGCGGCAAGGAATCCACAGCGAACACGCAAAAGCCCTCGACACGGCGGGGCTGCGCCGGCAGTTTCTGGTGGAACAGGTGTTTGAGCGCGATGCGCTTCAGCTCACGTACAGCCATATCGACCGGATCATCGTGGGCGGTGCGTGGCCGGCAACGCGGCCGGTGGAGGTGCCGGCATCGCTCGCCAAGTCGATGGGCGTAAGCCATCTGCTGGAGCGCCGCGAGCTGGGCGCGATCAACATTGGCGGTCCGGGCTGGGTGGAGGTGGATGGCACGCGGCACGCCGTCGGCAATGAAGAGGCGATCTACATCGGCCAGGGCGGCCAGAACGTCGTCTTTGGCAGCGACGATGCGGCGCGGCCCGCCAAGTTCTACATCAACTGCGCGCCGGCCCATACTGCGTATCCCACGCGCACGATCACGCTGGCGCAGGCGTCTCCCGAAACGCTGGGCGATCCGGCCACCAGCAACCGGCGCACGATCTACAAGTTCATCGTGCCGGACGTGCTGCCCACCTGCCAGCTCTCGATGGGCATGACCAAGCTCGAGCCCGGCAGCCTGTGGAACACGATGCCGTGCCATACGCACGAGCGCCGCATGGAGGTGTATTTCTATTTCAACCTGCCGGACAACGCCGCCGTGTTCCACATGCTCGGCGAGCCGCAGGAGACGCGTCACATCCTCGTCCACAACGAGCAGGCCGTGATCTCGCCCAGCTGGTCGATCCACTCGGGCGTGGGCACGCAGGCCTACACCTTCATCTGGGGCATGGTCGGCGAGAACCAGGTGTTCCACGACATGGATCACATCGCCATTGCCGACCTGCGCTGACACCATGCGGCTCGAGAATCCCAACCTCCAGAGTGCAAACCTGTTCGATCTGACCGGCAAGGTGGCCATTGTTACCGGCAGCAACACGGGGTTGGGCGCGGGCATGGCGACGGCGCTGGCGGCAGCCGGTTGCGACATCGTCGGCGCCAACCGCTCGGACCCGGCGGAGACCGCCGCGCGCGTTGAAGCAGCGGGTCGCCGGTTCGTCGACGTGCGGGCCGATCTGTCTTCGCTCCAGCCGATCGACAGCATTGTCGAGGCCGCGATGGACACCTTCGGCCGGGTCGATGTCCTCGTCAACAACGCCGGCATCATCCGCCGCTGCGACGCGCTCGAATTTTCCGAAGCCGATTGGGATGCGGTCATCGACGTCAACCTCAAGGGCGTGTTTTTTCTCTCGCAGGCGGTGGCGCGGCAGTTCGTGCAGCAAGGCGGGCGCGGCAAGATCATCAACGTGGCATCGATGCTGTCGTTTCAGGGCGGCATTCGCGTGCCGTCTTATACGGCATCGAAGAGCGGTGTGCTGGGGCTGACCCGGCTGCTGGCCAACGAGTGGGCGGGGCGCGGCATCAACGTCAACGCCATCGCGCCCGGTTACATGGAAACCGACAACACAGCGCAATTGCGTGAAGACCGGCAGCGCAGCGAAGAGATCCTCGCGCGCATTCCGGCCGGGCGCTGGGGCGTGCCGGACGACCTGGCGGGCGCGGTGGTGTTTCTGGCTTCAGCCGCATCGGACTACGTGCACGGCCACACGCTGGCGGTGGACGGCGGCTGGCTGGCGCGATAGTCAAGTCGGCAAGTGGATAGGTGGAACGCGGTATGAGACCGGTTATGCTCTCTCCAGATTTTGAAATCACGGAACCACGAGAGATGAAAGCCACGCCCCGGCAACGCAAGCCGGAAGACCCGTCCGCCAATGAACCCGTTGATGCCGGTGCCGATAAGGCCGAGTCGGTCTCGGCGGTCGACAAGGTGTTCACCATCCTGGCCGCGATGGGCGAGCTTGGCGCCGTCGGCCCGAGCGAGTTGTCGCAGCGGTTGGGTATGTCCAAGACGACGGTTCACCGCTTCCTGCAGACGCTCAAAGGCCTCGGCTATGTGGCGCAGGAAGGCGACACCGATCGATACCGGCTGACCATCCGCCTGTTCGAGCTTGGCGCCAAGGCGCTGGAAAACGTCGACCTCGTCCGTGAGGCTGACACCGAGATGCGGCGCATTGGTCAGCTCACGCGCGAGGCGGTCCACCTGGGCGCCTTTGACGAAGACGCCATTATCTATATCCATAAGATCGACGCCGATTACGGCTTGCGCATGCAGTCGCGCATCGGCCGGCGCAATCCGCTGCACAGCACGGCCATCGGCAAGGTGCTGCTGGCATACATGCCGCCGGAAGAGGCGCGCGAGGTGCTGTCGAAGGTGGAGTTCAAGAAGTCCACGCAGAAGACGCTCGCCTCTGCAGAGGCCGTGCTGAGCATCCTGCCGCGCGTGCGCCAGCAAGGTTTTGGCGAAGACAACGAAGAGCAGGAAGACGGTCTGCTGTGCATTGCCGTGCCGGTGTTCGATCGTTTTGACCGCGTGATTGCGGGGCTGTCGATCTCGTTCCCGACCATGCGTTGCGGCGCCGACACCAAAGCGCACTACGTCGCGCTGCTGCAGCAGGCTGGTGCGGCCATCTCTTCGCGCCTGGGCCACCATCCTGCTTCCCACTGAGGGCGCTGCAGGATTAGCCAGTCCGTCCTATCCTCTGCGTTGTTTCCCGCATCTGAGCCTGTGCGCTCAGCATTCCATTCCCACCGTATTGGAGTCGATCACATGCGTTACAACCAACTGGGCCGGACTGGCCTGTTTGTATCGGAGCTGTGCCTGGGCACGATGACCTTCGGCGGCAACGACGGCATTTGGCAGCACATCGGTGATTTGCAGCAAGCCGACGCTGAGCGCCTGATCGGGCGCGCGCTCGACGCCGGCATCAATTTCATCGATACGGCCGATGTATACGCCAACGGCGTCGCTGAACAGATGACGGGGCAGGCGCTCAAGAACCTGAAAGTGCCGCGCGACAGCGTGGTCGTCGCCACCAAGGTGTTCGGCCAGACCGGCGACAGCGTGAACGCACGCGGCGCCTCACGCCTGCACATCATGGACGGCATCAAGGCGAGCCTGAAACGGATGCAGCTCGACCATATCGATCTCTATCAGATCCATGGTTTCGACCCGGCCACGCCCATCGAAGAAACCGTGCGTGCGCTCGACACGCTCGTCCAGCATGGCCATGTGCGCTATGTGGGCGTATCGAATTGGGCGGCGTGGCAGATCGTCAAGGCGTTGGGGATTGCCGAGCGGCTGGGCTGCGCACGTTTCGAAAGCTTGCAGGCGTACTACACCGTGGCCGGCCGCGACCTGGAGCGTGAACTGGTGCCGATGCTCAAAAGCGAAGGCCTCGGCCTGATGGTATGGAGCCCGCTGGCTGGCGGCCTGCTCAGCGGCAAATACACGCGCGAACAGCACGGCGAGCAAGACAGCCGCCGCAACAAGTTCGACTTCCCGCCGGTGGATCGTGCGCGTGCCTACACCTGTGTCGATGCCATGCGCGTCATGGCCACTGCGCGCAGTGTGTCGGTCGCGCAGATCGCGCTCGCGTGGCTGCTGCATCAGCGTGCAGTGACCACCGTGATCGTGGGCGCCAAGAAGATCGAGCAGCTCGACGACAACATCGCGGCCACCAAGGTTGAGCTGACGGCGGACGAACTGGCGCAGCTCGATGAGCTGAGCAAGCTGCCGCCCGAATACCCGGGTTGGATGCTGGAGCGGCAAGGCGAGTACCGGCGTGGCCAGCTTGCCGGAATGCGGCAGGCCGATCGCTAGTCTGCCGGCTCAAAACGTTCGCCTTTGAACACGCGGTGCGGGTTGCCGCGCTCCACCTGATGATGGAGCGCGCGCCGTTGCGCACGCTGCGCCGCATCGGCAGCTGCGTCGTGGTCCGCCAGCTTGTGAGCGAGCAGCAGCACGGCCAGGCGTTTGTTGGCGTACTGGCTGCGCTCCGTCTGCACCTTCATGCTGATGCCCGTGGCGATATGGGTGGCCCGTACGGCCGACTCCGTCTTGTTGACATGTTGGCCGCCGGGGCCCGAAGAACGCGTGGTCTCGAAGCGGATCTCGCCCGGTAGCGTTTCTGATGGCGCTGCACAGCGCGCCACCCCGAAGAACCAATTCTTGCGCTCGTGCCGCGGCCGATAGGGGCTCGTGCATGTCCACTGGATCGTGCCTTCCCATGCTCGCGCCACGGCGTCTTCAGTGTCACCTTCCAGGCTGATCAAGGCTGAACGCAGCGTGCCAGCGCGCTCTCCATCCTCCTGTTCCAGCAGCTCGAGTTTGACGCCAGCGTCTGCGGCTTCGCGTTGCAGTTGCGCGAGCGCTTTCACCACAGCCAGTTCGCATTCGGCCGGACCTTGCGCGGAAGAGAGTTGCAATAGCACCATCAGCAACACTCCCCGCGCGTCTTGTACGTCAACACCGGGCGCAGGCGCGCGAGCACCTTGACCAGGCCGGCATCCACCAGCGGCGCGATGACGCTGTCGATGGCCTTGTAGGCCTCGGGCGCCTCTTCGTAGATCAACTGCTTGTCTGCGCAGATGACGTGGCCGCCGAGCTTGGTGCGGTTGAGCTGCGCCGGCGTGAAGCGGCGGACGAGCCGGTCTTTGCACTCGCTGCGCATCCATTTGCGGCCCGCGCCGTGAGCGAGCGAAAACAAGCCGTGCTCGCTCGGGCGTGGCGCGACGAGGTAGCTGTAATCGCCACGCGAACCGGGAATGACGACCACGCCGGCATCCGACGGCGTCGAGCCCTTGCGATGCAGCCAGCCGTGCTCGCCAAACACCGTGGCCGGTGCGACAAAGTTGTGATGCACGTCGAGCAGCGCTTTACCGTGCGCGTGCAGGCGGTCGAGCATGCGGTGTGCGATCAGTTCGCGGTTGGCCCTCGCAAAGCGCAGCGCCGTCTCGTGGCGCGTCAGATAGGCGCCGCACGCCGCATCGTCCTGTGCGAGCCCGGCATGCCCATATGCGCGCACGTGCTCATCGAGGATGGCCTGGCCAAGCCCACGCGAGCCGCTATGCACAAGCAGCAGAAGCTGGCGCGGGTCGAGCGGCAGTTCCTCTGCGTCGTAGATCTCGTCAATGCGCTGTAGCTCGGCAAAGTGGTTGCCGCCGCCGATGGTGCCAAGCGCGGCATCGAAGCCGGTGCCATGCGGCGCCAACGAAGCAGCCAGTTCGCTCCAGCTTTCGTCCAGCGGCCCGTCGATGTTTCCAAGACGCTTTTCAAGCTTGTCCAGGCTGATCTTGTTGGCGTCGAGATCGGTGGCCCACAGCGTCATGCCGCACCCGATGTCATTGCCGATCAATGCCGGATACAAGCGGCCGACCGAGAAAAACGCAGCGCCGACGGGGTAGCCGCGACCCGGATGCAAGTCGGGCATGCCTGCCACGTGACGCATGCCGTCGAGTGCTTTGGCTGTTTGAAGTTGTCGGATCGCGTCGCCTTCGATCCAGGTGTCGTCCGAGGCGATCAGGGAGACGCCGTCGAACAAATGCAAGATGCAATTGCCCATGAATGGTCCATATCAGGTTTGAAAAAAAACTGATGTGGCAGGCCGTAGGCCGGGGCAATGCGAAGACGCTGCGAACTACAGCGCGAGAGGTTCGATCAACCCAGGCAAGGGCCTGCAAAGGGGAAGGCAAGGTGACGCATGATGTTTTTTCCTCCTATGCAAAATGGTTGATCGGTAAGCGGGGCGGATACTAGCACCGCGCTTTGCGCACTCGCAAGTACGATCAAACGTAAGTGTTGGATTGTTGAAACGCGACAGCGCTCAGGTGGCGGCGGCTGGCAATGCAAGTCGCGCGGCTTTCAGCGCTTCGCGCAATACCGCCATGTCGCCGATATGGTTTGCGAGCAGCAGGATGAGCTGCGCGTTGAGCATCGCGCTGTGCTCATCGTTCAGGTTGCGATGCGCGTCGATCAGCGCCTCGTAGAAATCGTCCGGGCGGGGCAGGTTGGGTTGCGTGTTCAGCGGCATGGTGATTGCGGTATTGGCTCAAGCGGAGACGGTCGCGCGCGAGGTTGAGGCAGACGCGGTCTGGCCGGTTGCGCGGAGCAACGCGGCGGCCAGCTTGGCCGGCACAAGCGCCCGCCAGCGTGCGCAGACGTGCTGGTCGGGGCGGATCAAGTAAATCGTGCCGGGGCGTGCGTCATAGCGTTGCGCGACCAGCCCGTCGATGTCTTCCAGCGCGGTCACGTTGGCAGAGGCCGTGCCCATGCCGCCAACCGGGAAGACGGCCAGCGTCGGCAGCGGCAGCGCATCGACGTGTTCTCCCGCCTCGCAGAAACGTAGCGCCATGAAGCCGCCGTGCAGATGACTGAGCAGCCAATCGGCACCGCCATCGGCATTGCGCACTGGCGCGTCAAGTGCGACCGCACCGGGCACGAGTGCGCAGGCGAAGGGCGCGTCATCCTCTGTCTGCAGTGGAGAACCTTCAAGCACCGTCGGCATCGAGAGCCGCCCGCTGTTGACCAGCGGCCGCGCAAACGGATAGTGCTTCGCCAAGCGCAGCGTGGCATCGCGAAAGAGCCGGCTGACCGCGCTTTTGGGCGTGATGAAGTCGGTTGAGCGGGTGGAGTGGCGGATGTTGTCGTCGGCGGCGAACTCGCGCTCGCTCGCGTACGTGTCGAGCAGTGTGTCCGGCGCATCGCCGGCCAGCACCATGCGCAATTTCCACGCGAGGTTTTCGGCGTCTTGCAAACCACTGTTGGCACCGCGCGCACCGAATGGCGACACACGATGCGCCGCATCGCCGACAAAGAGCACGCGGCCGTGGCGGAACCGATCCATGCGTTCGCACGAGAACGTATAGACGCTGACCCATTCCAGTTCGAAGTCGACGCCTTCCCCCAGCAATGCGCGCACGCGTGGGATGACGCGCTCGGGTTGCTTCTCGGCCACGGGGTCGGCGTCCCAGCCGAGCTGGAAGTCGATGCGCCAGACGTTGTCGGGCTGATGGTGCAGCAGCACCGATTGATTCGGATGGAACGGCGGATCAAACCAGAACCAGCGCTCGCTGGGGAAGGGCGCATCCATGCGCACGTCGGCGATCAGGAAGCGGTCTTTGAACGTCTGGCCGCGGGCTTCGAGGCCCATCATGTGGCGTACCGGGCTGCGCGAGCCATCGGCGGCGACCACGTATTGCGCCCGCTGCTCGTACGTGCCGTCGGGTGTCTCGATGGTGAGCGTTACGCCGTCGGCATCCTGCGTGAGGCCCGTCACCTTGTTCTTCCAGCGCAGCTCGATGTTCGGCAAGGCTTGCGCGCGTTGAACAAGAAAGCCTTCCACGTAGTACTGCTGCAGATTGATGAACGCTGGCCGGCGGTGGCCGGTTTCGGGCAGCAGGTCAAAGCTGTAGAGCAGTTCGTTCTTCAGGTAGACCTTGCCGACGTTCCAGCTCACGCCCTTGTCGACCATGCAGTCGCCGCAGCCGAGCCGATCGAAAATCTCCAATGACCGCTTGGAGAAGCAGATCGCGCGCGAGCCGGTGGACAGCGTGCAATCGTCGTCCACAACGACCACGGCCACACCTTGCCGCGCCAGATCGATGGCCGTGGCCAACCCCACCGGCCCGGCGCCTACGATGACGACGGGGCGGGCCGCCGGTGCCGCGCCGGGCTCCTGCTCGGCGCACGGCGCATACGGGAAGACGCGGTTCTGGAAGTCGGGATTCATGTTCAGCCTTGCAGGGCAGCCCACATTTCCTTGTCGCGCTCGGCTGTCCAGATGCGCGGGTGCTTGATGCCGCTGGCCTCATCAAAGGCACGCGTCACGTCAAACGGCAGGCAGTGCTCATAGATGAAGACGTTGCCGAACTTCGGGTCCATGGCTGCGCGGGTGTGCGCCATGGCGGCCTTCAGGTCCATCTTTTGCGCGACGGCTTCCTTGCCACGTTGCAACAGCGTGGACACGAAATCCCGCGTATAGGCGAGACCCTTGTCGACTTCGGCTGGATTGAGCAACGCGGGGCCGCGCCCCGGCACGAGCTTGTCGGCGCCGAGCGCGCGCAGTGCATCCAGCGTGGCGGGCCATTCTTCGAGTTGGGCGTCACCGCAGTAGCAGGCAGCGTCGTATTCGACGAGGTCGCCGGAGAACAGCACCTTCTGCGACGGAATCCACACCACCGTGTCGCCCTTCGTGTGGCCGGGCCCGAGGTGCAGGATCTTCACTTCCAACTTGCCCAGGAACAGCGTGAGTTCGCGCTCGAACACCAGCGTCGGCCACGTCAGCCCGGGCACGGTTTCAACGCCCGCGAACAGGCGCGGAAAGCGTTCGATCTCGGATTTCATATCCGCTTCACCGCGCTCGACGATCATTTCGTACGTGCCGCGGCTGGCAATGATGTTCTGCGCGCCTTCGGCAAAGTAGGCTGACGCGCCGAGCACGCGCACGGCGTGATAGTGCGACAGCACCACGTGCTTGATCGGTTTGTCGGTGATGGCGCGGATGCGAGCGATCAGGTCTTGCGCCATCGCGGGCGTGGCGGTGGTGTCGACGATCAACACCGAGTCGTCGCCGATGATGACGCCAGAGTTGGGGTCGCCCTCGGCGGTGTAGGCGTAAGCGTTGGGGGAGAGCTGGGTGAAGGTGACTTGTTTGGCCTCGAGGTCGGCTTGCGAGGCGAAGGCTTTGGCCATTCTGTCACTCCTGGTGTAGTTGATTACGGTTGGGGGAATTGGTTTTCAACGTGCAGGGCCCGGAAAATCTGGGTTGGGGTGTACTGATACCAAGCCATGCCGAACGCTGGCAATCATAGACCGCAGGGTCGGGAGACGCGCCTAGGGTATACGTGAATTATGATTAGAAGCATGATTTCTACAATGCATAAAAATCAAAACTGGCCGTGAAAGCAAAGCTGCGTGCTACGCTCGCAGCACTTTGTCGGCCCAGCCGCAGCCAACGCGCCCCGAGACATGGAGATCACGGAAGTCGAAGACGACCTGCCACCCGATGGCGATGCAGAAGACGCGCGCGCAAGCCGTGACCGCTCGGGCATCCAATCCATCGAGGTCGGCTCTCAATTACTGGTGGCGCTGACGCGTGCCATGCGGGCGATGGCGCTCGGCGATTTGGCACGCGCGGCGGGGATGCATCCATCCAAGGCGCATCGTTATCTGGTGAGCCTGCAGCGCGTGGGGGCTGTGTCGCAGGATCCGCTGACCGGCCGCTACGAACTCGGGCCCTTTGCGCTTCGCCTGGGCCTGGCCAGCCTCAATCGCTCCGATGCCATCGTCCGCACGCGGCCTTTGCTGGCCGGCTTGCGAGACCAGACCGGCCACACCATCGGCATTGCCGTGTGGAGCGATCGTGGCCCGACCGTCGTGCATTGGGAGAAGGCTGGCGGCGCGCCTGGCGTGAACCTGCGCATTGGCGATGTGTTGCCGATGCTCAATTCCGCTACCGGCCGCCTGTTCGGCGCGTATCAGCCGATGGAACAGACGCTGCCGCTTGTAGAGCGGGAGCTGCACGAGCGTGCTGGCGACGACTTGCCCGGGCTGCCGCGTTCGCTTACCGAGTACTACCGTCTGTGCGAAGACGTCCGGACTGAAGGCGCATCATGGGTCACGGGTAGCCTGCTGCCGGGCGTCAACGCGCTGTCGCTGCCGGTGTTTGGTGCGCGCGGGCAGCTTGTGCTGGTGTTGATTGCGCTGAATCTGCAACCCCTGTTTCACGCGCAGCGCGGTGGCGAGCTGGAGCACACGCTGCGCACGTTCGTGATGCGCCTGTCTGCCATGCTGCAGGCGCCCGCGGTCAGCCCCGCCAAGGTCAGCAACCGGCGGAGCAGGGCGACGCGTTAGGGTTGTCGCCAATTTCATCCTGTCGTAAGAAATTTACTATCTCGTAACTCGTGGCGCCCCCTTGCCCGGTCCACATCCGGCGCGAACTCCACGACTACAAGAACGAGGAGCTTCATGGACTTGTCGATTGCCGCCATCCTGGCGCAAGACGGCGTGACATCGGGCGCGATCTACGCGCTGCTGGCGCTGGCGCTCGTGCTGGTGTTTTCCGTCACGCGCGTGATCTTCATCCCGCAGGGCGAATTCGTGGCGTATGGCGCGCTCACGCTGGCGGCCATCCAGGCCAACAAGGCGCCCCTGTCGGCCAGCATGCTGGTTGCGCTGGGTGTGCTGACGTTCCTCGTCGAGATGGGCCGCACGCTGCTGCAACCCGAACTGCGTCTGCATGCGCTGCGCACAGGCGCCATCTATGCGGTCAAATACCTGGTCTTTCCGATTGCGGTGTACATCGCCGCCAGCATGCTTGCACCGATGACGTTGCCCATGCCTGTGCAGGTTGCGTTGACACTGCTGATCGTCATTCCAATGGGCCCCATGATCTACCGCCTGGCCTACGAGCCATTGGCCGAAGCCAGCACGCTGGTGCTGCTGATCGTTTCGGTGGGCGTGCACTTTGCGATGGTGGGCCTCGGCCTTGTGATGTTCGGCGCGGAAGGCTCGCGCACGGATCCGTTCTCCGATGCGCGCTTTGATCTGGGTGCGCTCACCGTGTCGGGCCAGAGCCTCTGGGTGGTGGCTGTATCGGTGCTGATGATTGTGGCGCTGTACTTCTACTTTGGCCGCACGGTGTCGGGCAAGGCGCTGCGCGCGACGGCGGTGAACCGGCTCGGCGCGCGGCTGGTCGGTATCGGCACTACGCAGGCGGGGCGCCTGGCGTTCACACTGGCGGCGGCGCTTGGCGCGCTGTGCGGCATCCTGATTGCACCGCTGACCACGGTCTACTACGAGTCCGGTTTCCTGATCGGCCTGAAGGGCTTCGTGGGCGCCATCGTGGGTGGGCTCGTGAGCTATCCGGTGGCGGCGCTGGGCGCGCTGCTGGTGGGGCTGCTGGAGTCGTATTCGTCGTTCTGGGCGTCGGCGTTCAAGGAGGTGATCGTATTTACGCTCATCATTCCCGTGCTGCTGTGGCGATCGCTCACCACCAAGCATGTCGAGGAAGAGGAATAAGCCGATGAACACGCTGACCAAATCTTCGGAAGGCCCTGCGCAGCGCAACTGGCTTTCTCGCAATCGCGTGCTGACCGCCTTCTTTGTGGTTGTGCTTGCGTTGATTCCGATCGTGCCCACGCCCGAATTCTGGATCACGCTGCTGAATTACATCGGGCTCTATAGCCTTGTCGCGCTGGGACTGGTGCTGCTGACAGGGGTGGGCGGCCTGACATCGTTCGGGCAGGCGGCGTTCGTTGGTCTGGGTGCGTACAGCACAGCGTATCTGACGACGCAGTATGGTGTGTCGCCGTGGATCGGCTTGCTGGCCGGGATCGTCATCACCGTGGTCAGCGCCTATGTGATCGGCCTGATCACGATGCGCATGTCGGGCCACTACCTGCCTCTGGCGACGATTGCGTGGGGCCTCTCGTTGTTCTTCCTGTTCGGCAACCTGGAATTCCTGGGCAAGTACGACGGGCTGAACGGCATTCCGGTGCTGAACGTGCTCGGCAAATCGTTGCAGACCGGGCGCGAGATGTTCTATCTGATCTGGGCCGTCGTCGTGGTGGCGGTGCTGGCGGTGCAGAACCTGCTGAATTCGCGCCCGGGCCGGGCTATCCGCGCGCTCAAGGGTGGCGGCACGATGGCCGAAGCCATGGGCGTGAACACGGCGTGGATGAAGGTGGTGATCTTCGTGTTTGCGGCGGTGCTGGCGTGCATTTCGGGCTTCCTCTATGCGCATCTGCAGCGCGCGGTGAACCCGACGCCGTTCGGTCTGAACTACGGTATCGAATACCTGTTCATGGCGGTGGTCGGTGGCGTGGGCCACGTGTGGGGCGCGGTGCTTGGCGCGGGTTTGCTGACCATCCTGAAAGACAGCCTGCAAAGCATTCTGCCGAAGCTGCTGGGCTCCAACGGCAACTTCGAGATCATTGTGTTTGGCGTGCTGCTTGTGCTGTTGCTGCAGTACGCGCGTGACGGCGTATGGCCGTTCATCCGCAAGCTGTTTCCCTCGGCACCGACGGCCCGTGCACCCGACGACGCACCGGCGCTCAAGCAGCGCGAGAAGCCGCATGCCGGTGAGCTGATCCTCGACGTACGCTCTGCACGCAAGGAGTTTGGCGGCCTGGTTGCCGTGAACGACGTCAGCTTCCAGGTGAAAGCCGGCGAGATCATCGGCCTGATCGGCCCCAATGGCGCAGGCAAGTCGACCACCTTCAACCTCGTGACAGGCGTGCTGCCGGTCACGCGTGGAGAGGTGCTCTACCGCGGCGAGCACATCAGCGGCATGCCTTCGCGCGAGATCGTCAAACGCGGCATCGGCCGTACCTTCCAGCATGTGCAATTGCTCTCGGGCATGACCGTGCTGGAAAACGTAGCGCTTGGCGCCCACCTGCGGGGCGACTTCGCGGCCCAGGGCGGCGTGCTCGCCAGCGTGGTGCGCATGAACCAGGCCGAAGAGCAAAAGCTGCTGTTTGAAGCGCGCCGCCAACTGGAACGCGTCGGCCTGGCCGATTGCATGTATCAGGAAGCCGGCAGCCTGGCGCTGGGCCAGCAACGCATTCTGGAAATCGCCCGTGCACTGTGCTGCGATCCGGCGCTGCTGCTGCTGGATGAGCCGGCCGCCGGCCTGCGCTACAAGGAAAAGCAGGCGCTGGCTGCGCTGCTCACCAAGCTCAAGGCCGAAGGCATGAGCGTGCTGCTGGTCGAGCACGACATGGATTTCGTCATGAACCTCACCGACCGGCTGGTCGTCATGGAGTTCGGTACCAAGATCGCCGAGGGGCTGCCGCAGGAAGTGCAGCAGAACCCCGCGGTGCTGGAAGCCTACCTGGGCGGCGTGGAATAAGGAGAACGCGCATGTCAGTCATCCTGGAAGTGAAGGACCTGCACGTCCGCTACGGCAAGGTGGAAGCGCTGCATGGCGCCAACCTGAAGGTGGGCGCGGGCCAGATCGTGACGGTTATCGGCCCGAACGGCGCGGGCAAATCGACGATGCTGGGCGCCATCATGGGCGCACTACCGACCTCCGGTTCGGCCAGCGGCGTGGTCTCGTATCTCGGCCACAACCTGACCGGTCTGCCGGTCGAAAAGCGCGTGGCACGCGGTATGTGCCTCGTCCCGGAAAAGCGCGAGCTGTTTGCCACCATGAGCGTGGAAGACAACCTCGTGCTCGGCGCGTACCGCCGCAAGCGTGCGGGCGAGCGCAACTACCTCGATCAGATGGAGATGGTGTACGACCTGTTCCCGCGCCTGAAAGAGCGGCGCATGCAGGAAGCCGGCACCCTCTCTGGGGGCGAGCGCCAGATGCTGGCCGTGGGCCGCGCGTTGATGGCCAAGCCGCAGTTGCTGATGCTGGATGAGCCGAGCCTCGGCCTCGCGCCGCTCATCGTCAAAGAGATCTTCCACATCATCAGCGACCTGCGCAAAACCGGCGTGGCAACGCTGCTGATCGAGCAGAACGCACGCGCTGCGTTGCAGGTGGCCGACTACGGTTATGTGCTGGAAACGGGCGACATGACGCTCGAAGGCCCGGCGCAGGAACTGGCCGTCAACCCGCGCGTGATCGAGACCTATCTGGGCCTGGCGAAGAAGGCCGCCTGAGCGCGGCCGTGCGCAGGATCAATCGTCGTCGTCATGACGATGGTGCTTGCGCCATTCACGCTCGCGCCAGCGTTGTTCGCGCCATTGGCGTTCCTGCCATTCGCGGCCGCGGCCATCGTCGTAGTAGCCAGGCGCAACGATAACCGGCTGCGGCGCGACATAGACCGGCGGCGGCGCGTAGTAGGCCGGCGGCGGGGGCGGTGCGTACACCGGCGCTGGAGCATAGACCGGCGCGGGCTCGACATAGACCGGCGCAACAGGCACGCCGATTCCGATGTCGACATTGACGCGGGCCAGAGCCGCCTGTGACGACAGCGCGGCAGCGGCTGCCAGCACGTACAGCGCGAAGTTCTTATGCATGTAGGAATTCCTCAAGACGCCGCACTGTAGTGGAACGGGGCGCGCGCAGTCTTACAGAAGATATACGGATGTTGCAAATTGTAACGGAGTGACTCGATGGCCGCTCAGGGCAGTGCGCGTTCCATCAATTCAGCGTCTTCGCCGTAGATGGCGCGCAGGGCTGCCCACGCGGCGCTGTCCATGTCAGCAGGCCGATAACCCAGGCGGCGCCAGAAGCCATCCGCGCCTTGCACCGCTACTAGCCGGGATTGGCCCAGACCTTGAGCCCGGGCGCTGGCGCATGCCATCGTGTAAAGCCGCTCGCCCAAACGCTGGCCACGGCCCTCCGGCGCGATAGCCATGTCATGCACGAACCAGAAAGCATCCGTTGCATCGGTGTCGGGCAGCGGCACGTGCAATTTGGGCGGTGTCCATGCGTGCCACGCATGCGAGAGCAGGTAGCCGACCACCTCACGACCGCGCAGCGCGACGAGGCACATGGCCGGGCTGCGCGCCCAGCGGCTGGCAAGCGCATCGCCCGGTTCCAGAAACCCGTCGCCGTAGCACGCCTGCTGCACGGCCAGGATGCCGGGCAGGTCGTCTGCAACGATCGGGCGGATGGTGAGTTGGGACATTGGCGCGCGACTGCTGAAAAACGGCAGAGTTTAACGGAGGGGTTCCGTGCATCATGCTGTTTTCGCATAACGTGGGCACACATCGGTATTCGCGGCATGGCGCACGTATCCTGTAGATTCGTTGGCAGGGCAGTCCCGCCCGCACCTGAATTCCTTCTCCCAGCATGTCCCGAATCATCTTCCTGAACGGTCAATACGTGCCGGCCGCCGAAGCCACCGTCTCTGTCATGGACCGTGGCTTTACCTTTGCCGATGGCATTTATGAAGTCACCGCCGTGGCGCGCGGCAAGCTCGTCGACAACGACGCGCACCTCGCCCGCCTGACGCGCTCGCTGTCCGAGATCGGCATCGAGAACCCATACACCGCCGCCGAATGGACGCGTGTGTGCGAAGAGCTGGTAGCGCGCAACGGCCTGGAAGAGGGCGTGGTCTACATGCAGGTCACGCGCGGCGTGGCCGAGCGCGATTTCGGCATCCCCACAGACATCACGCCGACGGCCGTGGCGTTCACGCAGGTCAAATCCATCGTCAACAGCCCGCTGGCGAAGAAGGGCGCAACCGTGGTGACGGTGCCCGACCTGCGCTGGAAGCGTTGCGACATCAAGAGCGTTGGCCTGTTGCCGCAGGTTATGGCCAAGCAGATCGCTGCCCGCGCCGGTGCGCACGAAGCCTGGATGACCGACGGCGACCGCGTGACCGAGGGCGCGTCGTCGACCGCGTTCATCATCACCGCAGATCAGCGGTTAATTACGCGGCCGCTGTCGAACGCCGTGCTGCCGGGCATCACGCGTGTGTCGATCCTGGCGCTGGCGCGCGAACATGGCCTGACGCTGGAGGAACGCACCTTTACCGTGGCCGAAGCCCAGCAAGCTGCCGAAGCGTTCTATACGAGCGCGTCGACGTTCGTGATGCCGGTGGTGTCCATCGACGGGGTGCAGATCGGTAACGGCCAGCCTGGCCCGCTCACGCAGGCACTGCGCACGCTGTATCTGCGCTTTGCCGGCGTGGACGTTGCCGAGCCCGTTGGCCAGATGTGATGTAAGCGGTTGCGCCATCGCGGTAGAATCGCCCGCTGAGTTTTTGTAGCAAGGCGAGATATCCCATGACAACAGGAGGCTGGCGCTGGCAAAGCGCCATCGCGGCGACCGCTTTGGTGGCCGCGCAGTGGGCAGCGATGCCCGTATCCGCACAAACCGTGTCCGCGTCGGCGGCAGTGCCGACAGCGTCCGCGCAAGCCGTGACGGGCGGTGCCGCACCCGCACCTGAATCGGCCAGCACCGATTCCCGCTGGCGCCGGTTCGAGAGCATCAATGGCATCGTGTCGTATATCGACCGGCAATCGGTCAAGCCGCAGCCCAGCGCCGAAGCGGATGCCGATTCGCATACCGTGCACTTCCGACTGCTGCGCAACGTGCTACCCGACTTCACGATCAAAACGGCAGATGGGCAGCCGATCCGCTCTTCCGTCAAGCAGGTGGTGCTCGATTGCGCGCGACATAGCTACACGGTGATTGCGCAAACGCTCTATCGCGCGCGCAATGCCAGTGGCAAGCCGCTTTACCAGATCCACTACGGCGACGAGGCACAAAGCCGCTCGCTGCGCGAAGGCAGCGTGTTCGAATGGATTGCCGGCCGCTTTTGCGGGGCGGGCCGCTAACGCGGTGGTCCGCAAGGGCGGTGTCAATGCCGCCCGCCACGTTCCCGTTCAGATGGGCGCAGCTTCCCGGCTGTCGCTTCCGTCCTCGCTTTCTTCACGGCCCCGCGCGTAGGGCTGTCGCTCCTGCTCAAGCTCCGGATACCGACGTGACGCGAAGCCCATGGCGGCTTCGTACGAGCCAAACTGGTTGGATTCGGCGGCCACACCGTCGTTGACCAAAATTGCGTACCACTTCCCGTAGAGCGGGCCGTACACCACGACCTTGCTTTTCATTGTCTTGTCCCTGTTTCTTGTATCGATGGCCGGCAACGCGGTTTGCGCGAAGCGGCGGCTCGAGCCGTCCGGGCGCCAGGTCATGGCGCGCCGTCAGCGTGGTGGCGGACGATGATTACAGGGTGTTACACGCGCGTCAACGTTTGCGTTGGGCGCAATCCTCTAGTGGCGCTAGGGACGTCAGGCCGGTACCAGCGTGCCGGCCACGCGGGCCTGCTGCAGTTCGGCGGGCTCGTGGCCTGATTCGACATAGTTGGCAAAGCGCGCGATGCAGTCCGCCACCCAGTCGGGGCGACGCAGGGGCAGCCAGTGGCCGGCGTCGACCTCGTGGCGCCAGTAGTGCGACACCCAGGCTTCCACAGCGCGCGTCACGGCGGGGCTGACGTAGCGATCGCGCGTGGGCACGATCAACTGCACGGGGGCATGCGGTGCACGCGCCTGGGGGCGGGCGAGGCGATCGCGGAAATTTGCGCGATACATGCGCACGCCGTTGCAGGCATCGCGCACAAGCGTCGGCCGCGGCGCTTCGACGCGTATGCCTTCCGTCTTGTGCAGCCACCACGGCCAGGCGCGCGCCACCCACAGCCGCCACGACCATTCGGGCACTAGCGGCAGGTGGAAATATCCCACGTACCACGATTGCAGCCGCTGCTTCCACACCGCGCGCTTGGCTGTCCATGTGCCGGCATCAAGCTGCGTGCGGATCCAGTGGCCGACGTGGTCCAGGCACGGGCCCGAGATCGATGTGTACGAAGCGATGCGCCCGCGTAGCCGGTCCGTCGTTACCGATTCCCAGCTATGGATGGAGCCCCAGTCGTGCCCGACCAGATGGAAGCGCTCGCCGGGCAGCAGCGCATCGGCGACGGCGGCAAGGTCGTCGACAAATTCGGGGATGCGGTAACCGGTGGTATCTGCCGGAGCGTCCGACAACCCGGCACCGCGCACGTCGAAGGTCAGCACGCGGCGGTCGTGCGCCAGGGTATCGCGCACACCGTGCCAGACGGAACTGTCATCCGGATAGCCATGCACGAGAACGATGGCGGGGCGCTGCCGCGCAGACCCGTCGGCGGGCAGGGTCATGCGGGCATGCAGGCGAAGGTTGCCGGAACGCACCACGTGGCTGCTGTGCATCGGGTCTCCAGTGAAATTGGCGCGGGAGTCTCCAGCCTATGGGGCAATCGGCAGATGCGACAACGCGTGTTTTTACCCGTTTCAAGCAGTGTGTGAAGCACTCGGCGCCGCGTCCGTCTGCAGCAATGGAGTGGCTGCGGTGAAGGCCGCCAGATGCTCCAGCAGCGTCCTCACCTTGCGTGGCAACTGTTGCTGCGGCCACACCGCGTAGATGGGCCGCTGCGGCGTACGCCATTCCGGCAGCAGGCGCACCAGCCGGCCTGCTTCAAGCGCCTGATGGCAAAGCGTGCGTGGGCAATACAGCAGGCCAAGGCCCGTTTCCGCCAGCGTCACGCCCAGTTCAATGTCATTGAGGTCGCAGCGGCCATGAGGCTGCAGTTCGATGGTTTCCTCGCCATCGGGTGAGGTGAAGCGCCATGTCGACAGCGGCGACGACACCAATAACTGATGCTGTTGTAGTTCATGCGGATGTGTCGGGGCACCATGCTCCGCCACATACGCGGGCGAGGCCACCAACACCATCCCGATGACGCCCAGCCGGCGCTGCCGCAGCTTCGGGTCGTCCTGCTGGCCCACGCGAATGGCCAGATCGGCGCCATGCCGCCACACGTCTTCATTGCGGTTGCTGAGCAACAACTCCAGGCGGATCTCCGGCCACGTCGCCATGAAGCTCGCATAGGCGGGTGCGAGCAGCCCGCGCGACAGGTTCAGCGGCGCCAGCACGCGCAGGGTGCCCTTCACCTGGTTGAGATCGTCGTCGAGCGTGGCCGTGGTTTGCGCAAGCGCGGTCAGCAGCGGGCGGCATTGCTCGTAATAAAGCTGGCCTTCCGGCGTGGGCTTCAGGCTGCGGGCGCTGCGCAGCAGAAGCTGGCAACCAAGCGCTGTCTCGAGCTTCTGCAGGCGCCGCGTGAGCGTGGCGGGCGGCAGGTTGGCATGACGGGCCGCGGCCTGCAGGCTGCCGTGGTCCACGATGGAAACAAAGAGGGCCAAATCGTCGAGCATGATTCCATTTTTGGAATTTAAGTTTCAATAAACGTCTATAGTTTCTCGAAACGCGGTTGTCTAGCATACCGTCAATCACATTTGATGGCTTGCAAGGAGAACTGCCATGTCGATGCCCGTTTCCACTCCCACACGTCTTCGTATCATTTTTGCGTGGCTGATGTCCGGCCTGATGTCGCTGTTGATGACCGGCTGGATCGGTTGGATCAACGCCGGTATCAGCCCTGACTTTCTCGCGCGCTGGGCGCATGCCTTTGTGCTGGCCTGGCCGGCTGCGTTCACCATCGTGCTGATTGCGGCACCGATGGTGCAGCGGCTGACGCAGCGTCTGGTGTTGCCCAATCCAGCACAACCCTGAAAAGAAAACAGCCCACCGGGAGGACGGGGGGCTGCAAGGTTGACAGCAGGAAAGACCGATTGAAGCGGACGCCGGACTGACATCCCGTGTGGTCCGGCGGTATGGCTGGTACAACACCCGACCCTTATCGTGGTGACGCTGATGTGCGTGGAGATCGCACTGCCCGGTACCGGGTCGTGACCGGGCCATGGAGCGCACTTTAGTGGGTCGAGGCTTTCAGCAAACTTTCTTCCGGCAACGACTTGTCTCCGGACAATCCCTAGGGCGGTGCGCTGCACACGCGCTGCTCATGGCGTCGCCCCACATGGCAGCCGAGGCACGGAAGCACAAGCTAAGCCAAACGGTGGGAAGGCTGGCTGCACGCAGGGCAGCCGGCTGGCAGAATGCGCGAGCGATGCCACCCGCTCCATTCAGCCCTCCATGCCTACACCCGGCGACCTGCAGATCCGCCCCATCCGCCAAGACGACTTCGCTGCCTGGAAACCTCTCTGGGATGGCTACAACGCCTTTTACGGACGCGCGGGCGAAACAGCCTTGCCTGACACCGTCACGCAGACGACCTGGCAGCGTTTCTTCGATGAAGCCGAGCCGGTCTATGCCCTGGTTGCCGAGCGGGAAGGCGCATTGCTCGGCATCGTGCATTTCCTATTCCACCGCAGTACCACGCAGGTGCAGATGAGCTGCTATCTGCAAGACCTTTTCACCGCCGAAGCCGCACGCGGGCAGGGCGTCGGTCGCGCGCTGATCGAGGCGGTCTATCGCCGCGCCGCAGAGGCGGGCTTGCCCCGCGTCTATTGGCAGACCCACGAAACGAACACCACGGCGATGAAGCTTTACGACACCGTGGCAGAGAAATCCGGCTTCGTTGTTTATCGCAAATTTCTGTAGGCGTGCGGTGCGGGAATCGTGCGTTCGCGAAAGACCCCGTGCGTTCCTGGTATCGGTGCGGCAGTCGGTTGGGCAGACTCTGTGCGTGCTGCTGCGTCGTTGGCGCGGCAGCCTCCACGATTGCCGTTGCCAAGGAGTTGCCAATGTCTGCCAATGAAACCCGCCCGCCGGTTCCGCCGTTCACCTTCGAATCTGCCACCGAAAAGGTGCGTCTGGCCGAAGACGGCTGGAACAGCCGCAACCCGGAGCGCGTCGCGCTCGCGTACACGCCGGATAGCCAGTGGCGCAACCGCGCCGAGTTCGTCAACGGGCGCGAACAGATCGTCGAGTTCCTCACGCGCAAGTGGCGCAAGGAACTCGACTACCGCCTGATCAAGGAACTGTGGGCCTTTGGCGGCAACCGCATCGCCGTGCGCTTTGCCTATGAGTGGCATGACGATTCCGGCAACTGGTACCGCTCATATGGCAACGAGAACTGGGAGTTTGACGAGCACGGCGTGATGCAGCGCCGCTATGCCTGCATCAATGACCTGCCGATCCAGGCGGAGGAGCGTAAGTTCTTCTGGCCGCTTGGGCGTCGCCCGGACGATCACCCGGGGTTGTCTGCGCTGGGTTTGTGACGCGGTCGGCCAAAATGAGGCGCCCGGTCTTGGCCGGGCGTCGTGCATTCAGCCATGCAGTTGATCCAGCGCGCGTCGTCGCCAGGTCGACGGGCTATCGCCCGCGACCCGCTTGAATACCGTCGAGAAGTGCGCCTGGCTCTGAAAGCCAACCTCCAGCGCGATCTCGATCACCGTAGCGTCCAGTCTCATCAGCAAGGTCTTGGCGCGCTCGATGCGCCGATGCAAAAGATACGCGTGCGGACGCACTCCCGTGGCCGCGCGGAACTGGGCAGCAAAGTGCATGCGCGTGAGGCCCGTCGCCCGTGCAACGTCTTCCAGCCGGACCGACCTGCCAAGGTTCTCTTCGATATAAGCCGTTGCCAGCCGCAGGCGCCACAGCGGCAACGGCGAGAGCGCCGCTCGAGCAGGGCGGCAATCATCATGAGGGGTCGGAAAAGCAGAAGTCACGGTTTTATGAGACAGGTCTGTCTACATCATTGAGTAGACAGGTCTGTCTGTCAAGACCATACTGAAGCATTGCCTTCACGTTCATCGACATGGCCAAGACTGCCGAAATCCTCTCCGCCCGCGATCGCATCATGGAAACCGCCGAGCGGCTGTTCCTGCAGGAAGGGTTTCGTGCCACCGGTATCGACCGAATCATCGCTGAGTCGGGCGTGGCAAAGATGTCGCTGTACCGGCATTTCCCGTCAAAGAACGATTTGATCGCAGCCTTCCTGGATGCACGACACGAACGGTGGATGGCGTGGTTTCGTGAGGCGACGGAAGCGCGCCTTGCCAGGCGTGCTGACCTCGACGTGCTGGCGGACGTGTTGGCCACGTGGTTCGACACCAAAACGTATCGCGGTTGCGCCTTCATCAACCTCGTTGCCGAATCCGGTACGGAAACCGGTGACGTGCAGTTGGTGGAAAAGGCCGTCCTGCATAAGGCCGAGCTGGCGAGTTATCTGGCGGAGTTGGCCAAGCGTCTCGGCTATCCGCGCCCAAAGGCGATCGCCGAAGAAGCGCTGCTATGCGTCGAGGGGATGATCGTGCGGTACCAGATGACCGGCGAGCGCTCGGTCGTCGATGCTGGCCGACGTCTGCTCGCGCGCCTGCGCTAGCTCGATGCCCCAAGCTTTTGTCGGCCGCCTGGCCGACGTGTGACGCAGTCTTCCTTTTTGGAAACCATAGGGTAATCCCGCATCTGCGATTTCGAAGACGCGGTCTATAGTTGCACCTGTGTTCCATATATTAACAGACGTTTCATAGGTAAAACAAGCGAAACGTGATGGAGTCGACAGACATGCAACCGCTATTCAACCCAGACCTCGCTCCGTGGGAGCCCATTTCTCCGAACAACGTCGCTGGTAAGGGCCGCGTCGAGCGCCCCGGCCACGTCGCCAATCTGGTGTGGCAAACGCGCGCTGCCGAGCCTACAGCCTATGAGAACCAGTTGGCCGATTCGCTGGAAGCGGCATTCCTGGGCGGCGCGCAAACGCCGGCCGACATCGTGGCCGTGCTGAACGAGCGCGGCCCGCGCAATGCGGCCGGCGGCGAGACCTGGACGGAAGACACATTCCTGGCCGAGATGCGCCGCCTGGGCGCCTGAGCCGGGCTGGCACCAACACGATTCGACGCCGCGTCGCCCGCAGAGGCGCCCGGCTCAACCCCATCAGAAGAGGCATGCAATGGAAGGCAACAAGGAAGCGCAGAAGGAAGCGCGCATCAACACCGGTCTGCGCAACTACTGGTATCCGGTGGCGGCGTCGTGGAATGTGAAGAACGCGCCGGTGGGCATCACCCGCTTGAGCCAGAACATCGTGCTGTGGCGCGATACCGCTGGCCAGGTGCATGCGCTGGAAGACCGCTGCCCGCATCGCGGTGCGCGCCTGTCGATGGGTTGGAACCTGGGCGACCACGTGGCTTGCTGGTACCACGGCGTTGAAGTGAACGGCCAGGGTACGGTGACGAGCGTACCTGCTGTCGACGCTTGCCCCATGGAGGGCAAGACCTGCGTGCGCAGCTACCCGGTGCAGGAACGTGCCGGCGCCATCTTCCTGTGGTTTGGCGACAAGGCCCCGTCCGAGTTTGACGACGCTGTCGGCACGCTCCGCCTGCCTGAAGAGCTGACCAGCGATGAGCACAGTCACTTCCTCTGCTTCGCACATTGGAACGTCAACTACCGCTATGCCATCGACAACGTCATGGACCCGATGCACGGCGCCTACCTGCACGCCGTGTCGCATTCGATGGCCAGCGGCGAGAAGAAGGCCGTGATGGAAGTGGTGGAAACCGACCACGGGATCATGTTCCAGAAGACCGGCCAGCGCGGCGTGAACTTCGATTGGACCGAGTTTGGCGAGACCGGCACGATGTGGCTGCGCCTGTCGATTCCGTATCAACCGAAGGTTGGCCCGGGCGGCCCGTTCACCATCATCGGCATCGTGACGCCGGTGGATGAGGAGCACTGCATCGTCTATTTCTGGCGCACGCGCCACGTACAGGGCTGGCAGCGCGACGTGTGGCGCTTCCTGTATCGCAACCGCCTGGAAGGCCTGCACTGGGATGTGCTGGAGCAGGATCGCGTGGTGCTCGAATCGATGGCGCCTGAAGCGCGCGATCACGAGACGCTGTATCAGCACGACATCGGCATCACGCGTATCCGCCGCGTGCTGGCACGCCGCGCCGCCGCTGAACTGGCCGATGCGCCTGTCGCCATGCTCAAGCCTGTTCCCACGGAAGCTCAACATGCCTGAGCGCAATTCAACTGCCGGATTGCTGGCCGGCCGCAAGGTGCTCGTGACGGGCGCTGCGCGCGGACTGGGTCTGGCCTTTGCCAAGGCGATTGCCGAAGCCGGTGGCGCTGTTGCGCTGGCCGACATTCTTGGCGAGCGCGTGCAGGAAGAGGCCGCAGCGCTGCGGGCGGCCGGCTTTGACGCCCATGGCTTTGCGCTCGATCTTGGCGATCCTGCTTCGATTCAGACGTGCGCCGCAGCGGCTGTGCAGGCACTGGGCGGGCTCGACGGGCTCGTCAACAACGCGGCCATCACGAACTCGGGCGGGCGCGACGCATCGTCAATCGACGTCGAGACTTGGGACCGCGTGATGAACGTCAACGTGCGCGGCACCTGGTTGATGACGACCGCTTGCCTGCCGGCGCTCAAGGCTTCGGGCCGCGGTGCGATCGTCAACCTGTCGTCGGACACACCGCTGTGGGGCGCGCCGAACCTGCTGGCTTACGTGGCGAGCAAGAGCGCCGTCATGGGCATGACCAAGTCTCTGGCGCGCGAATGCGGCGCAGACGGCATCACCGTCAACGCCATTGCGCCGGGCCTGACGCTGGTGGAAGCCACCGAATACGTACCGGCGCACCGCCATGCGCTGTACCGCGACCAGCGTGCCATCTCGCGCGATCAGGTGCCGGACGACGTGTGCGGCGCCGTGCTGTTCGCGCTGTCCGACCTTTCCCGATTCGTGACGGGCCAGACGCTGGCCGTCAACGGCGGTTTCGTCATGCAGTAATGCATCCACACACCATTCAGAAGAGGTATTCGATGAGCGATCTCTCCGAACAACAGCAAGTGCAACGCACGTGGGACCGCCCGGAAGGCGCGTCGTTTGAAGACTGGATGAACAGCCGCGTGGCGCGTTTTTCCACCCGCCGCTACGACTGGGACGCCCTCAAGTTCCAGGCCGACTTCGACCCGAAATACCGCCGTGCGCAAATGCGCTACCTCGGCACGGGCGGCACGGGCGTGGCGGCTGACACCAACACGGTGCCGGCCGAGCACTTCACGTTTTCGACCATGGTCATTCCGGCCGGTCACGAAGGCCCGTCGCACCTGCACACCGATGTGGAGGAGGTGTTCTTCGTCATTCGCGGCAAGCTCAAGCTGGTGCTGGAGAAGGACGGTGAGCGCTTTGAGACCATCCTGACCGACCGCGACCTCGTCTCGGTGCCGCCCGGCGTGTACCGCGAAGAAATCAACATCGGCGATGAAGACGCGCTGATGTGCGTGATGCTCGGCGCCAAGAAGCCGATCACGCCGACGTATCCGCCCGAGCATCCGCTCGCCAAGATCAAGCGTTGATGCCATGAGCGCGCAGGCTGTCATGTCTTCCCATCCGTTCCGCGTTGCCGACGCGCTTGCCGTGCTCGGCGCCGGGTTTGCCGAACGCGCCGTCGCCATCAACGCGCACGGCGACCGCATCGGCTATCGGCAATGGGGCGAGCGCGGGCCGGTGGTGGTGCTGTTGCACGGCATCAGCTCCAGCGCTGCATCATGGCTGCCTTGCGCGCAGGTTCTTTCGCGCAACATGCGTGTGCTGGCATGGGATGCGCCGGGCTACGGCAATTCCACGCCGCTTGAGCAGGCTACGCCGAGCGCCGCCGACTACGCGGTGCGGCTGCAGGCGTGGCTTGCCGCGCTGGATGTGACGCCCGATGTGATCGTCGGTCACTCGCTGGGCGCGCTGATGGCTTCGGCGTATGTGGCCGCCGCGCCAGCGGCGATGCAGCCGAAGTGCCTCTTGCTTCTGAACCCTGCACAGGGCTACGGCCAGCCGGGGCAGGAAGACAAGTCGCGCGCCGTGCAAGCGCAACGTCTTTCAACGCTGGACCAGCTTGGCATCGCCGGCATGGCGGAGTCGCGCCACGCGCACCTGCTGCGCCCGAATGCCACCGATGAAGAGCGTGCCTGGGTGCGCTGGAACATGAAGCGCCTCAACGATGGCGGTTACCGCCAGGCCGTGGCGATGCTCAGCGGCGACGACATCGGCGCCTATCTGCGCAAACGCCCCGCATCGACGCCGGCACAAGTCGCTTGCGGCGATGTGGATGGCATCACGCCGCCGCAAGGCTGCGAAGCGCTGGCCAAGACGTTCGGTCTGCCTTTTGCGCTAGTACCGGCTGCGGGGCATGCCTCCTATATCGATGCGCCTGACGCTGTCGCAGGCTGGATCGAACACGCCGTTCTCTCCCAATCTCAAAACGCCTAAGCGCCAAGACGTATGAGCAACGACCTCATTTCAGAAGACGTGCAGGAAAAGTACATCGTGCCGGGCCTCGAACGCGGCCTGCGCCTCCTGTGCGAATTCAGCCACAAAGACCGCGTCCTGTCGGCGCCGGAACTGGCGCGCCGCCTGAAGGTGCCGCGCTCCACGGTGTTCCGCCTGCTGACCACACTTGAAGTGATGGGCTTCATCGAGCGCGTAGACGGCGGCCGCGATTTCCGTCTCGGCATGGCGGTGCTGCGCCTGGGCTTTGAATATCTCGCCTCGCTCGAATTGACCGAGCTGGGCCGCCCGTTGCTCGATCGTCTGCGTGACGAGATTCACTATCCGTGCAATCTCGTCGTGCGCGATGGCCGGTCGATCGTCTATGTGGCGAAATCGGTCGCGCCCACGCCGTTCACCAGTTCGGTGAATGTCGGCACGCGCCTGCCGGCTCACGCCACGGTGCTGGGTCGTGTGCTGCTGGCCGATCTGTCGCTGGCTGAGCTGCGCCAGCTTTATCCGGAGCCGCAGCTGGAAGTGTTTTCCGCCAACACGCCGCGCACGGTGGAAGCGCTGTTCGAGATGGTCCAGCGCGACCGCGAACACGGCTACGTGCTGCAGGAAGGCTTCTTCGAAGCCAACATCTCGACGATTGCTGCGCCCGTCCTGGATCGCGCCGGCAAGGTGGTGGCTGCACTCGGCACGACCATTCCGTCGCCGCGCATCGACGCGGCACAGCTCGATCTGATGATCGACAAGGTGCGCGCCGCCGCCGGCGAGTTGTCCTACCTGCTGGACTACCGCCCCGCCGGCGGCAAGGTCGTCAACCTGTTCCGCGAATGACCATGCCGATGATCGACCTCACTGGCAAGACCGCCGTTGTGACCGGAGGCTCCTCCGGCATCGGCCTCGCCACCGTTGAACTGCTGCTGGAAGCCGGTGCCGCCGTGGCGCTGTGCGGGCGCAATGCCGAACGTCTCGCGCAAGCCGAACAAGGTCTGCGTAGCCGCTTCCCAAACGCCCGGCTGTTTGCTGCAACGTGCGACGTGCTCGACGCCGCGCAGACGGCCGCGTTTGCGGATGCCGTGGCGCAAGCGCTGGGCCCCGTCGACATGCTGGTCAACAACGCCGGCCAGGGCCGCGTCTCGACGTTTGCCGATACCGACGATGCCGCGTGGACGCAGGAGCTGCAGCTCAAGTTCTTTTCCGTGATTCATCCCACGCGCGCTTTCCTGCCGCAACTCGAGCGCTCGGAGCACGGCGCGATCGTCTGCGTGAATTCGCTGCTGGCGCAGCAGCCCGAGCCGCACATGGTGGCCACCTCGGCCGCGCGTGCGGGTGTGCTCAACCTGGTGCGTTCGATGGCGACCGAATTTGCACCGAAGGGCGTGCGCGTCAACGGCATCCTGATCGGTCTGGTGGAGTCCGGCCAATGGCGACGCCGCTTTGACGCGCGCCCCGAAGAAGATCGCCATCTCGACTGGGCCGCGTGGACGCGCCGCCTGGCCGCGCAAAAACACATTCCCCTTGGACGCCTGGGTCTGCCGGAAGAAGCAGCCCGCGCCATTTTGTTCCTTGCCTCGCCGTTGTCTTCGTACACCACGGGCAGCCACATCGATATCTCCGGAGGACACTCCCGTCATGCTTAATAGACAACAACAGGAACCGCAACTGGTCACGGTGGGCCACGCGATTGCAGCCTTCCTGGAGGCCTGCGAGGTCAAGGCCGCTTTTGGTGTCATCTCGATCCACAACATGCCCATCCTCGATGCGATGGGCGAGCGCGGCAAGATCCGCTTCATCATGGCGCGCGGTGAAGCCGGCGGCGCCAACATGGCCGACGCCTATGCCCGTACCACGGGCGGCCTCGGTGTCTGCCTGACCAGCACCGGTACCGCGGCTGGCAACGCCGCGGGCGCCATGGTCGAAGCACTGACCGCCGGCACGCCGTTGCTGCACATCACGGGCCAGATCGAAACGCCTTATCTGGACCAGAGCCTCGCGTACATTCACGAAGCGCCGGATCAGCTCACGATGCTCAAGGCCGTTTCCAAGGCGGCCTTCCGCGTGCGCAGCGCCGACACCGCCATCAGCACGATGAAGCTGGCCGTACAGACCGCGCTGACGGCGCCGGCCGGCCCGGTGAGCGTGGAGATCCCCATCGACATCCAGGCCGCGCTGATCCCGATGCCGGACGACCTGCGCCCGCTGCAGGTGCCGCAGCATGTGCCGTCGGCCCACGCGCTGGACGAACTGGCCGAACGCCTGTCGCGCGCGCGCCGCCCGATGCTGTGGCTGGGCGGTGGCGCCCGCCACGCCGCGAAGCAGGTCAAGCGCCTGATGGACCTCGGCTTTGGCGTGGTCACCAGCACGCAGGGCCGCGGCATCGTGCCGGAAGATGACCCGCGCTCGCTGGGCGCATTCAACCTGCATAAGCCGGTCGAAGCGTTCTACCAGACGTGCGATGCAATGGTCGTCGTCGGCTCGCGCCTGCGCGGCAACGAAACGCTCAAGTACGAACTCAAGCTGCCGCGCCCGCTGTACCGCATCGATGCGGATGCGTCGGCGGAGGGCCGTTGCTACGCCAGCGATTACTTCGTGTGCGGCGATTCGGCGCTTGCGCTGGATGGCCTGGCCGATCGGCTGGAACAGAAGATGCAGATCGATGCGACGTTCGCTGCCGACCTGCGCGCCGCACACGAGACTGCGGTGCGCGGGCTGATCGATGGCCTCGGCCCGTACGCCAAGCTGGTGGAGGCGTTGCAAGCCGCAGTGGGCCGCGAGTTCAACTGGGTGCGCGACGTGACGGTGTCGAACAGCACGTGGGGTAATCGCCAACTCCGTATTTTTGATTCGCGTGCTGGCGTGCATGCGCTGGGTGGCGGCATCGGCCAGGGTTTGGCGATGGGCATTGGCGCGGCCATCGGGTCGGCAGCAACCGGATCGGGCAAGACCACGTTCTGTCTGGCCGGTGACGGCGGCTTCATCCTGAACCTGGGTGAGCTGGCGACCGCCGTGCAGGAGCGTGCCAACCTCGTCATCGTGCTGATGAACGACAAGGGCTACGGTGTCATCAAGAACATTCAGGACGCGCAGTACGGCGGCCGCCGCCATTACGTGGATCTGCACACGCCGGACTACGCGGCGCTCGCGCAGTCGCTGCAATTGCGCCATCGCCGCGTGTCGGATCTGGCCGACGTGGGCAGCGCATTGAAGGAAGCCACCAGCAGCGAGGGGCCGTTCCTGATGGAGATCGACATGCTCTCCATCGGCAGCTTCAAGACCATCTTTGCAGGGCCGCCCGTCAATCAACAAGCCAAGGATGGCCAGGGCGAACGCGCCGCCGAGCGCACGACGGTGGTGGCGTGAACGCGCAACTGAGCCAATTGAAGGAGCCGGACATGCTGCATGTATCGATGGTCGGGTGCGGAGCGATCGGGCAAGGCGTACTGGAACTGCTCAAGAGCGATCCGGATGTGTGCTTTGACGCCGTGATCGTGCCCGAGCACGCGATGGACAAGGCGCGCGAGGCCATCGCCCCGTTCGCGCCGAATGCGCGTGTCACGACGCATCTGTCGGCGGACGCCCATCCTGATCTGCTGGTCGAATGTGCTGGCCACGATGCGCTTGAAGAGCATGTGTTGCCGGCGTTGGAGCAGGGCATCGACTGCCTGGTGGTATCGGTGGGTGCGCTGTCCGAACCCGGCGTGGCCGAACGGCTGGAAGCCGCGGCCCGCCGTGGCAACGCGCAAGTGCAGCTGCTGTCGGGTGCCATCGGGGCCATCGATGCACTGGCCGCTGCGCGCGTGGGCGGCCTGGATGCGGTGGTCTACACCGGCCGCAAGCCGCCGCGCGCCTGGAAGGACACGCCGGCCGATCAGCAGTTCGACCTCGATGCGCTGCGCGAGCCGACCGTGATCTTTGAAGGCAACGCCCGTGAAGCCGCGCGTTTGTTCCCAAAAAACGCCAACGTGGCGGCCACGCTGTCCTTGGCGGGCCTCGGGCTTGAGCACACGCACGTCAAGCTGCTGGCCGATCCGACGGTGGACGAGAACATCCATCACGTCGAGGCGCGCGGCGCCTTTGGCGGCTTCGAGCTGACGATGCGCGGCAAGCCGCTGGCGGCCAATCCCAAGACTTCTGCGCTGACGGTGTTCAGCGTGGTGCGTGCGCTGGGCAACCGCGCGCACGCCGTTTCGATTTAAGCGAGGCCATTGCGCCATGACTGTTTCCAACCCGAACGCAACCGCAACGTCCGTGTTGCCCATCTGCATCGCCGGCGAATGGCGCCTTGGCACTGGCGAGCGCTATGTCACCCGTTACCCCGCCACGGGCGAAGTGGTGGCTGAACTCAACGCTGCCAGCGTCGCCGATGTGGAAGAGGCTGTGGCCGGTGCCTACCGCGCCTTTCTGTCCAGCGGCTGGGCGCAGCGCAAGCCGCACGAGCGCGCCGCCGTCCTGTATCGCGTGGCGGAGCTGATCCGCTCGCGCAGCGAAGCACTGGCCCAACGCCAGCGGCTGGATAACGGCAAACCGATCAACGAGACGCGCGCCCTGGTGGCAAGCGCTGCCGCCACGTTCCAGTTCTTCGGTGCTGCATGCGAGACGCTGGAAGAGGCGCTCACGCCCGCGCGTGGCGATTGCCTGACGATGAGCGTGCATGAGCCCATGGGCGTGGTGGCCGCCATCACGCCGTGGAACTCGCCGATTGCCAGCGAGGCGCAAAAGATGGCACCTGCGCTAGCTGCGGGCAACGCCGTCGTCGTCAAGCCGGCAGAAGTCACGCCGCTGATGGCGCTGGAACTTGCTGCTATCTGCGAAGAGGCAGGGGTGCCAAAGGGCATGATCAGCGTGCTGCCGGGCAAGGGTTCCGTCATTGGCGATGCGATTACGAAGCATCCGCTGGTGCGTCGCGTGTCGTTCACGGGTGGTACGAACACGGGCCGCCATATCGCGCACATTGCCGCCGACAAGATGATGCCGGTGTCGCTGGAACTCGGCGGCAAGTCGCCGACGATGGTGTTTGACGACGCCGATCTCGACCATGCGGTCAATGGCGTGCTGTACGGCATCTTCAGCTCGTCGGGCGAGTCGTGCATCGCAGGGTCACGTCTGTTTGTGGCGCGTTCACTGTATGAACCGTTCATGGATCGCCTGGCCGCTGGCGCAGCACGCCTGCGTGTCGGCAATCCGGCCGATGAATCCACGCAGATGGGCCCGCTGATTACCGACCGGCACCGCGAGTCGATCGAATCTTACGTGGCAATGGGCGTGGAAGAGGGTGGCCACCTGCGCACGGGCGGCTTGCGTCCGCACGTCGCCGGGTGCGAGTCGGGCTACTTCTACACGCCGACCATCATCGAAGGCCTCACCAACAGCGCGCGCATTTGCCAGGAAGAAATCTTCGGTCCGGTGCTCGTCGCCATGCCGTTCGACGATGAAGACGAATTGATCGAGCAAGCCAACGACAGCGTCTACGCATTGGCCGCCGGCATCTGGACGCGCGACTACAAGCGCGCATGGCGTATCGGTCGCGCGGTGCAGGCCGGCAACGTGTGGATCAACACGTACAAGCAGTTCTCGATCTCGACGCCGTTTGGCGGTTGGCGCGACAGCGGCCTGGGCCGCGAGAAGGGCCGCCTCGGCATCCTGCAGTACATGGAGCAGAAGAGCCTCTACTGGGGCCTGAATGAACAACCGCTGGCCTGGGCCAACGCCAACTGAAGCGGAAGCGCAATCAAACGCCCGGACCACAGGAGATGAAGATGAACACGATTCGAGGCATCGACGAAATCGTCTACGGTGCCGACGACCTCGCCGCCTGCAAGCAGTTCTTCCTGGATTGGGGCCTTGCCCTGCAATCGGAAGACGCCAGCGGCCTGCTTTTCGAAACGCTCAACGGCTGCCGCGTGCGCGTCAAGCGTAGCGACGATGCCACGCTGCCGCCCGCCATGGAGGCCGGCCCGACGCTGCGCGAAGTGATCTGGGGCGCCGATTCGCAAGCTGTACTCGACCGCCTGGTCGACATGCTGGCCGATCAGCCAGGCTACGTTCATGTCGACGGCCGGGTCGGTTGCACTGACCCGAACGGCCTTGCAGTGCGCGTGCAGCTGACCACCAAGCGCGATATCGACGTGCAGTGCGCCGCGATGAACACGTGGACGGACAAACCGCGCCGCAACCAGCCCAGCCCGATCTATGAACGTGCCACGCCCATTGAAGTGGGTCACGTGGTCTTCTTCGTGAAGGACGTGGCGGCCACCGAGCGCTTCTATATCGACAAGCTTGGTTTTGTGCCATCTGACCACTACCCGGGGCGGGGTGCGTTCCTGCGCTGCGAGCCCGAAGGCGGCCATCACGACCTGTTCCTGTTGCAGACGCCGCAGGCCAAGAGCGGGCTCAACCACGTGGCTTTCACCGTGCGCGATATCCATGAAGTGTTCGGCGGCGGCATGCATGTGTCGCGCTGTGGGTGGGATACGCAGCTGGGCCCGGGCCGTCACCCGATTTCGTCGGCGTACTTCTGGTACTTCAAGAACCCGGCCGGCGGCCTGATCGAGTACTACGCGGATGAAGACCAGCTCGACGCCGACTGGCAGCCCCGCGATTTCGAACCCGGCCCGACTGTGTTTGCCGAATGGGCCATCGACGGCGGCATTGACGGCAACACACGCCGGCAGAAAAACGTCGTCGGCCCGGAAGGCAAGTTCCTGACGGAAAAGCGCTGAAACGTTGCAGAGAGACGTGCTATGAATTCCCCCCTCAACCTGCGCGTGCATGCCATGCGCTACGAAGCCCAAGGCATCGTGAGCGTGGAGCTGCGCGATGTCGACGGCAAGACCTTGCCCGAGTACGCACCCGGCGCGCATATTGAACTGCATCTCGGCAACGGGCTGGTGCGCAGCTATTCGCTGTGCGGCGCGCCGGAGATGCGTGACCGCTATGTGGTCGGCGTGCTGCTCGACCGCAACAGCCGCGGCGGCTCGCGCTATGTGCACGAGCAGTTGCGCGTGGGCTCAATGCTCAAGATCGGCGGCCCGCGCAATCACTTCGAGCTGGACGAAACCGCGCCGCGCACAGTGTTGGTCGCGGGTGGCATTGGGGTGACGCCCATCGTATGCATGGCGCGTCGTCTGGCCGAGCAAGGCAAGACGTTCTCGATGCTGTACTGCGCGCGCTCGCGTGCCGAAGCTGCCTTTGCCGATGAGCTGGCCGCGCATGGCGAGGCGGTGCGCTTCCACTTGGATGCGGAAGCAGGTGGCCCGCCCGATCTGAAAGCGTTGCTCGCGGGGCATCCGGCCGATACGCATTTCTATTGCTGCGGCCCCGGCCCGATGCTGCGGGCATTCGAGGCTGCTTGCGAGGCACTCGGCTACACCAACGTCCATATCGAACGCTTTGCGGCGGATCCCGGTGTGGAGTCGGTGCAGGACGGGGAGTACCAGGTCAAGCTCGCGCGCAACGGCGCTGAGCTGTGCGTGCCGGCAGGCAAGTCGCTGCTCGACGCGCTGCTGGAGATTGGCGTCGAGGTTGAACACAGCTGCAAGGAAGGTGTGTGCGGATCCTGTGAAACGCGCGTGCTCGAAGGCGAGCCCGACCACCGTGACAGCGTGCTTTCCAAGAGCGAGCGTGCATCGAACCAAACGATGATGGTTTGCGTATCCGGCTGCAAGGGCAAGCGCCTGGTGATTGATTTGTAAGCGCAGGATGGCTTAGGCGCGGGCCTGACCAGCCGCGCCCTCTTTTTTGCGCCGTGTTTTTCTTTTAAACGACGTTTCGTATACGAAACAAAGCAAGCACCACAACCAGCTCGTCCACCAAGACGGCGATAACAACTGGCGGGGCGGACACCTTGTCCAGTGGAGGAAACAGCAAATGAAGACAACTTTGTTCGCCCTTGCGGCGATGAGCCTGGCTGGCACGGCGGCGGCCCAGAGCAACGTGACCCTGTACGGCAGCATTGATGAAGGCGTGGCCTACATCAACAGCCTCAAGAGCGGCGCCGCCAGCGGCTCGGCCCTGCGCATGGACCCCGGCACCATGCAGCCGGATCGTTTCGGCCTGCGCGGCTCGGAAGATCTGGGCGGTGGTACGCAGGCCATCTTCCAGCTGGAGTCGGGTTTTCTGGGTGACTCCGGCAACAGCGTGGTGGCCGGCAAGCTGTTCAATCGGGCGGCGTGGGTGGGCCTCACCAACGACCGGCTGGGTAACATCCAGCTCGGCCACCAGGCGGACTTCATGTTCGATTACCTCGGGCGCCTGAGCAACGGCTTCCAGCTCACCAACTTCTACCTGTTCCACCCCGGCAACTTCGACAACCTGGCCAACCAGTTCCAGATCGACAATGCCGTGCGCTACGTGTCGCCGATCTTCGGTGGGCTGCAACTGGGCGGCATGTACGGCTTTGGCGAGGTGCCGGGTTCGCCGTCGAAGAGTCGCAGCTACAGCCTGGGCGCGTACTACACCAACGGCGGCTTCCGTGCGGCTGCGGCTTATACCGCGTCCAATGACCGCGCGCTGGACATCGCTGGTCGCCTGGGTATCACGAACACGCTCGGCACGACGCTCGTGCCGGGTGTGATGACGCCGATGAGCTCGGTCAAGTCATTCGGTACCGGCGCGCTGTATCAGTTCAGCAGCCTGCCGGTGCAGATCAACGCGGTCTATACGCAAACGCGTATCACGCTGGGCGGCGCCAATGCCCGCGCTCAGAACGTCGACCTGGGCACGGCTTGGCATTACAGCGCCGCCAACACGCTCAACGTGGGCTATACCTTCAGCAAGTACGAAGGTGCCCGTTGGAACCAGTTCAGCCTGGGCAACGTGTATGCGTTCTCCAAGCGCACGCAGGTGTACGTTCAGGGTACCTACCAGCGTGCCGCTGGCGACGCGAAGTCCGCTGCCATCAATGGCGTCGGTGTGGCGGCGCAGCGCAACCAACTGGTTGTCAGCACCGGCGTGCATCACTCGTTCTGACGTCCTGACCCAACGCGCGCCGCTGGGCAGCGACCCGGTGGCGCATCAACTTCCTCCGGAAGGAGCTTCACATGAAGCCAGGTGTTTTGATTGATAACGGAATTGATCACGATGGGCCGCTGGGCGGGATGAGCCTGGGCAAGATCGTTGCCCGCATCGAGCGGCTCAAGAGTAACGGCATGCACGTGCGCGCGCGTCTGCTGATCGGGCTCGCGACGTTCTTCGATGGTTTTGACGTGATCGTCATCGCGGCGACGCTGCCGCTGCTGATTGCGCAATGGCACCTGACGCCGGCACAGATTGCTTTTGTGATTGGCGCGCCCGGCATCGGTCAGTTGATCGGCGCATTGGTGTTCCCCATGCTTGCCGAGCGATTTGGCCGCGTGCGCATGATCGGCTATAGCGCGGGCATCATCGGCTTGATGAGCCTGCTGTGCGGCGTGGCGCCCAGTTTTGCCGTGTTTGCAGCACTGCGTATCGTGCAAGGCATCGGCCTGGGCGGGGAGCTGCCCGTGGCCGCTACGTACATCAACGAGGTCACGCGCGCACATGGTCGCGGGCGCTTCGTGCTGCTCTACGAGGTGGTATTCCCGATCGGCCTGCTGGTGTCCAACGCGCTGGGTGCATGGCTGGTACCGCATTTCGGCTGGGAGGTGATGTACTTCCTCGGCGGCATACCGCTGGTGCTGTTCTTCACGCTGCCCAAGGCCGTGCCGGAGTCCCCGCGCTGGCTGGCGACCAATGGCCGCATGGCCGAAGCTGACGCCGCGCAGGCGCGCTTTGAAGCCAAATCGAAGGAGCCGCTGCCGCCGCTGGGTGATACCTCGGCCTTCGAGCAGATGTCGCATCGCCACCCGAAACGCGGCATGCGCGATCTGTTCGGCCCCGTGTACATCAGGCGCACGGTGGTCGTGGCCATGCTGTGGGCGACGTGCGGTTTCATCCAGTACGGTCTGTCGACATGGCTGCCGACGGTATACAAGACGATCTATCACGCGCCACTGCAACTGGCGCTCAACCTGGCGGCGCTGGCTTCGGTGCTGGGTGTGGTTGGCTCGTTGGTCTGCGCGATGATCGTCGACAAGGTGGGCCGCAAGCCGGTGATGGTGGTCTCGTTCGTACTGTGCGGCGTCTCGCTGGCGCTGGCCGGGCTGCTGCACGAGCAGTCGCTCTATGTGGTGGCGGGGTTGTGCTCGTTGGCGCTGGGGTTGATGGCGTGCGGCTTCATCACCGCCTATGTCTATACGCCGGAGCTGTATCCGACCAACATCCGCGCGATCGGTTGCGGCATGGGCGGCGCGTGGCTGAAGATTGCCGCCATCTTTTCACCGATGCTGATCGGTTCGACGATCGGCTCGGGCAACGTCAGCAATGCGTTCCTGCTGCTGGCATTGGTCCCCATACTGGCCGCGGTCACCATCTACTTCCTCGGCATCGAAACCAAAGGGAAAGTGCTCGAGCAACTTGAGTTGTAAGCCGACGCCGTCGACGGTCGCAAAACGGAGCGGGTGGTGCTCGCCTGGGCACGCCCCCGTTTTGGCTCAGGCAATGCTGTGATCCGCCATCAGTTCCAGTGCGCGCACCATGGCTGAGTGGTCCCATGCTTTGCCACCGTGAGCTGCGCACACGTTGAAGAGCTGTTGTGCGGCCGCGGTGTTCGGCAGGGCGATGCCGAGCGTGCGAGCGCCTTCCAACGCCAGGTTCAGATCCTTCTGGTGCAGCTCGATGCGAAAGCCCGGGTCAAACGTCCGCTTGATCATGCGTTCGCCATGCACTTCGAGAATGCGCGAGGAGGCAAAGCCACCCATCAACGCCTCGCGCACACGTGCCGGGTCGGCACCAGCCTTGGACGCAAACAGCAGCGCTTCGCCCACTGCTTCGATGGTCAATGCCACGATGATCTGGTTGGCGACCTTGCAGGTCTGACCAGCACCGGAGTCGCCCACGTGCGTGATGTTCTTGCCCATCAAGGCGAACAGCGGTTTGGCACGCTCGAACGCGGCTGCTTTGCCGCCAACCATGATCGTGAGTGTTGCGTCACGTGCACCGACTTCACCGCCTGAAACGGGCGCATCAAGGTAATCCGCGCCCAGCGCTTCGACGCGCTTGGCAAAAGCCTGCGTTTCAATCGGCGAGATCGAGCTCATGTCGATGAAGAGCTTGCCTCCAGCCAAGCCCTGCGCGACACCGGCCTCGCCAAACAGCACATCAGCCACGTCCGCCGTGTCCGGCACCATCGCGATGACGATGTCCGCGGCTTGCGCCACTGCCGCCGAGTTGGCGACCACCGTCGCGCGCGAGCGCAGATCTTCCGGCACGGAATGCTTGCCGCTGACGATCAGCGTGTGGTCGCCCCTGAGCAGGTTGCGGGCCATGTGAGCGCCCATGATGCCAAGACCGATGAATCCAATGGTAGCCATGATGTTCTTCCGAAGGCGTCTGGGTGAAGTGGGTGGGTAGCGTGAGTCACGCCGCAGCGCGTCTCACAAGCGTAGATCGACGCACCGATGAAGACCAGCCATGGCCATCATGCTGTGCGCTCCAGGATGCATGGGCGCCGCGCCCGGCAGCCCTTTGCGACGCGCGATGCCCATACGGAGATGAGACCCGGAAATAAGGGCCGAGAAGCGTCATTGCTCGTGCAATGGTTTGGAAGCCCCCTCTCATAGACTGAAAACGTGCCGATAAGACAGCTATCGGGCACGCCGAGAGGGGAGGGGATATGTCCACCACAGCCACCGCAGCAGCCAACTGGATCGTCGTCCTGACATGCGCGTACATGGAGTACAGCACGTGGCGGGGTATCAGCGTCTACCGCCGCACGGTCGGCTATGAAAGCGTGGTGTGGTGCTGACTAACGTACCGCAGGCTTGGGCAGCAACCTTCGGATGAGATCGCCATGTGCCGAATACTTTGCCAGCAACGCGCCATCGTCGGCCAGTTCGAACTCGCTGAACTCGAACCCCGGCGCAACGGTGCAGCCGACGAGCGCATAGCCATGTTCACCGGGCACGCGCTCGGCCGCAAACCAGCGGCCTGCCGGAACCACCGCCTGGTACACCGCCATCGCGTCGTCGGCCGCATTGCCCAGACGATGCGTGCTCACCGTACCGTCGTCCTCCAACACATGCACATTGAGTGAGTCCCCCGCATGGAAGTGCCACAACTCGTCCGACTGGATCCGATGCCAGGCGGAATATGCATCATCCGCCAAGAGGTAATAGATGGCGGTGGCAGCCGCACGTTCGACGGGCGGGATGCCTCGCTTGATGCGTTCCTCACTGCGATAGGTTTCGCGATAGAAGCCGCCTTCCGGGTGCGGTTCGAGACCAAGGCGGGCGATGAGGTGCTGAGCAGCGGCGGCGACGGGCATGACGTGAAACCTTCGACTCAGTTCTGCTGACGTTGGAACGGAAAGCGCTGCTGGTTGACGAAGCCGTCGGGCATGTAGTCACCTACTACGCCGTACTTCTCAGGGAAGGCCTTCTTCGATTTGACTGCGGTACCGAATAGATAGTCAATGAAGGCGAAATGCGCGGCGTAGTTCTTGTCGATCGCTTCGTCTTCCGACGAGTGGTGCCAATGATGGAAATCCGGCGTCACGAAGATGTACTTCAACGGCCCCCACGGCAAGTGCACGTTGGCGTGATTGAACACCGCCTGAAAGCCCACGATGATGATATAGACATCGACCACGGCCTTGTCGAAGCCCAGCACGAACAATGGCCCAAGCACAGCCACCCGCGTGGCGATCAGTTCAAGAATGTGCTGCCGGGACCCGGCCAGCCAGTCCATCGTCTTCACGCTGTGATGCACGGCATGAAAGCGCCAGAGGAACGGCACTTCGTGATACGCGCGGTGCGTGACGTACTCCATCAGGTCGGCCACCAGCATGCACAGCAGCAACTGCGGAATGAACCAGATGTGCTGCACCATTTGCTGGAAGTCCGCATGCACCATCCACCCGAACACGCGGTGGATCAGGAAGTTCACCACCAGCAGCACCAGCCCCACGATGAAGTGGTTCACTGCGAAGTGCACCATGTCCGTCTGCCATTCCGCCCGGAACACCGGCTGTTTCTTGTAGAGCGGGAACAGCTTCTCAAGCAGCACGAAAATCGCCGTCGAACCGAGCAGGTCGAGAATGAACCAATCCATGCCGATATACGGCGTGTGATCCGGAAAATCGCCTACCGGCACGCGCGAGCCGCCCAGCGCAACGGCAATCACCACAAACAGGAACGCCAGACCGTTCAGGCGGCGGCGGTTATCCAGCACGATATTCGCCAGCGATAACCCGCCCGAAATCAGCAGAGAGACAAACAGAATCTGCCGAATCACATCCACCGAATACGCGCGCCGCAATTCGGGCGTCGTCAGATACTGGGGAAAGTGAAACGCCAGTACGCCCAGCAAACACAGAAAGCTCAGGACCAACGCCAGGATGGTGCCGATCATGCCTCGGCCGAACTTCAGGCCGCCGTTGGCATGCAGCAATGCATTGGCATCGCGGATCGTCGCGTCGGCCACGCGGACGATGACGGGTTGGTGTTCCTCTTCGGGCAATGGCGCCAAAGGCTTTTGGGACGCATCCATGGATCTGACTCGCAGTATTGTTTTGTTTTATTAACAATGCGATTACCAAAGGAATATTGGCTCTGATTCGCATTGCTGCGCGATTATACGGACCGGTTTCGTGTATTCAACGGCGCAATTGCTCAGCGTATAAATGATTTGCGATTGCCGCGCCTCCTCCCTGCGCGGCAGGGTCAGGAAGCTGCATCTGCGACGTTGAATGCGCGTCGCATGGCGTTGCCTTTCCGTGCAAGGCCATGCATTGTGAGGTCCGCGCTTGATGGGCGACCGACGATACAAGACTAGAAGGGGAGCAACCATGTCAGAAGGATTTCACGTGCACGGCGCGCATGACCACGCGCTCGAGCACGCGGCAGAAAGCGGCCACGCCGATAGCTTTGCCGGGCGTATTGCCGTCATGACGGCGATTCTCTCGACGGCCGGCGCCATCTTCGGTTACCAGGGCGGCGCCACGCAAAACGCCGCACTACTCGCCAAAAATGAAGCTGCCATCCACAAGACCGAAGCCGCCAACCGCTGGGCCTACTACCAGGCCAAAGGCCAGAAGCAGGCGATTGCCGAGCTGACCGCCCAGTTGCCCGGCACCGATCAGGCCGCCGCCAAGCGCGAAGCCCAGCGCTACGCCGCCGAGAAGGAAGACATTCGCCGTCAGGCGGAAGACCAGGAGCGCTTGGCAAAAGAGGCCGATGACGCGAGCGAGCTTGCCGTGCACCACCACCACCGGTGGGCGCAAGCGGTCGTCGCCATTCAGGTGTCGATCGCGCTGGCGGCCATCACGTTGCTTTCCCGGCGGCGCTGGATGCATGTTCTGTCTTACGGCGTGGCCGCTGTCGGTGGTGTCGTGGCCGTGCTGGCGCTGTTTCATATCTGATGGCCGACGGCACGCTGCTCGCCCAGATGTTTGCGTGCCGGCATAGTCAGTCGCCAGAATGGCGCTTTTGCAGCAGACATCCTCCCACATGAATCTGGAGCGAACACCATGGCCCTTGTAATTTGGGCGCAGCGCGCGTTGATGATTGCAAGCTGGTTGGCTAGCGCGTGCGCCATGGCGGCCGGGCCAGCCGTCGAGCCGGGCGAGTACGTCTACATACTGGGCGACAGCGCGAGCGGCACGATGACGGTCAAGGGCGACAGCTTCAACATCTCGACGATTGGCGGCAACTGCCACGCGTGCGCGATCGAAGGCACATTCCGGGGTCGCGTTGGCGTCGACAAGGATGAGGGCAAGTGCCACATCGCCGTGTCGGGCAGCAAGGACGCGCTTAAGCTGGATTCATCCGCCACCGCCGAGGCCTGCCGAGATTTCTGCGGCATGCGCGCCATGTTTGATGGCGACTACCGCCGTGCGCCGGTCGCCTGCACAGACCGCCAGCGTCAAGCCCGCATCGGCCAGGCCCGCAAGCAATACGCCGCCAAGGATTTCGATGCAGCCCGCACAACGCTGCGTTTTCTGCTTTCCGAGTGCGATCCCTTCATGGACTGGATCGAGCGCGACAAGGCTCGCAGTGATCTTGCCGTGACTGAATACCATCGTGGAGACAACGCCCAATGCCTCGCTGTGCTGTCCGAGACGACAGCGATCAAGGCACAGAAGGACTCAACACTGATCCTGCCGCCGTGCGACGCCGACAATTACGCGTCGATGAGCAAGGCGATTCTCTACAACCAGAAGCTGTGCCAAGCGTCGGGCAAGCATTGATGCCAGCTGCATCTCTATAAGAAACGGGGCGGCGGCCGATGGCCCGGCCCAATCTGCGTCTCAGGTTGGCCGGACGCGGCGTTCGTCGGCCCCTCAACCTACGCCATAACCCTGCGGCGCATGGCGACGCAGGCCAGTCATCAGCAAGATTTTTGCGAGTGACTCACAAAAGTGCTTGCCAGCTGCGCTTCCGCACATTAGTATTCGCCCCTCGCTGCAAAACACAGCGCCGAAACGCAAGAGACGGTGATGGTGTTGAGTGGTGGAGAAGCAGGAGTGGAGCGGGTTTGCGGTCGATTGTGTGGTTGGCGATTGGCGGTAGATCGGGTGGTGGTTGGCAGCGAGTTGACGGATAAAAATTCTTCGACGAGTTGTTGACAGCGACGAAAAAGCTCTGCATAATCTCGTTTCTCTGCTGCAGACAACGCAGCGACGCGATGAACAAAGTTGATCGCGAAGTTCTTTAACAAGCAAACAGCCGATAAGTGTGGGCGCTTAATACTGGATGCGACGAACGCAAGTTCGTTAGCTTACAAGTAATGAAGTGCTCGCACAGAAGTAAGGTTTGAACGAAAGTTCAAGTCAGATTCTGAGAGTGAGCGACCGCTCGTAAAGAGCGAAAACAGCAGATTGAACTGAAGAGTTTGATCCTGGCTCAGATTGAACGCTGGCGGCATGCCTTACACATGCAAGTCGAACGGCAGCGGGGGAGAAGCTTGCTTCTCCTGCCGGCGAGTGGCGAACGGGTGAGTAATACATCGGAACGTGCCCTGTAGTGGGGGATAACTAGTCGAAAGATTAGCTAATACCGCATACGACCTGAGGGTGAAAGTGGGGGACCGCAAGGCCTCATGCTATAGGAGCGGCCGATGTCTGATTAGCTAGTTGGTGGGGTAAAGGCCCACCAAGGCGACGATCAGTAGCTGGTCTGAGAGGACGATCAGCCACACTGGGACTGAGACACGGCCCAGACTCCTACGGGAGGCAGCAGTGGGGAATTTTGGACAATGGGCGAAAGCCTGATCCAGCAATGCCGCGTGTGTGAAGAAGGCCTTCGGGTTGTAAAGCACTTTTGTCCGGAAAGAAATGGCTCTGGTTAATACCTGGGGTCGATGACGGTACCGGAAGAATAAGGACCGGCTAACTACGTGCCAGCAGCCGCGGTAATACGTAGGGTCCAAGCGTTAATCGGAATTACTGGGCGTAAAGCGTGCGCAGGCGGTTGTGCAAGACCGATGTGAAATCCCCGAGCTTAACTTGGGAATTGCATTGGTGACTGCACGGCTAGAGTGTGTCAGAGGGGGGTAGAATTCCACGTGTAGCAGTGAAATGCGTAGAGATGTGGAGGAATACCGATGGCGAAGGCAGCCCCCTGGGATAACACTGACGCTCATGCACGAAAGCGTGGGGAGCAAACAGGATTAGATACCCTGGTAGTCCACGCCCTAAACGATGTCAACTAGTTGTTGGGGATTCATTTCCTTAGTAACGTAGCTAACGCGTGAAGTTGACCGCCTGGGGAGTACGGTCGCAAGATTAAAACTCAAAGGAATTGACGGGGACCCGCACAAGCGGTGGATGATGTGGATTAATTCGATGCAACGCGAAAAACCTTACCTACCCTTGACATGCCACTAACGAAGCAGAGATGCATTAGGTGCTCGAAAGAGAAAGTGGACACAGGTGCTGCATGGCTGTCGTCAGCTCGTGTCGTGAGATGTTGGGTTAAGTCCCGCAACGAGCGCAACCCTTGTCTCTAGTTGCTACGAAAGGGCACTCTAGAGAGACTGCCGGTGACAAACCGGAGGAAGGTGGGGATGACGTCAAGTCCTCATGGCCCTTATGGGTAGGGCTTCACACGTCATACAATGGTGCATACAGAGGGTTGCCAAGCCGCGAGGTGGAGCTAATCCCAGAAAATGCATCGTAGTCCGGATCGTAGTCTGCAACTCGACTACGTGAAGCTGGAATCGCTAGTAATCGCGGATCAGCATGCCGCGGTGAATACGTTCCCGGGTCTTGTACACACCGCCCGTCACACCATGGGAGTGGGCTTTACCAGAAGTAGTTAGCCTAACCGCAAGGAGGGCGATTACCACGGTAGGGTTCATGACTGGGGTGAAGTCGTAACAAGGTAGCCGTATCGGAAGGTGCGGCTGGATCACCTCCTTTAAGAGCGTGCATCCGACGTTAGGCGTCCACACTTATCGGTTTGTTTGATGTTACAGCCAAGGGTCTGTAGCTCAGGTGGTTAGAGCACCGTCTTGATAAGGCGGGGGTCGTAGGTTCAAGTCCTACCAGACCCACCAAGTTACGGACGGTGGAAGTTGTTCTCTGCCGTGACTGGGGGATTAGCTCAGCTGGGAGAGCACCTGCTTTGCAAGCAGGGGGTCGTCGGTTCGATCCCGTCATCCTCCACCATTACCTTTTGGTTGCCAAACGCAAGCATCGACGCTGTGTCGATGGTGTTTGCGTTTGGCCTAGCCAAGACGAGCGTAAAAGTTCGGCTGTTCTTTAACAATATGGAATGTAGTAAAGGTGTCGCGGTGCGTTGATGAGACGCACAATCAAAACGCGACACTGGGTTGTGATTGTATCAACCAGTATTACCAGAGCAATCGAAAGATTGTCTTGGAATACGGCACAACGCGAGAACTCAGCCTATAGCGAGACATACTCGTTATAGGGTCAAGCGAATAAGTGCATGTGGTGGATGCCTTGGCGATTACAGGCGATGAAGGACGTAGTAGCCTGCGAAAAGCTGCGGGGAGCTGGCAAACGAGCTTTGATCCGCAGATATCCGAATGGGGAAACCCGGCCCGCATGGGTCATCTGTTACTGAATACATAGGTAACAGAAGCGAACGCAGTGAACTGAAACATCTAAGTAGCTGCAGGAACAGAAATCAACCGAGATTCCCAAAGTAGTGGCGAGCGAAATGGGATCAGCCTTGTACTCTTTAGCAGTATTGTTAGCAAAGCGGAATGGAAAGTCCGGCCATAGTGGGTGATAGCCCCGTATGCGAAAACAGTATTGTGGAACTAGGTGTACGACAAGTAGGGCGGGACACGTGAAATCCTGTCTGAAGATGGGGGGACCATCCTCCAAGGCTAAATACTCGTAATCGACCGATAGTGAACCAGTACCGTGAGGGAAAGGCGAAAAGAACCCCGGGAGGGGAGTGAAATAGATCCTGAAACCGCATGCATACAAACAGTCGGAGCCTGGAAACGGGTGACGGCGTACCTTTTGTATAATGGGTCAGCGACTTACATTCAGTGGCAAGCTTAACCGATTAGGGAAGGCGTAGCGAAAGCGAGTCCGAATAGGGCGTTCAGTCGCTGGGTGTAGACCCGAAACCAAGTGATCTATCCATGGCCAGGTTGAAGGTGCGGTAACACGTACTGGAGGACCGAACCCACTAACGTTGAAAAGTTAGGGGATGAGCTGTGGATAGGGGTGAAAGGCTAAACAAACTTGGAAATAGCTGGTTCTCTCCGAAAACTATTTAGGTAGTGCCTCGTGTCTCACCTTCGGGGGTAGAGCACTGTCATGGTTGGGGGGTCTATTGCTGATTACCCCGCCATAGCAAACTCCGAATACCGAAGAGTGCAATCACGGGAGACAGACATCGGGTGCTAACGTCCGGTGTCAAGAGGGAAACAACCCAGACCGCCAGCTAAGGTCCCTAAATATTGCTAAGTGGGAAACGAAGTGGGAAGGCTAAAACAGTCAGGAGGTTGGCTTAGAAGCAGCCACCCTTTAAAGAAAGCGTAATAGCTCACTGATCGAGTCGTCCTGCGCGGAAGATGTAACGGGGCTAAGCAATATACCGAAGCTGCGGATGCACGTAAGTGCATGGTAGGAGAGCGTTCTGTAAGCCTGTGAAGGTGTCTTGTAAAGGATGCTGGAGGTATCAGAAGTGCGAATGCTGACATGAGTAGCGATAAAGGGGGTGAAAGGCCCCCTCGCCGTAAGCCCAAGGTTTCCTACGCAACGTTCATCGGCGTAGGGTGAGTCGGCCCCTAAGGCGAGGCAGAGATGCGTAGCTGATGGGAAGCAGGTTAATATTCCTGCACCGTCGTATGATGCGATGGGGGGACGGATCGCGGAAGGTTGTCCGGGTGTTGGATGTCCCGGTCCCTGCATTGGAGATGGCACTTAGGCAAATCCGGGTGCGTGATTCAAGGGTGTGGGGCGAGCGACTTTAGGTCGCGAAGCAATTGGAAGTGGTTCCAAGAAAAGCCTCTAAGCTTCAGTCATACGAGACCGTACCGCAAACCGACACAGGTGGGCGAGATGAGTATTCTAAGGCGCTTGAGAGAACTCGGGAGAAGGAACTCGGCAAATTGGTACCGTAACTTCGGGATAAGGTACGCCCTTGTAGTTTGACTAGCTCGCGCTAGAAGGACGAAGGGGTTGCAATAAAATGGTGGCTGCGACTGTTTAATAAAAACACAGCACTCTGCAAACACGAAAGTGGACGTATAGGGTGTGACGCCTGCCCGGTGCCGGAAGATTAAATGATGGGGTGCAAGCTCTTGATTGAAGTCCCGGTAAACGGCGGCCGTAACTATAACGGTCCTAAGGTAGCGAAATTCCTTGTCGGGTAAGTTCCGACCTGCACGAATGGCGTAACGATGGCCACACTGTCTCCTCCCGAGACTCAGCGAAGTTGAAGTGTTTGTGATGATGCAATCTCCCCGCGGCTAGACGGAAAGACCCCATGAACCTTTACTGTAGCTTTGCATTGGACTTTGAACCGATCTGTGTAGGATAGGTGGGAGGCTTTGAAACCGGGACGCTAGTTTCGGTGGAGCCGTCCTTGAAATACCACCCTGGTTTGTTTGAGGTTCTAACCTTGGCCCGTGAATCCGGGTCGGGGACAGTGCATGGTAGGCAGTTTGACTGGGGCGGTCTCCTCCCAAAGTGTAACGGAGGAGTTCGAAGGTACGCTTGGTACGGTCGGACATCGTACCTAAAGTGCAATGGCAAAAGCGTGCTTAACTGCGAGACCGACAAGTCGAGCAGGTGCGAAAGCAGGACATAGTGATCCGGTGGTTCTGTATGGAAGGGCCATCGCTCAACGGATAAAAGGTACTCTGGGGATAACAGGCTGATACCGCCCAAGAGTTCATATCGACGGCGGTGTTTGGCACCTCGATGTCGGCTCATCTCATCCTGGGGCTGTAGCCGGTCCCAAGGGTATGGCTGTTCGCCATTTAAAGAGGTACGTGAGCTGGGTTTAAAACGTCGTGAGACAGTTTGGTCCCTATCTGCCGTGGGCGTTGGAATCTTGACGGGGGCTGCTCCTAGTACGAGAGGACCGGAGTGGACGTACCGCTGGTGTACCTGTTGTCTCGCCAGAGGCATCGCAGGGTAGCTATGTACGGAAGAGATAACCGCTGAAAGCATCTAAGCGGGAAACTTGCCTGAAGATGAGGATTCCCTGGAGACTTGATCTCCCTGAAGGGTCGTTCGAGACCAGGACGTTGATAGGCTGGGTGTGGAAGCGCAGTAATGCGTTCAGCTAACCAGTACTAATTGCCCGTGCGGCTTGATCCTATAACCGGTATGTTTCCGGCTGGGTCTGCCTTGTGCCTGATACTCACATATCACAACCCCAAATCTACATTCCCATATTGGTCGCGTTGACCTCGTCAACGTGGCAACAAGTCATAGCCTGGTGACCATAGCGAGTCGGTACCACCCCTTCCCATCCCGAACAGGACCGTGAAACGACTCCGCGCCGATGATAGTGCGGATTCCCGTGTGAAAGTAGGTCATCGCCAGGCTCTCCCATCCAACACCCCAGCTCCATTCAAAGAGCTGGGGTGTTTGTCTTTGCGCGAACGGATCGCACCCGGCTTGCTGCATCGATCTGCCAACTACTTCCCGGCAACAACCCCCTCCCTCACACAAAAACAAAAGGCCAGAAAAGGCTTATAGATCGCTTTTTCGGGCCTCTCCAGCAATTTGGGCGAAGCCTTACTTCAAAGTCCATCCAAGCGGGTGCTTTGAGGTTGCTATCGCCGCCTTGCAACGCACAAGCAAACCAGACTGTGTTGAAGGAAATCTGTGATACTGTATATTTGTACAGCACTCACTGACTTGCTTTGGCGTTTCCATGTTTGCGTTGTCCCCGTCTCTTGTCATCGCCGAAGATGTGGCGGAATGCTCCGTCCCCGCTGGATGCGCGGCGTCTGGGGAGCGTTCGCTCATGCCGAAAGCCTCGACGGTGCCATTACCGGAGGCGCTACATCCGGCTCTGTGGAGCGCTGGCCGCCTGGCGCGAGGCGATGGGCGCGTTCTGGCCACTGGATATGACTCGCTGAATGCCGAGTTGCCCGGTGGTGGTTGGCCCCTCAGCGGGCTGACCGAACTGCTGTGTCCACAATCCGGTATTGGTGAATGCCGGTTGCTGCGCCCGGCGTTGTCTACGCTGTGCGCGAGCGCGGGGCGCATCGCGCTGATTGCTCCGCCGCATTTGCCGAACGCAGTGAGGCTGGCGGGCTGGGATTTCTCTCCTGAACAAATCGTTTGGGTGCGCGCTGACAAGCCGGCTGATCTTCTGTGGGCAACCGAGCAGGTTCTGCGCAGCAAGGCTTTCGGTGGTGTGCTGATCTGGTTGAACCGGGCACGCTCAGAAGAGTTGCGCAGGCTGCAGGTGCTGGCCCAAGCGGGAGAGAGCGCCATTTGGGTGTTTAGGCCAGCACAGGCGCAGCGTGAGTCGTCACCAGCGGTGCTGCGGCTGGGGTTGGAGCCGGCGGGCGCCGATGCGCTGTCCATTCTTTTCCATAAGCGGCGCGGGCCGTTGCGTGAATCACCGTTGCTGCTACCGTTGGCCGACCCGCTTCGGGCCGGTCGCGCTTCTGTGCGTCCGTTGCCTGTACCGCCCGTCGAGCCGTTCATCATGGATCCGGCCACGGCGAATTTGCTCGCCGCGCTTTCATCTCCTTCGTCTTCTGTGACGTTCGACGCTTTGTCGGACGTTTCCGATCCAAACACTCTCGATCATGCCGTTCTGGATCGCGGTGCATCTGCCCCGTCTCCCACTCGACGCGCTTCGACCCCGGTGGTCTGACCCAGCCGCGCTGCCTTTGCCGGTGGTGGTGCTGGAGCAGGAGCGCGTGGTGTCGGTCAACCGTTTGGCGATGCGCGAAGGCGTACACGCAGGCCTGCGCCGGGCAGGTGCGCAGGCGTTGGTACCGCACGCTGTACAGCTTGACCGTGACGTGGCGGCCGAGGCGCGGTTGCTGCAATCGCTGGCGCTGGCGCTGCTGGCATTCACTCCGCATGTCACGTTGGACGTGGTGGATGAGGCGACTGTTTTGCTAGAGGTCGAGGCCAGCTTGCGGCTGTTCGGCGGGCATCGCGCGCTGTGTCGGGCGGTGAGGTATTGCGCGGTTCGGTTGGGCGCCATGCCGCAGCTTGGCACCGGGCCGACGGCACGCGGTGCGGCATGGCTTGCCAGTGCGCAACCGGCGCCGATGCGTGGCCGTCGTCGCACAGCAGCAAGTCAAGGGCGCGCGCGGAGGGCAGTGCGGCAGGAGCGGTTGTCGGCGTTGCTTGATCAATTGCCGGTCGATGCGGTGGCGCGACTCACGCGGCCCGATTGGCTTGAAGGCCTCGGCTGCCGCACACTGGGCGATTTGCGCGAGTTGCCGCGTAGCGGCCTGCGGCGGCGCTGCGGGCCGGTGTTGGTGGATACGCTCGACGCCGCTTATGGCAACGGGCACGAGAGCTTTACGTGGTTTACCGCGCCGTTGCGCTTTGATGTGTCGTTGGAATTGCCAGGACGCATCGATAACGCGGAAGGGGTGCTGGCAGCCTCGGAGCAATTGTTGTTGCAGCTGGTCGGCTGGTTGTCGGCGCTTCAATTGGGCGCCAAAACGTATCGACTCTCGCTGGAGCACGAACGCCGGCGTGGTCGAGGCAGTAATGAGGCGGCCTCATCCACACCGGTGGAGATCGCGCTGGCACAGCCGGTTCGCACGCTGGCGCACTTGTCGCGGGTACTGCATGAACGCGTGCATCGGCTCACGCTGATCGCTCCGGTGGTCGAACTGCGTTTGACGGTGACCGACGCCACGCCGCTCGCGCCGCCTACGGAATCTCTGTTTCCAGAGCCCGGTGGTCGCGCTGAAGATGCCGCACGCCTGATCGACACGCTGATCGCCCGGCTGGGTGCTGAGAACGTGCGTCATCCGCAGCCATGTGCCGACCATCGCCCTGAGCGCGCCAACCACTGGGTCGAGGTAAATGCCGCAACCACCGCGCAGAGCCGTGCGACCGCGCGTCAGGCATTGGCGCAGTGGCATGCGCAGCAGCCGGAGCGCCCGCTGTGGCTGCTGGAGAAACCGATCCCGCTGCTGACACGTCAGCACTATCCGTATTACCGCGGGCTGTTGCGGCTGGTGTCGATGCCCGAGCGCATTGAATCCGGCTGGTGGGACGACGACCTCATCAAGCGTGATTACTTCATCGCCGCCGGAGAAAAAGGCGAGCGTTACTGGGTGTATCGCGAGCGCGTTTCCGCAAGCAAAACCAATGCGGCAGACGAGGACGTTCGCTGGTATCTGCACGGCTTGTTCGGCTAAGCACGTCATGACTTCGGCCACGCCACTCTCCGTTCTGCCCGACTATGCCGAGCTGCATTGCATCAGCAACTTCACGTTCCTGACCGGCGCGTCGCATCCCCACGAGCTGGTGGAGCGCGCCAAGCTGTATGGTTATCAAGCGCTGGCGCTGACCGACGAATGCTCTGTGGCGGGCACGGCGCGAGCGCTTGTGGCTTCCAAGGAACACGAACTGAAGCTCATCATCGGCAGCCGCTTTACGGTGCGCAATGCCGATGGCGAACCCTGGCTGCGGCTGGTGCTGCTGGCGCAGAACATCGAGGGGTACGGCAACCTGAGCGAGATCATCACGCACGCGCGGCTGGCAGCGCCCAAGGGCGAATACCGCTTGCTGGCTGACGATTTGGCCGCGCCCCAAGGTGAACTCGCTCACCTGCGCGGCGTGCCCGACTGCCTTGCGATTCTGCTGCCCGATTACGATCCCGACCCGCAGCAATTGCTGGCGCAGGCGTGGTGGTGCCAACGCGTGTTCGCTGATCGGCTATCGATTGCGCTGGAGTTGCCGCTACGGCACGCGGACGACCGCCATCGCGGCACGGTCGCGGCGGTGTCGGAACAGATCGATGTGCCCATGGTCGCGACCGGCGGCGTGCAGATGCACACGCGCCAACGCAAGCCGCTGCATGACGTGCTGACGGCCATCCGCCTGTCGAAGCCGCTTTCGAAGTGCGGATTGGAACTTGCACCCAGCGCTGAGCAGGCGATGCGCACGCGCATGCAGCTCGCGTTTCTTTATCCAGACAAGCGTGGCGAGAAGATCCTGCGTCGGACAGTGGAGCTGGCGGCGTTGTGCAATTTTTCTCTCGACGAGATCGAATACGAATATCCGAGCGAAGTCGTACCGGAAGGCATGACGCCGACCGAATACCTGCGCGCCGAAACGCTCGCTGGTGCCGCGCGACGCTATCCGAATGGTGTGTCGGAGAAGGTGCACGCGCAGATTCAGGAGGAACTCGGGCTGATTGCCGAACTGGGTTACGAACCGTTTTTCCTGACCGTCTATGACGTGGTGAAGTTCGCCCATAGTGAGAAGATCCTTTGCCAGGGGCGCGGCTCGGCGGCCAACTCGGCGGTGTGCTATTGCCTGGGGATTACCGAGGTGAACCCGGACAGCGGCAACACGCTGTTCGCACGCTTTCTTTCGCGTGCGCGCAATGAGCCGCCCGACATCGACGTCGATTTCGAACATCAGCGCCGCGAAGAGGTCATCCAGTACATCTACAACAAGTACGGCGTGACCCGCACCGCGCTGGCGGCGGCGCTCATCACCTACCGCACGCGTAGCGCACTGCGCGATGTCGGCCGCGCGCTCGGCATCGATCTGGGGATCATCGAGCAGGTGGCCAAGGGGCAGGCGTGGTGGGATAGCCGTAAGGAATTTGCGCAGCGCGCAGGCCAGCAGGGGCTGGACCCGGAATCGCCGCTGGTGCTGCGCTGGGCGCAACTGGTGGATCAGTTGCGTGGTTTTCCGCGCCATCTGTCGCAGCACGTGGGCGGGTTCGTGATTGCGCAGGGCAAGCTTTCGCGCCTGGTGCCGATCGAGAACGCAGCGATGGAAAACCGCCGAGTCATCCAGTGGGATAAAGACGATCTCGAATCGCTGCGCCTGCTGAAGGTCGACGTGCTGGCATTGGGCATGCTGACTGCCATTCGCCGCACGCTCGATATGGTGGATGCGTTGCCCGGACGGCGCGAGCACTACGGCGCGACGGCCAAGCTCGCCATGCAGAACCTGCCCGATGACGACAAGAAAACCTACGACATGATCTGCCGCGCCGAGACCATCGGCGTGTTCCAGATCGAATCGCGTGCGCAGCAATCGATGCTGCCGCGTCTGCGTCCGCGCGAGTATTACGACCTGGTGATTCAGGTGGCCATCGTTCGTCCGGGACCAATCCAGGGCGGCATGGTGCATCCGTATCTGCAGCGGCGTGAGGCAAAGCGCAATGGCAACACCGATTGTGTGACATACCCCGGTCCCGAGGTGAAAGCCGTGCTCGAACGCACGCTGGGTGTGCCGATCTTCCAGGAGCAGGTGATGGAGATCGCCATGAAGGCCGGCGATTTCACTCCGGACGAGGCTGACCACTTGCGCCGCGACATGGCCGCCTGGAAGCGCAAGGGCAATCTCACGCAGCATCAGGAGCGCCTAGTGCATGCGATGGTCGTCAAGAGGCGCTACGACCCCGCTTTTGTCGAAGCGCTGTGCAAGCAGATGGAAGGCTTTGCCGAATACGGCTTCCCCGAAAGCCACGCGGCAGGTTTTGCCAAGCTGGCCTACGTCAGCAGCTTCCTGAAATGCCACGAGCCGGCGGCGTTCTTTGCTGCGTTGCTCAACAGTCAGCCGATGGGGTTCTATTCACCGGCGCAACTGGTGCAGGAGGCGCGGCGCAACCATGTGCGCGTGCTGCCAGCAGACGTGACGGCCAGCGTTTGGGACAGCTCGCTGCATCTCCGCGCCGATGGCGAGGCCGGTGAAGATGGCTTGGTGCAGCCGGATATCCGCCTCGGGTTGAATCGCATTCGAGGCATGCGCAAGCCGGCTGCCGAGCGTATCGAAGCAGCTCGCGCCCAGGCGCCATTTACCAGCGTGGAGGATCTGGCTCATCGCGCCGCGCTCGACCGCCATGACCTGAACGTGCTGGCCGCAGCCAATGCCCTCAAGCCGCTGGCTGGCCACCGTCGTCAGGCGCTATGGCAAACGCTCGCCCTGCAGGAGCCCGGCCACGATCACGCGCTGCTGCGCCAGGCGCGTCCGGTGGAGGCGCCGCTCGAGCTACCCGCGCCTCCCATTGGTGAAGAGGTGATGGCGGATTACGGCAGCCTGGGGTTGTCATTGCAAAGCCATCCGGTAGGGCTGCTGCGCGGGCGGCTCGAACGCATGCGTTTTGCCACCGCCGCCACGCTGGCCGGCTATCGCAACGGGCAACTGGCGCGCGCTTGCGGCATTGTCACGGTGCGGCAGCGGCCGGGCACGGCCAACGGCACCATCTTCGTTTCCATTGAAGACGAGACGGGCGCCATCAACGTCATCCTCTGGCCGCACTTGATCGAGCGTCAGCGACGTGAAGTGCTGAACGCCCAGTTGCTGGGCGTTTACGGCAAATGGCAATGTGAGCGCGAGACCCGACACCTTGTCGCTCAGCATCTGGTGGATTTGACCCCACTTTTGGGGCGCCTCGCCACTTTCAGCCGCGACTTCCATTAATTCCTGTTCGACTGCCAACTGACCGCCGCGTCACCTTCGGCACGGCAATTGCGTGACGAGAGGCACGCGCAGTCGCCCCATCGTGATGCAGAGGGCTCAGGCGGTTCTCTCCCGCCGTGCACCCTCCAATTGGCGGATAGGGCAAGCGCGGATCGACGAAACGTAGTGCGGGTGCAAGGATTTGCGCTTGAGGCATCACAAAAACCGCCTGCCAAGCGAAGAAAACGGCATCTGTAAGGGAACTGACCCTCAAGGCGCCTTGTCACCATAAGCAAGGTTGATGAGATGCGCTTTCATCACGCGTCAATATTGGGTGCAGTCGAAATTACGTCTACTCTGTAGAAAACACATCACGGAGGCCGCCCCAAAAACGTGTGCAACGGCGTGCATAGATGAGAACCGCCACCGTTGCCGTGCTGTGTATGACCGCGGACGAAGGTGCAGCCACCCGACCCGCATATTTTCAGCCCATCGATCGGGTCCAGACCCGGCGGTGTTTCCCATCTCAGGTGCAGGAGCGAACAGATGGAACAGCCTTTCAAGCAGTTACACAGTCTGCGCAAGTCGCGCAAGCTCAAACAGGAAGATGTCGCCAAGATGGCCGGTATCTCTCGCGAAGCGTATTTGCGCGCGGAATCCGGTCGTGCCGATCCCCGCCTGTCGACGCTGATGGCCGTGGCCGGCGCGCTGGGACTGGAGGTCGTTCTGGCGCCGCGAGAAGCCGTTGCCGAGATTGAACGCGTGATTGCCAATCATCCGGCTCAGCCAACGCAATCGGGCGGTGGAGCGGAAGCTGGCCACGAGCGTTCGGAGCATGGCTCGATGGGCGGCACGGGCGGCGGTCATGGCCTGGCGGGCCAGTATCGCGGGCCGGAGCGCCATCCGCAGTCCGCCTATCACCCGGGTGCCTCGCACAGCCAAGCTGGCCAGCAAGGTGCCCCGCATGCTGGCGGCGGCGCCGAGGATCGCTCGCGCATGACGTCTTCGGACAGGCCGGGCGCCGGCGGTTCGTCGAGCGGCTCAGATCGCCCGGGCGGCGGTTCGGGTTCGCGCGAGTCGTAAGCGGATCATTCTGGTATAGGCCGGGCACGCAAGCGCCCGGCTTGCGATTGAGCGCAGGAAGCAGTCGCACTACAATCGGCCGGGCAAACCTCGCCCGGTTGGTTTGTGCGCGTTTGCGCTAACGTTTCCTTCTCCTTTCCTATGCTCGGCGATCCGCCACGCACGCACATGGCGCAAGCCGTACCGCAACATCCGCCGTTCTGGCATCACCTAAAACAAGACGTTTTCTTCTGGTCGCTGTTGGCCATCTGCGGCGCCCTGACGCTTGCGGCGCCCAAGCGCATCGTTGAATATCCGGCGCTGATTGACTGGCACACCATTGCCGCATTGGCCGGTTTGCTCATCCTGACCAAGGCGGTAGAGGCCAGCGGCATGCTGCAGTTGCTCGGCCGGCGCCTGGTCGAAGTCGTCAGCAGCGAGCGTGTACTGGCGCTCAGCCTGGTAGCGGCTTCGGCGGCGCTGTCGACCATATTGACCAACGATGTGGCGTTGTTCGTGATCGTGCCGCTCACCGTCGGTTTGCGGCAGGTCGCCAACCTGCCGGTGGCGCGGCTGGTGATATTCGAGGCGCTGGCGGTCAACGCGGGTTCAGCGCTCACGCCGATCGGCAATCCGCAGAATCTTTTCCTGTGGCATCAATCCGGGCTGTCGTTTGGCGCATTTGTCTGGCAGATGACGCCGATGGTCGTGCTCCTGATGGCTTTGCTTCTGCTGGTGACGTGGCTGGCGTTTGCCTCGCACGAAATCCATCTGCATGCTGAAGCCACCGACGTGGAATTGCACAAGCGTCTGCTGGTGCCGGCGCTTGTCTTGTACGTGCCTTTTCTCGTGCTGACCGATCTGGGCCATCCGCTGGTCGCGGCTGCGGGGTTAATCGGGCTGTACCTGATCGGCGCACGCTATGTGCTGGCCCGGGTGGACTGGGGCCTCCTGCTTGTGTTCATGCTGATGTTCATTGACCTGCGGCTGGTGGCGCAGCTTGGCGTCGTGCGGCAGGCGCTGGACGCGTTGGCGTTGAGCAATCCAATGCATCTGTACTGGGCTGGCATTGGCGTGTCGCAGATCATCAGTAACGTGCCGGCGGCGATCCTGCTGGCCGAGTATTCGCATGACTGGCCGATGATTGCCTTTGCGGTCAGCGTAGGCGGATTTGGCACGCTGATTGGCTCGTTGGCCAACTTGATCGCGTTGCGCATGTTGGGTGACCGGCGCGCCTGGTGGGTGTTTCATGCGTATTCGATGCCGTTTCTACTGGCTGCGGCGGGTATCGTGTACGCGTGGCTGATGTGGCTGCGCTAGGCTTGCATGGCATCCCAATCGGGCGCGAAGGCTAGCCTAGATGATGGCGCTCGGTACGGAAGCACCGCAGCGGCGTAGCGGTCAGCTGGCCGACTTGTTTCCCGATTGGCCGGACGAGCGCTTTGCGTTGTACGCGCTGTATCCGTCGCGTCGTTCCCTGCCGGCGAAGGTGCATGCGTTCATCGATTACTGCGTCGAGAACCTGCCTGCGGGCTAGCGTACAAAGCACTGCGGCCGCACTAGGCAGCCGCAGTGGATGACGCAAGAAACGTCAGACCTTCTTGGCCGATATCACCGCTTCGGACACATTGCGCGGGGCTTCGGCGTAGTGCTTGAACTCCATCGTGTACGTCGCACGGCCTTGCGTGGCGGAACGCAGCGCGGTCGAGTACCCGAACATCTCGGCCAACGGCACTTCGGCCTTGACGATCTTGCCCCCGCCGCCCGCAATGTCTTCCGTACCCTGCACCATGCCGCGCCGTGAAGACAGGTCACCCATCACGTTGCCCATGTAATCTTCGGGCGTTTCCACTTCCACGGCCATCATCGGTTCGAGCAGGATGGGGCCGGCCTTGCGCATGGCCTCTTTGAAGGCCATCGAGCCAGCCATGCGGAACGCGTTTTCGTTCGAATCCACATCGTGGTACGAGCCGAAGGTCAGGCGCACCTTGACGTCGACCACCGGGTAGCCCGCCAGCACGCCCGTGTTGAGCGTGTCACGAATGCCCTTGTCCACCGCCGGGATGAACTCGCGCGGAATCACGCCGCCCTTGATCTCGTCGACGAACTCGTAGCCCTTGCCCTCGTTCGGCTCCAGCGTGATGACCGCGTGGCCATATTGGCCCCGTCCGCCCGACTGCTTGACGAACTTGCCTTCGACGTCTTCAGCGGCCTTCTTGATGGTTTCGCGGTAGGCCACCTGCGGCTTGCCGACAGTCGCTTCCACGCCAAACTCGCGCTTCATGCGGTCGACCAGGATTTCGAGGTGCAACTCGCCCATGCCCGAAATGATGGTCTGGCCGGATTCCTCATCCGTCTTCACACGGAACGACGGATCTTCCTGTGCCAGACGGTTCAGGGCGATCCCCATCTTTTCCTGGTCGGCCTTGGTCTTGGGCTCGACAGCCTGGCTGATCACGGGCTCAGGGAACTCCATGCGCTCCAGCACGATGATGTGCTCCGGATCGCACAGCGTTTCGCCGGTCGTCACATCTTTCAGGCCCACCGCAGCGGCGATGTCGCCGGCCAGCACTTCCTTGATCTCTTCGCGCTGGTTGGCATGCATCTGCAAGATGCGGCCAAGGCGTTCCTTCTTCTGCTTGACCGAGTTGTAAACCGTATCGCCCGAATTGATCTTGCCCGAGTACACGCGAAAGAACGCGAGCTGGCCGACGAACGGATCGGTCATGATCTTGAAGGCGAGGGCGGCGAAGGGCTCGCTGTCGCTGGGATGGCGCTCAAGCGGCTCGTCCTTCTCGCCATGGCCTTCAATGGCGGGAATGTCCACCGGCGAAGGCAGGTAGTCGACCACCGCGTCCAGCATGGCCTGCACGCCCTTGTTCTTGAAAGCGGAGCCGCACAGCATCGGCTGGATTTCGCCGGCAATGGTGCGTTTGCGCAAGGCGCGCTTGATCTCTTCCTCGGTCAGCTCTTCGCCGCCGAGGTACTTGTTGAGCAGTTCTTCATCCGCTTCCGCCGCGGCTTCCACCATCTTTTCGCGCCATTCCTGCGCGATGGGCAGCAGCGCCGGGTCAATGTCGGTGTATTCGAACTTCACGCCCTGCGAGGCATCGTCCCACAAGATCTCTTTCATCTTGACGAGGTCGACCACGCCGCGGAAACCGTCTTCCGCGCCGACGGGAATCTGGATCGGCACCGGGTTGCCCTTCAGGCGTTCACGCATCTGGCGCTCGACACGGAAAAAATCCGCACCGATGCGGTCCATCTTGTTGACGAACGCAATGCGCGGCACCTTGTACTTGTTGGCCTGGCGCCAGACGGTTTCGGACTGCGGCTGCACGCCGCCCACGGAGTCGTAGACCATGCAGGCGCCGTCGAGCACGCGCATGGAGCGTTCCACCTCGATGGTGAAATCGACGTGGCCTGGGGTGTCGATGATGTTGATGCGGTGTTCCGGGTAGTTACCGGCCATGCCGCGCCACATGCAGTGCGTGGCCGCCGACGTGATGGTGATGCCGCGCTCTTGCTCTTGCTCCATCCAGTCCATCGTGGCCGCGCCGTCATGCACCTCGCCTATCTTGTGATTGACCCCTGTGTAGAACAGGATGCGCTCGGTCGTGGTGGTTTTGCCGGCGTCGATGTGCGCCGAGATGCCGATGTTGCGATAGCGCTCGATGGGGGTCTGGCGGGGCATGATGTTTCTCTTCCGTTGAAGGACACTCGCATCGCCGACTCCGCACCATGCGAAGGGCGAATGTGCGAGTGGGAACACATTATAGGATCGGTCCTAACCCATCGCATGTAGGGGTATTGGATGAGATTTCACCCCCTTGCTCCCTCATATGCGAGTTGGTGCAGGCGTGCAAAGTCGAGCAGTTCGATTTCTCCGTACGCCAGCCTGAGGATGCCGCGCGCCTGGAAATCCTTCAAAACCTGGTTCACGGTTTGGCGCGACAGTGCCAGCAATTGCGCAAGCTGTTCTTGTGGCACGTGCAGCACACGCCGCGTGCCCAGACGCAGGTCGCCATAGCCGTCGGCCATCAGTAGCAGGCGCCGCGCCACGCGTACGGGGGCCGGCAGCAGGGCAGTCTCTTCGAGCACGATAAAGGTCAGACGCAGCTTGTGGGTCAGCAGCAAGGCAAACGCATGCAGCAGCGGGGGTGAGCTATCCAGCAGGGCGATGAGCGCCGCTTGCGGCATGTGCAGCAACGTCGTATTGCCATCGGCGCGGGCATCGTGCGTGCGCGGTTGGCGATCGAACACCCCGATCTCACCAAACCAGTTGACCGGTTCCAGCACGGCCAGCAAGGCTTCGCGGCCGTCCGCACTCGTCGCGCCGATGCGGATCGTGCCCTCCACCACGCAGTACAGGCCGTCGGGTGCGTCGCCACGCTGGAAGAGGATCTCGCCAGCGCCCAGGCGACGCACCCCTGCAATGTCGATCAATGCGTCCCGCAAGGTCGCGTCCAACGTGCCGAACCAGCTGCTGGCGTGCAAGCGTTCGCGGTACGAGGCGGCGTCCAGCGTGCCGGATGTGGCGACGGGGTGGTCCATGAGGGGCGACTGAGGAGCGCTTCGGAAACGTGGAATTTGTCGGCTACGCGACAGAGCAGGGTGCCATCCACTGACTACGATGAAACGATCATAACGAGCGTGCGGCTGGAGCGTCCATGCTGCAAACGCACAAAATCCGGAGGCCCTCATGCGGAAATTGTCTGACCATCTTTCCAACTACGCCGCCTACCACCTGGACGGCCGCAATATTGCCACGCACTTTGTCGGCATCCCGGCGATTGTGCTGGCGGTCGCGGTGTTGCTGTCGCGGCCCGTGCTGGCAGACCTGTCAGGTGTGCCCCTGACGCCCGCGCTGATCGTGCTAGCGCTGACGACACTGTTCTACTTGCGCTTGGATGCGGTGTTCGGCGTGGTGATGTTTGCGCTGATCGGCGTCTGCGTATGGACCGGCAACCATGTGGCCGCGCATTCGACGGCAGCGTGGTTGTCAGTGGGCATTGGCCTGTTCGTGATCGGCTGGATCATCCAGTTTGTCGGTCACTACTACGAAGGACGCAAGCCGGTGTTTGTTGATGACCTGGCGGGCCTGGTGATCGGCCCGCTGTTCCTCGTGGCCGAGACGGCGTTTGCTCTGGGTTTGCGCGCGAAGTTGCACGACGAGGTGGTCAGCCGTTCGCACGCCATGCGCGCCGCGATGGGCGGCAAGCACGCCGCCGCCTGAGCTGCTCGCCCCGGGCTATTACCCTGCAAGCTTTGCGGCCGGATGAAAGACCGGTGCGCGATTCTGCATGCCCGCCAGCACCGCCTCACGCTGATTGGCCGCGCCGATCAGCCGGTCTTGCTCGATCGACTCCGCCAGCAGAATGGCGGCGGTGTCGCCATCTTCCACAACACGCATCAAGCGCTTGCCGGCGCGGATGGCGTCGGGGCTCTTCTGAGCAATGTCGCGCGCTGCCGCCAGCGCTGCAGCGTGCGGATCGTCCACGACGTGCGTCGCCAGCCCCAGGTCGCAGGCTTCTTCGCCATTGACGACGCGGCCGCTGTAGATCAGCTCGCGCAGTCGATCCGGGCGGACCAGGCCGCGCGTGAGCGCCATGCCGCCCATGTCGGGCACCAGGCCCCATTTGATTTCCATGACCGACAGGCGCGTGTCGGCGGCTACGTAGCGCACGTCCGCACCCAGCGCGATCTGCAGGCCGCCGCCATAAGCGACACCATGCACCGCGGCCAGCACCGGCACCGGCAGGTCGCGCCATACCGTGCAGGCGTATTGCGGCAGATTGGCCGCCCCATGCGTGCGCTTCGCAAGACGGCCGGCGCTGATGTCCGAACCCGCATCGCTGCGGCCCAGGCTCGCCATGCTGGCCATGTCCAGTCCCGCGCAAAAGGCCCGCCCCTTGCCCGAAAGCACCACGGCTCGTAGATCTGCCTCGTTCATCAGGCGCTCGCCAATGGTGACGAGCGCTTCGAACATGGCAGGGTCGATGGCGTTCATCTTCTCGGGACGGTTGAGTCGGACTTCGGCCACGCCAGCGTCGATGTTGAGCAGGATGCGTTCAGTCATGAAAAAGTGTCCTGTGCGAGGTAGGCGTCGAATCAGTCGGGAGCGATGACCAATACATCGCGCTTGTCCTTCACTTGCGCCCAATGCGCATGATCGGGCAGCGGCGGTTGCACCTTGGTCAGGCGAGGCCAGTCGGCGCGACGAGAGAGTTGTGCGTTCAAGGCGATGAAGTCCTGCTGGTCCGCAGGCACCTCAGCCACCGGAAAGATCGCGCCCACCGGGCACTCCGGTACGCAGATCGAGCAATCGATGCATTCATCCGGATCGATCACCAGAAAATTCGGGCCGGCGTGGAAGCAGTCCATGGGGCAGACGGCGACGCAGTCGGTGTATTTGCATTGAATGCAGGACTCGGTAACTACATATGGCATAACTACGCGGGGTGTTCAAAACCTGTTTTAAATTCGCTCAGAATTATGCTGCATCAGGCCTCACCCCGTGAGGGGCTCACTGCGTGGGTTTGCATACACGGGAGGGAGCAGGCGCTCGACGGGGTCGGTGTTTGTGTCCAGCCCTGCAGACGCCGTCACACCCTCCGGTTCGCGCCCGCGAGCGGTTAATCCAGTGAGATTAATCGGGCGGAGGCGTGAAGCTCGTGCCAGGGTTTATTGCGCCTGACGCCCCCGTCCGAGCGATAGCTTTTCCAACAACAATTCAACGTTGACCGGCTTGGGCAGGTGGTCGTCGAATCCGGCGGCAATCGCGGCGTCCCGATCCTGTAGGGAGGCCAGGCCGGTGAGCGCCAACGCGTAGATACGTCGTCGCCCGCCTTCTTGTTGCCGAATGCTTCGCAGCAGCGCGTGGCCATCCGTTCCTGGCATCGCGAGATCGCTCACAAGAATGTCGAACGAACCAGCCCCGATGCACGTCAGTGCCTCTTTGGCCCCGGAGGCTGTCTGTACCTGGGCACCCAGACTGCGAAGCAGGTAGGTCAGGGCTTCCTGAGACTGCGTGTCGTCGTCGACCAGCAGCACCGACAAACCATCCAGCCGTTCGGCTCCGTTCGCCGCGCGCCCAGCGAACGCATGCTCGTCAACCTGGGCCTGAATGAGCGGTAGGCGAACCGTCAGCCTAGTGCCTCGACCTTCGCCCTCGCTGCTTGCTGTCACGGTGCCCCCGTGCGCAGCAACCAGATGCTTGACGATCGACAGACCCAACCCGAGCCCGCCGTATTCACGTGTTCGACTGGTATCGGACTGCATGAAGCGGTCGAACAGCTGCGGCAGCAGTTCGGGTTTCACGCCGATGCCGTTGTCCGTGACGGAAAGTTCGACCAGCGTTCCGAGGCGCGTTAAGGCGACTTCGACCCGGCCACCCTCCGGCGTGAACTTCAAAGCATTGCCGATCAGATTGGACGCCACCTGTTGCAGACGGCGCGCATCGCCACTGACGACGGCCTTGGTTTGCAAGCCGGAGGTGATCAGCGTGATTTCCTTCTTGGCCGCTGCGGGCCGATGGCCTTCCACCACGGTACGGACGGCGGCTGCAAAGTCGATGGGCTTCACATCGAGCGAGAATCGGCCGGAAGAGATCCGGGACACATCCAGCAGGTCGTCGATCAATTCGGCCTGCAACTGGCAATGGCGCAGGATCGTCTTGATGGCATGTTGATCCTTGTTCTCGCTGGTCGCCGGATTGCGCTCGCTGGCAGCCATGAGCACTGCCGCCCAAGTTGAGATTACGTTGAGTGGCGCCCGCAGTTCGTGCGAAACGAGGCCGAGAAAGTTGTCCTTGGCAGTGTTAGCGCGTTCGGCTTCGCACCGAGCGGCCTGCGCCGTGCTGACTGCCCGCTTGAGCTCGTCGATGTCCTGGAAGGCAAGCACTGCGCCGTCGATGCGATCATCGGCGGTACGGTAGGCGCGCACGTTGACCAGCCACCAGCGGCCCTCGCTGTCCTGGTACTCCTGCTCCAAGCCTGCCAGGCCTTGGACGGCGGACTGCACTATGTGCTCGACATCAGCGGCCGAGAAGAGGCGGTTCAACTGTGCCAACGGCCGCCCGACGCTGTCTTCGGGCAAGCCAAACAGCGTCTGGGCCTGCGGCGAGAAATGGCGCAGGCACAATTGCCGATCAAGTAGCAGGACGGGCAGCGGGATGCCTTCGACAAGATTGCTCAAGTCGTCATTCGCCCTGTCGAGTTGATCGTTGCGCGATTTCAGTTCGACGTTCAGGGAGCCCAGCTCCTGGTTGGCCGACTCCAGCTCTTGCTTTGCCAGCAATAACTCTTCATTGGCGCTCTGGAGTTCTTCGTTGGTGCTGAGCATCTCCTCGTTGGCAGTCCTGAGCTCCTCGTTGGCCGACTCGAATTCCGCAACCACTGTCTTGAGCTGCGCCTGTGCAGCTTCGAGTTCATCTGACAACGTGGTGACGGTACGCTCAAGTTCCTGAACGCGCGTATGGGGTGAGCCTGGGCTGGTGCTCTGTACGGCGAGCGCGTCGTCTGGCAGGCGCTCCAGCGTGACCAAGAAGTGCGGTACCAGGTCTTCGGCAACTAGCGGCAGCACGTCCAGCGCGAAGCGCGTGTCTCCAAGCGCCACGCGCTCTCGCCGGACCGGCTGGCTTGTTCGCTTGGCTTCGATCAGCGCGGTGCGCACCGTCACGTTGAGTTCCGGCTGTAACAGGCGCGGCAGCGCCAGCGACGCTTCGCCGCTCGCGGGCGCGACGAAGCCCGACACATCGCCGCAAAAGTGCACTACGTTACCGTTCTCATCGACGATGAAGCCGGGTGGCGCATACCGTTCGAGCGCGACCCGATTGGCGGCCTCAATAACCGGGTCGACGGGTTGCACACGGCGCACCGGAGGTGTGCCGCCTTGGCTCGCCCATGGCCGCAGTGCATCGATCGGGAAGGTCGCCTGCTGCCGCTTTGCTACGGGCACCTTACGGTAGAGGTGCGGTGCGCCGGCATGCTCGAAGCCATCGACTCCCGATGCTGCCTCGGCCCGGCCAAGCAGAACGAAACCGTCTGGCCGGCAGGCGTAGTGCAGCATCTCGAGCACATGCTGCTGTGCTTCTTTGCGCAAGTAGATAAGAAGATTGCGGCAACTGATGAGCCCCATGCCGGAGAAGGGCGCGTGGGTCAGCACGTTGTGCCGTGCGAAGACACACATATCCCGGATCGACTTGCGCACGACGTAGCCTCCGGACGTCGCTGCGAAGGTGCGCTCGCGAAACGCCTCCGGCACGTCGTCCACCGCGGCAATGCCATACCTACCTGCGCGCGCAACCTCGATGGACGCCTCGTTGATGTCGGTGCCGAAAATTTGAACGCGGCGGTGTGGCGCTTCCCGGTCCAGCGCATCTTTCAGCAGCGTGGCGATGGTGTAGACCTCCTCGCCTGTCGAGCAGGCAGGCACCCATACGCGGATCGGATCGTGCTTCAGTTCCAGAAGGGCTGGTATCACCGTTTGCCTGAGCACGTTGACGAACTCGACATCGCGGAAGAACGCGGTTACGCCAATGAGAATGTCATCTCGCAGTGCTTCGGCTTCCCGCGCATCCCCGCGCAGCAACTGCAGGTAGCCGCCTACGTCGCGGTCCTTCTGTAGCAGCACACGGCGCAAGAATCGACGACGCAGGTTGACGTCCTTGACGTAGCTGAGGTTGATACCGGTCTTTTGCTGCACGACGGCGAGCGCAGTGCCGAGGGCGTCGGCGTCGCCTGCCTGGGCGTTGGCGGTCTCGGGTTGGGGCGCTTCACCAAAGCGCCGGACCAGGCACTGGGCTATGTCTTCCGGTGGCAACACCTCGTCGACCAGACCGGTGTCGATTGCCGCGGCCGGCATGCTTTGTTGGCTGGCCGACTGCGGCTGCTGGGCGATGACGAAGCCGCCGGAGGCTTTAAGGTCGACAAGGCCGCTGGCTCCATCTTGACCAATGCCGGAAAGGATGACCGCTGCGCCGTTGACGTCGGGATCCTGGGCGAGCGACGCCAAGCAGGCATCGATCGGCAGGTGAAGGCCAGCCTGCCGGCGCGTGAGCCGGAAATGACCGTCAAGTGCAATCACACCGGCGTTCTCGGGCAGCACATAGAACCGGTCGTGTTCGATTTTGCGCAGATGAACGAGTCTTTCAACCGGCATGCGCGAATCCGCTTGGAGGATGCCGGCCAGTTGGCTCTCTTGGTTCGGGTCGAGATGCGTAATGACGAGTACCGCGAACCCAGGGTTTTCTGGCAGCGCGGCCGCAATCGTACGCAACGCATCCAGGCTACCTGCCGATCCTCCCAGCACCACCACCCGCAACAGCTCCGAAGGCATTGACGCCACGTCTGCACTCCTACCTTGTTGTAAAACGTCGGCGCAGTCTATCCCGGCCATTTACGCGCATCAACCATACGGGACGCTCCTCACGCCTATGCATGGTGCAGGTATCTCGGCGGTGACGTTGCGAGTGTTCGAGAGTGACGCTGAAGCCGTGTTTGCTTGCCAGATCGCTCCCCATGCCGCGCCGACGCCCGTGCCCGCGCAGTTGAGGATCAGCCACCGCCCGTGCGTGGGCGATGGCGCCGCTGGCCGATGTGAGCCGCCAGGAGAGGATGCGGGGAACGTCCCGATCTCTTCGGCGGGGCGGAGCGGGATACAGAGAAACTGAGGTGGTTGCGGGAGCGGGAACGGGCCCTGTAGGTCACTGGTGCGTGCGCCCAGCAGTAACGGTGCTGCCCCGGACTGCCGATCGGCGAAACTACGCGGAAACCATTGACTGGCCCGGGATAAATCCATCAATGATGGCTTCCGCCATCTTCGTTGCCGCCCGTCTGGCGATACCAACGCTCTCCCAATGATCAGCCTGCAGCGCGAAAATACGAGAATGCTCGGTACTGGGAGGCATCCCTTCCTGGCAAATCAACACGGAAGCACTGTAAGACCGATCGGGACGCCGCTCATGCCATTCACGAGGCGGGTCAAAGAGGTAGATCAGGGGGTAAACATCGAACCCCTTATAGCGGCAAGTCGGATAGGCATCCACAGCAATCTCCGTTGAAAAGGGGTGGCCTCACTGTACGCTCTTTCCGCTTGCTCCATTGAACTATCCGCGAACGAGCGAATGCGGATTGCGCGGCCATTCATGCGCCCCGTGATCCGGCTGGTTTGAGGTCTCCTTGCCAAGGCTGCACGTGCATATCGAGGGTATGGTCACCTTGTGCGGTTTTCGCGTGGAGGCTGTCTCGGATAACTTGCGCGATGGCCAGGCGACACAAGCTTTCAATGCCGCCCATGGCTGCCGAGACTAGATCCGGCGCGCTTGCCAACACCCTGAAGGACCGCCTTCCTTCCCCCACGAAACTGGTGAATTGGACGCAGTTCGGCTCTCCATCGCGGACAAAGCCCACAGTGATGGAGTACGCCATGCCTTTTGGCGCCCCGGGGAGTGTGCAGAGAAAGCTGGTCTTGTCGGTCGCATGATTCATCTTGCTTCCTGGTTTGTCATGCGAGCAACGCGCCTCGCCAACGCAATATCAATACAGCAAGGGCTACAGAAACACGTTGCACCCCTTACAGCGACGCCACCGATTCGCCGGGTACCAGGCCATTGATGACGTCCTCGCCGAACTTCAGCGCCCCCCGCCTCGCGGTGCCGACATTCTCCCAAACGGTGGGTGTCATTCGAAAAACGCGCGAGTGCTCGGCTCCTGGTTGATGACCTGCTAGGCAGATCACCACAGATGCGTTGAATGTACGATCGGCACGCTTGCGCGGCCAAGACTGGGCCATCTCGGTCCTGTAAACCAATGGATACAGGTCGAAACCCTTGTACGTGGCTGACGGGCTTGCATTCATAAATGGCTCCAACCGATGGTGGACGTGATCGATACCCGGCTGGATATCGACATTGACTGGCCACAGCAATCTGCTGATTGGCCGGGGCAGTTAGTTATGAGTCCGCCCCCAAATGATCGACGGTGATCACGAGCATCCGATCTCCACGGTCCGCTTGGGCATGCACGCCCAACTGCGCCCGTAGAAAACGGTCAAGCATGCGCTGCAACTGACCGAGGTCTTGCCGGTCTGCGTGCATCAACTGATTCATGGCATCGTGCGCAAACGCGATCGTCAACGTCCTCACGTGCCAGATACGGCTATCGAACTGAGGCACTTGCCAGTTTGCGCCGAGCACACTCGGTTCGAAGAGCCAGGTCCGCACATCCTGCCCGGTAATTTCATCGAGCACCGGCTTGGTAAACGCGACAAGGTCGAGCATCACGGATCTCCATGACTTACATCGCCAGTCGGAGCATCAACGGGCAAGCGTCCGTGTGCGGAGCATGAGAATGGTGGGGCTCACTGTACTCCCATATATGCACGGCTGCGTGTCGGGGCTAGCGCCAGATGAGTGAGCGACGAAAAAAAACCCCGCGTAGCGAGGTTTTTTTATTGCGCGCGATAGCGATCAGTTCGCCGTAATCTTGGTCGCGACCGGGCCTTTTTGGCCTACGCCCGATACAAAGCTGACTTTCTGCCCCTCTTGAAGCGACTTGAACCCATTGCCCTGAACTTCAGAGAAATGAGCAAACAGATCATTGCCGCCTGCGTCAGGGGTGATGAAGCCGAAGCCCTTGGAGTCGTTGAACCACTTTACGATACCGGTTTCCATGTTGGATTCCTTAAATGTTCTGGTCGAGCCCATGCTCACCAGGCATGACAATCAAGGAAGGAACAATGAGAAAAAGGTGTCGCCTAGCGTGACAACCCAGAACATCGGAGTAACCGCTTGAAAAGCCTGCGACGCAAGGTGTACCGGCATCGCCAGGTTCTGTCAATTGAAAAGGAGGTAAACCCGGAAATAAGTCGTGAATGTGGATGGGGCCGCTCTTTGCAACCATTCCATGTTGTCCATACGCCGCCGCGTTCGGTTGTGAAGGTCGAGCAGTGGCATTCCATTGCTACCCGCAACGCGAGCCATTGAGGGGCCCAGAGAGCAGTGATTGCGAGAAGCTGTTACTATGCGCAACCTTTACCCGTTCTTCGAATCGATCGGGCTGGGTGCCCGGCAAAGACGACTCATCAAACGCTGGCCACCCGTCGGGCGTACACCCGAATCATCTTGGGCCGCACGGCTCATCACCTACCTGACCGGCGGTTTATCCGCTCCGTACCCAGCGCGCATGTACTAGGCGTGCCAGCCTACGCAAGTACGGTCACCTCGTTGCCAATCGCTTGCTCCGTGCATTTGTATGCATGACCCAAAGGCGTTGGCCCTACCCATCGTGGCGTAGCTCATCAGCAGGAACTGGTTTGCTCAGGCGCTTCATGCCTGCATCAGCGCTCGCCCGAAATCTAGCAGTGTATTGAACAAAATCGACTCCCCGTACACGGTGTCCGTGTACCCAATTGAACAAGAACCAGGCGTCTGGTTTGCCACCTACCTCATCAATGAGTACAGGGATGGCACGGAACGCATCCTCGCCAACGTCTCGATGCGTCACAACGTACATGGCACGGAAGCGCTTGCAAGGAATGCTGCACGGCTTGCAGGAAGGGCTGCCATCGCACGCTTGGCGCCCCATCACAAGAACTGAACCGCCAAAGCCGCCCCGCGCGGCTTTTCCGCTTGCGGCAAGAGCAGGCGCAACCCAGCTGTCAACCGGAAGGAAATCACCATGTCTGTTAGCGAAGAGTGGGAAGAGCTGCATCTGACGCCCGAGGGCTGGAAAGATGGCAGCTATCGACACGTACCGGGTGATGCCGTCATCGTCGCGCCACCGGCCAATGATGTACTGACGGTGCGCAGGCATGTTGCTGCCGTCTATGGTGGGCCGTCACGCGTGACAGAAGACAGAACACCGCGCACCGATGATATGAATCAGATCGAGCAATTGCTGTTGAAGTACGGTGCTCCTGTCTTTGGCGTCTAGACGAAAGACGAAGCGTACGAATGCTCTTCGCGCTACATCGCGCCCACGTTATTTAAGAGAGGAATTGGCATGACACTCTGCCGCGCTTGCCTTGCGATTGAAGTCCACCGACTTGGTGCGTCCGGTCATGCCTTCTTACGAATCACCGATACCCAAAGAATCAAGGCGTCCAAGACCGCGGCCGTCACGGTGAGCACGTTCACATGCCGCACGTGCGGGGCGAGCTGGACGTATCGCGAAGGGAAAAGCGTGCCCAACCCGGGTTGGTCGCTCGAGCCGTAAGCGCCTTCATAGGTTCGCTAGCCCCCGGCGTCCTGGTCGAGGCTCTGAGAAATGCCTGGCAGCAAGTCAGCCAAATGACTCCTGGAGTGCAACACCGTGCATCGCCCATCCCAATTCGCTCAGCGCGCGCTACCTGTTCTCTTGAGGCTGTTTTCCTCGCTGCCATTACGCATCATCCACGGCATCGGGCGCGCGGGCGGGCGGCTTCTCTATGCCTTACCCGGCGGATATCGCCGTCATGTCCAGCGCAATGCTGCGCAGGCCGGATTCAATGCGCCCCGCTTTGCGCGGCAGGCAGCAGCGGAAACCGGTGCAATGATGAGCGAACTGCCGAGGGTTTGGTTTCGTAGCGATGCGTGCATGGCCCAGGTGATTTGCGAGGACTGGAACGTCATCCAGGAGGCATTGGCCGAGCGCAATGGGCTCATCATGCTCACCCCCCACCTGGGTTGTTTTGAGTTGGCCGCACGCTATGCGGCACAACGCATTCCGCTAACAATCATGTTTCGCCCGCATCGCAAAGCCTTGCTGCGCGGCTTGCTGGATGCCGTGCGCGAGACTTCGAACTTGAAGGCAGTGCCAGCAACATCTGAAGGCGTGCGATCGTTCGTACGCGCATTGCGCCAGGGTGATGCGGTCGGCCTTCTTCCCGATCAGGCCCCAAAGGGCGACGGTGTGTGGGTTCCGTTCTTTGGCCGGCCGGCGTACACCATGACGCTGCCGGGCAAACTCGCCAAGCAGACGAACGCAGCCCTCATTATTGCCGCCGGCGAGCGCCTGCCCGGCGGGCGCGGCTGGCGGATGCACGTGAAGCGCCTGACTGGCCCGCTTCCCGATGGCGCCGAAGCGCAGGCCGCATGGATCAATGCAAAAATGGAAGAGATGGTCAGGCGTTTTCCTCAGCAATACCTGTGGGGCTACAACCGATACAAGGTGCCTGCCGGTGCGCCATCGGCTCCTACGGCCACTGTATAGGCGCATGTGTCCTCTGCGCGCCCGCTCTCATGAAGCGCTTGACCCTGTGCTTAGTTCCTTTGGATAGTCCAGAAAGCGCCAGCTCTGCCGTATGGCCGTAAAGCACAATCAAAAAGGTTGTGTCGACAACGGCCGGTAGGCCGCTGCCCCCGTCCATCGACTGAGCCCTGAGCAGGAGAAGCACGATGCTGCCCCGTTTTGGTGACCTACGTATCGGTGCCCGTCTGGCCATTGCGTTTCTGATTGCAGCTTTGCTTACCGCGCTGCTCGGCGGCATCGCCTATGCCAGGCTCTCGGCAATCGTTGGCGAGTGGAGGGGATATGAGTCGATCACCGTAGCGAAACTGCGTTTGCTTCAACAGGCGAGAGACACGTTCGGCGATGCTGTTCACAACTACAAGGACTATGTCCTGAGAGGTGGCGATTACCGTGCCAAGTTCTTGGCGAATCTGGACGATATTGATAAGGCTGCGCAGATTTCACTTCGCATGGGGGCATTTGCGTCCACCGAAGAAAGCGCCGTCGAGACGCTTCTGACTGCAACGAAGGGCTACCGGGCTTCTTTGGCCAAGCTGGATGCCCTTGTCGAATCAGGCGCATCCATTGAAACCCGAGACAAAGGCGTTGCAGGGGCCGACAAGCCGATTGGCCAAGCGCTCGACGCGCTCATCAACATTGGTATGGAGCGCACGCGGGCGCAGGGCGAGACAGTCACCCATCTTGCGCAAATCGCAGAGCAAACGATTATCGTGGTGACGATTGTCGCCATCGTAGCCGCAGTCATGCTTGCATTCTTCATCACGCGCAGCATTACTGTGCCGCTTGGCTTTGCCGTCTCGGCAACCGAGGCCGTGGCACGCGGAGATTTGACGCAGCAGATCAATACCCACGGCAAAGATGAAACCGGTCGCCTCTTGCGTGCACTGAGCGAAATGAACGCAAGCCTCTTGCGCGTCGTCGGCCATGTGCGCACGGGGGCTGACACGATGGCGTCTGCAACCAGCCAAATCGCGGCGGGCAATCTCGATCTATCTGCGCGCACAGAAGAACAGGCCGGCTCGCTGGAAGAAACAGCCTCCAGCATGGAAGAGCTCACCGCGACTGTCAGGCAGAACGCCGACAACGCCCAGCAGGGAAGCACGCTGGCGAGCAGCGCTGCCAACATCGCTCAGAAGGGCAGTGTCGTGGTTGGGAAGGTCGTGAGCACTATGGCCGAAATCAGTGATGGGTCAAGCAAGATCGCTGACATCACCGGCATCATCGAAGGTATTGCATTCCAGACGAACATTCTTGCGCTCAATGCCGCCGTGGAGGCCGCCCGCGCGGGGGATCAAGGCCGCGGCTTTGCAGTGGTGGCAGGTGAAGTTCGTGCACTTGCGCAACGTTCGGCCACGGCTGCGAAGGAAATCAAAGATTTGATTACTGCCTCTGTCAGCAAGGTTGAAGATGGTGCCCAATTGGCGTCTGAGGCCGGGGCGACAATGTCTGAAGTGACATCGGCTATCGCACGGGTGACAGGCATCATGAGCGAGATCGCCGAAGCTTCAGTTGAACAGAGCAGAGGTATCGAGCAGATCAACCTTGCGATTGCCCAGATGGATGAGATGACGCAGCAGAATGCCGCGCTTGTGGAGCAGGCCGCGTCAGCGTCTGCTTCGTTAGAGGATCATGGGCGCCAGCTTCGCGATGCAGTCGCATTCTTCCGCTTGGACAGCAGTGGGCAGATGATTGCGGCGCCGGTCGGAACGGCCTGAGACTGTGGTTGGCGCGGTGTGAATGGCAAGACAACGCGCTCAATACCGCGCGTTTCTTAATTTGGCGCGACCGAATACACAGCCGTATCAGCCCTGATGCCGAGGTCACGACGGAACGTTTCTGGATCGAACCCCTGCTGAATCTGCTGCGCCTCGATTGCGGATTTCGCGGCCTCCATCGCTTGGAGGCTGGCCCATTCGACGATGGACACCACGTTGAACTCGGCGGCGCCGGCTGTGTGCGTCAGCACTGAGCTTTTCAGGCAACCTGGTTGGGCCGCGAGCAGGGCCCTCGCTTGCTGGATGCGCTCCATGAAAGCCGGCATCGCGGCGGGAGGCACGGCGAAGCGGCCGATGCGGAAAACCGCCATGTGTGAGTCGTCGGAAGCTTGTGCGGATGTCATGCTGAACCTCGTTATTAGGCGTGGATAAAAGATACCGCCGTACTCTAAAATCTCAAGTAAGGTTGAGGTCAAGAGGTTCGCGCATGAAAAAACTTCCTTTGGAAGAAATGGGTATTCCGCTCACGTTGAGCGTGGGAGAGGTATCCCGCCGCAGTGGCGTACCCGTGTCGACACTGCATTTCTACGAGACCAAAGGACTCATCGAAAGTCACCGCACGACGGGCAACCAGCGCCGATATTCGCGCGACGTCCTGCGCCGCGTAGCGTTTGTGCGTGTAGCACAGCGTGTCGGAATTTCTTTGGGTGAGATAGCGGCTGCGCTGGACAAACTGCCCAAGGGCAGCATTCCGGACCGCGAAGCGTGGTCGCGATTGTCGACGACATGGCGCAGCGATCTTGATGAACGCATCGCTCAACTCAAGAAGCTGCGCGACACATTGGACGATTGCATTGGCTGTGGCTGCTTGTCGATCGACCGGTGCCGCCTGCGCAATCCGCTGGACAAGCTAGCCCAGGAGGGGGCTGGTCCGCGACGACTGATGGTCAAACTTCCGAAATCGTAATGACGGTAAGTCGCGGCGGTGCTCTGCAGACCTGCGCTCTTGCAGCTATGCAGGCAATCCGGCCAAGTTCAACGCATGGCCCAGTTTCGAGGCGAGCGCGGGCGCGCAGTCGACTCCGCTGAACTGTCGCTCGAAGCGGAAAGTCGGGTGCAATTCAAGCACGCGTGCCGCGGCGGTTCGAGCTTCGTCCAGCCGATTGAGGCCAACCAATGGCCCGATCAGGATGACGTAGTTGATGCTGTGGCCCGGGTTTGATTGCACCGCCAGATAGGCCGCTTTTGCTGCTGCTGGCAACTCGTCCTGAAGAAAGTGCCCTAATGCCTGCGAACCGAATGCAGCAAATGCCCAGGAGTCGAATGGGCTGAGGCGCAAGGCGCGCTCGCCCCATTCGATTGATCGATCTGCCACGGCTGCCCAGCTGTAGAGGACGCTGCCGAAAATGTGGGCCAGTGCGGTCGAAAGGCTGAGCGATAGCGCAGCCTCCAGCGCCGCAAAAGCCGCAGCGCGATCGTGTGCATCCATGCCGAGCGAGAAACCGGCGAATGTCAGCGACAACGCATCGTCGCGGCCGTGCTCCAGCGCAAGGCGTGCGTGGTGTATTGATGCGGCGCGGTCCGCTTCCTGCAGGCCAGCTCGAAGAAAGCGGTTGTGATAGCACATTGCTGCAAGCGCGTAAGCAAGCGCGTACGTGGGGTCCAGCGCCATTGCGCGGTGCAGCAGCGGCAGGGCGTTTGCCGCGCGGTCTGGCATACCGGAATCAACGTCGGGTTGGGCGCGTAACACGAGCTCGTAGGCATCAAGGCTATCCGGCCGTTTGCGGCGGATCCGCTCCACCTCGGCACGACGCAAGCTCGGCTCGATCGCACCGACCACCGCCAACGCGATCTCGTCCTGCAAGGCGAACACATCACCGAGCTTGCGATCGTATCGATCTGCCCAGACATGCACACCGCTTTCCGCATCGACAAGCTGTGCGTGAATCCGCACGTGGTCTTCGCTTCTGCGCACGCTGCCTTCGAGCACGTAACGCACGCCAAGATCGCGGCGAACCTGCTTCACGTCGATGGAGCGATCTCGGTAGATGAAGCTGGAGCTGCGTGCGATCACGAACAGCCACTTGATGCGCGATAGGCCGGTGATGATGTCGTCGACCACCCCATCGGCAAACCATTCGGCATCAGCTGTGTTCTCGAATGGCAGTACCGCGATCGATGGCTTTTCCAGCATCTGTCCGGCGGACCACTGCGCCGTATAGCCCGCCCCATGCTGAGCACGCGTGGCAGGCGGCCCAACATAGCGATAGCCATGGCGGGGCAACGTCTCGATCCAGCCTGCGCCGTTGTCTTGAGCGAGCACGCGGCGCAGCGCTGCGATCTGCACCGTGAGGTTGCTCTCCTCGACCACCAGCTTTGGCCACGCCGCTTCAATCAGCGCATCCTTGCTCACAGGCGCAGGGGCATGCTCAAGCAACAGGTGCAGCAAGGCAACCGCGCGCCGGCCGAGAAGCGTTGGCTCGCCACCGCGAAACAGGATTCCTGCCTCGGCATCGAGCGCGAACTGCTCAAACTTGTAAGTGCCTGACATGGTGACGGTGTCCGTAGCTTCGGCAAAATTTTGCAATAAATTCGGATGAGATTCACGACCTTTCGGCGGCACAGATGCAGAGTCAAGACACTCTTCCATACCCTGAACTCGTGGAGGTTCATCATGACTGCAGAAGCGATTATCCGAATGCCCGGAGAGGGCAGGCAGGTGCGGCTTGCCGGGCAACCCATGGCCTTCCTCGTCACCGCAGAGAGTACCCGCTACACGTCGATGTTCGAATGGACGATCCCGGTCGGCTTTTCCACCGGGATGCACGTGCATCGCGTACAGGAGGAAACCTACTATGTGTTGGAGGGCGAGTGCGACTGGCAAGTTGGCGACCAGCGTGTGTGCGCGACGCCGGGTGCCTACCTCTTCCTGCCGCCCGGCGTCCCGCACAACATCGGCAATACTTCCGGCAAGCTGGTGCGTGTTCTGCTCACCGTGTCGCCGCCCGGGCACGAGCGCTATTTCGAAGAGATTGCCGATATCGTGGCGCGGGGTAATGGAGCGGACTCTGCAAGGATTGCCGAGCTTCGCGCCCGGTACGACACGGACCAGTTATCGTCGCTCGGTACGTAGATGTCGTCGTGAGTATCGACAGGCGCGGGAACGCCAGGAGGCAGATGCTTACAGCGTCTGCTTGCCCTGGCGTGAGGAGCGCAGCGCACCGCTTATGGCAGTTCCTCCGGCGGGCCGAGGGAGCGTGAAAAGGGCCGGCTCGCGGTCGTCTTTTCCGGCTTGCGGCCTATATTGGTGTGACGGTCGGCATTGCTCGAGCGGAGGGCCCAATGAAACGCTTGTACACCTTCATCACGGTTTCAACGTTCGTGCTTACGGGACTAGTGCTCCAATCCTGCGTCGCATTGGGTGAAAAGCCGCTTGATGAGCAACTGGCCGGCGCCTGGACGTATGTCTCGGTCGATACTGTTCGCCCAGATGGCAGTCGCGCGCCCATGTATGGGCCGCATCCGCAGGGCCTCGTCATCTTTGACGGCCACGGTCACTACGCGCTGGTGAATTCACGCGCCGACCTGCCAAAGTACGTCGCCAACGACCGCATGAAGGGCAGTGCGGACGAGTATCGCGCGGTAGCGCAAGGTTCGATTGCGCACTTTGGCAGGTACGTCGTAAATCAAGCGGACAGAACCATCACCTTCCGCATTGAGACGAGCACATTTCCGAACTGGAACGGGGTAGAGCAGCGCAGGCCGTTCGTTCTCTCGGGAGATGAATTGCGATGGACCACGCCTGCCGCCTCGGGAGGGGGCTCTGGAGAAATTGTGTTGAAGCGAGCCAGATGACGCTGGCGCGTAGCGCTTGAGTGCTTACCCGGGCTTCAAGGAATGCGCGCGGCGCAAATGGTCTGTTGACTTGCGCAGCTTGATCGCCCAAGCCACAACCGGCTCATTGGCATCGTCGACCTTCAGGACGATGAGCATGCCGGTGTAGCGGGCTTTCCGGTTTGGCCAGAACGGACGTCCCAAGCCCCGTCGAGCTCAAGACGGTATGATCGCCAGCAGTCTCGAGAATCGCTCGGGGACGACGCCAATGATGGCAAGGAGAACCGCATGATCAAGGTCACCGTGATGTACCCGTACACCGAAGGCGCGCGCTTCGACCACGACTACTATCGCGACCGGCACATGCCGATGGTGAAGGCGAGGTTGGGCAGTGCCTGCGCCTACTACACCGTCGAAAAAGGCTTGGCCGGTGGAGCGCCCGGTACACCGCCTGCCTTCGTGGCGATGTGCGCGTTGATCTGCGATTCGGCCGAAGGCTTCCAGGCTGCCATGCAAGAGCACGGCGCCGAGATCATGGGTGACATTGCCAACTACACCGACATCGCACCGGTGGTTCAGGTCAGCGAGGTCGTGGTCGAGCGGTCGGATCGTTGAGCGCATCCTCTGGCATCGTGCGGCAAGCACGTGGAAAGCCGTTTTCTCCAAAGCAGTCCATCCCATTACCAGCGGACAGTCCTGCCGCGATAGTCGAGATATTCGAGGCCCGGCCGCCCCAGTTTGTTCAGAATCACGTTCACGACGCCCGGAACGCTTTCCTCGATTGACAATCGGCCCTCGGGGCCGCCGAGGTCGGTGCGTACCCAACCGGGGGCGATCAGCAGCATGGCCAAGGGCGTGTGCGCCTGGCGCGCTGCGAAGCTGCGCATGAACTGGTTCAGCGCCGCCTTGCTGCCGCGATAGAGCTCGCGCTGGCCGGATTCGTTGTCGGCAATGCTGCCTTGCCCCGACGACATGATCCCGATCAGGCCGGCCGGCGGAACAAGATCGGCCATGCGTTCGACCACGCGCATCGGGCTGAGCGCATTGGTGATCATCAGCGCCACGAAATCCTCCGTGGAGACCTCGCCGATGGTCTGCGTCGGATCCGGGTTGGTTGTCCCCGCGTTGACGAACAGAACGTCGAACATCCGGCCGGACAGGCGCTCACGCAAGGCCTGGATCTGCTCGGGCCGCGTGATATCCAGCGTTTCGATCTCGATCCGGTCCGGATGCGCATTGGCGAGATCATGCAAGAGCGTCCGGCTGCTGCCGGCGCGGACCGTGCCCACGACATTCCATCCGTTTTTCAGGAATTCGGCGGCCATGGCGTAGCCAAGACCCCGTGAGGCGCCGATCAGCAAAACGGTAGGCGTGTGGATGGGAGCGTCGGACAAGGCGTTCTCCGTTGTGCGCAGGTGATGCAATGCATTGTCGACAGAACTCGCGTCTTGCACCAGACGCCTGGCTGGCAATTCACGATTGCACCGGACGCCATGGTTCGATGCGTTTTCGATTATTCTGGCCGCATGTCACGCGTTGATCTCAACCTCCTGCCCGCACTGGATGCATTGCTCAGCGAGCGGAGTGTTACCGGTGCGGCCCGGCGTCTGAATCTCAGCGTCTCGGCCATGAGCCGCACGCTTTCGCGCTTGCGCGTCGCGACGGGCGATCCCTTGCTGTTGCAGGCTGGCCGCGCGCTGGTGCTGACGCCTTATGCCGAGCAACTGAGCCAGCGTATTCCTGCACTGGCCCGTGAAGCAGAGGCGGCGCTCAGTCGTGCTGAACATCGGTTCGACGTGGCCACCCTTGCGCAATGCTTCACGGTGCGCGCGGGTGAGGGCTTCGTCGATCTGCTTGGCGCGGCGTTGATGGATCGCCTCCAACGCGCCGCGCCCGGCGTGCAGGTCCGCTTCACGCCCAAGCCGGACTGGAACGCGCAGCCGTTGCGGGACGGTGCGATTGATCTGGAGATCGGTATTGTCCGGACGGCTGCTCCTGAGGTCCGTACCCGGCCGCTTTTCCACGATCGCTATGTGGGCGTGTGTCGCGCGGGCCATCCTCAGCTCGGCGCTGCGCCCATCAGCCTGGAACAATGGGCAGCATGTGGCCACGTCATGGTTTCGCGGACAGGCCAAACGGAAAATGCGATCGACGTGTCATTGGAGCCGCCAAACCTTCGGCGGAAGGTGGCAATCGTGGTGCCGTCTTATATGAGCGCGATGCAACTGGTGCGCCATTCGGACTTGTTCGCCGCCGTTCCACGTTCCTGCCTGGGGAATGCCTTTGTAACGGATTTCACGGCGGCCAATGGGTTGCAGTATTTCGAACTGCCGCTGGCCATACCCGCTTTCACCATTTCAGAGATCTGGCATCCGCGCCTTGATCACGATCCGGCGCATCAATGGTTTCGCACTGAAGTTCTAGAGCTGTGCCGTGCGGCATATCCGCAGAATCCGCTCGAGATACGCGCCGAAGGCAGGTAGGCCGTTATCGCTGGAAAGAGAGCGTGGAGCGCTGGGTGGCCGGTACCCAAGATAGGCGGACGTCCCGCCATGCATCGCCGAAACTTCGCGCCACGGCGGGATAGGGGGGCAGGGCGCGTCGCTGGCGCTCGAGGTGTATTGCCGCCTTCTCAGGCAGTCGTGGAGAACAGGCTTCCCGAACGCTTGCCTTCCGCTTGCTGCGCCTGTGCAAGTTGGCCGATTGCAGTTTCAAGTGCCGCAGAGACCGAGCTTGCCTCCGTCGACAGCGCCTGAAGCCGGGCAGCCGCTTCCTTGTCGACAGTGGCTTGTTTCGATTCGGCTTCCATCTGGCTTTGCAATGCTGAAAGCCGCTGCCGCAGCGCATTGATCTGCGCTTTCAACTGTTTGACCACGGGGCTGTCGCTGGACGTGCCCGCGTCGCTCGATGATGATGGATTCAGGCCAGTCGATGATTGCGCTTGGTCCGTGTTCGAAAGGATGTCGTTGCCTTTCAAGGTGGAAGGAGCCGCAGCTTCATTCGCTGCTGAGGCGCTGGATGGGCGGCTCGCCGCAGGCGGCACGGCGTTGGGCGTGAGTGAGGGATCGACTCGCATGGCTGATTCTTCTTGTTTGAATGTCGGCAACCCGTGATGTGCTTGCCGCTATACATCGGAATGTTTCTTCGGCATGTCCGCCTGGAACTTGAGGAAGACCGAAGAGGCTTCAGTGCGCGGAAGGCCGCGGATTATTTGCTTGACTCTTATATAAGATATAAGACATTTGACCGGGTGGGGTATTGCGATTAGAATCGCGCCCAAGCGGCGCCCGGACCAGCCTCGGGGTGCCCGAAAAGATTCCCCTGTAACGTCATCTCAGCAGGTCTCCCATGCTTGAAAACTTTCGCGCTCACGTGGCCGCCCGCGCCGCGCTCGGTATTCCTCCCCTGCCGCTGACGGCTCAGCAGACCGCCGAACTGGTCGAGCTGCTGACCAACCCGCCCGCCGGTGAAGAGCAGACGCTGCTCGACCTGATTACCCATCGCGTGCCCGCTGGCGTGGACGAAGCCGCCCGTGTGAAGGCCGGCTTCCTGGCCGCCGTGGCGAAGGGTGAAACCGCTTGCCCGCTGATTTCGCGTGCCCGCGCGACCGAACTGCTCGGCACGATGCTGGGCGGCTACAACATCCAGCCGCTGATCGAGCTGCTGTCCGACGACGCCGTCGCCGCCGTCGCTGCCGACGCACTGAAGAAAACCCTGCTGATGTTCGACCAGTTCCATGACGTGAAGGAACTCGCCGACAAGGGCAACGCGCATGCGAAGGCCGTGCTGCAGAGCTGGGCCGACGCCGAATGGTTCACGAGCCGTCCGGAAGTGCCGGAAAGCCTGACCATCACCGTGTTCAAGGTCACGGGCGAAACCAACACCGACGACCTGTCGCCGGCACCGGACGCCACCACCCGCCCGGACATCCCGATGCACGCGCTGGCGATGCTGAAGAACGCACGCCCCGGCATCACGCCGGAAGAAGACGGCAAGCGCGGCCCGGTCAAGTTCATCGAATCGCTGAAGGAGAAGGGTCACCTGGTCGCCTACGTCGGCGACGTGGTCGGCACCGGCTCCTCGCGCAAGTCGGCCACCAACTCGGTGCTGTGGTTCACCGGTGAAGACATTCCCTACGTTCCGAACAAGCGTTTCGGCGGCGTGTGCCTCGGCGGCAAGATCGCCCCGATCTTCTACAACACGATGGAAGATGCCGGCGCGCTGCCGATCGAACTCGACGTGTCGCAAATGAATATGGGCGACGTGGTCGAACTGCGCCCGTACGAAGGCAAGGCGCTGAAGGACGGCAAGGTGATCGCCGAATTCCAGGTCAAGTCGGACGTGCTGTTCGACGAAGTGCGTGCCGGCGGCCGCATTCCGCTGATCATCGGCCGCGGCCTGACCGCCAAGGCGCGTGAAGCGCTGGGCCTCGCACCGTCGACGCTGTTCCGCCTGCCGCATCAGCCGGCCGACAGCGGCAAGGGCTTCTCGCTCGCGCAGAAGATGGTCGGTCGCGCGTGCGGCCTGCCGGAAGGCCAGGGCATCCGTCCGGGCACGTACTGCGAACCGAAGATGACCTCGGTCGGCTCGCAAGACACCACCGGCCCGATGACCCGCGACGAACTGAAGGACCTGGCGTGCCTGGGCTTCTCGGCCGACTTGGTGATGCAGTCGTTCTGCCACACCGCTGCGTATCCGAAGCCGGTGGACGTGAAGACGCATCAGACGCTGCCCAACTTCATCAGCACGCGTGGCGGTATCGCGCTGCGCCCGGGCGATGGCGTGATCCACTCGTGGCTGAACCGCATGCTGCTGCCCGACACCGTCGGCACCGGCGGCGACTCGCACACGCGCTTCCCGATCGGTATCAGCTTTCCGGCAGGCTCGGGCCTGGTCGCCTTCGCGGCTGCCACCGGCACGATGCCGCTGGACATGCCGGAATCGGTGCTGGTCCGCTTCAAGGGCAAGATGCAGCCGGGCGTCACGCTGCGTGACCTCGTCAACGCGATTCCGCTGTACGCGATCAAGCAGGGCATGCTGACGGTCGCCAAGCAAGGCAAGAAGAACATCTTCTCGGGCCGCATCCTCGAAATCGAAGGCCTGCCCGACCTGAAGGTCGAGCAAGCGTTCGAGCTGTCGGACGCCTCTGCCGAGCGTTCGGCCGCCGGTTGCACGGTGCACCTGAACAAGGAACCGATCATCGAATACCTGAACAGCAACATCACGCTGCTCAAGTGGATGATCGCGCAGGGCTACCAAGACCCGCGCAGCCTGCAGCGCCGAATCAAGGCGATGGAAGCATGGCTGGCCGATCCGCAACTGCTGCAGCCGGATGCCGACGCCGAGTACGCCGCCGTCATCGAGATCGACCTGGCTGACATCCACGAGCCGATCGTGGCCTGCCCGAACGATCCGGACGACGTGAAGACGCTGTCCGACGTGGCCGGCGCGACCATCGACGAAGTGTTCATCGGCTCGTGCATGACCAACATCGGCCACTTCCGTGCGGCGTCGAAGCTGCTGGAAGGCAAGCGTGACATTCCGGTCAAGCTGTGGGTTGCGCCGCCGACCAAGATGGACCAGAAGCAACTGACCGAAGAAGGCCACTACGGTGTGTTCGGCACGGCCGGCGCCCGCACCGAAATGCCGGGCTGCTCGCTGTGCATGGGCAACCAGGCACAGGTGCGCGAAGGTGCGACGGTTATGTCGACGTCGACCCGCAACTTCCCGAACCGTCTGGGCAAGAACACGAATGTGTATCTGGGTTCGGCGGAACTGGCGGCAATCTGCTCGCGTCTGGGCAAGATTCCGACCAAGGAAGAGTACATGGCCGACATGGGTGTGCTTAACGCGAACGGCGACAAGATCTACAAGTACATGAACTTCGACCAGATCGAAGACTTCAAGGAAGTGGCCGACACCGTGCAGATGTAATGCGTAGTCGCAGCCGCGTCGGGTCGTTCCTGACGCGGTGACGTGAAAAAGGCGCCGAGGGTTGAATGCCCACGGCGCCATTTTTTTTGACGCTTCACTGGATTGCGCAGCTGGCCGAAACTCAAAGGGAGCCCGCTTCCTTAGCCGCGCGCTGTCAGTGGATGATGATCGACACCGTTGAATACGCCGGCACCGTGATCGTCTCGCTGTACGTGCCGGCCTTTGTGCCGCGCGCGACCGGGAACTGGCCGAAGCCTTGCAGCGTGGCCGGTACGGACGTCGGCATGGTGCGCTGGCTGCTGTAGTTCGGGCCGTTCAGCGCCGGGATCGAAAAGCCGCTGTCCGAGCGAGCCGGATACGCGAAGCCCGACGGGCTGCCCGGCACCGGCAGCAGCGCGACCGCCGTGCCCCAGCGGCCCGTTGCATCGCCCAGGCCTGCACCGCCGCCGGCCTGGATGGCGCTGTTCAGTACCGCAGCCGAATCCGTCGACGAGAAGTTCTGCAGCAGATTCGTGTAGTACGCAATGCCGTACTGGCGCAGCAGGAAGCCGCCCAGGCTGCCCGAAATCGGATACCCCGGGCACGACGAAGACAGCGACGGATCAAACGCCGTCAGCGAGCAGTCGTACGCGCTTTGCAGCCAGGCCGGGAAGCGGCTGTCGCGCACGTTGTTGAAGGTGGGGTCGATCTGGCTGGAGAGCACGTCTTCCATCGTCATCGCCGTCATTTCTTCCAGCCACGTGCCGTACATGTACTGCGAGCCGTGCAGCACGCCGCGCTGATAGAAGTTGGCCATGTGGGTGAACTCATGGCCGAGTGTCGAGATGACGGTGTTCAGCCCGTCTGTGCCGCCCAGGTAGATGGTTTCTGAATCCACATACAGCGACAGCGACTGGTTCGACAGCGGCTGCGAGCTGGTGGTGAAGTTGTTGCGCGCCCAGAAGTAGCCGACGCGGCCATAGGGCTGGCTATCGGGCTGGATGTTCAGCACCACGATGTCGAGCGCCTGGTTCGGATCGATCAGGCTGGCCGAGCTGGAATAGCTGCCCCACGGCTGGCCGACCAGCGAAGTGGCCAGCGTATAGACCGACTGCATGCCCGAAGCAAACTTGGTGATGAGCGTGTTGATGATGCCGTCGCTGATCTTGCTCGTGCCGTACTCGGTGTTTTCCACCCACAGGTTGATGACGCGACCATCCGTGGCCGTGGTTTGCTGGCGCAGCGTGGCCGTGCGCACGGTGGCGGTGCCGTCCGGCTGCTGGTGGTTCCACGTGCGCTGTGTGCCGACGCTGGCCACCGACTGCGGACGCAGGACCGTATCGTTGGAGGCGCCTTGCGTCTTGAGGGGGCCGCCACCGGTGGCGTATCCGTCCAGCGCATGCATGTTGAAATCGGAAAGCTGGCGGTCGAACGCGGCGTTGGCGTCATTGCCCGCCACGTCGGCGGCAGTCTTCGGGACTGGCGTGCCCGTGGCGTTCAGCAGCCCCAGGCCTGTCAGCGAGACGGACGGCATCGGCTGAGCCGCCGCGCTCTGATTAGTGTAGACAAGCGTCACGCTCTGACCGGTGAGCCCCGCGATCGACACTGGCACCGAGCCGGCTGCTCCGCCCGTATTGGTCGCTTGCCACACACCCACGCCAGAGCCGGCGTAGGTATTGCCCAGTGCACCGCAGTTCGACCCGCTACACGCCGCCGCCACGGTGATATTGGCGGACGAGCCTTGCGTGGCCGCTGGGGTGGCCCCCGAACTTCCGCCGCCACCGCCCCCACCACAGGCGGCCAGAGTACCTGCCGCGGCCACCATCATCGCGATGGTCCATTGCTTCGTGCCGCGCACGTTGTTGCTGCTGCGTTCCATCCACTTCTCTCCAATTCCGCACATAACAAATGCCTGCACAGGGGCGGCTCGTGACTGCCTCAAGCGCAACATGCGGACGGATTCTCAAGGTGAAGTGGCGGATTCGATCCGTGGAAATGACGCCCTCACAGGCGCCAATTCCCCCCGATGTGGGGGTGCGCAAAGTTTGCGTTGTCGAAAAGGTTGAAAAAGTCGTAGCCGCGGGATGTAGATGCAGAAAACGGAGGAGGGAGCTCGGCGCCACTTTGGCGACGGTGCCGTCCGCTAGAATGGGCCGCCCGCTCATTCACAGCGCCGCAAACGCGCTCAATACGTCACCCGCCGATGCTCGTTGCGCAGCTCAAATCGTTCTTCATGGTCGCCCGCCTGGGCAGCATCACGCTGGCTGCCAAGCAGCTTGGCCTGTCGCAGCCGACCGTGACTTCGCAGATCCGCGCCCTGGAAGAGGCCTACGGCGTCGAGCTGTTCTACCGGGGCGGTCGCCGGCTGAGTCTGTCCGATGCCGGCGTACGGCTGATGCCATTGGTGGACCAGCTCGTGCGCCAGGAAACCGAGATCGACTTCTTCCTGCGCAACTCCGGCGACATGGGATCGGGCCACCTGCGCATCGGCGCGACGGCGCCGTATTACGTGCTCGACATCGTGGACCGCTTCTGCAAGAGCCACCCTGGCATCGATGTCAGCATCGAAGCCGGCAATTCGGTGCAGATGCTCGAGGCGCTGCAGGAGTACCGGGTGGACGTGGCCTCGTCGTCGCAGCGGGTAGACGACGCGCGCTTTCTGCGCATTGAACTGGCCCGCGATCCGCTCGTGCTGGTGGTGCATCGCAGCCACGCGCTCGCCGACCGGACGAGCGTGCCTGTGAGCGTGCTGTCGCAATGCCGATTGCTGGTGCGCGAAGTCGGGTCGACCACGCGCGCCATGACCGAAACGATGATGGCCCAGGCAGGTGTGACGCCGGCCTCTACGGTGGAGATCGGCAGCCGGGAATCCATCCGGGAGGCCATCACGCGCAACCTGGGCGTGAGCGTCATCGCCCGCCAGGAAGTACCGAGCCATGCCGATCTGCGCGTGCTGCCGTTCGAAGGCGGGGCGCCGGAACTGAGCGAATACCTGTATTGCCTGCAGGATCGGCGCGAAGCGCGGTTGATCGCCGCCTTCCTGAGCGAAGTCCGGCCGGTCTCGTCATAGACAAACCAAAATCCGGAAATGCGCGCATTGGCGTTTTTGGGGTAACTGCCACAAGGGGTACATGTCGGCTGGCTACAGTGGCGACCGTTTTTGCCACTGTCTGCGCCCCCGTGCCCCTACCTCAGCCTGTTATCAACCCGACGTCGGGTTCCGCCGCGCCGTTCCTGTCCGTGCGACGCGTCTCGCGCCGCTTTGGCGCATTCACGGCGCTCGATGGAGTGTCGCTGGATGTCGCGCAGGGCGAATTCGTCTGCCTGCTGGGCCCGTCGGGCTGCGGCAAGACGACCCTGCTGCGCATCATTGCCGGTCTGGAGGCGCACGACGGCGGCCAGATCGTCGCCGGTGGCCGCGATATTTCCAACCTGCCCCCGCGCGAGCGTGACTACGGCATCGTCTTCCAGTCGTACGCGCTGTTCCCCAACCTGACGGTTGCGCAGAACGTCGGTTACGGGCTGGACAGCAGCAACGGCAACCGTGCGCGCATGCAGGGGCGTGTCTCGGAGATGCTCGCCCTGGTCGGCCTGGCCGGCAGCGAGGCGAAATACCCGTCGCAGCTGTCGGGCGGCCAGCAGCAGCGTGTGGCTCTGGCTCGTGCGCTGGCGCCCGCGCCGTCGCTGTTGCTGCTGGATGAGCCGATGTCGGCGTTGGACGCCCAGGTGCGCGAACACCTGCGCATCGAGCTGCGCCGCCTGCAGCGCAAGCTGAACGTCACCACGCTGATGGTTACGCACGACCAGGACGAGGCCATGGCAATGGCCGATCGCATCGCGGTGATGTCCAACGGCCGCATTGAGCAGACGGGCTCGCCGGCGGAGATTTATTCGCGCCCGGCCACCGGCTTTGTCGCCGGGTTTGTCGGCCAGGCCAACTGGCTGCCGCTCGAACGCGCGGAGGACGGTACGCCCACGCTGGCCGGCCAACCGTTGCTACTCGATCCGGCTTTCGCCGATGGCGGATCGATGCAAGGCCGCCTGTTCTGCCGCCCCGAGGCCGTCACGCTGCACCCCGACGACGACGCTCCCAACCGCCATCTCGCCCGCGTGGTCGACCAGATCTACCTGGGCAGCCGCACGCGCGTGACGCTGTCGATCGATGGCCTGGCCGATGCACCGCTGGTGGCCGAAGTGGCATCGAACGCCCTGCAAGCCGGCCGCAATGACCTGGCTGACAGCAAGCTTTGGATCGCGCTGGAGCGCGACGGCCTGCGTGTGTATGCCTGAGGCCGCCATGTCGATGCTGCCCCCCGAGGCCAACGTGGTTGCAGCCACGCAATCCGACCCGGTTCGCTCTGCGAGCCGTCCTTTCTGGCGTACCGATACGCCCGTGCTGACCGGCATGAAGCTTGGCTGGCTGCTGTTGCTCACCATCGGCTTGCTGTTGCCGACAGCGATGATGTTGTTGCAGGCCACGGGGCTGGTCGCCAGTGTGCGCAGCACAGACGAGCACGGCCTGGCGCTGGTTGCCCACGTGGTGCGGGCGCCGAATTTTCTCGACATGGTTGGCCGTACACTGGCCGTGTCCGGCGCCGTGGCCGCTATTGTGGTGCCGCTGGCGTTTGCCCTGGCTTACGCGGTGCAACGCACCCGCATGCCGTTGCGCGGCACGATGCGTACGCTGGCGATGCTGCCGCTGTTTGCGCCGTCGCTGCTGCCGGGCATTGCGCTGGTCTACCTGTTCGGCAACCAGGGCCTGTTCAAGGCATGGATGAACGGCAGCAACATCTATGGCTTCTGGGGCATCGTGCTGGGCGAGGTGTTCTACACGTTTCCGTATGCACTGATGTTGCTGCTGGCAACGCTCACGCTGGCGGATGGCCGCCTGTATGACGCCGCACGTGCCATGGGCGCAAGCCCGTGGCGCACGTTCCGCACGGTCACGCTGCCCGGCGCGCGCTACGGCTTGTTTGGCGCCTTCGCGCTGGTCTTCACGCTGGTCGCGACCGACTTTGGCGTGCCGACCGTGGTGGGCGGCAGCTACCAGGTGCTGGCTGTGGAGGCCTACAAGGCGGTGGTCGGCCAGCAGCAGTTTGCGCGCGGCGCCGTCATCGGCTTGATGCTGCTATTGCCTGCGCTGCTGACCTTTGCGGTAGAGCGCTTCGTGCAGCGTCGTCAGCACGCCGCGCTTGCCAGCCGTGCACAGCCATATCACCCGCAGCCGGATCGTCTGCGCGACGGGCTTTTCCTGTTGCTGAGTGCGTTGGTGGTCGGCGGGATTCTGCTGATGCTGGCCACCGCCATTGGCGCGTCGCTGGTCAAGCTCTGGCCGTACAACCTCGAGCTGTCGCTGCGCAACTACGACTTCGACAACATGGATGGCGGCGGCTGGCTGGCGTATCGCAACAGCCTGAAGCTGGCTGCGCTGACCACGGTGTTCGGTACCGCACTGATCTTCACCGGTGCATGGCTGGTCGAAAAGACGCGGGCTGCAGGATGGTTGCAATCGGGGCTGCATGCGGCCATCCGCTTTGCCGTGCTGCTGCCGATGGCGGTGCCCGGCCTCGTGCTCGGTCTGGGCTATGTCTTCTTCTTCAACCATCCGGCCAATCCCCTCAACGGCCTGTATGGCGGCATGGCGCTGATGGTGCTCTGCACGATCATGCATTGCGCCACGGCGGCGCACCTGACATCCGTAGCGTCGCTGGGGCAGCTCGATCCGGTGTTCGAGGCGGTGTCGGCCTCGCTCAAGGTGTCGGCGCTGCGCACGTACTGGCGCGTGACGCTGCCGATGTGTCTGCCTGCCGTCCTGTCGTGCGCGCGCTATCTGTTCGTGTCGGCCATGACCACCGTGTCGGCCGTGATCTTCCTCTACAGCCCGGACACCGTGCTCGCGTCCGTGGCCGTGTTGAACATGGACGACGCCGGCGACATCGGCCCCGCCGCGGCCATGTCCACGCTCATTCTTGTCACGTCGATCGTCGTATCGCTGCTGCTGGAACTGGCCACGCGCGGCATCGTGCGCCGCACGCAGGCCTGGCGCACGGCGGCGCATTGAATTCGTAGTCCGTCATAGCAGAACAGCAACAAGCAGAAAGGAAGCAAGAACATGGGTGACTCTTCCCCGATCTCGGCGCGCCAGGCGGGCGCAGACCGCCTCAACCCTGGCAACACGCCGTTGCGGCTCGAGGCCGCGGTCCTGGACTGGGCTGGCACCGTGGTCGATTTCGGCTCGTTTGCCCCGACGCAGATCTTCGTCGAAGCGTTTGCCGAGTTTGGCGTGGCCATCACGCTGGACGAAGCACGTGGCCCCATGGGCCTGGGCAAGTGGGACCACATCCGCACGCTGTGCAACGACGGCGCGATTGCCGCGCGCTTCTCGCTCGCACACGGCCGCATGCCCACCGATGACGATGTCACCGCCATCTACAACCGCTTCATGCCGCTGCAGATCGAAAAGGTCGGCGCGCATTCCGCCCTGATTCCGGGCGCGCTGGACACCGTCGCCGCGCTGCGCGAAGCCGGTTTGAAGATCGGCACGTGCTCGGGTTACCCGCGCGTGGTGATGGACCGTGTAGTCGACTTGGCTGCCAGTGCCGGCTACATGCCCGACTGCGTGGTCGCTTGCGATGAAGTGCCCCGCGCCCGCCCGTGGCCTGCGCAGGCCCTGCGTTGCGTGGTCGATCTTGCGATTGGTGACGTAGCCGCCTGCGTGAAGGTCGACGACACCGTGCCCGGCATCGAAGAGGGCCGCCGGGCCGGCATGTGGACCGTTGCGCTGCTGATGTCGGGCAACGCGCTCGGCCTGCCGTACGAACAGTACGCCGCGCTGTCTGCGGACGAGCGTGCGCGCCATCGGGTCGCCATCTCGGCCGGTTTTTCCGCCTGCCGTCCGCATTACGAGATCGACACGATTGCCGATCTGCCTGAAGTCGTGGCCGACATCAACCGCCGCCTCGCGCGCGGTGATCGCCCGCAGTGCATTTGAGTTTGTAGTCCTGTTCGTTGTCTTTTCCGCTGCATCACACCATACCGAGGAAACCATGACCGCACGTCTTTCCCTGCTGGCTGTCGCAATCACGTCGGCAACGATGGCGTTTGCCACGTCGGCATTCGCCAAGACCACGTTGACCGTGTACACGGCACTGGAAGCTGACCAAGTGAAGGCGTACCAGGAGGCTTTCGAGAAGGCCAATCCGGACATCGAGATCAAGTGGGTGCGCGACTCCACTGGCGTTGTCACCGCCAAGCTGCTGGCCGAGAAGAACAACCCGCGCGCTGACGTGGTGTGGGGCCTTGCCGCATCGAGCCTGGCCATCCTGGACAAGGAAGGCATGCTGACGCCGTACGCGCCGGCCGATCTGGCGAAGATCGGTGCGACGTACCGCGACAAGGCGAACCCGCCGGCATGGGTTGGCATGGATGCCTGGGGCGCCGCCATCTGCTTCAACACCGTCGAAGCAGAAAAGCAGCACCTGCCGAAGCCGACTTCCTGGGCAGACCTCACCAAGCCCGTGTACGCCGGCAAGATCGTCATGCCGAACCCGGCCTCGTCCGGCACGGGTTACCTCGACGTCAGCGCATGGCTGCAGATGCTGGGTGAGCAAAAGGGCTGGGCCTACATGGACGCGCTGCATCAGAACATCGGCCAGTACACGCACTCGGGCTCCAAGCCTTGCAAGATGGCGGCCTCGGGTGAATTCCCGATCGGTATCGCGTTTGAATACCGTGCCGTGAAATCGAAGAAGGAAGGTGCACCCATCGACATCGTGCTGCCGTCCGAAGGCCTGGGCTGGGACGTGGAAGCCACCGGCATCATGAAGGGCACCAAGAACCTGGACGCCGCCAAGAAGCTGGCTGACTTTTCGGCAAGCCCGGCTGCAATGGCGCTGTACGAGAAGAACTTTGCCGTGGTCGCCACGCCGGGCTTCTCCAAGCCGGATCCGCTGCTGCCGGCTGACTACGAAAAGCGTCTGATCAAGAACGACTTCACGTGGGCCAGCGCCAACCGCGACCGCATCCTGGCCGAGTGGACGAAGCGCTACGACGGCAAGTCGGAGAAGAAGTAAGCGATGCAAGCTCCCGTGACTCTTGGGGGCCTGGATGCCAGCACCGACGTCGCCATTGTCGGGGCTGGCATTCTGGGCTTGGCGCATGCAGCCGCTGCCGTCAAACGCGGCCTGCGCGTGACGGTGTTCGAGCGCAGTGATATTGCCGTCGGCGCGTCTATTCGCAATTTCGGTCAGATGCTGGTGACTGGCCAGCCGCCCGGCATCATGCTGGACCTCGCGCGTGAAAGCCGCGCGCTGTATCTCGACTGGGCCGACAAGGCAGGCATCTTTGCGCGCGCCAACGGTGCGCTGCTGTTTGCCCGCAATGTCTCAGAAGAGGCCGTGCTGGACGAGTTCATGGCGACGCGCGCAACGGCCTTCGGCTACAACGTCAAGCTGTTGCGCAGCGCAGACCTGGCAAACCTCTACGATGGCCGCTTCATGCGCCACCGCGCAGCGCTTCAGGGCTTCGACGATCTGCAGCTCTATTCGCGCGAAGCCATTCCGGCGCTGGCGTCTTGGCTTGCCACGCAAGGCGTGCGCTTCCATTTCGGTACGCTGGTGCGCCATGTGGAAGGCGGCCGGCTTGAGACCACCGCTGGCGTGTGCAATGCCGAGCGTGTGATTGTCTGCAGCGGCCATGATTACCAGACGTTGTGCGCCGACCACCTTCGCGCGCTGCAACCGCAGGTGTGCCGCCTGCAGATGCTGCGTGTCACGCCCGAAGACGGCTTCCGTCTGGAGCACGCCGTGCTAACCGGGCTGTCATGCACGCACTACGGGGCATTTGCTGATTTGCCAACCGCCCGTGCGCTGGCAATGCAGATCGAACATCAGCGCCCCGAGCTGGCGCGTCACGGCATTCACCTGCTGGTCAGTCCAACGCCCTATGGCGACTGGATCATTGGTGATTCGCACGACTACGGCCAGGACGCCCGCCCGTTCAATGCCGAGTCAGTCGACAACATCATGCTCGACCTCGCGCGTGACACGTTTGGCAGCAAGCTGCGCGTGGTGGAGCGTTGGCAGGGCGTATATGGCGCCAAGTGCCATGTACCCGGCAGCGGCGCGTTCTCCATCACCCGCGTCGACGATCGCACCACCGTCGCGCTGATGCACAGCGGCATTGGCATGAGCGTCGGACCGGCGCTGGCGCACCGGCATATGGATGCGCTCGTCGATGGCACCGCGCTGCCGCAATGGACGCCGCCGGCAGGCGCGTCCGCAGCGCCCGCAACTGTGGCTGCCTGACGGAGCGTCGCTCACCGACAAGACGCCCGCACGGTTCACGCCGCGCGGGCGTTCTTGTTTTCAGGCAGCAAAGAGTTCGACGATCGGCCAGCCGCGCGATTCGGCCACGGCACGCAAGGTGCTGTCGGGGCTCACGGCCACCGGGTGTGAAACCGCTTCGAGCAGCGGCAGGTCGTTGCGTGAATCGCTGTAGAACACGGTGCGCGAGAAGTCCGTCATGCGCTGGCCGCGCTGCGCGAGCCACTCCGTCACGCGGACGATCTTGCCCGCGCCGAACGTGGCCGTGCCGAGCGGATTGCCCGTGAAGGCACCATCGCTGCGGCCGTTGACCGTCTCGCCCTCCACCGCCAGCAGATGCGGCACGTTGAACGCCGCGGCAATCGGCTCGGTCAGGTAGCGGTGCGTGGCGGTGACGATGCAGCAAAGGTCGCCGGCGCGCAGGTGCGAGTCGACCAGTTGCCGCGCACGCGGCAGCATGGCCGGTGTGATGATGTCGCGCAGGAACGTGGCACGCCAAGCGTCGAGCCGCGTGCGCGGGTGCTGGGCCAGCAGGCCGAGCGAGAAGCGCGCGTGTCGCGCAAAGTCGAGCGTGCCGTCACGGTATTCCCGCATCCAGCGTTCGTTGGCTTGCTCGAAGACGCTTCGGTCCACGGCACCCTGGGCGACCAGGAAGCGGCCCCATTCGTATTCGCTGTCAATGGGCAGCAGGGTGTGGTCCAGGTCGAACAGGGCAAGCGATTGCATACAGCAGGCGGGCGGGGGCGGTTGAAAAACCGCGAGGTTACGGCCCTAGCGCGTCGCGGCTGTGTCCATCGCCATAACTTTGGCGATGAACGCATCGGCCTTTTTATTGGGTGCCTGTGCAAGCCGCGGGTCCACGCAGTCAAGGAAAGCACGTACCAGCCGCGCGTCCTTGCGCTCCTTCAGGAAGTACAGGTATTCGTGGATGACCGGCGCGTTGCCGGCAAACGGCAGCACGCGCACGTCGGGCCGGCGCGGCGCTTCACGCGCGGGCACGATGCTGCAGCCCAGCCCCAGGCTGATCGCCTCGTAAATGGCTTCGCGACTGCCGATGATGCTCGTGCTGGCGGGCTCGATGCCAGCCTTGGCGAACGCGTCTTCGGTGACGCGGCGTGTGACGGAGCCGGGCTCGCGCATCAGCAGTTGGCAGCCGGCAATGTCATCCAACGTAATGTTCGGGCGCCGTGCAAGCGCGTGGTCCAGCGGCACTACCAGAACCATCGTGTCTTCGGCCAGCGTGATGCGATGCAGGCGTTCGTCATCCACCGCGTGAGACGAAACCGCCAGGTCGATACGCACCTCCGACAGCGCTTCGAGCATCTGCTGTGAGTTGCCGAATTCGATGGTGATCTCAATGGTCGGATGCCGCGCGCGAAACGCCGCCACGCTGGGCAGGATGTAGTACGGGCCCGTAGCGCCCACGCGCAGGTTGCCGGTGCGCAGATCGCCGGCATTGCGCAGGAGAAAATCGACGTCACCTTCCTGCTGCGCCAGGCGCTCGACGATGGGCATAAGGCTCACACCCAGGTCGGACAGGTCCAGCCGGCTGCCGCGGCGGTGGAACAACTCCACGCCATACATCTCTTCCAACTGGCGGATGCGTCCGGTCACGGTCGGCTGTGACAGGCGCAGGTGCTTGGCAGCGGAGGTAACGCTGCCCTGGCGCGCCACCTCGAAGAACGACATCAGTAGATCGCCCAGCATGGTTGTGTTTCCCTGATATGTCTTTTTGATCGTCAGGTGCACAGTCTAGGCAGCGTTTGTGACGCTACATACTGTGAAACCTTACGGTCAGCCAAGGCCGCAGACGCTGGCGGCCGGCAACTGCCACGCGCGTGTCAACGTGGTATGCGTCGATTGCAAAGTGGCAGGGCATTGCGAAGAGGGCGCCGGGCGCACATCGTGCTACCGTATGAACCTATGCGCGCAACAGAGGAGACACCATGCCGGTGCTGAAGGTCGATGTCGTCACGGCAGAAGAGCGGCTGTACGAAGGCAACGCCAAGTTTGTGGTCATCCCCGGCACCGAGGGTGAACTGGGCATCCTGCCCGGCCATGAACGTCTGCTGACGCGCATGCGCCCGGGCAGTCTCCGCGTTACACAGGAGAACGGTGAAGAGGTGATTCTGTTTGTGGCGGGCGGCTTTGTCGACGTCCAGCCCGAGCAGGTCATTGTGCTGGCAGACACCGCCGTGCGCGCACACGATCTGGATGAGGCAAAGGCGCAGCAGGCCCGCAAGGCGGCTGAGGAGCTGATGCAGAACAGCAAGAGCAAGTTCGACTACGCGCGCGCGCAGGCTGAGTTGGCTGAAGCCGTGGCACAACTGGCCGCCATCGAACGTTTGCGCAAGCGCCGCCGCTGAGCCTCTTCCGTCACAAATGGCCCCCGCTCCCCTCACACCATAACGGCGTTAATGTGTCGCCCCAGCCGGGGAGGGGTAAAGAACCGCGCCGGTTCTCCGTTTTAAGGCAGAACTATCGAATTCCCGCTGAACGTCGCCCCACAGACGTGATCGGTTCTGCCGGTTCTGCTGATGTCGCCCCTTGTTGTAATGGCCCGTGCGTTTGCGCTTGGTTGCCGCAAACACCCGAGTGCTGAGCATTCATTCGCGTTACCCATGCGCTTGCCGCGCGTGCCATCCAAGCCGAAGCGGTGTGCGCAAATGTTTGCGGTGGCCGCTGCGCTGCTTTGCCGCACGGCGCTGGCACAAACAGACGTCACCGATCTGACCGCACTGCCCATCGAGCAACTCATGCAGGTGCAGGTCGTCACCGGGGCGTCCAAGTACGCGCAAGCCGCGAATGAGGCACCGGCCAATGTTTCCGTCATCACGGCGGCGGATATCAAAGCCTATGGCTGGCGCACGCTGGCCGACATCCTGGGCAGTCTCCCGGGGCTGTACACCAACTACGACCGCAACTACACCACGCTGGGCGCACGCGGCTTCTTGCGCGCGGGCGACTATGACACGCGCTTCCTGTTGCTCATTGACGGCCATCGCACCAACGATCCTATCTTCGACCAGGCGGCCGTCGGCTCCGAAGCCATTCTCAACGTCGACCTGATCGAACGGGTGGAGTACGTGCCCGGAGCCGGGTCGGCGGTGTACGGATCGAACGCGCTGTTCGGTGTGATCAACATCATCACCAAGCGAGGCCGTGACATTGACGGCGTGCAGGCCAGCGGATCAACGGGCAGCGCCAATGCGCGGGATGCCCGAGTGACGTGGGGCAGGCGGGCCGAGAACGGCGCCGAATGGCTGCTGTCGGCCAGCGTGAACGATGCCCCGGGGCGCGACCTCTACTTTCCCGAGTTCAACCAGCCGGGCGTGAGCGATGGCGTGGCCCGCGGCATGGATTACGACCGCGCCAAGCGCCTGTTTGCCAAGGGCAGTTTTGGCGAGTTCGGGCTGACCTTCGGCTACGTCGATCGTACGAAGGGCGTGCCGACCGCGCCGTACGACCAAAGCTTCAACGACCCGCGCTCGCGCACCGTCGACACGCGGCAGATGTTCAACGGCACGTGGCAGCACGCGCTGGACGACACGACCGACGTGACGGCGCGGCTGTTCTGGGGCCGCTATGTCTCGCAGGGGGACTACGCGTACAACCCACCACCGGTCGGCATCAACCGCGATCTATTCGACACGGCGTGGTACGGCACGGAACTCAAGTTCGTGACGCGCCGCATCGAACGCCACACGCTGGTCATCGGCACGGAGCTGCAGCGCGACTACCGTGATGCGATGCGCAATTTCGATACAGCGCCATACGCCAGCTACCTGGACGACCATCGCGACAACAACCGCGTGGGCGTGTATGTGCAGGATCAATTCATGCTCCATCGGGACTGGGTGCTGGACACGGGTCTGCGCTACGACCACACGAGTTTTGCGCCGGGCATCTTCAGCCCGCGCGTGGGCCTGATCTGGCATGCCGCCCCAACGACCACCGTCAAGGCGATCTACGGCATGGCCTATCGCGCGCCGAACGATTACGAGCTGAACTACCAGACCAGTGCGCCCGGCGGCCAACAAGTCACCAATGGGCTGTCGGCCGAACGCATACGCACGTATGAAACGGTAGTCGAGCAACAAGTTGCGGCAGGCGGCAAGGCGACCTTGTCGGTGTTTCAGAACAACGTTTCCAACCTGATCAGCCAAAGCCAAGACCCGAACACCGGGCTGCTCTTTTTCAGCAACGTAGCGCGCGTGCGCACGCGCGGCGCAGAACTCGGCTACGAGCAGAACTGGCCGGGCGGCACGCGCCTGCGCACGAGCTACAGCTTCCAGCGTTCCGAAGATGTCGATACCGGCCAGACGTTGAGCAACTCGCCGCGTCACATGCTCAAGATCAACGCCACCGCTCCTGTATGGCGCAGCGACTGGCGTGCCGGGATCGAGGCGAAGTACATCAGCAACCGGCTGACGACAGCCGGCCAGGTGGGCGGTTACTGGATCGCCAACCTGACCTTGCTGGCGGCACGGTTGGCGCCCAATCTGGAGATGTCGACCAGTATCTACAACCTGTTCGATCGGCGCTATGCGGATCCAGCGGGGCCGGAGTTGCCGCAGCCGTCCGTCGAGCAGGATGGCCGTGCCTTTCGCGTGAAATTCACCTACACCTTCCGATGAAAGCCCCGCACGGCATCGTCCGACGCGCCCAATGGCGACGACCGCGCAGGTTATGCGCGGTGCTGGGCGCTGTGCTGGCAGGTGTGGCATGGATGGGTGCCACGCACGCACAGATGCAGGCCAGCGAGGTGCAGGTCAAGGCGGCGTTCATCTATAACTTTGCGCTGTTCACCAACTGGCCGGCTGATGTCATGCAGGCCGACGCGCCAATGGTGGTGTGCGTGACCGCCCAACATCCGTTGCAGGCGGCCTTGGAAAAACTGACAGGAAAACCCGTGCGCGGACACCGCCTGGAAATCCGAAAGATCAACGACGGCACCGTTGCCGGCTGCCATGTCCTGGTGTTTGACGCGCGCGCCCAGAACGGCGTGCGCCTCGACCCGGGCACGCCGGTGCTGACGGTGTCCGACAGCCCAAAGAGCGAGCGCGTGGCCGGCAACCCCGAACCGATGATCGCGTTGACGCTGCATGACGATCGCGTGGTTTTCGACATCGATGCAGTGGCCGCGCGGCAGGCCCGTCTGCAGCTCAGCTCGCAACTGCTGCGCCTGGCTAGGACCGTGCAATGAGCCTGTCGATTACGACTCCTCGGCCCCGCCTGGGGCACTCCATGGTGCGGGCCAACATGGCCGGTGCTGGCGCGGCGCTGACCATCGCCGGCTTCCTGCTCATCGTGTTCCAGTTCATCGCGCTGCATGCGGCGCTGGTGCGCGACGTGCATGTGCAGGCGCGCATCGTGGGCGCCAACAGCGTGGCCGCGCTGCTCTTCAATGACCGTCGCGCCGCAGAAGAAACCCTGGCCGCGCTGGAGGCCTCGCCGCCGTTGCGTGCGGCAGGTATTTTCAGTGCGCTGCGCAAGCCGTTGGCGCTGTATCAGCACCACGATGCCGCGCCGGTGCGCGCGCCCGATGCCGCCATGCTGCGCGAGTCGGATGTGTCCACGCTCACCACGCTGGAGGTGGTGGAGCCGGTGGAGTCGGAGCGCCGCGTGATCGGCTATGTGGTAGTGCGCTCCAGCCTGACCGAGCTGTACATGCAACTGCTCGGCTATGCCGTGCTGACGGTGTCGGTGGGCATCGGCGCGATGGGTCTGGCGTATCTCGTGATTGCCCGCATGCGCCGTGCGGTGCTGCAGGCAGAGGCGCATCTGGACTACCTCGCCCACATCGATTCCGTCACGGAACTGCCGAACCGGCATGCCTTCAACGAGCGCCTGCAGGTGTCGCTCAAGCGCGCGGGTCAGGCGGGTGCAGTGGGGCTGCTTCTGCTGGATCTGGACAATTTCAAGGTCGTCAACGACACGCTGGGCCACAACAACGGCGACCGCCTGCTGCGCCAGGTTGCGCGGCGGCTGAACGACGTGATCGACCAAGCCAACCTGCGTGCCGTGCTGTGCCGCATCGGCGGGGACGAATTTGCGGTGATCGCCGAGCTGTCTGGCCGTGCGCAGATTGCCGACACGGAAGCGGCAACGCTGGCCGATGGCTTGGCCAAACGCATTCTTGCCGCGTTGGCGGCGCCGTTCGCGCTCGACCTGCATCAGATCTACGTGACGGCGAGCGTGGGCGTGAGCCTGTATCCGCATGACGCACGCGACGTGCAGGTACTCACGCGCAACGCCGACACGGCGATGTACCACGCCAAAAACCACGGCAAGAACGCAGCCGCGAGCTTCACGTCGGAGATGGACCAACAGGCGCGCCGCCGCCTGCGCGTGGAAGCCGATCTGCGCCGCGCGCTCGATCGCGAGGAACTGCTGCTGGCCTACCAGCCGCAGGTGCGCCTGCGGACCGAAGACGCGCACGACGCGGTGCTCTCCAAGGCAAACGTCTATGGCGTGGAAGCACTGGTGCGCTGGCGCCATCCGGAGATCGGCCTGATCGGGCCCGGCGAGTTCATCGCCGTGGCGGAAGAAACCGGCCTGATCGTGCCGCTCGGCCTATGGGTGCTGCGCACCGCGTGCCAGCAGGCTGTGCGCTGGATGCGCGAAGACGGCGTCACGCTGCGGGTGGCCGTCAACCTGTCGGCGCGGCAGACGCGCGACCCGGCCCTCGTGGAAAACGTCATGGACGTGCTGCGCGAAACCGGCATGCCGCCGAATCAGCTCGAACTCGAAATTACGGAGAGCGTGCTGATGGAAGACATCGAGGCCAACATCGCGCTGCTCGAATCCCTGCACGCGGCCGGCATCAGCCTGTCGATTGACGATTTCGGCACCGGGTATTCGTCGCTGGCGTATCTGCAGCGTTTCCCGATCCAGAAGCTCAAGATCGACCGCAGCTTCGTGCAGCGCATGCCCGGCGACGGTGAAGCCATTGCCGGCGCGGTGATCGCCATGGCGCATAGCCTGCGCATGCAAGTGGTGGCCGAAGGCGTGGAAGACCCCGAGCAGCTCGCATTGCTGCGCAACGCCGGATGCGACCTGGGGCAGGGCTATCTGTTCTCGCGCCCGCAGCACGCCGACGCGTTGATGGCGTGGCTCAACCGGCTGGACAACGTTTCGGACAGCGACATCGCTGCGGACGCCGAGGACGATGCAGTGCCGAGCGGGTCGTTGCCATCGTCGTTGGCGGGGTAACGTTTCCCGCTTCAAGTCGGTTTCTCGGAATTAACCTATTTGGTATACTAACCAAGTAGGTTAAGTTGGCGCGCATGGAAAAACGTACGCCACACGCCAAACTGTCGCTCGTTCGCGAACTGATCCGATCCGGCAGCGTGCGCGCGACACGCAGTGCATACGAGGGAGCGCTCGAGCTAGGTATCACGGATCTGGCGGGCATGTGCGCAGTCGTCATGACGCTGACGCCGCACTGCTTCTACAAAAGCATGACGACCCATGCCGACCACCGCGTGTGGCAAGACGTCTATCACGCCAAGGCGCGCGGGCAAGACATCTACCTGAAGCTGACCGTTGTTGATGGTGTGCTGATCGTTTCCTTCAAGGAGCTTTGACCATGAAATGCCCGAGCTGTGGTGCCGCCGAGCTGATTCATGACACACGCGATGTGCCATACGTCTACAAGGGCGAGGCCACTGTCATCCCCTCTGTGACGGGAGATTTCTGCCCGGCATGCGATGAAATTGTGCTCGAACGCGGCGAGGGCGACCGATATGGCGAGCTGGTGTCCGCCTTCCAGCGCCAGGTGAATTCAGCCTACATTGACCCCGCCTACATCGCGACTGTGCGTCGCAAACTGAATCTGGACCAGCGCGAGGCCGCCGAGATTTTTGGTGGCGGCGTCAATGCGTTCTCGCGCTATGAAACCGGTAAGACGAAGCCGTCTCTGGCGCTGGTGAAACTCTTGAAGCTTCTCGACCACCACCCCGATCTGCTGGCTGAAATCAAGACGGCTTGATCGCCCCAAAAGAAAAGCCCGCCAATGTGCGGGCTTTTTTTCGAGCACCATCGGGCACGTTCAAGCAGCCGCCCGCCGCGCCGCGCGCGTCGCCCCGGCCGTCAGCACCACCACCGCCGCCAGGATGATGCCCGTCGCGCCCAGCGTTTGCGGCGCGACGATTTCATCGGCCAGCCACGCGCCCATCAACAGGGCGATGGGCGGGTTCACATACACATAGCTTGTCGCCATGACGGTGGACACGCGCTCTACCAGCGCCATGTAGGCGGTGAATGCGATGGCCGAGCCGAACACCACAAGGTAGCCCCATGCAAGCGCGGCATGCATGCCGATGTGCTTGGGCCACGCTTCGCCCGTGATCAGGCTGAGCAGTACGAGCGCCACGCCGCCAAAAGCCATCTCCAATACGAACGCCGTCATGCCCTTGGGCATGTCGATGCGCTTGGAGAGTTGCGAGCCGAACGACCATGACGCAATGGCGGTGGTCAGCGCCAGCACGCCGACTGTGCTGGCCTGGAACTCCGCCCCGCGAAACAACACCGCAATCCCGATGCTGCCCAGCGCAATGGCGCCGATCTCATAGGCACGCAGGCGGCCACCGGCCAGCAGCGTCCACAGCGTGGAGAACAGCGGCATCGACGCGATCATCACCGTGGTCGCACCCGACGAGATGGTCTGCTCGGCCACCGCCGTCATGCCCATGCCGCCCACCAGCATGAAGGCGCCGATCAATGCGCAGTTGCGGACTTGTCGCGCGGTCGGCCGATCTTCCGGCTGCTTGCGCTGGCGCAGGATGACCAGCGGAGCGAGCAGCAACGCTGCAGCCAGAAAGCGCGAGCCCATCATCAGGAAGGGCGGCAGATCGGTCAGCGCAAAGCGGATGGCGAGATACGTTGTGCCCCACACCACGTAGGTGATGAGCAGGCACAGGGCGATGAAGGGGGACATGACGGGACCTCTGCGAGGAAGTCCCGATGCTACTCAACGCCGGCTCATGCGCAAAACGAGTTTTGTTATCGCTCGTTGTGAGCGGCGTTAGCAAGCAAGTGAGCTGAGGCGTATGCGAGGTTTGAGACCTCAATCGCCGTGTTCCGAACCTCGCAATCGGGGTTACGAACCCGGCGTGCCGAGTGTTGAACCCCATGCATGGCGTTCAGAACCTCAATGTCGGCGTTCGAACTACGAGATATCGAGGTTCAGAACGCCACCCGTCACGTTCCGAACGCCAACGGTGGAGTTCGGAACCTCAAGCGCGGCGTCCGGAACCGCAAGCGTGGAGTGTTGGCACCCCAAGTGTCGAGTTCAGAACGCCAAGCCTGACGTTCCGAACCTTGGTGGCCCTTCAGATGACCCGGAAGCCGTGCGTGCCATCGCGCCGCAACTGCTCCACCAGACCGAACTCCCAGTCCAGATACCCCTGCATCGCCGTGCGCGGGGCGCTCGTGCCTTCATACGGGCGACGGTACCGGTCGATGCGGTTTGATGCGAGGCGGGTCTCGCCGGTTTCAACGGGCAGGCCGGCGGCCACCCATGCCGTGGTGCCTCCGTCCAGCACCCACACCTCGGCCTGGGTCAGCTTGGCAAGATCGGCGGCGGCAAAACGGGCGAGCTGGCTGCAGCCGCACGTCAGCACGTAGCGGCGTGCCGCCGGGATGCGCGCAAGCGCCGCGGGCAAATCCGAGCGCACGGCAAACCACGCGCCCGGAATATGCCGCGCAACGTAATTGGCGCTGCGTGTGACGTCGATGACGGCGGTGTCGCCCGCTTCCAGCCAGCCGGCCAGGGCGCGGGCGTCGACCGTGCGCGCGGCGGGAGGTTGGGGAGCGGGTGTCTGCCATGTACCGGTGACGCTGCGCTCGCTGGCGCAGACCGGATCTACGACATAGACCTCCCAGCCCATTTGCGCGAGCCACGAGGCGGACATGTCGGCGCGCACGCCGTCGTCATCGGCCAGGACGATGCGGGCGCCGCGCACGGCGGCGGTGTGGTCGGTTTCCTGCACGAGCTGGCCGCCGGGCGCGCTCGCAAAGCCGGGCAGATGGCCGGCGGCATATTCCTCGGGCGTGCGGACGTCGAGCTTGTAGACCGTGCGGTCCGGCGCCTCCAATTTGGCAACGTCAGCCAGCGCTATGCGCGGCACGTTGGCGCGCTCAGCCACGGCGCGTGCATCGGCCTGGGCTTGCGCGCGTGTTTCGGCGGACACGTCCAGCGGGTGACGGCGGCTGGCGCCATGGTCCAGCACTTGGTCGGCCAGCAGCCAGCCGATGGTGCCGTTGCGCAGTGCCGCCACCGGGTTTGGAATACCGGCATTCACGAGCGATTGCGTGCCGATGATGCTGCGCGTGCGACCCGCGCAATTGACGATGACCTGCGTGCTCGGGTCGGGCGCCAGCTCGCGGATGCGCAGCACCAGCTCTGCACCCGGCACGCTCGTCGCCGTGGGGATGCTCATGGTCTGAAATTCTTCATAGCGACGCGCATCGACGATCACCACGTCGCGCTTGGCGTCGAGCAGCGCTTTGACCTCCTGCGCGCTGAACGACGGCGTATGGCGGTGCGCCTCGACGTATTCGCCGAAGGCCTTGCTGGGGACATTCACGTCTTGGAACACCTCGCCGCCGGCGGCGCGCCAGCCATCGAGGCCACCTTCGAGCAGGTACACGCGCGTGTAGCCGAGTTCGGCCAACTTGGCCGCCGCTTGCGGGGCGAGGTCCACGCCATCGTGCACGCCGTACAGCACGATCAAGGTATCGCGGCGCGGAATGCGCGACCACGCTTCCAGCTCCAGCCGGGAGAGCGGCAAGTTGGCCGCCCACAGCGGATGCGCCTGGGCGTACGGGTCTTCCTCGCGGACGTCGACCAGCGCGATCTCCTTGCGGGCCAGCAGGGCGGCGCGCACGTCGGCATACGCGAGCGTCGGGACATGGGTTTCGGCCAGCGGTGCAGCGACCGGCGATTCGATGGCGTCGATGGTGGTGCTCATGATGCAGGCGTGTCCTTGGAACGGTCCCAGAGATTGGGCAGATGGGTATTCGAATAGCCGGAGACGAAAGGCTTGCGCTCGCCGTCTTCCGTATAGACGGAGCGGTGGATGCCGCCGATGTTGCCGCCGTACACGTGGATGCTGATCGACGTGCGATCGTCAAAGGCGTTGTGCACGCGGTGGATGTCGCCCACGCGCGGCGAGACGTGCTCCACAGCGCCGGGCTCCAGGCGGATGGCGGGTCCGTCCGGTTGGGGTTTGCCTTGTGCGTCGAGCTTGAACGGTTGCGAGTATTCAGCGCCGCGCAGCATGCCGATCAGGCCCCACGTGGTGTGGTCGTGAATGGGTGTGCGCTGACCCGGGCCCCAGACAAAGCTGACGATGGAAAAGCGCTCGCCCGAATCGGCATGCAGCAGGAACTGCTGGAAGTGCTCGGGGTGCGGCTGCGCGTATTCAGCGGGTAGCCAGTCGTCTCGCGCGACAAGCGCGCCGAGCAGTGCGCCGGCGCTCGCGAGGATCTCGGCTTCGGTCGGCTGCTGATCCAGCAGGCGCGACAGAGCGGTCACGAAATCACGCAGCGGCACCGTGGACTGGGGTTGTGCGGATGCCGCAGCGGACACGGCAGCGCGGGCAGGCGTGCTCATCGGCAAGTTCCTGATGTGGGGTTCTGCGCATCTTGCTGGACTTGGGCGGAGGCGTCTACTGAAACCCCTAGTGCCGTGCGGCCGACTGGGAGCCGCGCGGAGTTGTCGTGCAGAGCGTGGATTCGGCTGCACAGCACGTCGCGATCGTGTCGATGCTGATCAACGGGGCGATCGATGCATGGTCAAGGGGCAGGCCGTATTGCCACCCGCGGCGGCTTCCACCTTTGACGCGCGGGCTTCCGCTTGCGGCCTAGCGGGCGTTGCCCGAATGGGATTCCGCACTGGGGCGTGAACCGCCATGCGGGCCAGCGGTACCGGGCGCTTCCGCGACGTTCTTAGGCAGGTTGGTGGCTGGAGTTGTGGCGCCCGGGGCGTTGTTGCCGCCCTTGCCAAAGCGTGCCGCCAAGCGGTCCTGTACTTCGGTCAGCTGGGCTTGCTCTTGCGCTTTTTGTGCGCGTTCCGTCTCGGCCTGCTTGGCTGCGGCGGCTTGTTCGGCCGGCGTAGGCGGCGGCAGTTTGCCGTGGGCGGGGTGCGGTAGCGCCACCACGGTCAAGCTGATGGCCATCGCGGCGGGCCACATGGCGGAATGTCGGATGTTTTGGCGTGTTTGCGGCATGGCACTCTCCTGGTCGGGACCGCCATGGTTCAGCAAGTGCGGTGCCGCACCAGTTCAGCGCCCCTCGGCAAGCGAGTTGTGCAACACCGTCTTGAGCAGGTTGAACACGGGGTTGTCGTTGTCTTTCCGATAGGCCATCCAGAGTTCGACCGGCTTGGCCGGCGTGGTGCGCACCGGGCGGTAGACGACGCCCTCGAAGTGCAGCATGGCCGCCGCCGCCGGGATGAGCGCCACGCCGATACCCGCACGCACCAGCGCCAGCATCGAGTGGATCTGGCTGACGTATTCAACGATGTCGGGCAACACCTCGGCGCGCTCGAACAGGCTACTCACCATCTGGTGGAAATAGCGCGCCTCGTATGGCGAATACATCAGCAGCGGCTGTCCCTCGCAATCGCGCAGGCTGGGGCGTTGCGGCCAGTTGTCGGCTACCGCTTCCGGCAGGGCGATCACCAGCGCTTCCTGCGAGCACGGCACGGCAATCAGTTCGCCGTGCTCCACCGGCGGGCGCAGCAGGCCGACGTCGATTTCGCGCGCATCCAGCGCCGAGAGTTGTGCGCCGCTCACCATCTCCTTGAGCGTCAATCGCACGCCCGGTGAAGCCGCCCGCACGGCGCTCACCAGCGAAGGCAGCTTCCCGTAGCCGACCGACGCGGTAAAGCCGATCGCCAACTGCCCGGCAGCGCCCGTGGCCACGCGCCGCGCCGTGGCCGCTGCTTCATCGGCCAGCCGCAGGATGCGCGACGCATCGGGCAGAAAACTGCGGCCCGCCGCCGTCAGCTTGACCGAGCGGCTGTTGCGCTCCAGCAGCTCTGTGCCAACCTGGTGTTCGAGCAGGCGCACCTGGCGCGACAGGGGCGGCTGCGTCATGTGCAGGCGTTCGGCCGCCCGCCCGAAATGCAGTTCTTCGGCCACGGCGACAAAGCAGCGGAGTTGGCTGAGTTCAAACATCGATTCAAAACCTGTATGGATTGAGTCAGTGCTTATCTTGGATGGGAAAGATCGCCGGTGCAAGAATCGGCTCGCCCCTTCGGCTTGAAGGGCCAATAACAACCATCAGGAGACAAGCATGTCCATGAAAAGCGCGGAAGTTGGCCGTCGCAGGTTTCTTAAGAACGCGGCAGGCGCAGGCCTTGCAGCGGCCAGCGGCTTGGCCGGCGCGCAGAAGATCGAAGGTTTCAAGCCGAACGCGCGCTACCCCGACGTGGCGGTGGAAGTGCTGGACCCGAGCTTTCTGAAATACCGGCTCTACAGCAGCTCGGTAGAGCAGCTCGCCACCGGCATGCGCTGGGCCGAAGGGCCCGTTTACTTTCCCGCCGGGCGCTATCTGCTGGTGAGCGACATTCCGAACAACCGCATCATGAAATACGACGAGACGAACGGTGCGTTCAGCGTGTTTCGCGAGCCGTCGAACTACGCCAACGGCAATACGCGCGACCGGCAAGGGCGCCTCGTCACGTGCGAGCACTCCGTCACGCGCCGCATCACGCGCACCGAATTCAACGGCAGCATCACCGTGCTGGCCGATCAGTACCAGGGCAAGCGGCTGAACGCGCCCAACGACATCGTCGTCAAGTCCGACGACAGCATCTGGTTCACCGACCCGACGTTCGGCATCAACGGCAACTGGGAGGGCTTCAAGGCGCAGCCCGAACAGGCCACCACCAACGTCTACCGGATCGACCCGAACGGCAGCATCCGCGCAATCATCACCGACCTCGTCAACCCGAACGGCCTGGCGTTCTCGCCCGACGAGAAGAAGCTCTACGTGGTCGAGTGGAAGGGCACGCCGTCGCGCAGCATCTGGAGCTACGACATTGCGCCCGACGGCACGGCGTCCAACAAGACCAAGCTGATCGACGCTAACGGCGCGGGCGCGCTGGATGGCTTTCGCGTCGACCGCGATGGCAACCTCTGGTGCGGCTGGGGCTCGGACGGGCGTCTGGGCGTCAATTCCGCGGACTACGACGGCGTGAAAATCTTCAATGCGCACGGCAAGCCGATCGGCTTCATCCACCTGCCGGAACGCTGCCCCAACCTGACCTTCGGCGGGCCGAAAAACAACCGCCTGTACATGGCGAGTTCGCACTCCCTGTATGCCCTTTACGTGGAGGCGGAGGGCGCGGTGTGACGCGGCACTGACCAAACGCGGCCGTGCCGTCACGTGCGGCCGCAGCAAGGGAATTGCTCACCTAGGGAAGACCCTGTATCAATACAAGTTTTGTATTAATCGAGTCAGCAGTTGGCTTGGACTTGAATCGATGCGGGTGCAAAAATTCGCTCATCAACAACACGCATTCATCGCGAGCGAGACATGTCCCGATACAGCCCCAAAGAATTCGCCCAACAGATCGGCTCCGGCCTGCTGTCCTTCCCGGTCACGCACTTCAAGGCGTCGGACCTGTCGTTCGACGAGGCAGCGTATCGCGCCAACCTGAACTGGCTGTTCAGCCACGATGCCGCTGGCCTGTTTGCCGCGGGTGGCACGGGTGAATTCTTCTCGCTCACCGCGGCTGAAACCGACCGCGTGGTGCGCGCTGCCGTGGCGGAAACCGGCGGCAAGATTCCGGTGATCGCCCCGGCGGGCCGCGGCACGGCCGAATCGATCGAATACTGCAAGGCCGCTGAAGCGGCCGGTGCCGACGGCATCCTGCTGCTGCCGCCGTACCTGACCGAAGCCTCCGCCGATGGCGTGGCCGCGCACGTGGAGCAGGTTTGCAACTCGACGAAGCTGGGCGTGATCGTCTACAACCGCGCCAACCAGATCCTGGACGAAAACCACCTCGAACGCCTGGCCGACCGCTGCCCGAACCTAGTTGGTTTCAAGGACGGCGTGGGCGACCTGGAACTGATGACCCGCATCTACGCCCGCCTGGGCGACCGCTTTACCTACGTTGGTGGCCTGCCGACCGCCGAGACCTTTGCTCTGCCGTACCTCACGATGGGTGTGTCGACATATTCGTCGGCCATCTTCAACTTCGTGCCGGAGTTCGCGCTAGAGTTCTACGCCGCCGTGCGAGCGTTCGACAATGCCAAGGTCTACAAGATGCTCAACGAATTCGTGCTGCCGTACATCCAGCTGCGCAATCGCAAGCGCGGCTATGCGGTGTCGATCGTCAAGGCCGGTATGAAGGTCATTGGCCGTGATGCAGGTCCGGTCCGTGCCCCTTTGACCGACCTGACCGATGCCGAGACGGCAGAACTGTCTGCGTTGGTGTCGCGCATTGCCGAAGTCGAAAAGCTGGCGGCCTGAGCGCAACCGAAAACACAAGGAATCGAAATGCAATTGAGCGGCGAACTGTTGTTGGGTGCCACCCGCGTAGCGGGTGGTGCCGGCAAGGTTCGCGCCATGAACCCCGCCACCGGGGAATGGCTCGAACCTGAATTCACCCTGGCCTCCAAGGCCGATGCCGCGCGTGCTGCTGAACTGGCCGCCGCGGCTTTTGACGTTTACCGCGAGACCGCGCCGGAAACCCGCGCCGCCTTCCTGGAAGCCATCGCCAGCCAGATCGAAGCGCTGGGCGATGCGCTGATCGAACGCGCGATGGCCGAATCGGCACTGCCGCGTCCGCGCCTGGAAGGCGAGCGTGGCCGCACGTGCAACCAACTGCGCCTGTTCGCAAGCGTGGTGCGTGCCGGCGATGCGGTGGGCGCGCGCCTTGATTCGGCCCTGCCGGAGCGCAAGCCGCTGCCGCGCTCGGACCTGCGCATGCGCCGCATTGCGCTGGGCCCGGTGGCGGTGTTTGGTGCGAGCAACTTCCCGCTGGCGTTCTCCGTGGCGGGTGGTGATACCGCGTCGGCGCTGGCTGCGGGTTGCCCGGTGGTCGTGAAGGCGCATCCGGCGCACCCGGGTACGTCCGAACTGGTGGGTCGCGCCATTCAGGCTGCGGTTGCCCAGTGCGGGCTGCCGGAGGGCGTGTTCTCGCTCATCCTGGCGGATAACGATGCGGCTGGCGCACTGGTGGCAGATCCGCGTATCCAGGCAGTTGGCTTTACGGGCTCGCGCGCCGGCGGCCAGGCGCTGTTGCGCATTGCGCAGGCCCGTCCGCAGCCGATTCCGGTGTACGGTGAACTGAGCGCCATCAACCCTGTCTTCCTGCTGCCCGATGCCTTGGCCAAGCGCGCCGCTGCGCTGGGCCAGCAATACGTGGCGTCGCTCACGATGGGCGCGGGCCAGTTCTGTACGAACCCGGGCCTGCTGCTCGCCATCGATGGGCCGGAACTCGATGCCTTTGAAGCTGCCGCCGCTGCCGCCATGGGCGACGTGGCTGCGCAGCCGATGCTCACGGCCGGCATCCACACCGCTTACACGCGCGGTGTCGACAAGCTGGCCGCCGAGGCCAACGTGCGGTGCGTCGCACGCGGGCAAGAGAGCGACCAACCCAACCGCGGGCAAGCCGGCTTCTACATCACCGATGCGAAGAGCTTCCAGGCGCAGCCGGCGCTGCACGACGAGATCTTCGGCGCGACCGGCCTGGTCGTGCGTTGCCGCGACGCAGAGGAGCTGCGCACGCTGGCCGAATCGCTCGAAGGCCAGTTGACCGCCACGTTGCATCTGGACGCCGGCGACACAGCCATCGCGCGTTCGCTACTGCCGATTCTGGAACGCAAGGCGGGCCGCATTCTGGCCAACGGCTGGCCGACCGGCGTCGAGGTGTGCCACGCCATGGTGCACGGCGGCCCCTGGCCGGCAACCACGGATGCACGCACGACTTCGGTCGGCACGGCGGCCATCGAGCGTTTCCTGCGCCCGGTGTGCTACCAGGACCTGCCGGCCGAACTGCTGCCCGAGGCCCTGCAGGACGCCAATCCGCTCAAGCTGCGCCGCCTGGTCGATGGAAGCTGGGCCTGAAGCCATAACAGTCGAATAGCAAAAACAACACGCCGGGCCGAACAGGACCCGGCAACTTGAACCGACCGGCACGACGGGTGCCGGCTTAAGGAGGAGACGATGGACATCAAAGCCCCTGCAGTGGGAGCACAGGCCGTTCCGCGCGCTGAGCGCATGAGCCGCGTGCGTTTCGTGATCCTCGCGATGCTGTTCATCGTGACGACCATCAACTACGCCGATCGGGCGACCATCTCCATTGCCGGCTCGGCCATGCAGAAGGAACTCGGCATCGATGCCGTGTCGCTTGGCTATATTTTCTCGGCGTTCGGGTGGGCCTACGTGATTGCCCAGATTCCGGGCGGCTGGCTGCTTGACCGCTTCGGTTCCAAGCGCGTGTACACGTTCAGCATTCTGCTGTGGTCGCTGTTCACACTGGCGCAGGGCGCGATCGGCTTCTTTACCGGCGCCACCGCCATCATCATGGTGTTCTGCCTGCGCTTCCTGGTAGGGGCGGCAGAGGCGCCGTCCTTCCCAGCCAACAGCCGTATCGTGGCAGCCTGGTTTCCGGCCAATGAGCGCGGCACCGCAGCGGCCATCTTCAACTCTGCGCAATATGCCGCCACGGTGGTGTTTGCCCCGCTGATGGCCTGGCTGGTGCACGCGTTCGGCTGGCATCACGTGTTTATCGTGATGGGCGTGATCGGCATCGTCATGGCGGTCGTGTGGAAATCCTTCGTGCACGAACCGAAGGACCACCCGGGCGTGAACCGCGCCGAAATCGAGTACATCGAAGCCGGGGGCGGCCTGGTCAACATGGACCGCGCGGGCGTGGCCAAGGCCGAGGGGCCGAAGCTCGGCTACGTGAAGCAGCTCCTGCAGAACCGCATGCTGATGGGTGTGTACATCGCGCAGTACTGCATCAATGCGCTCACGTACTTCTTCATCACGTGGTTTCCGGTGTATCTGGTGCAAGCGCGCGGGATGTCGATCCTGAAGGCGGGCATCGTCGCGTCGATTCCCGCGGTGTGCGGTTTCCTGGGCGGCATTCTGGGCGGGATCATTTCTGACGCGCTGCTTCGCCGTGGTGCTTCACTGTCGGTGGCGCGCAAGGTGCCCATCGTGCTGGGCATGCTGCTCTCCATGACCATGGTGATCTGCAACTACGTCGACGCGCAAGCCATCGTGGTGGCGGTGATGGCGCTGTCGTTCTTCGGCAAGGGCCTCGGGGCGCTGGGCTGGGCCGTGAACTCGGATACGGCGCCCAAGCAGATCGCCGGCTTGTCGGGCGCGCTGATGAACACGTTCGGCAACCTGTCGAGCATCACCACGCCCATCGCCATCGGTTACATCGTCAACACCACGGGTTCGTTCAACGGTGCGCTGGTGTACGTCGGTATCCACGCGGCGGTTGCCATCGTCTGCTACCTGTTCATGGTGGGCGAGATCAAGCGTGTGGAACTCAAGCCGCTGTAAGCCAGAGGAGCCTTGGAAGTGACGTTCCAATCGATCGAGTCCGGCGCACGCACGCACACGCCGCGTGTGACGGAGATGCAGGTGATCCCGGTCGCAGGCCGCGACAGCATGCTGCTGAACCTGTGCGGCGCGCATGCTCCGTTCTTTACGCGCAATCTCGTCATCCTGAAGGACAACGCCGGGCGTACCGGCGTGGGCGAGGTGCCTGGCGGGGAGGGCATCCGTCGGGCGCTGGAGCGCGTGATTCCGCTGGTGGTTGGTCAATCGATCGGTCGTACCAACGGTGTGCTGAACAGCATTCGCCAGGCGCTGGCCGGTGGCGGCAATGCCGCGCATCAGGCGACGGTGCACCAGGTGACCTCCGCTTCGGAAGCCGCCGTGCTGCGCCAGCCGCACGAGATCAACCTGCGCATGGACAACGTCATCACGGCGGTGGAAGCCGCGCTGCTCGACCTGCTTGGCCAGTTTCTGGAGGTGCCGGTGGCAGAGCTGCTGGGCGCCGGTCAGCAGCGCGATAGCGCGCCGATGCTCGCCTACCTGTTCTACGTGGGCGATCGCCGCAAGACCGATCTGCCTTACCTGGATGGCGCCAGCGGCGCCGACGACTGGCTACGCCTGCGCCACGAAGCCGCCATGACGCCCGCCGCCATCGCCCGCCTGGCCGAAGCCGCCACCGAGCGCTACGGCTTTGCCGATTTCAAGCTCAAGGGCGGCGTGATGCCCGGCGCTGAAGAGATGGAAGCGATTGCCGCCATCAAGGCACGCTTCCCGCAAGCCCGTGTGACGCTGGACCCGAATGGCGCATGGTCGCTGAACGAGGCGATTGCGCTGTGCAAGGGCCAAGGGCATCTGCTGGCCTATGCCGAAGACCCGTGCGGCCCCGAAGCCGGCTACTCGGGCCGTGAAGTGATGGCCGAATTCAAGCGCGCCACCGGCATCCCGACGGCCACCAACATGATTGCTACCGATTGGCGCCAGATGGGCCACGCCGTCCAGCTGCACGCGGTCGATATTCCGCTGGCCGATCCGCATTTCTGGACCATGCAAGGCTCCGTGCGCGTTGCGCAGTTGTGCGACGAGTGGGGCCTGACGTGGGGCTCGCACTCCAACAACCATTTCGACGTGTCGCTGGCGATGTTCACGCATGTGGCCGCAGCGGCGCCGGGCAACATCACGGCCATCGACACGCACTGGATCTGGCAGGAAGCCGAGGAGCGCCTGACGCGCGAGCCGCTGCGCATCCAGGGTGGCCATGTGGCCGTGCCGGAGCGCCCGGGCCTCGGTATCGAAATCGACATGGACCGCGTCATGGCGGCCCATGCGCTGTACAAGATTTTGGGCCCCGGCGCGCGTGACGACGCCATGGCCATGCAATACCTCGTGCCGGGCTGGACGTACGATCCGAAACGTCCGAGCCTGGGGCGTTGAAGCAAAACCCGTTTGTATCAATCACGGAGTCTGTGATGTCTGAACCGACGCTGGCCCCCGAGGCCGGCAACGCAACTGAAAAGGCGCTGACGATCCGCGTGCACGACAGCGACAACGTCGCCATCGTCGTCAACGCACGCGGCTTGCCTGCAGGTACGGCACTGGCCGATGGCACTGTGCTCGTGGAAGGCGTTCCACAGGGCCACAAGGTGGCGCTGGTCGACCTGGCCGAAGGCGACTCGATCATCCGCTACAACGAGGTGATCGGCTATGCCGTGAAGCCGCTGCCGCGCGGTAGCTGGGTCAACGAGCACGCTGTGAAGCTGCCGTCCGCTCCCGCGCTGGATGAGCTGCCACTGGCCACGCGCCCCGATCCCAAACTCGCCAAACTCGAGGGCTACACGTTCGAGGGCTATCGCAACGCAGACGGCACGGTCGGCACGAAAAACGTGCTCGGCATCATGACCAGCGTGCAATGCGTGGCCGGCGTGACGGACTACGTCGTTGGTCGCATCAAGCGCGAGCTGCTGCCGCGCTTCCCGAACGTTGACGATGTGGTGGCGCTGAACCACGTGTACGGCTGCGGCGTCGCCATCAACGCGCCGGCCGCCATCGTGCCGATTCGCACGCTGCAGAACCTGGCGCTCAACCCGAACTTTGGCGGCGAAATCATGGTGATCGGCCTGGGCTGCGAAAAGCTCGTGCCCGAACGCCTTGTGCCGGAAAGGCTCGCACCGGGCGGCCGCATTCCCATCGAAGTTGCCGGCACGGCGGATTCGCCCGTGCTGCGCCTGCAGGACGAAGCCTTCGACGGCTTCATCGGCATGACCGACGCCATCATGGAGATGGCCGAGCGCCGCCTGGAACACCTGAACAAGCGCCAGCGCGAAACCTGCCCGGCATCCGACCTCGTGGTCGGGGTGCAGTGCGGGGGCAGCGATGCGTTCTCGGGCGTGACGGCCAACCCCGCCGTCGGCTTTGCGGCCGACCTGATCGTACGTGCAGGCGGCACCGTGATGTTCTCGGAAGTCACCGAAGTGCGTGACGCCATTCACCTGCTCACGCCGCGCGCCATCGATGAAGACGTCGGCCGTGCGCTGCTGCGCGAGATGGCCTGGTACGACAACTACCTGAGCGGCGGTCAGACCGACCGCAGCGCCAACCCGTCGCCGGGCAACAAGAAGGGCGGCCTGTCGAACGTGGTGGAAAAGGCGCTCGGTTCGATCGTCAAGTCAGGCAGCACGCCCATCGTCGACGTGCTTGGTCCGGGCGAGAAGGTGCGTCGCAAGGGCCTGATCTTTGCGGCCACTCCCGCGAGTGACTTCGTGTGCGGCACGTTGCAGCTGGCCTCCGGCATGAACCTCCAGGTGTTCACCACCGGCCGCGGCACGCCGTATGGACTGGCCATGGCGCCGGTCATCAAGGTATCGACGCGCAAGGCGCTGTCCGAGCGCTGGCATGACCTGATCGATCTCGACGCCGGCCGCATCGCCACGGGCGAGGCGACCATTGCCGACATCGGCTGGGAGCTGTTCCACCTGATTCTTGACGTGGCGAGCGGACGCAAGGAAGTTTGCGCCGACAAGCTGGGCCTGCATAATGCGCTGGCTCTGTTCAATCCCGCCCCGGTGACCTGATATGACCACTGAAGTACACGTTCAACCCGACCCGCTCGCGGGCGTGACCACGCGTTGCCACCGCCTGCTGCTCACTGGCGCAGGCGGCAACCTCGGCAAGGTGCTGCGCGAGCGCCTGCCCAAGTACGCCGACTTTTTGCGCTTGTCTGATATATCAAATCTCGGCGAAGCGCGCACCGGCGAGGAGCTCGCACCGTGCGACCTGGCTGATGCAAAGGCCGTCGATGCGCTTGTAGCCGGCACGGATGCGATCGTGCATCTGGGCGGCGTGTCGGTCGAGAGGCCGTTTGAAGAGATTTTGCCGGCCAATATTGCGGGCACTTACAACCTGTACGAAGCCGCACGTCGCCATGGCGTGCGCCGCATCGTGTTCGCCAGCTCGAACCACACCATCGGTTTCTACAAGCAGGGCGAGGTGATCGACAGCACCGCGCCCACCAAGCCCGATGGCTACTACGGGCTGAGCAAGGTATTTGGCGAGCAGCTGGCCAGCTTCTATTTCGATCGCTACGGCATCGAAACGGTGGCCATCCGCATCGGCTCTTCGTTTGCCGAAGCGAAGGACCGCCGCATGCTCGTCACCTGGCTCGGCTATGACGATCTGGAGCAACTCATCCGCCGCGCGTTGTTCGTGCCGAGCGTGGGCTTTACCGTGGTCTACGGCATGTCGAACAACCGCGACCGCTGGTGGGACAACCGCCACGCCGCGCATCTTGGCTACACACCTACGGAGACGAGCGAGATCTTCCGCGCCCAGGTCGAAGCACAACCGCCGCTGCCCGCCGATGACCCGGCTGCGCAGTACCAGGGCGGAGCGTTTGTCAAAGCCGGCCCGTTCGGAGACTGACGCAATGCACGTGAATGTAGAGCCGACTGTCGAGCGCGTTGGCAGCATGCAATGCGGTGTGGGCGAAAGCCCCATCTGGCACGCCGGCGAGCAGGCGCTGTACTGGACGGATATTCCGGGCCGCAGGCTGTGGCGCTGGAACTTCTTCTCCGGCCAGACCAACAGCTGGGCGCTGCCCGAGATGGCCGGCTGTATTGCCATGACGTCCAACGGTTGGGCGATGGCCATGGAGACGGGCATTTTCCTCGCGCTACAGCCCCGCGCCGGCGCCGAGCTTGGCCCGCTGCAGCCTCTCGTCACGGTGGCGCACTCGCGCCCCGACATGCGCTTCAACGACGGCCGCTGCGACCGCCAGGGCCGTTTGTGGGCCGGCACGATGGTGTTCGACACCTCGCTGGGTTTGCCGCTCGGCAAGCTGTATCGCTTTGACGCGGAGGCCGCTCGCGCAGGGCGTGTCGATGCCGTCATCGACGATCTGATCGTGCCGAACGGCCTGGCCTTCAGTCCCGATGGCAAGACGATGTACCTGTCGGATTCGCACGCAAGCCGCCAGACCATCTGGGCCTTCGACTACGACATCGACAGCGGCACGCCGCACAACCGCCGCGTCTTCATCGACATGAATGCGTACCCGGGCCGCCCCGACGGCGCCGCGGTTGACGCCGACGGTTGCTACTGGATCTGCGGCAACGATGCGGGGTTTGTGCATCGTTTCACGCCGGACGGTCGTCTCGATCGCAGTATCGCCATTCCCACGTCCAAACCTGCCATGTGCGCGTTCGGCGGGCCTGGGCTGGATACTTTGTTCGTGACGTCGATCCTGATCGGCGACGACCCGCTCTCGGGGGCCACGTTTGCAGTGCGCCCGGGCGTGACCGGATTGCCCGAACCCGTCTTGCACCTCTGAACCTGCAATACGCCCCGCACATAAGAACAAACCGGGGCTCTTAGGAGACAACACATGAAACCCATCAAAGGCTTGCGCTGGTGGATCATCGTCCTGGTACTCAGCGGACTGATCATGAACTACCTGGCCCGCAATGCGCTGGCCGTGGCGGCGCCCGAAGTGAACAAGGTGCTGAACATCAGCACGCAGCAGTACGGCTATATCGTCGCGGCATTCCAGGCGGCCTACATGGTGATGCAGCCGGTGGCGGGCTACGTGCTTGACGTGCTGGGCACCAAGCTGGGTTTTGCGCTGTTTGCAGCGGCGTGGTCGGTGGTCTGCCTGCTGCACAGTACGGCGGGAAGCTGGCTGTCGCTGGCCGCGTTCCGGGCGATGCTGGGGATGACGGAAGCGGCGGGTTTCCCGTCGGCGCTGCGGGCAACGGCAGAGTGGTTCCCGGCCAAGGAGCGGTCGATTGCAACCGGCTGGTTCAACATCGGCTCGTCCGTGGGCGCGGTTGTGGCGCCTCCGCTGGTGGTCTGGTGCATTTTGCACGGCAACTGGCGTTTTGCCTTTGCCGTGATCGGTGGGATCGGGCTGGTGTGGAGCGTGCTGTGGTTCCTGTTGTATCGCGTGCCGGCCAAGCACCATCGCCTGTCGGAAGAAGAGCGTGACTACATCCGCGCCGGCCAGGAAACGCCGGATGACACCGCCAACGTGCCCAAGCCTTCATGGGGCAAGATCGTCAGCGGGCGACGGTTCTGGGGTATCGCCATTCCGCGCTTTCTGTCGGAGCCGGCGTGGCAGACGTTCAATTATTGGATTCCGCTTTATATGGCCACCGAGCGCCATATGAACCTGAAGGAAATTGCCCTGTTTGCGTGGCTGCCGTTCCTGGCGGCGGACGTGGGCTGCGTGCTGGGCGGCTATCTGGCGCCATGGTTCCAGAAGCGATTCTCGGTATCGCTTGTGACGTCGCGCAAGCTGGTGATGGTGACGGGCTGTCTGTGCATGATCGGCCCGGCTTGCATTGGTCTGGCGACGAGCCCCTACACGGCGATTGCGCTGTTCTGCGTGGGCGGCTTTGCGCACCAGACGCTCTCTGGCGCGCTCTACACGCTCACGTCCGACATGTTCGGCAAGCATGAAGTCGGCACGGCCGTGGGGCTGGCGGGCATGTCGGGCTACATGGGCGGCATGCTCTTTTCGCTGGCGGTCGGCACGCTGGCAACGACCATCGGCTACAACCCGCTGTTCGTGGCGCTGGCCGTGTTCGACATCGTGGCGGCCATCCTCGTGTGGACCATGCTCAACGACAACCAGGCGCGTCCGGTGCCGGTGCAGCCGAGCGGCACGGCAACCAGCACGGCTGCCTGAACCGCAACTGCAAAGGCCGTCCGTCAGGCGGCCCGCTGAGCAATCGTCGGGTTGAGCTTGGCCGGGCTGAGTGGGTCGAAGTCGACCCATTCGCCGTTGCGCCAGCGGCCCGCGGCTTCTTCGACATCCATCCCGCCGGTGCTGGACAGAATGCGCGCGGCTTCAGCTTCCCGGTCGGATGTCACGCGCACTGCAAGCAGCACGCCGGAATGGCGTGTGCGCAATGTGGCGTCGGGTGGCTGCGCAGGATTGGGCTCGTCGCGTGTTGCGAACATCGCACCCGCCAGCGAGCCGATATAGGCGCCCACCCCGGCCGCCACCACCGAGAAAAGCACGGCCACGTGCAGCGCAAGCAGCAGCACCACCCCGGCGACGGCGCCAATGGCGGCGCCAATCGCCATGCCCTTGCCCGCGCCTGCATGGGCACGCGCAGCACCCGGGTCGGCGTTGCGGTCGCCGCCAATGGGAAACGCCGCGTGCTGGCCGGATGGGTTGACGAAGAAGACGTTCACATCGTCCTCGGAAAAGCGCTGGGCGAACAGCGCACGCGCGGCGCCTTCGGCGCGTTCAAACGTGTCGAAACGGGCAGCGACGATGAGCGACATGGGGCCTCCTGAGAAACGCATTTCCCATAGCGCAAGCAAGCGAGGGGCCTGGGCCCAAAGTGGACCCAAAGTTACCTAGATCAGGTAATTGGCCGGGCAATCACTCGTCGCCATACTTGCCCACCAAGGCCCGAATCGAGGCCAATTTTCCAGCCACACGATAACGAAAACGTGGCTGCCCAGAAATCGGGGGGCAGTCGGCCGATACCGCCCGGCAATCCGGCGGTCTTTTGGTATCCCAACGGGAGGGTGTGTCATGTTCAACGGCTTTTCTGCGGTGCCGGGCGCGGTCGTGCCCTATGCGTACGACTGGCTGCTGGTGGGGCTGTCGTATCTGATCTCGGTGGCGGGGGCGTATGTGGGCTTGCGATGGTCCAGGCGCGTGCGCAACAAGAACGGTGCCATCGACATGGACAGGCTCGTGTGCGCCAGCGTGGCGCTCGGCGGCGGTGCCGTCTGGTCGATGCATTTCATTGGCATGGCGGCCTACCGGACACCGGTCCGGATCGAGTTCGATCTCTTCATGACCCTGGTGTCGCTCGTGGTGGTGATGGTGTTTGCCGCTGGCGGCCTCGTCATTGCATCGCGCACCACGGGCAACCGCATGCGAAACGTCGCCGAGGGTGGCGTGCTGACCGGCCTGGGCGTGGCGGTGATGCACTACACCGGCATGGCCGCTGTGCACACCAACAGCAATTTCGACTGGGACATCTCCATCATGGGTGTCTCGGCCTTGATTGCAGTGCTGGTGTCGATGGTCGCACTGTGGCTGGCAACAACCGTCAAGACACGCGGTCAGCAGTTCGGCGCGGCGCTCATCATGGGCGTGGCCGTCTGCGGCATGCATTACACGGGCATGACGGCCGGCACGATGATCTGCACGGGGCAGAGCTACTCGCCGTCGCTGTTCGCCATTGAAGGCAGCAACATCGGTTATGCGGTGTTTGCGCTGGCCGGCACCATCCTGATGATCATCCTGCTGATCGAGGCCTCGCGCAGCGCAAGCAGCGCACGCGCCACTGCATCGGGCACGCTGCGCTGAAACGTGTTGCGAGAACGCCCGGCCCGGTGTTTTTCGGTCGGGCGATTCTCATCGCGGTGGCGCGCACCGCTACAATCGCGGCCTGGCATTTGTAGATGGCGTTTGAAATGGTGCTTGGCTGGTTTGGCATTTCCACCGTGTGGCTGCTGCCCTTGGTTTGGCGGTATGTAACGCGCGCGCTGGCGGGGGAGCGGGATTTTCTGAAAGGCCGGGGCACCGTGCGGCTCTGGCTGGTGACGCTCGTCGCGCTGAGCGCCAGCGCCGCGCTTGAAGCCCTGACGTCTGGCGCCGACCCGCAGGACAAGGCTGGCGGTGCTGCCGGACGCGCGGTGTCGTCGCTCTTCTCGCACATGCTGGGCTGGACAGGTGCGTTCCTGCTGATGCTGGGCGTGCTGATCTGGGTCGCGCCCATGGTGTTCGGCCGATCGTGGGGCCAAGTGTTCAACCGCCGCCGCACGGCTGATGCCGAGACGTCTGCCGAGCCAGACACCCGCCACGACGAGCCCGTTGACGATGGCTTGAAACCGACCGCGCTTGGTCTTGGCGGGGCAGGGGAGGCGCGTTGGAGCGGTAACACCGGCGCTGCTCAGCCGGCCGTGCGTCACCGCGGCATCGAAGCCGTTTCTGCGCGGCGCCAGCCCGCGTGGCAGCCACCCCCGCGAACGCGCCCCTCGCCGCCGCAGCCGGGCGAGATCTGGCCACTGATCGATGCAAAGAAGGGCACGCCCGCAGAGGCGCCCGCAAGCGCGAAGGCCGCGCCACCCGTCGCAGTACCCACTTCGCCGCAGGCGCCTCCGGCACGCCCCAAACCGCGTGCCACCATCGTCAGCAGCCCGTTCCATCAACCGCAACTGGGTCTGCAGACGCAGGCGAGGGTGTCAGCACCAGCATCCGCGGCACCTGTGACGCAGGCCACGCCGCCAAGCGAGCCCGTTGTAGTGGCAGAGCCTGCTGTGCCGGAGTTGGTGGAAGCGCAAGCCGCCGTTGCAGAACCCCACATCGTCGACCTGGACGCCGTGCGCCAGGAGGCGGAAGCGCTCCTGGCCGAACTGCGCGGGCTGATGGCGCCCGCCGTAACGACGACACCAGATCCGCAGGTTGCCGAACCGCTAGTTGAAGCTGAAGTCGTCCCCATTCTCGAAGCACTGCCCGAGGCGGAAACGCTGCCCACCGCGCCGGTTATCGAGCCGACCGCGCAGCCGGAAGTCGCGCCTGCCTTGCCCACGCCCAAGCCGCGCATCGTCTTGCCTGCGGTGGTGGGGGAGGTGGTGTCACGTGCGGCACCGGCAGTCGCCGCAGTACCCGTACCGGCGCCC